>CAIMFH010000049.1 GCA_903840265.1 uncultured Schlesneria sp. | reverse complement strand
CGGCGGACTGCTGGCTGGAGGGTTTCTTCTCATCACGATCTGAAGTCGACCGTTCCGCCTTCTTAGGTTCCTCTTTTGGCTTGGCAGCTTGCGTGGGGATGACCTCTTTCTTCACTTGCGGGGATTCGCCGGCGGCGACCCGCGTGGCCCGCGAAGTGGGAACAGAAGGCAAGTTGGGCGGTCAGGCCGCTGTAAAAGGTGTCGCCGGGATCTGGCGAGAGCTCACTGATTCGGTGAACTCAATGGCCGGTAACTTGACTGGCCAAGTGCGAAACATCGCCGATGTGACAACCGCCGTGGCCAATGGCGACCTTTCCAAGAAGATCACCGTCGACGTGAAGGGAGAATTCCTGGAACTGAAGGCGACCATCAACACGATGGTGGATCAGCTTCGTTCGTTCGCGTCCGAAGTGACTCGCGTGGCTCGTGAAGTGGGTTCCGAAGGGAAACTGGGTGGTCAGGCCAAGGTGGAAGGTGTTTCCGGGACGTGGAAGGATTTGACCGACTCTGTGAATTCGATGGCGGGTAACCTGACCGGCCAAGTGCGAAACATTGCCGCAGTGACCACGGCCGTGGCGAATGGTGACCTCTCGCGCAAGATCACCGTGGACGTGAAGGGGGAAATCCTGGAACTGAAGAACACCATTAATACGATGGTGGATCAGTTGTCATCGTTCGCGGCGGAAGTAACTCGCGTGGCCCGTGAAGTCGGAACCGAAGGGAAGCTGGGTGGTCAAGCTGATGTGAAGGGTGTCGCCGGGACGTGGAAAGACCTGACAGACTCGGTGAACTTCATGGCGTCGAACCTGACCAGTCAGGTCCGTAACATCGCCGACGTGACGACCGCTGTGGCGAACGGAGACTTGTCGAAGAAGATCACGGTGGACGTGAAAGGCGAAATTCTCGAGTTGAAAGACACCATCAATACGATGGTGGATCAGCTGCGATCGTTTGCCGCCGAAGTGACGCGTGTGGCTCGTGAAGTGGGCTCGGAAGGAAAGCTGGGCGGTCAGGCGGATGTGAAGGGTGTCGGTGGAACGTGGAAAGACCTGACGGACTCGGTGAACTTCATGGCATCGAACCTGACGAGTCAGGTGCGTAACATTGCCGATGTGACGACCGCCGTGGCGAACGGTGACTTGTCGAAGAAGATCACTGTCGACGTGCGCGGCGAAATTCTGGAACTGAAGAATACCATTAATACGATGGTAGATCAGTTGTCCTCGTTCGCGTCCGAAGTGACTCGTGTGGCCCGTGAAGTCGGTTCCGAAGGGAAGCTGGGTGGCCAGGCCGACGTACGCGACGTGGCTGGGACTTGGAAGGACTTGACCGATAGCGTGAACATGATGGCCGGTAACTTGACCGGTCAGGTGCGCAACATTGCCGACGTGACCAAGGCTGTGGCTGCCGGTGACTTGTCGAAGAAGATCACGGTGGACGTGCGCGGCGAAATCCTGGAACTGAAAAACACCATCAATACGATGGTGGACCAGTTGCGGTCGTTCGGTGCCGAAGTGACCCGCGTGGCTCGCGAGGTGGGAACCGAAGGAAAGCTGGGCGGTCAGGCCGACGTACCAGGAGTGGCCGGTACATGGAAGGACTTGACCGACAATGTGAACTCGATGGCGTCGAACCTGACCAGTCAGGTGCGCAACATCGCCGAAGTGACGACCGCCGTGGCAAACGGCGACTTGTCGAAGAAGATCACGGTGGACGTGCGCGGCGAAATTCTCGAGTTGAAAGACACCATTAACACAATGGTGGATCAACTGGGGTCATTTGCATCGGAAGTGACGCGTGTGGCCCGTGAAGTGGGGACCGACGGAAAACTGGGTGGCCAGGCCAACGTGAAGGGTGTCGCCGGAACGTGGAAGGACTTGACGGACTCTGTGAACTTCATGGCGTCCAATCTAACCAGTCAGGTGCGAAACATCGCCGACGTGACAAAGGCTGTGGCGGCCGGCGACTTGTCGAAAAAGATCACGGTGGATGTGAAGGGGGAAATCCTCGAGCTGAAGAACACGATCAACACGATGGTGGATCAGCTTCGTTCGTTTGCGGCGGAAGTGACTCGCGTGGCTCGTGAGGTCGGTTCCGAAGGAAAGCTAGGTGGCCAGGCCGATGTGCGCGACGTGGCCGGGACATGGAAAGACTTGACGGACTCTGTGAATACGATGGCCGGTAATCTGACCGGTCAAGTGCGAAACATTGCCGACGTGACGAAAGCAGTGGCGGCCGGTGACTTGTCGCGCAAGATCACGGTGGATGTGAAGGGCGAAATCCTTGAGTTGAAGAACACGATCAATGTGATGGTGGACCAGTTGGGCTCGTTCGCGGCGGAAGTGACTCGTGTGGCTCGCGAAGTAGGTACGGAAGGAAAGCTGGGTGGCCAGGCCGATGTGCAAGGGGTGGCCGGTACGTGGAAAGACTTGACCGACTCCGTGAACTCGATGGCGTCGAACCTGACGAGCCAGGTGCGAAATATCGCCGACGTGACGACCGCTGTGGCGAACGGCGACTTGTCGAAGAAGATCACGGTGGATGTGAAGGGGGAAATCCTTGAACTGAAAGACACCATTAATACGATGGTGGACCAGTTGCGATCTTTCGCTGCTGAAGTGACGCGTGTGGCTCGTGAAGTCGGTACGGAAGGAAAGCTGGGTGGTCAGGCTCAGGTCGAAGGGGTTTCAGGCACCTGGAAAGACTTGACCGACAGCGTGAACATGATGGCTGCGAACCTGACCGACCAGGTGCGCGGGATCGCGAAAGTCGTGACATCGGTGGCGAACGGCGAGTTGAAGCGCAAGCTGACGTTGGAAGCCAAGGGCGAAATCGCCGAACTCGCCGATACGATCAACAACATGATCGATACGCTGGCGACATTTGCCGACCAGGTCACCACGGTGGCTCGCGAAGTGGGTGTCGAAGGCCAACTGGGTGGGCAAGCGAAGGTCCCCGGGGCAGCAGGAACCTGGAAAGCGCTGACTGAAAACGTCAATCAGTTGGCGGATAATCTGACTCGTCAGGTACGCGCCATCGCTGAAGTGGCGACCGCCGTGACGAAGGGCGACTTGACACGCTCGATCGCGCTGGATGCTCAGGGCGAAATGGCCGCTCTGAAAGATACGATCAATGAAATGATTCGTAACCTGAAAGATACGACGCTAAAGAATAATGAGCAGGACTGGTTGAAGACCAACCTCGCCAAGTTCAGCCGCATGTTGCAGGGACAACGAGACCTGACAAACGTCGGCCGCATGGTGCTGTCGGAACTGTGCCCGGTGGTTTCGGCGTTGCAGGCAGAGTTCTACGTGCTCGATCAGAGTGACGAGGGGGAATCGTGGCTGACTCTGTTGGGAAGCTACGCTTCGGACGGTCAGGAAACTCTGGGGAAGCGAGTCGCCTTGGGGCAGGGAATTCTCGGCCAATGCGTGCTCGAACGACGCAAGATCATTCTCGACAATCCGCCCAATACCTATCTTCGCGTGTCATCGGGACTCGGCGAGGCACCGCCGCGCAGCGTAATGGTGCTGCCGTTGATCTTCGAAGGGCAAGTGAAGGGAGCATTGGAGTTGGCCTCGTTCGAAGGCTTCAATCCGACGCACCACGCTCTGCTCGAGCAACTCACCGAATCGATCGGGATCGTGTTGAATACGATCGAAGCGAATATGCGAACCGAAGGATTATTGCAGCAGTCCCAATCGCTGGCTCAACAGCTTCAAACTCGACAGGAGCAGTTGCAGCAGACCAACCAGGAATTGCAGGAAAAGGCCCGCTTGCTCGCGCAGCAGAACGAGGAAGTGGAACGCAAGAACAGCGAAGTGGAACAGGCTCGACAGGAACTGGAAGACAAAGCGAAACAACTCTCGCTGACATCGAAATACAAATCCGAGTTTCTGGCGAACATGTCGCACGAGTTACGAACGCCGCTCAACAGTTTGTTGATTCTGTCCGATCAGCTGAGCTCGAATCCAGAAGGGAACCTGACATCGCGGCAAACGGAATTCGCGAAAACGATTCATTCGTCAGGCAATGAACTGTTGATGTTGATTAACGATATTCTCGACTTGTCGAAGATTGAATCAGGAACGGTCGTCGTCGACGCCAGCGAGTTGCGGTTCGACGACCTACAAGGTTATGTCGAGCGCACCTTCCGTCACGTCGCCGAGAACAAGAGTGTTGGGTACCACATTCTCTTTGGACAAGCATTGCCTGTGACGTTGTATACGGATGCGAAGCGGTTGCAGCAGATCATCAAGAATCTGTTGTCGAATGCGTTCAAGTTCACGAATCAAGGACATGTGACGCTGTCTGTCGATCTCGTCGAAACTGGCTGGAACCTCGACAATGACAGCTTGAATCGAGCGACCGAAGTGGTGGCCTTCTCGGTGTCCGATTCAGGCATTGGGATCCCTCTCGACAAGCAACAGATCATCTTCGAGGCCTTCCAGCAGGCGGATGGTTCGACCAGCCGCAAGTATGGTGGAACCGGCCTGGGACTGGCGATCAGTCGCGAGCTCTCGCGACTGCTGGGGGGTGAAATTCGCCTGACCTCTATTCCTGGCCAGGGAAGCAACTTCATTCTTTACCTTCCGACCAACTACTCGGCACCGCGACTGCAACGGCGGCAAGGGACAGTGGACACGACTGTGGAACCACCTGTTCACCATCTACCGGCTCTGCCCGAATTCCCATATCGAATTGGTCAGAAGCCCGTTGGCAATGATGGTGCCGTGACCGGTGAGCGGCCACAAAGCTGGCCGGTCGAGCGGCAGATCGAAGAAGTGCCGAATGAGGTTGGTGATGATCGAAATGAGCTTCGCCCTGGCGATCGAATCTTATTGATCGTGGAAAACGACCTGGCTTTCTCGCGATTCATCCTGGAAGCGGCGCGCGAAATCGGGTTCAAAGGGTTGGTGACCTCAATGGGTGCCGACGCGTTGACGTTGACCCGCGAATATAAGCCGCATGCCATTACGCTGGACCTCAACCTTCCGGATATTGATGGCTGGCGAGTGCTCGATCGCCTCAAAAACGACCTGGCAACGCGTCATATCCCGGTGTGTGTGGTGTCGACTGATGAGTCTCGCGATCGGGCTTTGAACTCCGGCGCCTTCCTGTTTCTCGCGAAGCCGCTGCAAAACGCTCAAGTTCTGGAGCGGCTGCTCACCACCGTTGGCGACTACGTTAACCGGAAATTACGGACGCTGCTGTTAATTGAACCTGATGCAGTAAAGCAAGCGAAGTTGATCGAAGCGGTCAGTTCGGACAATGTTCACGTTCAGGTTGCGAACGATACCGGTTCCATTGACGAGGTCATGCAGAACCAGGACATCGATTGTCTGGTCACTTCGAATAGCAGCGCGGAACTTTGGGAACGCTTTCGTTTGGAAGACGAACCACAAGACGGCATGAGCCGCCGTCTACCTGTCATTATCTATGCCGAGCAACCTCAGCAGCTTGATGCCATCAGTTCTCGTGCCACAAGTTGCACGATTCGGCAGGCCCACTCTCGAGATCGGCTGCGCGATCTGACCGCATTCTATCTGCATGATAATGTTGCCAAGCTGCCGAAGGATCAGCAGCAAATGCTCCATGACCTCTATTGTTCTGACCGAGGGCTGCGAGGCAAAAAGGTTCTCATCGTCGACGACGATATGCGAAACATTTTTGCGTTGTCGACAGTTCTGGAAGAACACGATATGGTCGTCAAGTCGGCCGATAACGGGCGTGACGCGATTTCGATGTTGCAGACAGATGACGAGATGGACATTGTCCTGATGGACATCATGATGCCCGAGATGGATGGTATGGAGACCATGCGTGAGATCCGGAAGGTTCCTCGTCTTAAGAATCTTCCGATCATCGCCGTGACAGCCAAAGCCATGAAGGGCGATCGCGAGAAGTGCATCGAAGCGGGGGCTTGGGACTATCTTTCTAAACCGGTGGACGTTGCTCAAATGTTATCTGCGCTGCGTGCATGGTTGCATCGATAGTGGCGTGCTGATCAGTCCGGTAAGATGTTGTGACGGTCGCGCCTTGGAAGCGGTTCAGGCCAATGAAAACTCTGGTCTACGTGATGGTCGGCAATTTGTTCGCTTGAGGATGTCATGCCTGAATTTCGTTCAGCACTGGAAACGGATCCAAAGCCGGATACGGCAAATATCCTGGTGGTGGACGATTTGTCCGAGAAGTTGCTGGCCTATGAAACCGTTTTGTCGAAGCTGGGCGAGAACCTGGTCCTGGTGAATTCAGGAGCTAACGCCTTGAAGCAGGTTCTGCAGAAGCAGTTCGCGGTTATTCTGCTTGATGTCAATATGCCGGGGATGGATGGGTTTGAGACTGCCAAACTGATTCGTGGCCATCGCCGATCGTCGATGACTCCCATCATTTTTCTGACCGCTTTCACCGATGAAGTGCGGACTGCCGAGGGTTATGCCAGCGGTGCAGTTGACTATCTGCCGACGCCAGTTGTTCCCGAGATCCTTCGTGCCAAGGTGCGTGTCTTCGTCGAACTGTTCAAGATGCGGCAGCAGGTGGCTCAGCGCGCGGAAGAACGAGCGCTTCACGTTGCATCGGAAGCGGCGAACCGACGCCTTACATTTCTATCGGATGCGGGGGCGATCCTTGGTCGTTCATTAAGTTTCCACGCGACGGCTCGCGATCTTGTCCAGCTACCCGTTCCTTTCCTGGCTAAATCCAGCTTGTTGGCGGTCGCACCGTCAGTCTCCGCAGCCGAGCGAAACTTTGCAGTCAATTTGGATGTGAATGGACAGTCCCAATTCAGTGAACTCCCCAATCTCGATGTTCTTCCCGCTGCGGTTCAGCAAGTGGTTCGCAATGCCTTTGAAACGGGTACTCGCGCTGAAGAACGTATCCCCGGCGATAGCGAAGAATGGGTTGAATACTATGTCTCTATTCCACTGTTGGCACGCAATCGCACGTTCGCAGTCTTAACGCTGGGACGTGATACCCCGTTTGATGCAGATGCCTCGATGGTGGCGGCACTGGCTTCTCGCGGGGCGATCGCCTTGGACAACGCCCTGCTGCACGAAGAACTACTGCGGGCGGACCGCCAGAAGATCGATTTTCTGTCGATGCTGGCTCATGAATTGCGCAACCCGTTGGCTCCCATCTGCAATGCGGCCCAACTGCTGAAGTTGAATACGAGCGACGACGATGCCGACATGAAATGGACTACCGAGGTCATCGAGCGGCAAGTCAATCAGATGGTGCGACTGATTGACGATCTATTGGATGTTTCCCGGATCACCAGTGGCAAGATTCGATTGAAGCGTCAGGTGATGGACATTACGCGAGTCGTGACCCACGCGATCGAAGCGAGTCAACCACTGATCGACAGTCGCAATCATGAGTTGGCAATCCTGATTCCTCCGAATCCGATCTGGATCGAAGGCGACCAGACCAGGTTGACACAAGTTGTTACGAATCTATTGAACAACGCCGCCAAATACACAGACAACGGCGGTCGGATTCAATTGGCGGTGCGCGACGAGGGTCCAAATGTTCAGATTGCTATTCGCGATAACGGAATTGGAATTCCCCGAGACATGCTGCGGTCGGTGTTTGAACTTTTCACGCAAGTCGAACGAACATTGGATCGATCGTCGGGAGGCCTAGGAATCGGACTCACACTCGTCCAGAGACTGGTCGAGATGCACGGTGGTAGCGTCGTGGCTGAAAGCGACGGTTCAGGGCGCGGGGCCTGCTTCATCGTCATGCTTCCAACTTGTGCCAATCCTGAGATCGTCGTAGAGCCCGCTGCCGGTTTTGTACGGGAGCAAGAGGATCACCAGCGGCCCAAGATCCTCATTGTCGATGACAATTCCGACGCGGCCGATACGCTCGCAACTTTAGTGCGATTGAACGGCCATCCCGTTCAAGTGGCATACGATGGGTTGTCCGCAGTGACTGTTGCGAAGGCATTTAAGCCGGCGATCATCATGCTTGATATCGGACTGCCTGGTCTGGACGGCTATGCGGTTGCAGAGCGACTGCGCGGGGACGATGCCACCCGCAATGCTCTACTCATCGCGATCAGTGGGTACGGGCAACCGATGGATGAATCGCGGTCCCGACAGGCGGGATTTGACATGCATTTCGTGAAACCAGTCGAATTCAGTGCGCTACAGTCCGTGCTGCAGTCGGATCGCTGGATCGGTAGCGGCGCTTCGACAGGTGTCTGACAAAAGCAACATCAGATCATAGCCGCTGACCTTGATGTGACTCTTTTATCCAGCGTGGCACCTCGCCGCGCTGTACTGACGGCGACTCAGGAGGTTGGAGTAGCCGACTTTGTCGAGGCTTCGAGTACGGCGACCAACCGCTCGAACTCGCGTTGCAGCGGCGGCAGTAAACTACTTATCGCCGTACGATCGCCTGCTTTCGCGTGTGCTTCGATGTCGGCTGCGATTTGGACGAAGGGAATCGCCTCGAAAGTGGCTGCCAGTCCCTTCAGTCCATGAGCCGTTTGGACGACCTCTTCAATTGAACCACTTTCGTTGGCGGCGCGAAGTTGCCCCATCAGTCCTGGGGCATCTTCCAGAAAATACGCTGTCAACGCAGTCAATAGACTTTGATCATTGCCTAAACGCTGCAATGCGACGGCAGGATTTGTAACGGGAACTGCAGGATTCATGCGCCCTCACTTTTTGACGCAAACACGTCGATTTCGGGAACGGCGGATCAGTTTTCGGCCCCGTTATCCATCCGCACTTTGTGTTCCATCGAGATGTTAAACGTGGCGATGCGGTCACGAATTGTCGCGCGAGTGACACCGAGAATTTCGGCGGTACGGCTTTGGTTGCCGTTCGTTTCTTGCAGCACTCGTGTGATCAAATATCGCTCAACTCGATCAACGACCGCCGCATACAGATCCGTCGTCTTCGAACGCAATTCGCTATCGATAAACGCACTCAGATCATCCAACGAACTGTTTTGAGAAGTCGGCAGCGTATGCGTTTCAATCGTGTCGGAAGGCTCTTCCTTCATCACTGGAACTGGCGCAGCGGTAACGGGATGAGCGTCCGTGATTTGACGCGGCAGAAACTCAGGAATAATGATCGGACCGATTGCATTCAACACCGCTTGTTGAACGACGCTGTACATTTCACGAATATTCCCGGGCCAGGAATAGTTGGTCAGCAGTTCGAGGCTTTGCGGCGACAACCCTTCGATATGAAGCTTGCTAAGTGCTTGTTGTGATCGCATCAGGAAGTGTTTCAGCAGCGGCTGAATGTCCTCACGTCGATCGCGCAGTGGGGGGATAAAAATGGTGACCCCGTTCAGGCGATACAGCAAGTCCGCGCGAAAGGTCTTCGACTCCACCATCTCTTCGAGAGGGCGATTCGTGGCGGCGATGACGCGGACATCGGTGCCAATCGTTTCGTTTCCACCGACGCGTTCAAAGCGTTGATCTTGCAACAATCGCAGCACTTTGCCTTGAACGACAGGGGCCATGTCGCCCACTTCGTCCAGGAAGATGGTTCCCCCGTGGCATTGCTCGAACTTGCCGATCCGGCGACGATCCGCACCGGTGAATGCCCCTTTTTCGTGTCCGAACAGTTCGCTTTCCAGCAGTGTATCGGGAAGTGCCGCGCAGTTAATCGCCATAAACGGTCGATCACGACGATGACTATGCTGATAGATGGCCTGTGCTGCCAGTTCTTTACCAGTACCACTTTCGCCACGAATCAGGACGGGAACGTCTTGGGCGGCCACGCGACCGATCGCCTTCAGAACATCCAGAATCTGCGGGCTGCGGCCAACAAACACTTTGCCGGCTTGGTCAGAGACCGGATCCGCCGCCAACGCTACCGGCGTGCTCATCAACCGACGTGCATCGACGGCGGCTTGTACGAGTCGATTCAGCGACGGCAGATCCAGCGGCTTAGAGACATAGTCGTATGCTCCCAACTGCATGGCTTCGATCGCGGTGCTGGTGCCACTGTCTGCCGTGATGAAGATCACGGGCAAACGTCGATCGATCGCTTGGATATCGCGTAATACGTCCAAGCCAGAACGCCCTGGCATCATGATATCCAGCAAGACAACATCAGGCTGTGTCCGCCCGACGAGTTGCAACCCTTCGTCGGCAGTTGCTGCGGTCTCGACGCGAAGATGAATTTTCTCGAGCGATTGGCTTACCATATGCCGAATGCTGCGGTCATCATCGACGACTACGACCAATGCCATCTGAATACTGGTTCATCGGACTATTTGGGGGGGTAGTAATTTCGAGTTTGATTAACCGATGATGGTGAATTTGGTGTGATGCATGGTGAGGATTCGTTGCTTGAGATGTTCGTAGTTTCGGTACCCGTAGGCTCGTCGTTGAAGTGCT
>CAIMFH010000048.1 GCA_903840265.1 uncultured Schlesneria sp. | reverse complement strand
CAACGGGTCTGAATCGCCTTGAGCTTGACGAACGCCTCAAAGGCCTTGGCGATCTCAGGAACCTGCTCGCGTGCCACGCTCGTCCCCGGCTTTCGATTTCCCAATTGTGCGAGGAGCAACTCGCCTGGCGGAACTTCATTTCGGCGGCCGCCCTGTAGAAGCAGGAACTCGTCGGAGACGATTGGAACGAATCCAAAACCTTCGGCTGGCTGTGGGAGACGCATGGGTAAGTCGAGTCGCAGATTGATTTCTGATTTCGCCCGAACAAGTCCGTTCGTCTCCGCGAGACGCCGGATTTCGGACATTCGCCGCTCAATCCAACTTTGATCATCGCTCCGCAGCAACGCGATGGGGAGCGAGACCAACGAGTCGTCGTCCCGGCGGATCTGGACCAAGCCGTCCCGCGCCATGACGAACGATCCCTGTTCACGAAAAGCGCCGGTCGACGCCATCCAGGTTCTTTCTGAGGCGACTGACTGCTGATTGGCAGAGGGTGGTGACGTTTTGCGATGCGAATGGCCGGGATGGGCCTGCGCGATCGAGGTCGTAAACTCGATGGCAAACATCATTAGTCCGGCTTTCAAGGGAACACGCATGTCAGTCTCCTGAAACATTCCTGGGAATCGCCCCGAAGCAGGCTTCTCAATTCGTTGCGGGTTTCCCTGGCTTGTTCTTCCCACCACGTTTTTTCGGTTCAACTGGCTGATTTGGGTCGAAGTTGGGGTTCGGCGTCGGGAACTGCGCATCGACGGCGGCAAGGTATTTGTCGAGACGCTCACGGAGCTTCTTCGTCTCGGCGGGGCGTTGCGCCGCGAGGTCATTGCGTTCGCCGATGTCCTTCGAGAGATCATACAACTCGTCATGATTGTCCTCGTAGAAGTGCAATAGCTTCAGTTCGCCCAGGAAGATCGCCGAGTGCGGCGTGTCACCCTGATAGTGCGGAAAGTGAAAAACGAGTTCCTCACATGGACGCTTTACGTCTCCTCGCCCATCGTTCTTCAGCAACGAGGCGATGCTGCTTCCTTCGATTCCCTTGGGCAACGTGCCGGGAGCAATCGCCGCCCACTCGCAGAAGGTGGGAAAGAGGTCGTAGCCGACGACTCGTGTGTGACACCAGGAATTCGGCCTCACACCTGGGCCGCGCACGATGAAGGGAACTCGAATCCCCCCTTCCCAGACGCCACCCTTACCACCAGCCAAGACTTTCTTGCCTCCGCCCGCACCGTTGTCGGCCATGTAGATTACATAGGTTGTGCCGGTCAGGCCGAGTCGCTCAATGGCATCCATGACTCGGCCCACTCCGGTATCGAGGTCTTCCGTGATCGCCGCTGTTGTGATGCGTTTGCGGTTCTCGCCATTGAGTTGCCGTTCGTACTTGGCGAGCGTGGCCTGGTTGGCATTCTCCGAGGCGTGCAATGCGTTCCAGGAAAGTTGGATGAAGAACGGCTTCGTGGCCTTGGAACTCTTCTCCATGAACGCGGCCGCGCGATCGGCCATGCCGAAGATGTCCACGGGGTTTGGGTCTTTAAACTGATAGGCGTTCTCATTCCCGGTGTCGCCATCCGATTCGTCAAAGCCATGCTTTTCCGGGCCGCCGCCGCTGATGTGCCACTTGCCGTAATGAGCCGTCGCGTAACCCGCCTTGCGCAGGACGTCGCCAATTGTCGTTTCGTTTGCCGGGATGCTTCGGATGTTTCGGGGCTCAATTAACTTGTGTCCGGTTTCTGGGGGAGCGGCCTTCGTCCAGTGCAGCGCGGCCGGACTCTTTCCGGTCATCAAACTGATGCGCGTCGGGGAACAGACCGAAGCCGGCGCATACCCCGCCGAGAACCGCATCCCTTGGGCCGCAAGTTTCTCCAGATTCGGCGTGTGGATGTCTCCCTTCGAGCCCGCCACGTTGGGGTGCATCGCCACCGACAGGCCGTTCCAGGCTTGATCATCCGAAAGCATGAAGACGATGTTGGGCCGTTCGGCTGCGACTCCAACGGTAGGCAGCAACAGCAGACAGGTCGCGAACAGAACTCTCATCAGCGGGAATCTCCTGGCGTGTGCCATCAGCAGATGGGACGGACTCACCGTTTGGGTTTCTTGGGCGGCGAGTCCGGCACCACATTGTTCAGGTTCGAAAAGTCCGACCGTGTTTTTCCATCCGGCGGCGACCTTACGACATGTCGGAAAATGACGGTGTTGTCGAGTTCGATATCATCGGTCCAGATGAACTTCGCCCCTTGGAAGTCGTGCTCGAAGAACGGCTGTTTCGGTCCGACTTGCTCTTCGGTGTACTCCTTGGCACGGTCCCAGGCGCTGTCGTCAAAATCGACGGCGTGCCAGTTCTCGGGGATCGGGATGTTCTCGACTCGCGGTTTTTTTGTGTCGCGGTCAATCGGCCCCCAGGAGAACTTCTTCGCTTTCCACTTCGCGTTCGTGACCGTGCCATCGCCGAATTTCAAGATGAAACCGGCGTCTCCGATGTTGGTGTTGGCGTATTCCATCCCGGTCTTCGGATCGGCGTTGTCCTTGGCCATCACTGCGATCGTCATCGGATAGCTGGGCAGGATGTCGACCGACACCACGTTGTGCGGAATGAACTTGATATAGAGAACGAACCAGTTGTCGGCATATATGTTGGCCTTGACAGTATCGCTCATCTGCGGCTTACGAATCTTGCTGCTCGCCGGTCCCTGGCCCCACGCGATCCAAGCGATTCCCGCGATGACCGCAGACAATGTGGCGAAACGGAACACTCGAATCACGTGCTACTCCTCAAATTCGACGGTGCGTTCGGGACCATGGTGGGATGTATGGTCAAAGAAATTGGCCGTGAGGTTGCGTTCTTCCACCAGCGTCAATCGCAACGTCAACCGTTCAGGGCCGTAAGGCATGTCGACGAAACGCAACTGCCGAATCTGGCCAGTGCGAACGGCATAGGTGATCTCGACCCGCCGTGGGCCACGGAAGCCACGTTTTTTCACTGCCACGAGCAGTCGCAGGGGTTCATCACCCGACTGGATTTCCGAGTCGGAACTTTCGATTGGCAGCAACTGCAGGTCGTACGCTGCCCGCAGCCGCTCGAGCCCTTCTTCGATGTTGATCAGCGGCATGTCATACTCATGCCCCGGCAGATCGCGATTGAATCGGGTCAGATCCGAACTGACCCGCGCCGGTCCGTCTGGACGCACCGACCAACTCGTCTGACCATCGCTGCCCGTGACAAAAGGCAATCCGTCCAGAGTCGTGCGAATGAGTACGAATTGATGGCCGTCACGCACGTGCAGCACTGCATCGTCCATGGGTGGCTTGGGGGGGCGACCGGAATCCCGGGGTCTGGGACTGTCTCCTCGATCCCGAGGCCGTGCGACTTCCTCAACAGAAATGTGATAGGTGCGATCACTCGCATGAGAACTGGCCGCGATGAGCCGGTTCAGTTCCACAACGGCTGCGGCTGCCGGTATTTCTCCAAGTCCTTTCCACAACACGACCATCACAACTGCAACCGTGCAGATGACACCGAGAATTGGTGTGGCCGACCGCATCCGTCGCCGCGGAAGGGGGAACACACCTGGGGTTGGACGCGACTCTGGAGTCATTGCGGACATTGCGAGTAATTCGCCCCGCAAACGGTCATGCAGTAATACCGCCTCGGCAAACCGCTGTCGGTGCTGCGGTGCCTCCTGAAGCCATTGAGCGAATGCGACGTGCTCTTCGGACGACAGGGTCTCGTCGAGGTAACCGTCAATCAGGGGTTGTGGTTCGAGCGTCATCAGCCTCTCCCCTCCAGAGCCGCCTTCTGCTCGATGCAGCCCCGCAATCGTTCGCGAATCCGTTGCAATGCCTTGGCCACCGAATTCGCTGTCATTCCGACCGCCTCGGCCATCGCCGCTGGCTTGAGGTCCTGTCCATAGCGGAGATCACACAGCTCCCGCGCCCGCCCCTGAAGATCGCCGAGGCAATCCTTCAGGAAGTCCAGAGGACGCAACCGTTCCGCCGTTCTCGCCTCAAATGTGGAGGCGAGGGTGGCGATCAACCCATCATCGAAAACCAGCTTTTCTCGCTGCCGTCGTCTCAGATACAGCCGCACCTGGTTCTGGGCGATTCCCAATGCCCAAGCCGTGAACGACCGCTCCGGGTCGTAGCGATCAAACGATTCCATGATAGCGACGGCCACTTCCTGCAGCACGTCATCTCGAGCCGTGAAATCCCGGACGACGGACGTGACAAAGGCTGACACCACCGGCTGAGCCAGTGTCCAAAGTCGCGTCGCTTGAAGTGTTTGTGGGTCCACGCAGGTCTCAAATCATGCTGTTCCAACACTTACTTAACCACAAATCGGAAATTATGACACCGATTCCGGGGCGAATTCCGAGATCGTGCGAACCAACCCTGACTAATGCACTTTGCTTAGACTTTCAACGTATCCGCTGGTGATCGAAACCGTTAGGTGATTTCAATCAAACCGCACCCGGCACCCGCCCGCCGACCTTTAGCACTCCAGTGCGTCTCCGTCTGCCGGATTTGGCCCCGAGCGGAATGGCCTCTTCGCAAAACAAATCAGCGGCGCAGCCGTCCTTGTTGGGATTGTTGAACGTCGCTGTTTGCCGGGTTCCGATCTGCCGTCTTCGTCCGTCGCGGTTAGGGCTCGTAAGTGGGTTCCCTGGCCGCGACGGACGAAGACGGCAGACCTGCAACGTTCGAATGAGTGCCTTTCGCGTGTGGTTTCGCAGCGGTTTGCCCGGAAACAGGCTTTGCGAACCCTGGACTGTAGCGTAGAGCCGAACCCAACTGGAGACGCCCAGATGCAAACGTGTTGA
Source organism: uncultured Schlesneria sp. (assembly GCA_903840265.1). Classification (GTDB taxonomy): domain Bacteria; phylum Planctomycetota; class Planctomycetia; order Planctomycetales; family Planctomycetaceae; genus Schlesneria. The sequence goes on along the minus strand of CAIMFH010000048.1, from coordinate 4,205 downwards.
AACGTATTGAGAAGTGGCGTATTTACAGGGCGTTGTTGTTGCATGTGTCACCGATTTCCAAGTATTGGGATCAAGGTGGACTTTGCCCGTCGCCATCGCGCAGCCGCTCCATAGCGAGGCGCTTTTGGAATGTCATTGGACTTGCGGATTCGTGTGTCGTCGCTGCCTGCTCGTTCGAGTGGGCTGACGATGTTGCCTGCCCTGTTGCTGTCGAGTTCCCCGACTTGGACGTATCAGAATCCGATACCAATCCTCCTGACATCGCCGAAGTACCGGAGTTATCCGCCAATTCCACCCTGCGGCGAATACGGGCGGTAATGGGTTCCTCGGCGATCAAGTGCTTCTGCCGGGCACGTTGCGGCGTGGCTTCGATGTTGTTCGCGGATTTGAGTGCCTTGATCGTCTCGGCAAGTTCAGCGGTGCTCGGCCCCGGTTCTTTGCCTGGCTCGTGGGCCGATGCCGAAAGTCCCGCCTTGAGCTGGTCTCGCACCGTGGTCAGTTCCGCCAGATAGGCGTCATGCGTGAAGGGCTTCCCCAGCCGGGCCTGGTAGTCGCGAAGCTGGGATTCGGCGATGGTGAGGTCCTGCTGGACGCGGTCGCATTCGGAACCGTAAGCGCCCACGAGGCGTTCGAGATTATTCAAAACGGCACGCGGTCCCTGGTGTTCGCGTGAGAGACCGGCCTGGCGGGTCACAGCACCTTCGAGATAGACATCGAGTGGAAACTGCGGATTGACGACAACACCGAAGCGCAGTCCGCGATACTTGCCAAGGGGCACGCGGGTCGGTTCCTTGACATTCGTCGGCAGACCGTCGAGTTTTCCGCCAAGAATCGCGGGTATGTCTTCACGCGGATAGGTCCTGCCACCGATGGTGATTGAGTCTCCCGCATGTCCGGCGGCGGTGGCTTGATCGCTCGTGAGGCTGGACAAGCGACCGGAAAACCCCGAAATCATCGTTGGCAAATCACGCACACTGCGGCGGGCGACGTATTGTTCGTCGAGATGGTTCTTCTTGAGCAAGTTAAGTCGTTGAAGCTCGGCGTCGGCCTCGGCGAGGGTCAGCACCGCCGGGTTGCCCGATGCAATTGCTTTGACTTCAGCGTAGGAAAGTTCCTGGCTGCCGATATCCTCGGCACGGCGGGCGGCATTGTCGCCGGTGATGACTTGGCCGATAAACCTGGCTTTGGTTTCGAGTGCCTGCCACATATACGCATCGAACGACCCTTCGGTGACATAGCGGTAAATGGAAACCTCTGCGTTTTCATTCCCCTGGCGGAGAATGCGGCCGTCGCGTTGCTCGACCTCGGCGGGCTTCCAGGGTGCATCGAGGTGATGCAGGGCCACAAGGCGTTTCTGGACGTTGGTGCCGGTGCCCATTTTTTGGGTGCTTCCGAGCAGTACCCGTACCGAACCGTTGCGGACTTTCTCGAAGAGTGCCTGTTTCTTGGCGTCCGATTCGGCATCGCCGATTGCGGCGATCTGGTCGCGGGGAATGCCTTGGGCCACAAGTTTGGAAAAGATCTCTTCGTAGGGCGAATATCCCCAGGCGGTGGGATTGACACCCATGTCGGCAAAGATCATCTGCGTGCCGCGAGTCACTGCCTTTTGCATCCAGATGGTGGCGACGTTTTCAACAAGCTGGTTGACTTTCGATTCCGGGAAATCCGGTGCCGTAGCGGACAACATCCGTGCGTCGGTGGCAAGCTTGCGACCATCGGTGGTGATCGCCAGAGCATTGTCCACTCGCGGATCAATCTTCTGCGACCTTATGCGTTCGTAGCGTTCGACCAGTTCCTGTTGAAGTGCCTGCTGTTCATACGACATCGGGCAGGCGACGATGACGGGTTTGCCACCCTGCAGACGGGGACGCGGCAGGTTCAGCATCTCGGCGGTCTGCACATCGGAAAATGCCCGAAACATCTGTTGAAGTTCGGGCAGGTTGGTAAATCGAGCGAACCGACTGCGCGGGCGCAGACCCGCGCCGTCCGGGGAGAGTTCCATCGTGTCGACAACTTCGCCGAAGGTAGCGGCCCATGCGTCGAAATGTTCTAGCCCCCGGCTCTTGAGTCCTTCGGGGTCAAGGAACCGCTGCATCGTGTACATCTCGACCATCGTATTGCTGATTGGGGTGCCGGTGGCAAACGTCACGCCGTGCCCGGCGTGCTGTTCATCGAGGTAACGGGCTTTCATGTACACGTCGAATGCCCGCTCGCTGCCTCCGGTCTGGATACCGGCGACACGTTCCATCTTGGTCGGTGTCTCCAGGTTCTTAAAATAATGCGCTTCGTCGACGAAGACGTGATCGACGCCCAGTTCATCGAACACCAGCCCGTCATCCTTTTTCTTCTCGGCCAGCAGGTTTTTGAGGCGTTCCGCCCGAGCCGCCTTTTGCTTCTCGATGGTCTTGATGAGATTGCGGTTGGCTCCCCTGGCTCCTGCGTGTTCGCGGAGCAACGCGTCGTATTCGGCGATTTGCTCCAGCAGGAACTTTTCCTGATGGTTCCGCGACATGCCGATCCGCTCGAAGCTGCTATGGGTCACGATGATGCCGTCCCACTCGCCACTGGCGATCTTGGCGGTCAGGAACTTGCGGCGTTCCTTGGTCAGATCTTCCTTGGCGGCGACCAACAACTTGGCATTGGGGTAAAGCTGCATGAACTCGCGGGAGAACTGCTCCAGCAGATGGTTGGGGACGACGTACATCGGCTTCTTGATGAGATTGGCCTGCTTCATCTTCATGCCGGTGGCGGCCATCGTGAACGTCTTGCCCGCTCCGACGACGTGTGCCAGCAGCGTGTTACCGGAACTCATGCCGCGCCAGACGGCATCGTTCTGGTGGGGACGGAGCGTCAGCGATTGATTCATCCCCGGAAAATCGAGATGCGAGCCGTCGAACAGGCGGGGCCGCAGATTGTTATAGGTATCGTTGTAAATCCGCACCAGCCGCTCGGTGCGGTGCGGATCGGCGAACACCCACGAGCGGAACTGTTCCTTGATGAGTTTTTGTTTCTCGCGGGCGGCCATTGTGTCTTCCTGGTTGACCACACGCTCCTCGCGGTCGCCGTGGTCGATCGTGTCGTAGATCGTCGGCGACTTCATGTTCAGCGCCAGTTCCAAGAGCCATGTGCCGTTGGCACGCGGCGTGCCGAACTCGGACGTGGCGGCAACCGATGCCTTGGCGGCGTACTCGGCCTCCAGGCTCCAGACGGCATCCTTTTTCAAGTGGGCGACGGGGACCGATGACGCATCGACGTGAAACAGGTGGGCCGCAAAGGCATTGATGTCGCGATGTGGTATCCACGGTGCGCCGAGATTGGCGTCGATGTCGCCGGGCAGCACGTCCTCGGGTTGCACGCTTCGCAAGGCTTCCGCGTTGCGGGCATATTGGTGTCCGGCCCTTTCGGCGATGGCGAGTTTGGTACGGACATTGCCGGACAGGTATGCATCGGCAGTCTGCCAGCTTTTCGAATCGGGGGCGTGGAAAATCAAGTCACCCAGTTCGTCGATGATCTGCAATTCGGGCTTGCCGTAGAGCGTGGCGATGTAGGCCAGGTCCACCGTCCCGCGCTGATTCAGCGAGACGAGCAACCCTTCCTCGGCACTTCTGACCTGGGTAACGGGCGGCGTCTTGCCGACCACGTCCTTCAGCATGATAGCGGCCTTGGCCGCTTTCGCCGTTGTTTCGTCGTAATCCTCCAGGGACATGACGAGCATCGCGTCCGGGTCTTCCTTGAATTTCACGAGGTTGGGCATGCGGCGGATGATGCTGCCATCGGACGTTTCGCCGAACGTCGTCTTGTTGACCGGGCCATACGCGGTCACGAACTGGTCGTAGGCCCGGACCAGATCACGGCGGGCCTCAGTGCGATTTGCGTCAGGCCAGCCTTCATTTTGTGATTGCAGTACGCGGCAGGCACGGTCACGAAGACCGACGAGTGCAGAGAGGCGTTTGCCGACAAGTGTGCCATCAGACCTCAGCGCCGTGCCACCATAGACGACGGGCACCCCCTGTCCGCCCTGCAACTGGTACACGATGCGGTCAGCGCCCACAAAGAAGCTACCTTCGTCGATGTGCCGTTCGGGAGGTGGCGGTGTAAAGACAGGTGTGGGCGTTTCGGCAGTGGCCGATGCCTGGATCGGCTCAAACTTGGGTAAACGGTGAATGGCATCCTTGAGTTGCCCGGACAACTCGCCCTGAGCTTTG
>CAIMFH010000047.1 GCA_903840265.1 uncultured Schlesneria sp. | reverse complement strand
TCCTGGGCACCTCGATGAAGCTGAAACAAATGGGGCTGACGCCCCATCTTCTGGCTTCACCGAACTGCACGCATGTGCGCTGCCATTTTCATCCAGATTTTCCCCCGGAAAGCGCCGCCGTTTTCAACCGGGCTTAACAGCGGTGCTTTACAACAAGCAAGCGGCAACATCCTGCAAGTAAATCGGGATGCGATGTATATCGGTGCCGGTGCGCAAGCGGTCGCAGCCGGGTCAGTCAGCATTCCCGGTGTTCAATACAATTTGAATGTCGGCGAAAGCCTGTTCCGGTATTACGAGCTGCGGCAACGTCGCGACGCGGCAGCGTATCGCGTCACTGCTGTGCGAAATCAGATTCTGATGAATGTTGCAATCGCCTATATCGATCTGGTCGCGGCACAGGCACAACGCAGTCTGGCCATTCAAGCCAAAAAAGAGATGCAGGAAGTCGCTCAGATCACGGCTGCCTTCGCGAAGACCGGACAAGGCCTGCCATCCGATGCCGAGCGAGCTGCCGCTGAACTCGAATTGCGTGCCGCCGACTTAGTTCGGGCGGAAGCCGAAGTTGCTGTGGCGTCGGCACGACTGGCCGAACTCCTGAACTTGCAATATTCGTCCCGGCTGCATGCCGCAGACAACTACCTGGTTCCGCACCCGGCCGTTCCAGAGCTGATCCCGAGGACCGAATTACTCGCGATCGCGCTGATCCAACGTCCCGAACTTCACGAGCACCAAGCGCTGGTTCAAGCGGCATTAATCGGACTGAAGAACGCGAAGATGCTGCCATTTTCTCCACAGATCATGTTTGGCTTCAGCAGCGGAGGTTTTGGCGGAGGCAGCAATCTGGTCGCCGGATCGACATCGGTCTCCGGCGCGGCGACCGATCAAGCTCGGTTCAGTTCGCTCGATGGAAGAACTGATCTCGATGCCGTGGCCTACTGGTCTTTGCGAAATCTAGGGGTCGGCAACAAGGCGATAATCAATGTCGCCCAGGCACGATGGCAGCAGGCTGATCTGGAACTGTTGAATACGTTGAATCGTGTTCGTCAGGAAGTTGTCGATGCTCAGGTGCGGACACACACATACTTTTCCCAACTTCACTTGCGTGAACGCGCGGTCCTCGCCGGATTGGCAGCGCACAACGAAGATTTGATTCGAATTCGATCAAACGAAGGACACCCCATCGAAGCACTCGATAGCTTGCGGTTGCTGAAGCAAGCACGCCAGGATTATGTGGAAACGATTGTCCGATACAACAAGGCCCATTTTGAACTCTACACCGCTTTGGGCAGTCCACCAGCGAACATGGTCGTTCGACTCGTGGATACCGACAACTCGCCCTGATGATATCTAGAGGCACAGCGATTAATCGGAAAGATCTACTGCGCGAATTTGGTCAAGGAGGACCAGGATCTTGCGACGGCACAACAGGCAGAGACAATTTAGCTCACGCGGAGACAGCAACGTCTTGCTGCTGGGATGCGTCTTCGCCATCTGGGCGGGGATCGGGGGCCAGCGACTAGCCGACGGAAATGATGTCGATGCACGACGTCGAACTTCACCCTCAGTGCGTCAGGATCAGATCGAAAGTGAGCTTCCACCATCACCTGATGCAACTCCCAAAGATCCAGGACTGGTCGGGCTGCAACTTGAAGGGCCGCCATCGATTGAGCATCTCAGAATGCTGCGGCGAGTCCATGTGATCCCGATCGATTTGGCAACGGTTCTGAGCCTTGCTGGTATTCAGAATCCGGAACTACTGATCGCACAAACACGTGTTTCAGAGGCGGTCGCTGTCCGACAATTGGCAGCGGCCCAGTTCCTACCCACGATCAATTTGGGAACGAATTTGGATAGCCACACCGGAGTGCTTCAACAGTCCAGCGGCAATATTCTCAAAGTCCAGCGCCAGGCACTCTTCTTCGGAGCCGGGGCCAACGCGATCGCGGCGGGGACCGTCAACATTCCCGGCGTCGTTTGGAATTTCAACGCGTCAGAAGCGATCTACAATACATTGATCACGAAGCAGGTCGTATCACAGCGTCAATTCGAAAGTGAAGCGGCACGAAACCAAATTCTGCTGGACGTGGTCACCTCATACCTCGATCTGTTGGAAGCAAATGGCGAACGCAGTATCCGCCTGATCATTCGCGAACGATCAGCAGAGGTTGCTCGTACTACGGCGGCATTTGCAAAAGTTGGCCAAGGCCGTTCTGCAGATGCCGAACGGGCAGCCACGAGGCTCTACAACCATGATGCTGAACTTCTGACGGCGGATGCGAATGCCGATCGCGCTTCGGCGATGCTCGCCCGACTAGTGGGCCTCGATCAATCAGCGAGGTACCACCCTATCGACAACTTCGTTGTCCCTCATTCGATCGTTGCCCCTGACCTAACCCTGCCTGAATCTCTGGCGATCTCGCTCTTGCAGCGTCCTGAGTTGAAGGCGCAACAGAACTCAATCTGTCGCAGTTTGCTCGAGCTGGATAGCGCAAAGTTGCTCCCCTTCTCTCCCAATGTCTTCCTGGGATTCAGCGCCGGCGGGTTTGGCGGCGGAAGCAATCTGGTCTCGCAACCTGTCGGTTCCACTCCCTTCGCCCGCGGCGAACCTCAATTCGGCAGTTTCGCCGATCGCACGGACTTGGATGTGATGGCTTACTGGTCTCTCCAGAATCTGGGGCTGGGAAATAAGTCGCTGATTCAGGCGGCGCGAAGCCACCTGCGGACCGCACACTGGGAAGAGATCGCAGTGCTGGAACAAGTGCGGAAGGAAGTTTCATTGGCTCATCGACGCAGCACTATTCGGTATGCGCAACTGAACGTTGGTGAAGCTGCCATCAGTGCCGCCAGCGATGCGTTTCAAGAGGACTTGCTTCGTGCCAAGGCCAATGAAGGTCTGCCAATCGAAGTTCTCGACAGCCTGGAATTATTAGAACGAGCGAGCCTTGCCTACCTGCGAGCCGTGATGGCTTTCAATCGAGCTCAATTTGATCTGTACGTCGCACTCGGCCAACCGCCAGCCGACATGCTGGCTCGACCAGCAACGGGCACGATTACAGTTGCTCCAGCGAATTTGGATGAATCAGGCGTGCAGAAAGATGCGGACAACCCTTGAGACCACAAGACGTCGTGACGCGACCTTTGTTGCCGTTGTTTACTAAGTAGATCTTCCCCATGCGGTACGAACCACCGATCCATTTTACCTGGGCTCAAGGCCGCCCCTGCTCGCCGATCTTGAGGCTCTGCATCTTCTGCACGGCCTTGCAGTGTTGCTTCGTCGGCGGTGCCGAAGCCGAAGACGGTGATCTGCCCGCTCCAATCTCGCTCCAGCAACAAACTGACGTCGTCAACACGTCGATGTCAGTCGAGCGTTTTCGAGCCGATGTTCCTCCATCCCCGCGTACAGACGATGAAGGGGAGACCGTCAATTGGGAAGTGCCCGAGTCGCCGCGGCACACCATCGACATGACCACCGCGTTGAGATTAGCCACGACCGTCAATCCTCGAATCGGGCTGGCGCACGAAAGCGTGCGAGAAGCGCTGGCGTTGGAACTGGGAGCCAAATCGTTGTTGCTTCCCACGCTGACAGCAGGGACCAACTATCACCTGCACTCGGGAAAGCTGCAAACGTCCTTTGGTGAGATTCGAACGATTAATGAGCAATCCATCTACTTCGGCGGTGGCTCGCGAACTCTAGCGGCCGAGACGGTCGCGATTCCGGCCGTCCGCGTGTTCGCTCAACTCGGTGATGCGGTCTACGCCCCTTTGGCCGCGTGCCAAGTCGTTGCGGAACGAAATGCACGTGCTCATGCTGTTTCGAATTTGACGCTGCTGGATGTCGCGACGAACTACTTGATGCTGACTCGAGCGGAAACACGTATGGAAGCATTGCAGCTGTCACTGAGCCAGTATCGTGAGGTCGTCCGTTTGACGAAGAGTTTTGCTGTTGTTGGCCAAGGTCGATATGCCGATTTTCATCGTGCTCGTTCGCATGCACTGCTGGTCATGATGGAATTGCAACGGACGGAGGAAGAGGTCGCTGTTGCATCAGGCAATCTAGCGCAGCTGCTTCGTCTCGATCAGTCCGTCATGCTGGAGTCCCCTTCTGCTCCGTTAGAACTCATCGTACTAACGCCGCTGGATACGGATCTTGGCTATCTCGTTGATATCGCTCAGGCACGACGCCCTGAAGTGAAAGCTACCGGTGCAGCGATCGGTGCTGCCGAGGCACGTGTGAAGCAGGAAATCATGCGGCCGTGGTTGCCGACTTTGTCAGTCGGTTTCAGCGGCGGCGGTTTCGGAGGTGGTAGCAACCGGCAAGATCTCAACGTCTCATCGTTCTATCAAACGACTGCTGCGCGAACCGACTTCGACGTATTCGCATTTTGGCAACTGCAAAATATGGGTGCGGGAAATCGTTCACTCCAACAGGAGCGCGCGGCAGAACGAGATGAAGCAGTTCAATATCGTGCACTGACCCTCAATGTCATTCGCCGTGAAGTGAGCGAAGCGTTTGCCGACATGCAGTCTGCGCGACGACGCCTGCACGTTTCCCAAGTGCAAGTTGCCGCAGCGAACAGTGCTGCGGATCACGACTTGCAACGGATACGAGCTGGTGAAGGCCTGCCCATCGAGGTCTGCAATAGTCTGGATTTGCTGAAGCGAGCTCGGCTGGATGTGATCGACGCCGCCATCGCCTTTAACATCGCACAGTTTCGTCTGTTCGTCGTCATGGGCGAAAGTCCCCTGCAAGGGCAGTAGTACTAAAACGAGCAAAACGAAAACGGACCGTAGGTAGATCGATCAAATCGACGCATCTCAATTCCCGCGTCTATACGACAATTGATTAATCCGTTTCCCCCACGTCTTCTGCTACTGATTGACGTATCGATGTAGATATCACCGTAGAGGTCGCGACTTTGAGCGAAAAACGTATTGGAACCGTCGGCGGGTGTATTCGCAAAATCAAATTGGAAATACAGCAGAAGATGATCGCTCACTTCCTCAGCGAGAATCAATCTGGCACGTCGGATCGAGAACGTCCCTGTCGTACCAGAAATCGAGTGATCTCCGAAAAGACTGGGTGGTGCTCCGTTCGGATCTTGCGTCAGCGGATCCGCTCCGTAGCAGCAACTGACGATACAGGCGCACAGAACCTATCCCGATCAATGGAAACGAGTTCGGGGCTGGGAAGCTAACCTGTGGAACAGCAAACGCACTGCCTTCAAGCCAAATGTGAAGAATCGGAGAAGGCTGCGATGCATCGGGTCTCGTATACTAACGCAATCGGACTTAGCGAATACTCGCTGACGGCGGCAGATTCAATCGATGGTCTTGGCCTCTCGAATGGTTTTCACTCCGAAAGCGTCTATGAATTGGCCAACTGGCTACTTCATTTGCAACGTCTTCTCCAAGCCAAAGAACGATCTGGCCGCCGCTTCTTACAAGTTCATTCCGCCCGTGAATGTTGATGAAGACCACAGTGACCCGAATCCTTCTCATTGCGACTTTGGCGCGCTAAGATGTTTTCGGTGACTGGGTCGTTCGAAAACGACGTTTCACATCGTGAGCCACTTCTGGAGATTCCCATGTCTGATTTACCGACTCTTCAATCTTCGCGTGATGGTCGCCGTCCGATGGCTTGGTTTCGACTCACAAAAGTCTTCGAGGTGATGGGGATCGCCTGTGCTGTGTTCGTGGTGGGATTGTTGATGGTGTCACAAACTGGCTACTCGCAAGAGACCAAAACCAGCGACGCCAAGAAGCTCGACCTATCGAAACGAGGTGCGGTCGGGGTGTTTCTCTACGAATCTGAAGATCACGTACTTGTTTCCAAAGTGGTTCCGAAGGGTCCTGCAGAGAAAGCGGGATTGCAGGTGGGGGACGATATTCGATACGTGAACAACGAACGCACCAAGACCGCTCAAGGGTTGATCGATGAGATCGCGTCATTCCACCCGGGAACGCGGATCGAGGTTGTGATTCGTCGAGCAGGGGAGCGTCAAACATTAAAGATGGACGTGATCAGTCATGCAGAGCTGTTCCCTAATACCGCACCGGCGAAACCAACGAAGCCAGCCGCAACGGCAACTGCCCCCGGTGCCACTTCTCCCGAGACGGCCCGCCGCATGCGTGTCCTGGAGTTACAACTGGCTCGGCTTCAGGCAGAGATGGATCAATTGAAGACAACCCCGTACGTGGCGAAGCCAGCTCCACCGACCACGAATTTTGACATTAACGGTTGGCTCGACCAGCACCGTCTTGGCGACAACGATGGCGACCCTTCGCTGTTCCAATAGATGGCTTGGCGATCAACGGTCGTGCTTAAATGACCGTACACGATTCAAATTCACTGTGCGAAAGCGTTGATTAGAACGTCCAGTCGAGTCGCGTACCGACAGAGTTAATATACCCGTCTCCGATGAACTTCGAGCCGACGAGGGCACCGTTGGTGGTCACGATTCCCGACGGGCCGGCGTTGTTGACGTGGGTCAGCACATAGTTGACTTGGATACGGAGATTGGGATTCAAAAACCAGTTCAATCCCAACGTGCCGTCTTGTGCCTGGCCTCCATTGATGCCGAACGAATTCAAATCGATCCAGTCGTAGCGGGCACCAACCTGCCAGGCACCATACTTGCACTCCGAAAAGTTGGCATTGTTCTTGGGAATGACGCGATTGAAGACACCCGAGACTTTGTTGTAGTCACGGTTTTCGCCGGTTAGGAAGTACAGGGCCTCGGCATAGCCGCCTTGCATGAACACCGTGCCGAGGTCGACAGCAGAACTATGGAACGGCCGAGCTCCCTGCAACCAGCTCGCACAGTATTCCGCCCTCAACAGCAAGGGACCCAACTGAATCGCGATTTCCGGATCAACCAGAATTTGGCTTTGTACAAAGAAGTTTCCGGTATCCGCGTAGTTGGGGTCCAGAGTTGACGACGTATTTCGAAGATCGCCTCGCGAGCGAATTCGGATGTTGGTGCCCTGATTTTGTGGGTTCAATGATTCGTTAAAAGTCCGGTATTCACTGCCGAGGCCAGTGTGAACCATGTAGCGGCCCTTCGTCTCCTCATCGTAATACGGCGTCCAGATGGCACGACCGCCATAGGTCCAGGCATTACCGAGATCGAACGTGTAACCAGCGTCATAGACATTGTTCTTGTAGAAGCCAAGCTGCAGGCCCGCTCTTTTGTCTTCAGTGTTATTGTACGCGGATATCCCGGGGGTGTAACCGTTGTTGTTGGCCGCGCTGAAGGCATCCATGATGGGGGCTCGTTCCATGAAGTCCAGGAACCGCGCACTTTCAATATGCTCCATGCTGAACCAGTCTTGCTGATTACCAACCCGCACATGTCCAAGGCAAGGGACGTCATTGAAGGTGACGAAAATTGTCGTCGGCTGCATCACGTTATTCGTGTTGCCGCTTTGGATCCCACTACCACCATGAACGATGGTGCTTTGAAGTCCGTTCATCGGATTCGCGGGGTTCCCTGGATCGTTATTCTGCAGAGCAAGCGCGAAGTCAAACTCCATGACATAGTCGATATGCTTATACATCGTCCCTTCGGCTCGCCAACGCAGACGGCGGAACGAGATGGAATCCTGCAAGGCGTGGACGCTCGGAGGAATGACGTCGTTGGCGGGCCCCATTCCAATGTAGTCCATTTGAACCACACCACCGTAGTGGGTTTTAAAATTGCCATCATTCGAGGTGAAAAATAGTCCATCGTTGCCATAGCTGCCGAATGCTGCCTTGGGCGCGTTGAGAATTTTCGTCAGACCGCCGACGTCGCGTTCCAGCATCGCGATTTTTTGGTCTTGAGCCGAGTCCTCCGCGGAGTCGTCCGGGAGAATCGCTTGGGGTTGAGCGTTCAGACGTCGCATGTATTTCTGAACGACACTTCCAATGCGGCGTTCGTCTTCTGTCTCTTCTGGCTCCAGTTCACCGGGAGCCGGCGGGACGGCACCGACCAGAGGCTCGATAGAGGAGGTGCCTCGCTGTTTTAGCGCCGCACGCAATTCGCGGTTATCTTGTTCGAGCTGGTCGAGTCGCTGCCGCAACTCGACGAAGGGATCGGTCTCGCCGCTTTTGTCTTCGGCGAACGTGGACGCCGAATAGGCTCCCATACCTGCTGCCACCACCATTAGATGCAGCAGACTTCTCGAATTGGGAACGAGAAAAGAGAGCACGCTCCGGGAGCGATGCATCCATGTTAATGGCATGGCGAAAATCCATTTTCAAAATGTAAACAAGCATCCGCAGTGACTGACGCTAGGTCGCTGCGCTCAGACCGATCATCCCTGAGGGTCTAGAAATCACGCCCACGAGGGGCGTTGCTTGTACTGATCTATCGACTGCGACAGGTGCGAAAATGCTGATTGTATTAGCTGGGGCTGTCTGCATCCGATTCTACGAAGACCATTTGCCGCTTCACTGTGCATAATCGGAAAAGTCAATATTACGAATTCGTAGGAATTTCTTCGGTGGCAAGACGTGGCAGCGTCAGTGCCACGGCGTCGTGTGAAAAATGATTCGCACGAAAGAAATGCCTGAGATGTTTGAGGTCGAGAAAAATTGAGGTCAGACACCAAGGCGATCTTCGAGCTGTTGCAGTTCCGTCTTGGAGTCTACAGCAGGGTCGTAATCTTGGTGGTCACGAACGGCGGCCCGGTTGCATCCGCAGACTACTAGAATTGCCAACAGCAACAGATATCGCATGGACGCACTCCGCTTCGACCCGGATCTGGATCACTCAATCGAACTGTCACACTTCGAATCAGATGTGGCCGAAGAGGTTTTCTCTTCATAAAGATCGTCAATGGCTGCTCGGCACAATCGTAAAAAGCAGTATTCACTGCATTCTCAGTTCGGGTTGAGTAGCGGCAAGAATTGCCGAAGCTTGTGGGGCGATGTCATAGGTGGTTTAAGATCGTCCTGATCCGCTTGATTGTCGCGCTTGAGAGCGAGTTGAATTCGTAAGCACGGTGCAGCTTTAGCGAATCGACCTGAAATTTCTTTAGGTCTGTGAAGTTTCGGAATGTTGTCGATTTAACTTCCGCAGTCGATGCAACCGATACAATCGATACGGGCGAGTTGCTTCCATTCTGGACAGAAGCGATGGAACCGCTGCTTTTGTCGATTGCCCGCTTCAATTCGAAAGAGTGTTGGAATGACCGTCCGTGGCAATAGAACATTCCAACGGCGGTCTATCTTTATGACCCGATGCGCACTTCCGTCTCTGAGGATGGCGCTGCGAGGGCTTACGCTCTCATTGCTTGCGATACTGCATCTCACCATCGCAGCACCAAAAGGACTAAGCGAGGAAGAGTCCCCTTCGCGCGGGACGATTGAATACTCTTTTTGGACGGAAGATGACTCTGACTCCGAATTTCGACCATCCATCCTTCCCACGGTTTTCACAAATCCGCTGGATCCAGCAGAGCCGAATGCGATAGAGCCTGAATTGCCACCGATGCCAAGGGACGGACTCTCAACTGAAGTTGATTCATTGAGACGCCTGACCGCTGATCTAACAAAGCGCCTCACCGAACTGGAAAAGAGCGGCAAATCGAGGGAAGAAGCAGAAGCGAAGAAGGCGAACACTTTTCCAACCTTCAAGATGACCGGCTTCCTTCAACTCGACTCTGCGTACTATTCGCAAACTCCGCTGAACATTGCCACTGTCGGAAACGCACAAGATGGAACAGGATTCCGTCGGGCGCGATTAGCCGTGCAGGGCAAAGTCGCAGAGATGACCAACTATCAGCTCGAAATGGACTTCGCCACCGCAGGCCGACCCAGCTTTTTTGACAACTACCTGGAGCAGGAAAATATCCCGATCCTGGGTGATGTCCGCGTCGGCCAGTTTCTTCAACCATTCAGCGTTGACGCAATGACCGGGTTTCGCAATTTGCCGTTTCTCGAGCGGTCGCTGCCATTCCTGGCCTTCGTACCGTTCCGACGTGTCGGTGCGATGGCCTCTAATGCGTCCGAAGACGACATGACTCATTGGGCCTACAGTGTTTTCCACACGGGTGGCTTCAACAACGCGCCGCTCGGCGACGATCGTTACGCCACGGACTTTGGGGATGTCGGCGGATATTCCTTCTCCACTCGTATCACACACCTACTGTACTACGATGAACACGCGCAAGACCGCTACCTGTGGCACGTCGGGATGTCGTACGACTACAGCCAGCTTGGCGCGAATACTGCCCAAGGCAGCGGGACAGCGGGAAATGCAGGAAGCCCTAAGCCCTTCTATCAAGCTCGGACAACACCTGAATTCGGGCCGCTTGGCTATCCGGATCTGACTTCGACTTTCGGGAGCGCGGTCAACTCCACCCCCTTGTTCGTTGATACCGGAAAGTATCAAGCATCGAATTTCAATTTGATCGGTTTAGAAACCGTCTACCAATGGGGGGCGACAAGTATCCAGGCTGAGTACATGGCCACTGTCGTGGAGAGCGTCGTCGGTCCCATCTTCTATCAGGGAGCCTACGGCGAATTCATGTATCGGCTGACGGGTGAAAATCGCGTCTACGACAGGAAGTTGGCCGCGCTGAAAAATCCCATCCCGTTTACCGATTTTATCACGATCAAGGGAGACGGAATTCGCGGTTGGGGTGCCTGGTCAGTCTCTGGCCGTTTGTCGTTTGTTGACCTCAGGAATCCGTCAAAACTCGATGGTCACTACTACGATTCGGCGAAGAATACCTTCACAGGGACCAGCAAAGCAGGGAACGGCCTTCTCACCGACACAACGGTGGGGCTCACGTGGCAACTGAACGCTCACACAAAAATCCAGTTCAATTGGATCCACGCCATGCTAAACAATACAGCCAAGGGGTATAGCACGGCAGAGTTGTTTGCTAGCCGCTTCCAAGTCGACTTTTAGCGTTTCGACGGTTTCGCGAAATATGCTGACGACACTGGCGACTTCGGCAGTGCGGCACTGTTGTTGGCTGCAGGCACGCCACTGGCGACAGCGCGGTACGACACGATTCGTACGAAGCTGCTCAAGATCGGTGCCGCGATCACCGTCACCATCCGCAAGCCTGCCTCCGCCTGTGCCGATCGAATTCGGATCTCCGATTGTCACTGGATCGTTAGGTCAGGAATTGAATCGGCCGCTGCTCGATCCGCCAGAATGGTTGCGACATCGCGTTGAACCTGACCGGCAGGTATTGACCCATCGCCATGGCACAAGCGAGTCAGCATTGCCGCTTTCTCGCGGCCTGTCACCAGCCACAGGATGTTTCGCGCCCGATTGATAATTGGGTAGGTAAGAGTCATGCGTTCACGACCCTGGTAGATGCCAGTCACACCCACGTCAGAATCGTTGACAGTCAGGACCGGATCCCCTGGAATCAACGAAGCGGTATGGCCATCTGGTCCAAGACCAAGATGAACCAGATCGATGACTGACGGTGAGCCGGCAATCTTCTGGAGCACGTCGCTATATCGACGCGCGGCGGCCTTGAGGTCGACAGCATTCACCTCCATCGGATGAATCTGTTCGGGCCGTAATGGGGCCAGCTTCAGACTCTCTCGCAAATGCGTCAGATTTCGATCAGGGTGTCCTTCGGGGGCAACCCGCTCGTCCACTTGAACGATGTGCATCCCTTCCCAGGGAATATCTTCCACTGCGAGCATCTGCAGCATGATCCAAGGCGTGCGACCGCCGCTGACGGCGAGAACAAAAGACCCACGCGTACTGACCGCGATCCGGGCCTCATTGGCAATGATGGTCGCTGCCTCCCGCGCAACCGCGTCGGGATCGGACAAGACTTCCATTCGCATCGGCTTGCTCCTTCAATGATGGCGTTATTTGTCCGCCGGCTTCTCGTGGTGTCCACCGAATTGAAAACGCATCGCGGAGAGAAGCTTGTCCTGGTAATCGGACTCTCCACGAGATGTAAATCTCTCATACAAGGCAGTTGTCAGAACTGGGACTGGTACCGCTTCATCAATCGCCGCTTTGATCGTCCATCGCCCTTCTCCGGAGTCGGAAACGCGGCCCGAGAATTCGGAAAGTGTGGCATCTTTGGCGAGGGCTGTCGCCGTCAGATCGAGTAACCACGACGCGATGACGCTCCCGCGTCTCCAGACTTCGGCAATGTCGCGCAATTCGAGGTCATACTGATAGTGTTCGGGGTCACGGAGTGGCGTCGTTTCTGCATCGACATCGTGCTGACGTTTGCCAATGTTGGCATTTCTCAGCACACCAAGTCCCTCGGCATAGGCGGCCATCATGCCGTATTCGATTCCATTATGGACCATCTTGACGAAGTGTCCCGACCCGTTGGGACCGCAATGCAAATAGCCCTGCTCGGCTGTGCCGGCAATCTGTTCGCGTCCGGGAGTGCGCGGGATTTCTCCGATGCCCGGAGCAAGCGTTGCGAATACGGGATCCAATCGTTTCACGGTCGCGTCAGATCCGCCGATCATCATGCAATATCCGCGTTCCAAACCCCAGACGCCTCCACTCGTCCCGACATCTACGTATTCGATCTGCTTCGCTGCGAGTTCCTTCGCACGACGGATATCGTCCACGTAGTACGAATTGCCGCCGTCGATCACAATGTCTCCTGGTTCCAGATGGGCCAGAAGATCCGCCAGCGACTGATCGACAACACCCGCTGGCACCATCAACCAGATAGCGCGTGGCTTCTGGAGCTTGCTGACAAATTCTTGAATCGATAAGGCCCCGATCGCGTTCTCTTTTGCGATCTCTTCCACCGCTTTGGGCGATTGATCATAAACGACGCACTGATGCCCGCCTCGCAGCAGACGTCGCACCATATTGGCGCCCATTCGTCCCAGACCGATCATTCCAAGTTGCATCGCTGATCTCCTTAAGCGGTTGTTGATTTAGATCAAGACATTCTAAAGCGACTTGCAACGGAAGACCTCTTCGTTGGGTCTACCTGTCGTCGCGAGCCATTAATCCACGTGCGCCAAGCAGACCATTTTCGCCGCGTCCAAGGATGATACAACTCCTCTGATCTCCAGCGTGAGGTGGATATCAGTGTTTTAAGCGCGCCCGATAAGATTGCAACAGTTTACTGCCTCTCGCTGAAGAATCTGGATGGTCTGCGACTTCCGAGCGCAGGACCACAACTTGGTCATCGACCTCGATTCCCAAACGAACGCTGCCCCCGTGGATCTCGAGTACCGTCACTCGACAGACATGGCACGGGCCGTCCGTGTCACCAATCACGATTGCCTGCTGTCGCTTCCTGGAGAGTACTAACATGAAAAGACTCCTTTCCGTTTGAGATTCTTCTGACACGGTCGTCGGCAGTTCGATATTTCCATCGCTTCGACCAAGCTTCGGATTGCCTCACTGGTCACGAGATGCTTTTGGTCGTCCTCACCTTTCTGCCGACTCTGGACTGTCCATCAACTGGTGGTCTGAGATATGAGCACGCGCGACTTGTGGTCTACCAATCGCGTCAGAATCAGGCGCTTCGGCCTCAAGTCGTCGCCGAAAGTTGTCAAGTATTCGTTCTTTGTGTTCGCCCACCCGCATTGCGGAATCGGCGCGACGGGCGCGCATCCATTCGGGATCTCGAAAGTTCTCGCAATTCGATAGGACACGACGAAGATTGGCAGGCATGTCGTACGTTCCGAGGAAGGGACTTTAGAAGTCGGACGCCGGCGACACACTTCAAATCACGGCTGTACTTCGAAGATGATTTCCAGTTCGACCGGTGATCCGAATGGAATACTGGCGACACCTAACACCAGGCGCGACGACACCATCTCGTCACCGAAGACATCACGAAACAGTTCCGAAGCAGCATCGGCAACCTTCGGGTGTTCAGTGAATTCTGGCGTCGCGGCAACGTGGACGCCGATCCTTACCACATGACTGATGCGGTTCAACGTGCCCAACTGCTTCCTGGCAACCGCCAGCGCATTGAGTGCGGCGGTATACGCCGCTCCTCGAGCCTCTGTCAGATCAAGATCTTTACCCACGACACCCACGGTCGTAACCGTACGGCCCGAAGTCGCGAGCATGCCGCTTAGGAAAAGCAGGTTTCCAGAGAGAACTGCCGGAACATAAGCACCAAAAGGCGTCGGCGCTTCCGGCAGACGAATACCGAGTTGTGCGAGGCGATCTTCAGCGGTTGTTACGTTTGCGATCACGATTCATGCCCTTAGAGTTGGTCTACGCTGTCTAAAGCTCTACTCAGGTATGGCCGGGTTGCAACGCCAGGCGCAACCCACACTCCGTCCTTTGCACGTCCAACCCGGCCACCCTGAACCCACTACTCACGCGTGAAACACAAGTGCAGAACTACCACCGTCCAAAATGAGCGCCGCCATCGACGTACAAAATGTCGCCGGTGACCGTCGTGGCCTCAGTCAGATACATGACGGCATCAGCGATCTCTTTGACTGAAGACGGCTTTCCCATCGGCGACAGGCTTTCCATCACTTCTCGAGGCGTCGACTTGTGAAGCGGGGTATTGACGACGCCGGGCGCGACCGCATTCACGCGGATGCCGTCTTTGGCGTATTCCATCGCGAGATGCTGAGTGACTGTTTCCAGTCCCCCTTTGGTGATCATCGGGACGGTGGCCGTAAAGCCCCGCACGGGATTGCGTGCCAGCGCCGCCGTAATCGTGACGACACTCCCCCCGGTTTTTTGCGCCAGCATCTGCTTGATGGAGAGCTGTGTGATGTACAGAAAGCCCTCCACGTTCGTGGAAACGAGCGCTTTGATATCCTCGGCTGTATAGTCCGTAAAGGGCTTGGCAATGAAGATCCCGGCGTTGTTGACCAGCGCATCGATCGAACCAAAGCGAGACAACGCCGCCTCCACGATGTTCGCTGCGGTTGCCGGGTCGCCAATGTCGCCGTCGACCAGACCGACTCGGTTGGAAGCCGCAACCTCGCTGGATTGGCTGACCTGCCGCGAATTGGCAACGACGTTGTAACCATGTTCCAGAAATGCTCTGACAAGACCGGCACCTATTCCCTGCGACGCTCCAGTGACAATGGCCGTCTTTCGTTTTTCGCTCATGTTTATCAACCTCCACAAAATACTCAGTTATCAGAATCGAATGTCAGACAGACATAGCTAGACCAAGTTAATGACGACTTTCATGTTGCCGCGAATCGCTTTGGAATAGGGACAGATCTGATCCGCTGAGTGGACCAGCGCCTGAGCGGTGTCTGGATCGATGCCTGGTAGACTGACGTTGAGTCGAGCCTGGATGAAGAAATCGCCATCAATCGTGATCAGATCCACTTCGGCATCGATAGCTCGATCTGTGGGAAGACTGAAATTCATCTTTCCGGCCGCGACTCCCAGTGCACCGATGAAGCAGGCTGACCAGCCGGCCGCGAATAATTGCTCTGGATTGGTGCCGTTGCCTGCGGCGCCTGGATTCGAAAGTTGAATGTCTAGTCGGCCATCGGAACTGCGGCTAGCGCCTTCGCGGCCACCTGTGGTGTGGACTTTGGCGGTGTAGAGTCGTTTTTCTACGGTCATCGTGGGCTCCTCGCTAAAGAACTGTCTGTGGACTTGAATTCACTGTCACCTTCCTAGGCATCCGAGCTGGACATCCCGTTCAGCTTTTTCGTATCTGCGATTGTGGCACTTCGAACGGCACGCATTTCGAGTCCGATCCAAAACGTGCGAACTCCAAGACGACCGTCATCGCGCCTGGTCTCGTTTCGCAGTTGGGAATGAACGTTATTCAGCGTGGTATTTTAGTTGTTCAGCGACTTGCTCCGCCTGGCGATCTTCGTACGTCACCTTGTCGCCGTCTCGAACCTGTCGAATCCCTTCGAGAATGATCTTTTCTTCCGCGCCCAGGCCGCTCTTAAGAACGTAGATATCTTCTAATTCTTCCTGGACGGCGATCGCGCGCTGATGCGCCACATTGTCTTTGTCGATCACGTAAACATACCGCTTGTCGAGAACCTCAAAGACAGCGCGTTGCGGGATGACGACTGCGTCGTTCTGCACGCGGCTCACTTCGATGATGCCGGTCTGACCGTGACGCAGCAGACGGTCGGGATTCGGGAAATCCGCTCGGAACTTGATGTTGCCAGTTTCATTATTGAAGTCAGCTTCAATCACACTGATCTTACCGACGTGAGAGAAATTGCTGTGGTCCGCCAGTACGAGTGAGATCTGCAATTCGACATTGTGTTGGCTCAGCTCGGCCATGTATTCGAGGTATCGAGCCTCAGGGACGTTGAAATAAACCCACATCAAGCTGTTATCGGACAAGGTCGTCAGAACTTCTCCTTCTTTGACCAGACTGCCATGCTGCAACTGCAATCGATCAATGATGCCGTCAAAAGGCGCTTTGATGGTCGCGAAGTCCAATTCGGCCGCCGCCAGTCTTGCTTTAGCCTGAGCCTTCGCCAGCCTGGCCCCCAGCAGCAACACTTCATTCCGAGAGACCACTTTTTCCTCAAACAGTTTTGTGGTGTAGTTGAATTCCAGTTGTGCGAGGGTCGCCTCGGCATTTTCGGCTTCCAGTTTTGATTCGTAGAGAATCGGCTTAACCGTGAACAGTAAGTCACCTTCCTGAACCTGCTGACCTTCTTTGACCGGGATCGACTCGAGATACCCCGTTTCCAAAGCACGCACCTGGATGTGGAGCTGCGAGTGGATCTGGCAAACGTACTGTTGGACGAGAGTGACGGGCTTTAACTGTGGAGTCGTGGCCACGATCCGATGAGCCTCGTGCTGTTGCTCTTCTCTGTGAGTCTTGCAAGAGGGCAGCAAGCAGGAAATCAGCACTAGTGTCAGGGGCAATCTCTGTGAACGTTGCATAGTGATTAGCCAGTTATTGATCGAAAGGGTTACAGCGATTGAAAACGCTTCGCAGGTGGACAACCGCCATCAGGCAGCTCAGCCTTGCGGACTACCCGGGTCGATTTCAACGGCGAGGCCGTCTGACATTCGGTCGCCTGGATTGACCACCAACGTTTCATCTGCGGTGATGCCAGTAGCGATCCCGATTTCGCGATCGAAGTCTCCAATAACTTGGACCAGTCGCAGTTGAATTGTCTGGTCAGAGCCCACGACCGCCACTTGAGTCCCCCCAGAGTTGAATACCAGAGCAGTCGCAGGAATCAGAAGTGGTGGATTTTGGCTTTCGACCTCCATCCGAACTTGCACATAGGACCCCGTCAGCAAGGCACGATCCTCATTCGGGACCTGGATCTCGGTCAGCAAAGTTCGGATCAAAGGATCGATGGCCCGGGCCGTTCTTGTGACGGTCCCTGCAAAGGCGCGCCCGGGCATTTCGCGTGACACGATCTCTGCCCTCATCCCTTTCGTTACTCCGGGAGCATAGAACTGCGGGACATTCACGAAGACCCGCACGGGGGTTGTTCGTGCCACGTGAAACAGAGACTGGCCTTCCGCATTCCCAGCCGTTACCAGCTTGCCCGTATCAACGTTTCGAGCGGTCACAGTCCCTGCAAATGGTGAATAGATCTGCGAGAACGACAGCAACTCTCGCATGTGTTGGACATTGGCCTTGTTGACGTCGATCGTCGCCTCGCTCAATTCAATGGTTGCCACGGCGACCGCCAGATTATTTTCGGAATCATCTAATTCCTGCTGCGAAATCGCCTTCCTTCCAACCAGTCCACGCAAGCGGTTTGTGGTCAGGCGAGCCAGGTGCTCAGTCGCCCGAGCCCGCTCGAGACTCGCCTTGGATTCCGCGAGCGCCGCTTCGCTTTGCTGCAACTGCGCTCTCACTTCGGGAGTGTCGATTTCGATCAGCAACTCGCCTTCTTGGACTTCGTCACCGATGTCGACCAGCCATCGTTTGACGTAGCCGTTGGTTCTGGGATAAATCGTGATCTCATCCATCGCTTGAACGTCTCCTGGCAGCATCACCACCGCAATCGCCGGAGCCAGGCGAGGCTTAATCACTCGTACTGTCGGCAGTGCGGTTTTGATTCGATGCGATTCCGATTCGAGCAACTGAGTTTGGTGCTGACGAGGCACCCAGCCCGATAAGAACAACGCAACGACGCCGCATATCCCCATCACAATGACCAACCCGACCGTGGTTACGGAAAGGCGAGTCACGGGTCGCTGCAGTTCAACTTCGTGGCCATGCTCAGGCGGCGGACGATGTTCGACATGTCCGTTATTTGGCATCTGCGGAATACGAGTTTCACTGGGGGAACCCAACTCTTGAATGGCTGGCATATCATCTCCTCGACTAGTCAACAAGTTCAGGCTCAAGCACGATTTGCTTCGGATGCCGTCTGAGAACGCTGTAGACAACCGGCACAAAAAACAGCGTGGCGAACGTCGCCATGGTCAATCCACCAATCACGGCCCGACCCAACGGAGCGTTCTGTTCGCCCCCTTCGCCCCACCCCAATGACATCGGCAGCATCCCGAGGATCATCGCCAGAGCCGTCATGATCACGGGACGCAGTCGTGTCACGCCCGCCGACCACGCGGCATCAATCGAGTTCTTGCCGGCCAGTTGCTGTTCCTTGGCAAATGTCACCATCAGGATCGAGTTTGCGGTCGCCACACCGATGCACATGATCGATCCCATCAGCGCCGGAACGCTGATTGTGGTTTGCGTCACAAACAGCATCCACAAGATGCCGCACATCGCTCCCGGCAAAGCCATCAGAATGATCAACGGGTCCAGCCACGACTGGAAATTGACAACCATCAACAGGTAGACGAGCGCGACCGAGAAGATCAGGCCGTAACTCAAGCCACGAAACGACGTGTTCATGCTCTGGATCTGACCGCGCACGGAGATCGTTGTTCCGCGCGGCAGCGTCGGACGAATCTCTTCCAGAATCTTGTCAATCGAGCTGGAAACCCGACCCAGGTCCGTTCCTTGAACACCCGCCAGCACGTCGAAGCTTTGAGCGATGTTGTAGTGAGTCACATTCGTTGGACCAAAACTGTGTTGCACGGAGGCGACATTACCTAGCAGTTGAGATTGGACCGATTCACCGCTCCGCGAAACCGGCGTGTTGTGAATCGCCGCGATGGAGTCGATCTTGAACTGAGGTGCCTGCACCACCAGCGGATATTGCACGCCCGATTTCAAATCGAGCCAGAAATTGGGCGACGCCTGTCCGTTAGAACTAAGCGCGATCAGCAGGTCGTTCGAGATATCACGTTCCGTGATTCCCAACTGGCTGAGCAGTGCGCGATCGGCGTTCACAGTCAGTTCCGGCGTACGAATCACCTGCTGCAAGTGCGCGTCGACAACGCCGGGGATCTCAGCCATGCGATCCCGGATCTGCTTTGCCAATTGGTAGTTTTTCTCGTAGTTCCCTCGAGGTCCTACGATCTGTACGTCAACCGGGGCCGCCAAGCCGAAGTTCAAGACTTGAGTCACGATGTCAGGTGGCTGGAAGTAGAACGTTAGATCCGGGAACCGCTTGTTCAATTCCGTTCTGATCTTCTCGATGTACTGCGCCGTCGGCGCGTGATGCTCGTGCAGCGCGATCAACATTTCTCCGTCCGCGGCCGACATCAGCGAGCCATCGCTGAGCGCCAGATTGATCCCGCTGTTGGGGATGCCGATGTTGTCAATAATCGTCTTCAACTCGTGCTCGGGTACGATTTCACGCACGACATTCGCGATGCGGCCGAACCAGCGTTCGGTCTCTTCAATCCGTGTCCCGGCCGGAGCTCGCAGATGCATGCGCATTTGTCCAGAATCGACGCTGGGAAAAAAATCGCGACCAAGCAGCGGCAACAGCCCGCTGCTACAGACCACCAGAACCAGAAAGGCGGACGTCACTGCCAGCCGATGTTCCAATGCCGTTGCCAGGCAGACTCCGTAAAAATCACGCAGCTTGTCGAAGTAGCGATTGAATCCCTGGTGAACACGCCAGATCAGCCCCACCGTGACTGGTTTGTGCGATATCGAACTGCTTTCGGCCTGACCGCCATACATTTCGACTTCGCTGGCCAACAGATAGTGGGTCAGCGTTGGGACCAACGTGCGGCTGAGGAAGTAGCTGGTGAGCATCGCGAACACGACCGCCATCGCCATCGGAACGAACAACGATCGAGCCGCCCCGGTGATGAACACGACGGGCACGAAGACAATGCAGATACACAACGTCGCCACAAAAGCGGGTGTCGCAATCTGCTGAGCCCCCTCCAGAATTGCGGGTACCAGCCTTTTGCCCAAGTGCAAGTTTCGGTGGATGTTTTCAATCTCCACCGTGGCGTCATCCACCAGGATTCCCACCGCCAGTGCCAGGCCACCTAGCGTCATCACGTTCAATGTGTGACCCAGAAAGGCCAGCGTGACAATCGACACCAGAATCGAGAGCGGGATCGAGATCACGACAATCAGCGTGCTGCGCCAGGAACCAAGAAACAACAGGATCATCAGGCCGGTCAGCGCAGCGGCGATCGCCCCTTCCACCAGGACCCCCTCAATGGCACCACTGACGAAAATCGACTGGTCCGACAGCAATGTCGAGCGCAACGATTCTGGAAGCGTCGCCATGATCCCAGGCAAGCGCTTTTTGACGCCGTTGACAATATCCAGCGTCGACGCGCCTGACTTCAGCACCGGTTGCAGCACACCTCGATTGCCATCGACGCGGATGATGTTCGTTTGCGGCGCGAAGCCGTCACGGATATGAGCCACGTCACGCATGAAGATGGTGCGTGTTCCAACCGTTTTGATGGGCAGATTCTCGATCTCGGAGACAATCCACGGGCTGGTGTTCAAGCGGACGTTGTATTCTTGTTCACCGATCTTGGCAGTCCCGGAGGGCGCGATCAGGTTCTGTGCCGACACCGCAGCTGAAACATCTGCTGCAGACAAATGCCACGAGTACAGCTTTTCAGGATCGATATCGATCATGATTTGCCGCACGGTCCCTCCATAAGGGTAGGGAAGTTGTGCCCCGGGTACCGTCGCCATCCCAGGTCGCACGCCGTTGGTGGCATTGTCAAACAGTTGTTGTTCGTTCAGCGTCTCACTGGCGAGCGACACCTGCACGATCGGAACGTTGGCAGCGTTGTAGCGCAACACCAGCGGGGGAAAGATACCTGGGGGCATCGACCGTAGTGCCACCTGCGATGACGCCACGACCTGTCCGATCGCGCCGTCAATGTTGGCCCCTTCCTGAAGGAAGATTTTCACGACACTGATCCCGGTCAGTGACTGGCTCTCAATGTGTTCAATGCCACTGACGGTGGAGACAAGCAGGCGTTCGTAGTTCCCCACGACGCGCGTTTCCATCTCGTCCGGCGACATCCCGGTGTAGTTCCAGATGACCGCCACGACGGGGATTTGTATCTCAGGAAAGATGTCTGTCGGCATGCGCAGAATGGTGACGCCGCCCAGAATGGCAATCAGAATTCCCATCACGACAAACGTGTAGGGCTTCTTCAGGGCAATTCGTACGATCCACATGATATGAGCGTCTCGTAAAGAGCCGACCCTCGTGCGTCCGCCTCCAGATGTTTCATCAATTCATCAGGAGCCGCGACCAGGCGTCAGCAGGTGATAACTCGCCAGCCGGACCGAGCATCATTCCTGCCGTTCTGCATGTCGAATGAACTCGTCGTCACAGAACTAGGCATTCAAGATGGACACCTGACGGGTCGAGGTCATGCAAAAGCACCGTGCCGCGTGGTGACGTGGCTCAGAGCGAGAAAGACGTGTCGTCGTTCATCACAAAGCGGCGATTTGGAAATCGCGAGCGCGGTCTTCCAGCTGAATCCGAGGCAGCCCCAATGTGAACTTAACATTAAGGCAAGCCCCAAATGAGATCGGTGGGTCGACAGATTCAGCATCAGAGGACTAGAATGCGTTGACTCGCGGTGTAGGGTCGAAGGCTTTTTGAGGGAGGCATTCTCCCAATGGACGAGGCAGGAACAACAGCAGCAGTCCAACGCTATTTGGACGAGCTGGCGGGGGTACAAGGTGATTCGCCGGCGGGCCCTGTGATCCGTGAATTGCTGGGCCGTTCCGTAAACCGACTCTCGCTACTCTGTGCAGCGCTACTGCACAGAAGTTATCCCAGGTTGACTCAGCCACCGCTCAATTTGCGATCAGAGGAACTCCTTAGCGCAGTCGTCGAAAGATTGCTGAAGGCACTTCGAAAAACTCGACCGGAAAGTGTCCGTCAATTCTTCGGACTGGCCAATCAGCACATTCGGTGGGAACTCAACGACCTGGCCCAACGCCTGGACGAGAAAGCTCCAGTGACCGAATTCATCGAAGGTCTTGTCCCCGCTCCCATGAGCAGCGCCTCTGGAATCAGCTTCGACGGCCGGCGCATGCTGGAAGCAATCGAGAACCTTCCCGAGGAAGAACGCGAAGTGTTCAGTCTGATTCGCATCCAGGGGATGACGCACGTCGAAGCAGCAGAGATCACCAGCGTCTCGTCCAAGACAATTCAGCGACGCTTGAACCGCAGCCTCATTCTGTTGTCGAAGTCCCTGGCCGATCTTCGACCCTCCGACGGATTACCAGACGAACTCTAGCCACGAAGCCTCTGCGGATCAGTATCGATGAAACCAGTTGGTCGCAAGACCGCCAAGAGCCGCTGATATGACTGCCGAAGATCGTATTCAAGAATTGCTCGAAGAGATCATGGAGGCTCAGTGCACACCCGAACAGGCGTGCGCAACATGCCCGGAACTGCTGCCGGAAGTTCGGAAACGGTGGAATCATCTGCAGTGCGTCGAGCATCAAGTTGGCTTGTTCTTCCCGACGTCGACGCGGAACGCCGACACTGATCCGGTTGGGGGATCTGAAGTAACCCGATTACCACAGATCGACGGATACGATGTTCAGTCCGTCCTCGGGCGTGGCGGCATGGGAGTGGTCTATCGGGCGCGACACCTGAAGCTCAATCGGACTGTCGCCTTGAAAATGCTGCTTTCGGGCGCTTACGCAGATCTTCACGAACTAGCGCGTTTTCAGCGCGAAGCCGAAGCTGTGGCTGGCTTAAATCACCCCAATATCGTGCAGATCCATGATGTCGGAGAACTGGATGGCAAGCCCTATTTCACGATGGAATTCGTGGAAGGGCAGAGTCTGGCTGAAGCACTCGCTGGGATGCCGCAACCTGCCCGACCCACGGCCGAATTTGTGGCGACTTTGGCCCGTGCCGTACAAGTCGCACATGAAGGAGGGATCATTCACCGCGACTTGAAACCGGCGAATGTCCTGCTGGCGATGGCTGGCATGCCGAAAATCGCGGACTTCGGATTGGCAAGGCGTTTCGAGAGCGACGCCGAACTGACGATGAGCGGAGCCAGAATCGGAACCCCAAGCTACATGGCTCCGGAGCAGGCCGCGGGACAGACCAGTCTGATTGGGCCATCCGCGGATATCTATGCGCTGGGAGCGATCCTTTACGAGATGCTGACAGGCCGGCCGCCATTCCGTGCGGAAACAGCCATCGAAACACAACGTCAGGTGGTTACCGACGAACCCGTTTCGCCGTCGCGACTCAATCCCAAGGTGCCGCGCGATCTGGAGACGATCTGCTTGAAGTGCCTGCATAAAGAACCGCTGCGGCGATATGCCACGGCCGCGGCCCTCGCAGACGATTTGCAGCGATTCCTGCGCAAAGAACCGGTGCTGGCTCGTCGAGTCTCGGTATTCGAGCGCGCTCGCAAATGGACGAATCGCCACCGCGCTCTCACTACGGCCATGATCAGCAGCGTCTTGCTGGCGATATTTCTATTGTCTGCGGGGTGGTGGATGATGCTGGATCAGGCCGTCACCACGCACGCTGTGCAGCAAGACTTTCAGGACGTGGTTCGGGCCGAGGGGCGGTCGTCCTGGCCGGAAGCCCGGATGGCCTTGGCGAGAGCAAACGCCCGACTTGGTGACAGACAGGCCACAGCGCTTCGTGACAGCCTTCAACAGTACGAACGCGAATTGAACTTTGTCGAAAAATTAGAAGCCATTCGCCTCGATCGTTTGAACCCTGAGATCGAAGGAGACAAGTTCGTTCGCGCCGTTGGAGAATACGAGTCCGCGTTCGGCGAGACTGCCTTCTTCGACATGCGTCAGCCCCCGAGCGTCGTCGCAGCAAAGATTCGGGCAACCAGCATTGCTCCGGCCGTCGTGGTTGCCTTGGATGATTGGGCTTGTTGCGCTCGCGACAAAGCTCGACGCGACGAGTTGTTCGAAGTCGCTCGGCAGGTCGATGGCGATGAGATCTCCTCGCGAATGTTCGATCCTGAGTTGTGGACGAATCGGGAAGTCTTGACGAAGTACGTGCAGGACGCCCCGATTGACGATCGGTCGGTCCAACTTCTGATTTACATGGGAGAGCGATTGAGAAGTCTCGAGGGAGATCCGGCTCCTTTATTCAAGCGATTGCAGCAGGCGTATCCCAGCGACTTCCATGTGAATTTGATGCTGGCCCTTGCTGTTCATAAAAACGGAAATCCGTGGGAGGGAATGCGGTTTTATCAGGCTGCGATTGCCATTCGCCCGACCATCGCCGTGCCACACTCCAATCTGGGAGCGGCATTGACGGAAGTTGGCCGTATGGAAGATGCGCTGGAGCAATTTGGGATTGCGATGCGATTGGAACCGAAGTCATACGACTATCGATTTAACTACGCACTCGCTTTGCGCCGGCTTGAGCGAAATGTAGAAGCCATTCGAGAGCTTCGACTCATCCCCGAAGACGCCCCACGTTACGCAGTGGCTGTAGCGTTAATCGGTCGCTGCCTTGTGTCGCTGAATCGGGGTGAGGAGGCAAATATCGAGAGTCGGCGTGCCCTCGCTCTCAACCCCCAGATTTGGGAAGCTCATCGCGCGTTGAGAGACGGCTTGGTGCAACTCAATCAATTGGAAGAAGCACGCACTGCCTGGCAACAGACGATCGCACTTCAACCGCCGGATCACAGCACTTGGGATGGGTATGCAGAACTGTGCATGTACCTGGGCCACTCCGACGAATATCGGCGTGCCCGCGGGTTGCTGCTGAGCCGCTTCGGCGACAGCACGGATCCACCCATGGCAGAACGGGCCGGACGCGCCTGCCTGTTCATGCCGCTGTCCGATGACGAACTGCAACCGGCGGCGACACTGATTGATCGCGCTCTGGCCGCGGATCCAATCAGGTATCGCGGTGTGATGCCCTACTATCGCTTTGCGAAAAGCTTGGCCGAATATCGCGCGGGTCGCCTGGACAAGGCACGGGCCCTGTTGGACAGCGAAACCCTGAAAGTCCTCGGCCCGGCACCAATCCTGCTTTTCGCCATGATTCATCATCGGCAAGGCGAGTCAGAAGTCGCCCGACAGGCTCTGGAAGCAGCAGTTGCACGTTTCGATTGGGACCCGGCCAAGGCCAACAATCGCGAAGCGTGGATGTATCACATCCTGCGTCGCGAAGCCGACAAAATGATCCCTCCCGGCGGACCAGTCTCCGAGGCGAAGTGATGCCGACTTTTCCCTAACGTGCCGGCCACCCGGACAATTCGGTCGGCGTGCGATACGGTCTCTATCGGCGTCTTCAGTCGGCCATGGCCGCGCCATGCCTGCACCTCAGGGCCTGATGGTCCCTCGGGATTCGTAGCGGGTGGAGAGCGATCTCAAGAGTCATTATCAATGACCGAGGAAATAGCCTCTCGATTTCATCAACTCGACGATGCGGTCGACACTTTCGTTGACCTCAATGTGATCGGTTTGCAGCACGAGGTCGGGCGATTTCGGCTCCTCGAACACGGCAGTCACACCCGGCATCTGCGCGATCTTGCCCGCGTCAGCCAATCGATACGCGCCGCTCTGATCGCGAGCCCGTAGCACTTCCATTGGAGCAGTGCAGTACACCTCAAGCACGCGATCACGGCCAATCAGGTCCTTGGCCTTCTCGCGAACGGCCTCGTGTGGTGCCACGAACGCTGCGATGGTGATGACCCCCGCGTCGTTCATCAACTTCGCTACTTCGGCCGACCGTCGAAGGTTCTCCGAGCGATCGTCGGCGGTGAACCCCAAGTCCCGGTTCAGTCCCTGCCGCATACTCTGGCCGTACAGCACCGTCACAGCCCGGCCCTCATCCCACAGTCGACGCTCCAGCGCACTCGCGATGTGCCCCTTGCCGCTTCCTGTCAATCCGACCAGCAGTACCGTCACGGGCAATTGACCGAAGCGTTGCTCGCGCTCGGCCGGCGCGATCAGACTGTCGCGCGGCTTAAGATTCACTGCCGGCTCTGCAACCCACGCATCGCCCGGTGCCCGCCCTGAGCCGGCCTCCAGGATCATTCCCGCCCCGACCGTACTGTTAGACAGCCGATCAATCAGAATGAAGGCCCCGGTCGCAGCATTGGTCCGGTACGGGTCACAGGCCAAGGGCTGCGTCAGACTCAGCTGCACGTGCCCAACCTCATTAAGCTCAAGCCGCGAGATCGCTCGATGCTCCAGTGAGTTGACGTCGACTCCGAAACGGAAGGACGCGACCTCCGCCGTCACCTGCTGGGTCGTTTGCTTCAGCGTATACGACCGGCCTGGCACTAATGGCTGCTCGGCCATCCACACCACCATCGCCTCGATCTCACTGCTGACATTTGGCAGGTTGTTCGGTAGCACCAGCATGTTGCCGCGGCTGACGTCCACCTCATCGGTCAGAGTGATTGTCACGGCCTGCGGCGCGAACGCTTCATCCAACTCGCCATCGTATGTCACGATCGACTTCACTGTGCTGCGTTTGCCCGACGGCAGAACCATCACCTCGTCCCCCTTGCGGACGACGCCAGACGCCACTGTCCCCGCGAAGCCGCGGAAATTGAGATCCGGACGGATGACGTATTGCACCGGGAAACGGAAGTCAGTCAGATTGCGGTCACTGGCGATATGCACCGTTTCCAGATGGTCCAGCAGTGGCGGCCCGGAATACCAGGGTATCGCGTCGCTTTTGGACGCGACGTTGTCGCCCTTCAAGGCCGACATTGGAATGAAGGTGATGTCCTGGAGGTCGAGCTTGGCAACGAAGCCGGTGTAGTCGGCTTTAATACGTTCGAAGACGTCGCGCGAGTAATCAACAAGGTCCATCTTGTTGATCGCCACGACAACGTGCCGGATGCCCAGCAGCGACACGATAAACGAGTGTCGGCGAGTCTGGGTCATGACGCCGTGACGGGCATCGATCAGGATGATGGCCAGCTGACACGTCGAGGCACCGGTCGCCATGTTGCGCGTGTACTGCTCGTGACCAGGCGTATCGGCGATGATGAATTTGCGGCGGTCAGTCGAGAAGTAGCGATACGCGACGTCGATGGTGATACCCTGTTCGCGCTCGGCTTTCAGGCCGTCGGTCAGCAAGGCAAGATCGATCTCACCGGCACCAGTCGTGCCGACCTTCTCGCTGTCGCGTCTCACGGCGGCGAGTTGGTCTTCGTAGATCATCTTCGTATCGTGCAGGAGCCGGCCGATAAGCGTACTCTTGCCGTCGTCGACACTGCCACAGGTCAGGAAGCGTAGCAGTTCCTTCTTCTGATGGCGGGCGAGGTAGGCGTGAATGTCTTCCTGACTCAGATCAATCGTTTGCATTCTAAAGCGCATCCCACTTAACTGTGGTGTCCCGCAAGCAGAAAACCACTTCGTCTATCCCATGATTCAACGCGACACGTCAGTGCTATCAGCACTAGAAATATCCCTCGCGCTTCTTTTGCTCCATCGACCCTGATTCGTCATGATCGATCACTCGACCCTGCCGTTCAGAGTTCTTCGCCAGCAGCATTTCCTCGATGATCTCCGGCAGCGTCGTCGCGTCGCTTTCAACGGCCCCGGTCAGCGGGTAGCAGCCGAGAGTACGGAATCGAACTCGCTTCATCTCTGGCTGTTCGCCGGGCCGTAGAACCATCCGCTCGTCGTCCACCATGATCAGCGTGCCATCGCGATCGACGACCGGGCGGACGTCAGCAAAGTAAAGCGGCACGATGGGAATGTTTTCCAGGTGAATGTATTGCCAGACGTCCAGTTCCGTCCAGTTGCTCAGCGGGAAGGCACGGATACTCTCGCCCTTGTTCACCTTGCTGTTGTACAGGTTCCAGAGTTCGGGCCGCTGGTTCTTCGGGTCCCACTGGTGCAGACGGTCGCGGAAGCTGTAGACACGCTCCTTGGCCCGACTCTTTTCCTCGTCGCGCCGAGCACCGCCAAACGCCGCGTCGAACTGGTAGTGATTCAGCGCTTGTTTCAGCGCCGCTGTCTTCATAATGTCAGTGTATTTTTTTGAGCCATGGTCGAACGGATTGACGTTCTGCGCCTTCCCCTCCTGATTCGTCCAGACCTTGAGGTCTAGGCCCTGCTCGCGACAAAATTGATCTCGGAACTCGATCATCGCCCGAAATTTCCAAGTCGTATCAACGTGCAGCAATGGGAAGGGGAGCCGCCCAGGGTGAAACGCCTTCTGCGCCAGGCGCAGCATCACGGCCGAGTCCTTGCCAATTGAGTAAAGCATCACTGGTCGCTCAAATTCGGCCGCGACCTCCCGGATGATGTGGATGCTCTCCGCTTCAAGCACTTTCAGATGTGTCAGGTTGTAACTGCCGCTAATCATCCGCTCTCCCGGTTCCCTTCTGCTCAACGGATCATGAGAATCTCGCTTCTTAATAGCGAAGCGCCACATTTTAGTCCATCCAACCCCGCCAGCATACCATCGTCTGGGTCGTCTCAGCGGCGACTGGGCTGCTGCTGTACACCGCACACAACGGCGACTATCAATATGTCGGACGGAACTGGGTGATCCTGTGAATTGCGCGAATGTCAGATTTTCACCGATGACAGCCAATCGCAGAGCGCCCTCCGCGGAATCAGCACCATTCCGGGAGACCGTAAGCTGTTGATCGGCAGCACCTTTTGGAATCAAACGCGTCATTCGTTCCTGGGCGAAATGAATGGGCAACAAACCAATGACTCGTGACGGGCTCTTCATCACTCAGTTCGAAGTGAGCTGACTCGTTTGAATTAAACCCGACTCAATGTCCCGGTGGACCCACCGAACGCATCGGTCTCGACGCCAAGCCTCTGCAAGATCGTGACGAAGAGCTTGGCCAGCGGAAGCTCTTCCACTTCGATCTTGCCGGTCCATCCAGCATCAGTATCGATTCCTGCGCCGGCCTGATTGTCTTCATTTCCCTTGCCGAACTTGAGATACCGACCGTTGTTGAAGCCGAGGTTCTTACCACCGGCGGAAATGATCGGATAGTTGCGTGAAAGGTGGAAGCTGCTGGAAGCGGAACCATGCATAGCAAGCGTGTTGTCGAGCATGTTGCCTTTGCCGGTCGGCTCTGGAGTATCCTTCAGCCTCTGCGCGAAGCGACCGAATTCCTCGGCCTGATAGCGATTGTAGGTGCCAAGGTTCTTCCACCCATCGGGCTTCTTGACTTCATGAGTTAGCCCATGAGCACCATTCAGACCAACGGCCAGTGACAACAGGTCGTGCGGCCCTTCTCCGTTCTCTCTTCCCAACTGAAAAGTGGCGGCGCGAGTCGAATCGCTGAGGAACGCGAGATAGATCAGTTCATACATCGTCTGGAAGTACAGTCTGGCTTCTTTGGGCTCGGCATCCAGATGCAAGTTCTGGGTATCAACCTGGGGAACCGGAGTGTCGATCCACCGCTGCGCCTTCGCCAGCTTCAGTTCGGTATCGCGCACCGCGTCAAGATACTGCCTGAGCGTCTCCTGATCGCGAGTCGACAGTTGCCGGTTCAGCGAGCGAGTATTCTCAACCAGCAGATCGAGGGCCCTCTTACTTCTCGCCAGTTTTTCTGCCGCGTCTTTGCCGCTGGTCACGAACAGCATGTCGAAGATTTGCTTGGGCCTGTTCATCGCCGGGATCGGCCGTCCTTCGCGATTGAAGGATTGAGTCTGCGCACCGCGCGGGCCGCCAACGCCGCCATTGGTCGACATGACCAGCGATGAGTGTCGAGTGAAGTCGCCGGCGTGTTCCGCATACGCCTGATCGAGCGAGATCGAATTCCGATACGAGCCTTCACCACCGACTGGTGCACCCGTCAAATATTGGTCCGCATTGGAATGGCCGTGAACACTTCTCGCCGCGGGATGCGACAGCCCGGAATAGATCGTGATGTCGCTGCGAAGTGGCTCAAGAACATCAAGCACTTTAGTCAACTTGAAATCGGCCTCGCCCCCCCGCGGAAACCAGCTCCAGTCTTCCCACGCGGGATCAGTCTTCAGCGGCAATCCGACTCCGTCCGGATGATAGACACTGACAAATCGTTTCGGAGTCGCGTCATTAGCCTGGCTGCCCACAGCGAACGTCTCCAGCCACGGCAAAGCCAGAGCGACACCGGTGCCTTGCAGAAAAGTTCGACGATTCAGCAAAACGGATTTATTGTTCATTGTCTGACTCTAGAAGTTGTCGGGCGGAATGCGTCAATTCTTTTCGGCGGTCGAGTAAGTGTTCGCGCTTATCTGCGGGACTGGATTGGAAAACAGCCAAATCACGCCAGCAAGAGTCGTCAAATAGATTCCAGTCATCTGAACCCATTCCTCTTTCGTCCAATACATCGGCGATTGCTTCGCAAAAACAACCCAGACAAACAAACTGAAAAAGATCGTCCAAGCGACGCCTGCCGCTATTCCGCCAAAGATCCTGCGTTTCGTGTTGGCCATTCTCGCCACCCTGCGTTACTTCGAATTGAAAAGGTGACTGCTAACAATCAGGTGAATCAGGTCTTCGAGCTTATCTTCTCGTCGTCGGAACTCGCCGGTCAAGTCGTCAATGTCAGCACGATCTCCGAACGAAAGCGGTCTGCCCAAGGCATAGGCGGACAGCTTGTGGACGATCGCTCTGGCGAATTGATCTTGTCGGTCCGCGAGCAAATATCGCTTGAGCCCATCCATCCCGGCGAGCGTCTGATGATTGAAGAGTTCCGATGAGGCATCGACGGGCACGTTCTTCACGTGGGTTCGGAACGCCCCCAGAGCATCGTAGTTTTCGAACGCGATTCCCCACGGGTCGATCTTGGCGTGACACGAGATACAAGCCGGTTTGCTGCGGTGGTTGGCAATCCGCTCTTTCAGAGTCATCTTCAGGATCTCCGGATCGGTCAGGTCGACTTCCGGGACATTCGGTGGCGGCGGAGGCGGGGGATCGTCGAGGACGCGTTTCAGGATCCAGACTCCTCGCTTAAGGGGATGAGAATCCTTGCCGTCCGAATTCATCGTCATGATCGCGGCCGACGTCAGCACGCCACCGCGATTCGTTTGCGGCGTGATTGCCACTTTGCGGAAATGAGGACCGTAAACCTTGGGAATCCCGTAGTGCGCCGCCAGCCGTTCATTGAGCATGGCGTAGTCGGAATGGATGAAGTCCATGATGCTGTGGTTCTGCCTCAGCACCTCATCGAAGAAGGCGACTGGCTCCTCTAACATCGCCTCTCGCAATGAACTGTCGGTCACGTGCGTGACACTGTTCATCCTGTCCAGGCCGAGCCACTGTTCGACGAAGTTTTGCGAGAATCGTCTGGAGCGCGGATCGGCGAGCATCCGTTTCAACTGAGCAGTCAGAACCTCAGGCTCTCGCAGCGTCCCCTTCTCCGCGAGTTGCAACAGTTCGTCATCAGGAATGCTGGACCACAGAAACACCGACAGGCGGCTGGCGAATTCAAGGTCGCTAATTCTTGCGGTCGACTGCGTCTCGTCGGTCCCCACTCGTTGAGTCAGATACAGAAACTCGGGAGTCGCCAGCGCCGTCGCCAACACTTCGACCATCGCCTCTTCGAACGTCGCGAAGCCTGGCCGGTACTTCGCAAACAAGCCGATGAACTGGTCGACTTCCTGGTCACTGACGGGGCGACGCCAGACACGCCGCAGAAATCGACTCAGGACTTCGCGGCCATAAATCTGCTCGTCACCTTTATTGTTGCTTTCGAAGAAGATGTCAGTGTGAGTTTTCGGCGGCCACTGTTCGTAGAACGGTGCCGTGATTTCGATGGTCTCGATGAACACCTGCAGAGGGTCTTCACCGCCATGTGCATTCGAGACATTGTGAATGTGCAGGAATTCATCCCGTCTGGGAAACTCTGTCGTCAGCTTGCGAAACGGGTTGCGCTGGATATCACCCAGAGGGATGTTGAAGTCAATGTCCTGAGGGGCATCGGCAGATGCCGTGACAGGGATGTCTCGTTCACTGACGACATTCGAGAAGTTCGCGTTGTTACTGGTGTGAGCACTGAAGATCAGACGCAGGCTCGCATACTCGTCGGGCTTCATCGTCGAACGACCGGCTCGAATGCGAACACGCATGTCACCTTCATCAGGCAGAAAACGATCCAGGTCCAGCTTCAACTCGTTCGATCGCGGAAGCACCAACACGCCCGAGCCGGGCGGGGCGGCTGGCGTGGAGGCAATACTTGAGGTCGGCTGCCCGCTCACGCCGTGGTCAGGGGAAGGCACAGTCCGCGGCATCGTCTTGCCAGCGACAAACGGAACGCTCTCACCTGTCTCTCGGTTCAACAGTTGCTGCTGATTTCGCGGCCGTTTGGCGGGCTTTTTGTTCTTGTCAGGCTCTTTGGCATCCCCTTTGGCAACCGCCTTATTCATCTCTTCCTGCATCGAGATGAAGTAGGTGACTGGCTGCGGTCGCTCACCGATTACGGTCGCCCGCTTGAGTGCTTTCAGCCCGATCTCACGATAGCTTTCGAACTGCATGACGGACATCTGCAGCAATTCCGAGCTGTTCTTGAAACCATCCTCCGAGGCGGTTTCCGGAGGCAACGTGCTCGCCAGCGAATAAGGCAGACCCAGCAAGTCCTGCAGGGCATAGTTGTATTCGTACTTCGTCAGTCGACGAAAAGACGAATGTGCCTGACGACTGCGACGAACGACAGATGCTGTATTCAGTTCACCGCTAAGCCAATCCACAATGCGTCCGCGATCTGCGTCCGCGAGCTTGTAGTCCGCGGCGTCCTCGGGAGGCATCTCGGACTTGCTGAGAGCGTTGAAGACCTCGCGCCATCGCTCCACATCTGGGCCGGTCAGCAAGTCTGGATCCAGTTGATCGATGCGCAGCCGGCCCTCGGACTTTTCGGGACCATGACAGGCGAGACAGCTCTTTTTCAGGATCGGCCCCACCGACTCTTGAAAGAAAGCCACGTCAGCTTTGGGAACGGCATCGATCGCTTTCGCGGTTTCCCTGCTCGCTTTCAAGAATCGAGATTTGTCGCGTCCCTGTACTTTGGCCGTTTCCAAAGTGACTGGAGGCTCCTGACCATCGACTGCCAGAATCGTGCATGCGCTGCCAAGCAGAAGCAGCATGGTGATCGTCAGAGTCTTCATAGGCTACTTTTCGATCTTCGCCAGCTTCGACATGCGTTTGTCTATGCTGGCGAAGAGACGACTAATGGAAGGATCAAACGGTGGGCGGATTTCTCGACTGTGCTTCGGCAGGGATCGCGCTGTTCAAGAACAGGGCCACGACACCATCCAGTATAGCAGTACCGAGCGATTGCAACGATAGTCAATGACGACCGGCCACGCTTCGACAAGGCGGCGCAGGGTATGCCAAAGTCATTAATCACGAATCAGCGGAATGGATCAACACCAGCCGGACGCTTCGGCTTAATCGAACTCGGAGTGTCGGACCGACTCGCCTTTCGGAGATCGGCGTAACAAGGCAATCAATCCGACACGCTATCCGGTCGTTCAATTCATGGCTTAAGCCCGGCAATTTGCAGCAAGCATGCCACGGGCGGCGAACTGCAAGATGTCACACGCATCGCTTGCATCGCACTCTTTATCGCTATAAATCGAATCCAGAGTGCATAGCAAGCTCTAGCCACAACGGACGAAACCACAGATCGCAGTGAGCTCCGCACGCGCTCCTGGACCTGAAACAACGGGTATTATAAATCCCAGGTCTTCACGACATCTCCGAAACAAATTCCTGGAAGCGATAACAGCGCCAGCTCAGCTTCAATTGTCTCGTAGAGCCACCCTTTCAAATGCACAGCGATCGGAAGTATTGATAAGTTTAGTGGAATTTTGGCGAATTCCGCGGCGAACAGTCGGGGACAGAGATGCGCAGTTTTTATTGCCAGCCATTCGTATGAATTGGAATAGCTGCACTCCAGAAATATGGCGCGCAACTTGGAGTAGAACAATTGCTGCCGGGCCAATTCCCAGATCCGTTCCGTCGGTCCTGTGTCCGAGGCAATCAGGATGGCAACGCGGTCGTCCTCCACCAGGAAGCCCAAAGTCGGCACGCTATGATTCACCGACACGGGAGTGATGCTCAATCCCGCGATCTTAAAGGTCGATTCACTTTGGAGTTCGATCGGAGTATAGAATTGGCCTTCCTCCAAGGCGATGCCTGACAGGTCCGCCCACAGTCGATCGTTAAACACATCGCGAGCCAAACAGTCCCAGACGTTGCTGCTGGCATAAACTTTGGGGCATTCTCTATCGGGACTGAAGACGTTGTCCAGGAATATTGGAAGCGTTGCCACGTGATCAATATGTGAATGTGATAACAGCACATGTTGAATCGCAAGTTGTCGTGCCAGTGGGACCACTAATCCCAGACTTCCCGCGTCGATTGCGACACAATCATTAATGATGTACGAGGTCAAGTTCTGACGTGTCGCGCCAGCACCAATTGATGATCCCACGAGTTCAATTTTCACGCCGATTGTCCTGGAGTGTCAATATGCGGGGAAGTGTCTCAATTCGATGGTGACCAACAAAGCAGAGTATCAGGATCATGGGGTCTATTTGTGTTCAAGGTCAATCACGCCATTCCAATCAGGACCTGGTTTTTTCGGGGCTTTCGCCAAAAACGCACGCAAAAAGTTTGCTGGGCCATCTTTTTCGGGCAACCGATTGAGGGTTTCCCGAACCTCTTCCCAATTCCCCGCGATGATCCCATTGACTGCCGATTCATGAGCGACAATCAACTCCGAGGAAACAGTAGACAACGAGTTTTCGCCCGGCAACAATTCGTAGACACTGATTGGGGTCCGCATCCCCTTGGGTCGAACGGTGGACAAAAACCGGGTCCGCGCTTCAGTCGCCGGGATGTGTTCGCGGATATATTCTGCCGCCGCCTGGTCAATGCAAATCGAGACCCCGAAATGTTTGGTCATTCCCTCGAGTCTCGACCCCTGATTGACGACTGGTCCGAAAACGCCAATTTTAGCCTGCTGCTCGGTCCCAATACGGCCGGCCAAAGCGCGTCCATGCGCGACTCCAACTCCGGCCGACAAACCCGTCAGCAATGAGTTCAATTGTTCGTTGGCACCGTGAAAACCCTCGCAGATCGCCAGGGCGGCACGACACGCAGGCCAGGGACCGTCCTCGTCATGAATCGGCCAGCCCCAAAATCCGAGGATCGCGTCTCCTTGAAAGTCAGCGATCGCTCCGTTCTGTTCCAAGACTCCGTCCGCCATGACTCCAAGCGCCCGGCTGACACTTTGAAAGAGTGCCGGTAAATCATGACGCAACGCTTCACTTCGTTCGGAAAAACCTCGCAGATCGCAAAACAGGACCGTCACATCGCATTCTGCGGGAGCGATGTCCGCACTGACGGACTTCGCACTCATGAGGCTTTCAATGACTTTGGGAGAGAAAAACGCGCTCAATTGCGTTTGTTGATTCTGAAGGGTGCGGACCTGACGAATCGAACCGATGAATTGCGCTAACAATTCCGTGAAACGCAGATCGCCTTGCAGGGCTTCCTCGCCGAACATGTCTCCTTGGCGGAATTGGCGGCCCGAGACGAAAAGGCACCATCCCGAAGAGACTGCACCACGGATCGGAGACGAAAAGGACCAACCGAGACCATCACTGATCGTAAACTGTGCGGTGTCCCCTTCAGGTTCCATGATGTGTATGACACTTTGCCCGAGTTGCAGCGCTTTGAGCATCAATCGCCGACTGGGCCGAAACCTCCCCGAATAGGATTCACGCGCCGCGACTCTGACGAGGACCGGTGCCGGCGGCTGGGAGGATAACTCGGGAGTCCACGCCAGGTCGCTTTCGACGAACTGAACGACGGCGACCGCGTCGGATTGCGGGATTCCCTGAAGCAACAACTCCGCGACTTTGACTGCAAACTCTTCGTCGGTTCTCGTCGAAGCAATTTGTTCTGGCAGGTTCGCCAGGATTTCAATCTGATGGATCGGATTACGGAACTCGGACTTTTGCAAGGCCTCCGCTGAATACGCCGATTCTCGTACTCGCAGCGATTCGGATTCTTCATCGGTGTCGGACGAACCCAGTGATCCAGCATCCTGGTCCAGACAGGTAAATTCGGTGCTACCGATTTGGAAAGAGTCACCAGCAGCCAGCCGAACCTGACGGAATTTCTTCCCCGCATACAACAGACGATTGGCAGCACCTTCCAGGCAACGAATCAAAAACTCGTCACCGTTAATTTCCGCCACGGCGTGTTGTCGGGAGATCATCAAGTCATCTGGGATCGAGACATCATTTGTCGGCGCTCGACCAATTCGCAATGTCCCCTGTTGCGGGAATATCGCCTCGCCCCCTCCACCCGCAGTGATCCAAACCAACTTATAGCGATTCATCGATCATTTCTGTGGGAGAACAGTCGTCAAACAAAGGTGCCAGATTTGGACCAAAGCCGTTGAATGCAGTTTCCTCGTTCTTGCTCACCATGGACAGGTTGCGTTTGCTGGAAAAGCCCCAATTCAATCGACTGAAATTGAGGATATGAATCGACCCGGCGATTTTCCACCACCGATTGGCGACAGGTTGGCCATCAGGTGACCTCACGCCAATCGATTCAATGCCCGAGCAGCCTTGGAATTTCGGCCGCCATTCGATCAGCGCGGCATTCTGATCACGCGTCGATTCTCGTGGCGATAAGCCAGTCCATCGGTTGATCACCACGAAAACTGATCAGCCTTGAGAACGATCTGTTGTTCCCAGGCGAATCAGCCGATACAGATGATACAACCCGCTTTTTCG
The DNA here is from genome assembly GCA_903840265.1 of uncultured Schlesneria sp. Lineage (GTDB taxonomy): Bacteria > Planctomycetota > Planctomycetia > Planctomycetales > Planctomycetaceae > Schlesneria. The sequence continues at coordinate 26,491 of CAIMFH010000047.1, read as the reverse complement.
GTAGTTTCGGGATGTTCCCGTCAATGTCGTGAGAACGCAGTCCATTTGCACTTGAGGAGCTGGCTCTCTACACGAACCATCTGAGGAAGTTCCACGGCATGTTCGGTATCGAGAAGGGAACCGGCGCTGCGGACAATTCGCGGCGGCCCAACACTGCAGGACGGTGCCTCGCAAAGAGTCTCCATTGCGCCGGCCTATTGTTGCTGACACTGGCCGTGAGCACGTCAAGTGGTTGCGCAAGCTTGTCGCGTTGGTGGGAAAACGGCTTCAAAGTCGGACCTAATCATTCGGAGCCGCAGGCCGTCGTTTCCGTCAGTTGGGAATCGACGAATGATCCCTGCATCCGCGGCGATCAAGAGCCGCTCGCGGCGTGGTGGACGCAATTCCACGATCCCGCGTTGGAGGGCCTCGTCCAGACGGCGGTCGATGAGAATCTCGATCTGCGAACGGCCGGCCATCGTTTGCTGGCGGTGCAGGCCGAACGGAACGTTGCAATTGGAAACCTTCTTCCCGACGCACGGTCAGTGGCACTTTTCAGTCGCGCCCAAATCAGCAAAAACCTGCCAGCCGTCGGGTTGGGAACTCTATTCGACTTCTATGCGGTTGGCCCGCTCGCGGCATCTTGGGAAATCGAGTTCTAGGGTAAGAACCGCCGCGCCATCGAATCGGCGGAAGCCGAGTTGGATGCGTCGCAAGAAGACTATCACAACGTGCAGGTGTTGCTCGTGTCCGAAGTGGCCGCGAGTTACGTGCAATTGCGCGGTTATCAACAGCGAATCGAATTCGCCCGTGAGAATGTCGAGATCCAGCGGGAATCGCTGAAGCTGGCTTTGGAACGGTTCCAGAATGGAATCACGACTGAACTCGATGTCCAGCAGGCCAAATCCAGCCTCGCCGAAACCGAGGCGGTGCTCCCACAACTCGACACAGGACTTCAGCAGGCGGGTCATCGCTTGTGCATTTTGCTCGGCTCGCCGCCAGGAGGCATGCCTGCTCAGATGGGAACCGGGCCGATCCCTGTTGCTCCCACGGAGCTCGCTGTGGGGATCCCTGCCGAGTTACTAAGGCGGCGTCCCGATGTCAGGAAGGCCGAACGCCAGGTAGCGTCGCAGTGCGCTCAAATCGGCGTCGCGGAAGCCGACTTGTATCCAAGTCTGCAGTTGCTGGGCTTCGTGGGTTACACGTCAAATTCATCGGGGAAACTGTTCACGGCTCCCAGCTTCACGGGCATCATTGCGCCGGCCCTGCAATGGAAAATCTTCAGCTACTACAAAATCAAGAACAATGTCCGCAAACAAGAGGCTCTTCTGGATGCACGAATCACCGAATATCAACAAACGGTCCTGAAGGCACACGGTGAAGTCGAAGATTCGCTGGTGGGATTCGTCAACTCCCGAAAGCAGGCCGCTCATTTAGGCGAAAGCGTGGAAGCAGCGCGCATCTCTGTGAGCCTCGTTCTGGGCTTGTATCGCGAAGGGAAAGTGGACTTCAATCGCGTGCAAAGCGCTCAGTCGATGTTGGTCAAACAGCAAGACCAACTCGCCGTAGCGAACATCGAGTCGATACTATCGCTGATCCGAGTCTACCGCGGCCTGGCCGGGGGCTGGGAAGTGTTTTGTGAGGACTCGCACGCCGCCGAAGTTGGCGATCCAGCGACCGAGGATGTTCCCCCTCCCCCAGCAGATGCTGTCGCCCCGTGACCAATGACAGAAGTGGCATCTATGAACGGCCTGCGTACGTCCGCAGGAGCTGGTCGCGAAAGCTGACCGAATTATCGATGGCGGCCCGGAAATCGTCTCGGCCGAGGACATAAAGTTCGAGCTGATTGACGGCACGAACTGTCGCACTTCGAGGCTGGTGTTTCAGCAATGACATCTCGCCAAAGATCTCCCCCCTTTCGAGCGTGCGGACCAGTTTGAGCCCGTCCGGCCCGTCGATCAGAACCTCCGCCTGGCCTTCGCGAATGAGATAAAACTTGTCTCCCGGGTCGCCTTGATGAAAAATAACTTCGCGAGATGGATACTTTTCGTAGGCCATTTTCTGAGCGATTTCCGTGAGCTCGCTGGGCGATTGGTTCGCAAAGACGGGACACTTCCTCAGGAATTCGCAGATCAGGTTTGTTTCGCCAACTTCCACGCGCGAGACGATTCGGCCGTCGATGAGCGTGACAATGCGGTCCGCGACATCGAGGATGCGATTGTCGTGAGTGACCAGAATAATGGCGGCATCCGCGGCGCGAGCGTGCTCTTGGAGCAGGTTGACGACAATCCGTCCCGACTCTTTATCGAGCGCCGCGGTCGGTTCATCGGCCAGGATGATCCGCGGCTTGTTGACAAGAGCCCGAGCCACAGCGACACGTTGCTTCTGCCCCCCCGACAGTGAACTGGGCTTATAATGCATGCGATGTTCAAGTCCGAGCTTTGCGAGCATCTCGGCGGCACGATCGCGTTTCTCTCGGGTCGAATACGAATGAAGATCAAGCGCCATCTGCACGTTTTCGATCGCGGTCAATGACTCGAAGAGATTATGGAACTGAAAGATGAATCCGATACTGCGACGGATTTCGACCAGTTCTTGCGCACAAAGACCGCGCATCTCTCGGCCCAGAACATTCAGGCTTCCATCCTGGACGGCGCGCAGCCCTCCCGCCAGGACCAACAGCGACGTTTTCCCCGACCCCGAAGGGCCGGTCATGATCGCGATCTCGCTGGGATACATGGCCAGATGGACGTCGTAAAGAACTTGCCGGCGTGCGTCACCAAGGCCGAAATGATGATTCAGCCCGGAAAAATTCACGATGGGCTGCTTGCCATTGGCCGCTGCTCTACCGGTGTTGCTCGATTGCTGTTGCAAGGCGGTTCTCAATTTCCAGCGTATTAGAAGCAGTCGGCCGGATCGATGCGGATCACTCTGTAGAGTGCCATGAGACCGGCCACCAGGCACATGACCAGCGTCAACAACAGGATCGTGGCAATCCGGAGTGGCGTCAACGCCATCGTCAGCCCCGTTTGTGACTCCATGATCCAATAGAGAAACCACGCACCGCTCACCCCCAATACAAAGCCCAACAGAGCCAGAAATGTCGCTTGTTCCAGCACCAGCTTGACGAGGTAACCAGTTCGGTAGCCCATCGCCTTCAGAGTGGCGAACGGCAACAAGTTATTGCTGATATCGGTGAACAGGATTTGATAGCACACGATCATCCCGATCAAGAATCCGACGACCACGCCCATGTTAAATAAGAACCCCACGGCCGTGTTCCGGCTCCAGTACATCTGCACATCGTTGCAGTAGTCAGATAAGGTCAACACGCGGACGTCGTCAGGGAGCAGCTTGCGAAGTTCTTCCGCCGCTTGTTTTGGGTCGACTCCAGCCCGCAGCTGGATCAGGCCGTAGTCGACATCCTGCGGGGTCAAACGGCCCTTGCCGTTCTTGCCGAAGATGGCGAAAAACGTACTTTGGTCCACAAACAGGTTGCCGTCGGTATCCAGATCGGCCCCCATGGGAGCGAGTCCTACGACCTTGATCGTGCGACCGTTGAGCTCCGTGACAGTTCCCGGGACCGGTTTGCCCAGCAAGGTTCGCGAACGCGAATCGAATAAGACCGCTCCCGGCTGCTGCAGGTCGCCGCGCGGAGCGAACTCTGAAGGCCAGAAGGGCCGCTGCCGCGTGTCATACCCAAACACCCGGACTCGTCGCACGCCGGCTTCGCCCGGTATCTTCCACTGGGCACCAACCTGCACGTACATGGGAATGACGTTGGCCACAACGGGGGACCGACGCGCCAGGTACAATTTGTCCCGCAAGAATCGCTGTGGCGACGCGGGAGTCGAGATGCGGTTGACAATCACCAGGTCAGTGTTGAATAGCGTATAGCCGTGGGTGGCGGTATCGAAGCAGCCGTTCGAGAATCCCATTTCCATAAACATCAACAACACGACGAAGCCGATCCCCGCCAGCGACAGCAGCAGCCGTCGCAGATCATGCGTCAGATTTCGCCAGGCAACCGGCGTGGCCATGAACAGTCTCCAGTCGGAATCTTTGCCTGCTCAGAACAGATCGGCGGGATTGGCGGCGGTCAATTTTCGAAGTGCCAGCGCGCCGGAACAAACGCTTAACATCAGGACCAATCCCAAGACGAAACTCGCCCGCGCTGCGGTCATCGGAACGGGCATGCCGATGTTCACACTCATCAGCCAGTACAGTCCGAACGCTCCCAAAAGGCCCGCCAGATAGCTGGCCAGCGCGTAAAGTATTCCCTGTTGAAAGACTGTTCTTTTGATGCTCCCGTCCGAATAACCCATCGCCTTCATCGTGGCATATTCCCGCAGGCGATTGGAAATGTCAGTGGCAAGAACCTGGTACAAGATCACAGCTCCCACGACCACTCCAATGAATACTCCCGAACGGAACATCACTCCGATAGGTTTGACCCAAACCCAATAGCTGACTTCGCGATTACGATAGTCGCGGCGCTGCCAGACGGTAACGTCTTGAGGTAGCCGGTGTTGCAAAGCCCCGGCGACCGTGGCGGGATCAGTCCCTGGCTGCAACTTAATCAGTCCCAGTGTGGCAGAATTCAAAGGGAGACCCAAATGGCTGAAAGTCCGGTCGCTGACAATCAGCAAGCTACCAGCACTCATTCCCCCACCATTGGAAAACAAGCCGGCAACCTCGACCCGACGGCCAGCAATCTCAGCGACCTGGCCTTCACGAATTGTGCCAAAGTTCGCGAGAGAGCGGCGATCCATCAGTGCGGTATCGGTACGTTGCAGGCGAGGCAGCAGGGCGACCACTTCCTGCTTTGCAAAGACGGGATCCTTAGGTGCCAGGCCGATCATCATCAAGATACTGCGACTGCCATCATCGACACTGCGGCGCGGCACCATCGAGAGATACACCGGGCAAACGGTGGCCACACCCGGAGCGGAGCGGACCTGATACAACCGCGATAAATCCACCTCTCCGGGCTGCTGCAGATTGTAATACTGCGACGAGGTCAGCAGCAGATCGTAGTCGAACATATCGGTCACGACATTGGCCGACGACTCGCAGGTTTCGAACAACGCGAGTTGCATGAAAATCAGCACCACCGCAAATGTGATCGCCGAGAGGGCTAGAAGTGTGCGGAACTTGTTGTGCATCGCATTCCGCAAAGCCAGAGGCACGCTCACGGCGAGTCCCCGTGCGCGGCATCCGTCGCCAGGGCCGGCAGAGCCGCCTCTGCGGGCGCGTCGATCGCCACAGCAACCTGCAAATTAACCAACCGCGAAGCCGGCTGAGCTTCGTCGAGCAAAATCCGGATCTCGGCAACACGGGAATCCGATGGACTCGCCGGATCGAGATCATAAACGGCTTGCTGGTTGATCGAGCGACCCACGAACAGCACATGTCCGCTAAGCGGTTGGCTCAGCGCTGCCGCCGTCACGACGACCTTTTGTCCAGTCTGCAGCCGCAGCAGATCAGTCTCGTAGATTTCCGCCACGACGCACATTTGCTCGAGATTGGCCATGGTCAGGATCGTCTGGCTGCGCACGACCTCGCCTGGCCGAGCCCGGATCTTGAGGATCTGGCCATCACTTGGTGCGCTCACGATGGCTCGCGACAACGGCGCTTTTGCCAATTCCACGCTGCACTCGAGGGTCGGAATGTCGATCGTGGGGCGCGCAAGAGCGAGTGTCGCTTTGGCTAGCGCAAGATTGCTCTCGGCTTTGACCAACTCCAGAGGAAAGCCCGCCTTGAGCTTGCTGAGTTCAGCCTCGGCCACTTGCAGAGCTTTTCGCCGCTGAACAACCTCCGTCGTTTTTCGATCGAATTCTTCCAGCGAGACCGACTTCGCGCGGTACAGCCGGTCGTATCGCTCCGCTTCTTGCTGGCATAACCCCAGCTCAGTCCTCAGCTTCTCGATCGAAGCCTCTTGAATCTCAAGGTCTTTGGGGTAGTTGGCCTTGAGCGAATTCACATCCGCCTCGGCGCGGGCGATGTGAGCCATCTCGCAATCGAGGCGCGCTGCCAACTGCATCTGACCACCGCGCAGCCGACTACCAGCCTGTTCAGCAGCAGCTTTCAGTTCTTCGTAATCTTCGAGGTGAGCAAGGACATCTCCTTTTTTAACTAACTGGCCCTCGGTAACAAACAATTTTGCCAGTCGCCGGCTCGCGTCGACTCCCACTTCGACAACGTCGTCCAGCGGTCGGATCCGTCCCAGCGCAGAGACACTGTTCCAGACGGCAGGGCGCTCACGGGCTTTCGCAGCCGCGATTTCATTTTGTCGCTCCTGCCAAACGAACATGCCACCCACGCCAACCAGAACCAAGATGGCGATCACGAGCCAACGCATACTTAGAAATCCAGAGACTCATTTCGAAGCTGTGGTAGCGGGCGGACGACCTGCTGGCGCAATTACGAATTCCCCCGACGATGTTGCCACAATCACCTTCATTGAACTGGGTGGGCTCCTCGAATGCAATGGGCTCGACGAGTTCCGGGATCATGCAGAGGAAGCTGCAGTTGTGCCTTATGACCATGTCTTCGTGAGGCGACGGCGCGATGACAAACAATGTACATCGATCGTTTGATCCGCCTAAACGGTGGTTTCTTGCGAATCCCTGAATCTGTGCGAAATTCCGAGATATTCCAGTTGGCTCCGATATGATGGGCGATCAGCTTTTAGGTCTCGATTGTTTGTGCGCAAGATGGTGTTTTTATGTGGCGCAACTTGATTCTGGCGATGAGTCTGTTGGCGTGTGCGACCTCGGCCAGCACTTTCGCGCAGGAGTGGCGAATGACTGTCACGGTCGAGGTCTACCTGACAGAGGGAACCCGGCTGTTCATCCAAGGTCAAGAGAAGGCGTACAAGGGGCCCAAGCGCCGCTTCGTCTCGCCGCCAATGCCGCCGGGCCAGTACACCTACACCATTAAAGCGATCATTCCCGGTCCAATGGGGCCGGAAACAGTCACACATCAGCTCGAAGTTCGGCCGGGTGACTTCGAATCAATCGACCTGCGCCCGCTGGGTGAGCGGCCCACAGCCGATGTCGAATATGAGCCAACACCGCAGAAGGTGGTCGATGCGCTGTTGCGTCTGGCAAAGGTCACCAAAGAAGACATTGTCTGGGATCTCGGCTGTGGCGACGGGCGCATTCCCGTGACGGCGGCCAAGGAGTACGGCTGCCAGGCGCATGGTTTCGACATCGACCTCGAACGCGTCAAGGATTCCCTCGCCAATGCGCGCAAGCATGGCCTGGACAAGTTGGTCACAATTGAACAGCGCGACATCTTCAAACTCGACCTGAGCAAAGAGCCGACGATCGTCGTGCTCTACTTGCTGCCGAGCCTGAACGCCAAATTGTTACCGCAACTCCGCAAGCTACCGCCGAGCGCACGCGTCATTTCGGTCGCACATCGAATGGCCGACATCAAGCCAGACGAGCAGATCGTGGTTGATACCGAGTTGGGCGAGTTCGACGTCTATCTCTGGAAATCAGAGACCCTCCGTCGCAATTGACTCTACAGACGGGGCCATTCGAGCATCCAACAACTCGCTCCATTCATTGCCTCCCCTGCGATCGTGAGACCAGAAAATATGACGCGGCGCTGCTAGAATCTGACCTCCACGACGGCCTGCACCTCAGGCTCCGTCCGGAACGACATAACAAATACAACTTGGTTGCAGTACGCCCTCTGCTGAAATCCGTCTACCTCATAATCAGAGAGAAGTCGCCGTGAGATTGACCCCGACTTGGAACGATTCGCAACGACTCAGGAAACTCGCCGTGGTGGCGATCCTTGGTGTCACCTTTGCCGGCTTCTGGTCGAACGTGAAGGATGTTAGCGCGGCTGACGCACCCGAAAAGTCCTCGGCCTTGCCTGCCGACAATCCATTTGCGGCTCCCAGTCCTCTGCCGTTCCACGCTCCAGCGTTTGACAAGATCCGCGTCGAACACTTTCTGCCGACGTTTGCGTTCGGAATGAAGCAGCAGCTTTCCGAAATGAATGCCATCGCCAGCCAAGCAGAAGCACCTACGTTCAAAAACACCATCGAGGCCATGGAACGGTCCGGAGCAGTCCTGACCCGAGTCGACAATGTCTTTTCCAATCTGACTTCGGCCGAGAAAACCAAGCCACTCCAGAACATCGAAACCGAACTCGCTCCCCTGCGAGCTGCCCATTCGGACAACATCCTGCTGAATCGCCAGTTGTTTCAGCGTGTCGAAAAACTCTGGCAGACGAAAGAATCTCTCGGGCTCACCGAAGAACAGGGTGAAGTGCTGAAGCAACGTTATGAGAGTTTCCTGCGTGCCGGTGCCCGGCTCAGCGATCAGGATCAAGGACGAATTCGATCACTAAACGAACAACTGTCAAAGCTCGAAACCAAGTTTGAAGAAAACCTGCTCGCAATTGCCAAAGAACGAGCAGTAGTCGTCGACACGGCTGACGAACTGGACGGCTTGTCGACCGCCGAAATCGCCGCCGCAGCGCAAGAGGCCAAGGCACGGGGTCTGGACGGAAAGTATCTACTCCAGATTTCGAATACCACTCGTGTGCCAGTTCTAACATCGCTGAAGAATCGAGCCCTCCGTCAGCGAGTTTGGGAAGCCTCCGCCTATCGCGGCCTGGGACGTAACGGTGGAATTGATAATCGAGGACTCGTGCTGGAAATTGCCCAGTTGCGGGCAGAGCGAGCGAAAGTCTTGGGCTACGAAAGCCATGCCGCCTATAAGCTGCAGAATCAAATGGCGAAGACTCCCGCCGCCGCTCGAAAGATGCTGACGGACCTCATCCCCGGAGTGGTTGAACGAGTCAAACAGGAATCCCGCGACTTGGAAGCCATGATCAAGGAGTGTGGTGAGACGCACGAATTGGCCCCGTGGGATTGGGAATACTACGCCGAGAAAGTCCGCAAGGCTCGTTTTGAAATCGATGAGGCGGCCGTCCGGCCCTACTTTGAACTGGATTCGGTCCTGAAGAACGGCGTGTTCTTTACGATGAACAAGCTCTACGGAATCTCGTTCAAAGAACGCAAGGACTTGCCCGTCTACCATCCGGACGTGCGGGTGTTTGATGTCTTCGATCGAGACGGCTCTCAGATTGGGCTGTTCTATGCAGACTACTTCAAGCGCGATACCAAGCGTGGCGGGGCCTGGATGAGTTCCTTCGTCGATCAGTCGAAGCTACTGCATGATAAGCCCGTAATCGTGAACTGCCTCAACATTCCTCGTCCTGCAGACGGCGAACCGGCACTGATCAGCTTTGACAATGTGACGACGCTATTCCACGAAATGGGCCACGCGCTGCACGGCATGTTTTCGGATGTGACTTATCCCACCGTAGCGGGAACGGCGACACCACGTGACTTCGTGGAATTCCCATCTACTTTCGAGGAAGACTGGGCGATTCAGCCGGAAATCCTCGCCAACTACGCCCTGCACTATCAGACGAAGGCCCCGATCCCCAAGGATCTGCTCGACAAGGCCATTAAGGCCAAGAAATTCAACAAGGGCTTCGACACACTCGAATATCTGGCGGCGGCCCTGCTGGACCTCGAATGGCATTCGCTGACCGGCGATCAGATCCCTGCGGACGCCGAGTTGTTTGAAGCAGAATCGCTCAAGAAAGTCGGCGCCGATCATCCTGCCGTTCCTCCCCGCTATCGGACCGCTTACTTCGCTCACATCTGGTCCGGCGGATACTCGTCCAGCTACTACGCATATCTCTGGAGTGAAGCGCTGGCCGCAGACGCGTTTGCCCACATGATCGCGCTCGGCGGCTGCACTCCAGAAAATGGCAATAAGTTCCGCCAGGAAATCCTGAGCCGCGGTTCCAGCCGTGATCCGATGGCATCCTACAAAGCCTTTCGCGGAAAGGAGCCGACAGTGGATGCACTCCTGATTCGGCGAGGACTAAAATAGCGTCGGTCCAGATCAACTGTCGCGTCGAGCTTTCCGCGTGGACGTCGGCCATTCCTGATGAGGGGTCGGCTCACTTGGTGCCAATCAATGATGCGACCAGAGGCCTCTAATTGGTTCGACTCCAAGGAGAGGCGACTTCAGTGTGGCGAGAGGGGGCCTCGTTTCCCTCCGCACTGACATTCCCATTCTTGTAGCCTGCCGGTCGACTCTCGACCCAAGCGATGGAGAGATCCAAGATCGCCATCAATGTACAACCGACGTAGAAGAGCTCTCTTCAATCGGGCGCTGTCTCTTTGAGTGAGACGCCGGCATCTTTGAAAATCGGCAACACGATTCGTGAGGGTCGCATGCTCGACAGATGCACAGTGTTGGTCGCGACGCGAGACTTCCCGGGAATGGGGTGCGGGTCGCCCGTATTAGGATTGGGCTCGAATCGAGGGGAATTCGACGATGAGACGGCAACCCGGATTCGATGGCCCTTATTGAAGACCAGCGACGTGCTCCAGAGATCGACTTCCAATTCGTACACTTCACCCACGACGAGCGGCTCGTGCTTTTCATAGCCGTTGCGGAGCGACGCGCGGCGGATGCCGTCGGTCACCAACAGCGACTTTCCGTCGGGATGAACATCACTGAGCTTGACCGTGAAATCCGTATCGGGACAGTCTGAAGAGACAAAGAGACTGGCGGTAATCCGTCCTGTGACTTCCAAAGGTTCATCCAGCGGCTCAGAAGTGAAGAGCAATACGTCACCGCGCGATTCGACGGGCCGCTGGTCCATCGGGCCTTTGGGGATCAGCAGATTTTGCCCGCCACGAGTTGGCACGGGATTCAATGGATCGAATTTGTAGCTCAACGTATCATCGCCCTGCGGAACCTCAACACTCAGGGATCGATCAGCATGCAGATAGTACGGCGTCAGTTTCGCAGGGGGCGGCCAGCTGTCGGCTGATCGCCAAAAGTTGCCGGGCGCGTCAGGCGTGGCGCAGTCCCCCATCACGTAGTAATGCACCGGTTTGAGACTGGACACCTCCTTATTCGGCTTGCCTCGCCAATGCTCCAGGATGTTCATCGGCGCGGCAATATTGATTGGTGATTTCGCAACGTTGGGATAGACAATCGCTTCATTAAAGCTTCCGTGGGCCGTCGGCGCGATGACCAGGAAGCATTTGCCACGAGCATCGGGGCCTCCACGGCTGTTGATCTCGACGAACGAATTGATCGTCCCCTGGATGAAGATGTCATACCAGCCGCCTGTGAAAACCCCCGGCGCATCCACCTCGTCAGCGTGAGCCTCGGCGTTCAGCCCTTTCCAGAAGTTGTCGTACGTGGTGTGCTTCAGAAACGTGGGCAGGTTGACTTCTTCCATCTTTGTTTGCTTAAGCCAGCCCTCCAGCAACTCCTTGCGCCACACTCCGCCCTGGTACGCTGCCTGATGGTAATAATCTGAAAATGCGACGCCGACCACTTGACCCTTCAAAGCTGCGGGAGCACCGGGGGCTGCCATATTCTGCGCGATCCCCAAAGCCGACTGCCCGTAGGTGATCACCTGCCCATTGGACCATTTCTGCTTGGCGATCCAGGCGATTGTGTCGTGACCGTCCTGGTGCTGGCCGCCAATTCCATCATTACCGAAGATAATCGAGTGGTCGCCTTCAGAAGCGAACCGGCCTCGCATGTCTTGAACAACAAGCGCGTACCCATACGGGGCAACGGCGGCGGCAATGCGACCGTTGCCATTTTTGTTGTAGGGCGTGCGCAGCAGGATCGTCGGAAAAGGAGGCTGCCCCTTCTCCGGCAGGTAGATGTCGGTCGCCAGATTGACGCCGTCACTCATCGCCACCCGTTGCGTTTGAGCAGAGGGTTGCGCCTGACACGACAAGCCAATAACCAGCATCGACAGCAGAGCGAAGCCTGCGAGTAAGTGGCGAAGTCGAGGCCTTAGACGCATGGTCAATCTCCGAAGCAATGGGCTGCGATGATGACTCATACTTGCGACCGGAGCGAAAGGTTTCAACATTCAGCCAGAGACCTTTCTCATGTCGCGATATCACAAGACACCACGCATGGGTGCTTGTGACATTTGACTGACCCTGCTGATCGCCTGAGGCAAACGCCCCGAACTCCTTTCGCATTATTCCGCCTGCTCCTTATTCTTCGCATCGCGTGATATCAGAAACACAGCAGCGGCAGTTGCGTAGTGCGTTTGCGCGGTTGGCGACTTGATGGAGTCAAAAGTGGATTGCAATCGAGCGGTATCGCCGGCCTCAACCCAATGACGAGCGAGCGTGCTGAACACGTTCATTGCATCGTCCGTGTCACCGACTTGATTGATGTACTGCGCGGCAACGTCGCGATCACCATGTTCAAATAACGCGATGGCAACCACTCCTCGATCGTCCCCCAGTCCTCGCTCGGATCCAATTCGCTCGGCCGTTTTCAATCCGGCTTCCACCTGCCCATGTTTAATTCGATAGGCTGCGATCTCCGCGGCCGCTCGTGACTCGATGAGAGGCGACTTGATCGTCTCGAGATGTTGAAGTGCTTCATCGATGCGATTGAGTTGCAATAGGACATGAATCCGCAGGTTCTGCAGTTCCCATTTGATCAGCGCCGATTGGTCGGGCAGCGGATCAATCACGGCATCGGCCAGTGCCAGTTGGCGGGCCGCTTCGTCGTTCTTGTCTTCGTCTGCCAGCTTCGATGCGATATACAAATTCGCGAGCCGAAGTTTTGCGATCTCCGCCGAATCTCCATAGGTGCCAAACTTGGAGGATTTGTCGGGAAGCGGATTTTGCTCGATCACTTTGATTGTTTCTTCGATCGCTCTTTCCAGCGAGTCAAAAGATTTGGCTTGTAGCGACCGCATCATGAGTGGTTGAAAAGCCGCCAGCTTCTCTCGACGATTCGTCGCATTGTCAAACACCTTTTGTAATTCTTCAAGCGAGGGAGGCTCGGGTTGTTTCAAAGTGACAGGCAACGTCTTTTGCTTAGTTTCCGCGATCCGAAGCAGGTTTTTCATGGCCGCATCATTGAAGGCACCTGCGTTTCCTTTGAGCGTCTGCTTGGCCTCCGTCACCATCAGGTCGGTACTTTGATCTGCGTTGATGGCCGCTTGGATCGTCGCGGTCAGGGCATACAGTTTCAGTTGTGGATTCGTAATCCGTTTGGCTGCCTGAAACGCCTCGTCAACTTGCCCTAGCTGAGCATGGGCTTGAACCATTGCGACGGCCGCATGACTGATGGCCGACTCTGTTCTGATCTGTCGGGATGACTCAACGGCCTTCGACAGCCATTGTTCTGCCGCAAGCCGATCGCCGTCAGCCGCAACGGCGACTGTCGAAAGACAAGCCATCGAGACGACTATCGCCAAAAGTGTTCGCATGATCATCGTTTGTCACCCTTGTTGTTCGATTAGAACGCTCTGTGGAAATGGAAACAGCAATGACCATCAGCACGACGTGGAGGAGCGGACCTGATCGATCTGCCTGGTAAAGCGTGATCGCTGACCAGTTCGCAGATGATCGTGAAGGCGGACACGGACGTTCCGTCTCGTTTGATGCGAGCATTGTATCAGGAGTCAAAGAGAATCCGTGTTTCACTCCAATACTCGGATGCAATTCTGACACGCGGGACCGGGCAGTCAGGGAAGACCACTCAGAGTGTGCGACAAATTGCCGTACGCACTAACAGGTGAGTGCTCGCGCGCTTATCCTCGCCGGCAGGCCTTGTTACTCCGGCTAAGTTTCACTATCCAGAAAATGACAACGGATCAGACACTTCTGAATTCGAACCTTTGACCTTGGTGCGTTAAGGCGTCATCTGCGCAGTTTCGTTAGCGATCACAGCGGGCGAGATCAGCCCGCATCCCTTTCGAAATTGTGATGTAAACTTCGCCAGTCGCAACCATACGTTCGCTGTCCAGATCATTCTCAAATGAACGATTGCGGCGAAGGAATGGCCATTCACAGCATGTTCGGTGGTCATAGTTTGGCCGAAACGAAAGTTCGTGGTAATTTCACACGCAAAACTTCCGATTAGTTAGAGAGACGATCCCAGTACTGGGCCAACGCTGAGGAGATCGCCAATTCGCTCTTGCCCAACCGGTGTCTGCGGAACTCACCATGCCAGCGTTCGCCCGAGTGATCGTCGAAAAACGAGACGGCCTGTGGTCTGCTCACTTCGGTGATGAGCCTGAGACCTCATTTTGCGGGCATTTGCCAACGCAAGCGATGCAGAATTTGCTCGAAGTTGTCGGTGGCGGCCAGTTCGAAGAATCGACTATTCAGCCCGTTCGAGATGCGACGCGGGAAGGGCACCTTGAGTTTCTGGCGGCCTATCGCTGTCGATCGCGAACAGATGCCACCGCGCTAGAGCATTGATGGCGTTGGGTTGAAGGGCACCTCGTTTGCCTCATCGTCTGTCAGCGGTTCGGCCGACTGCTCCCAAGCTTCAAAGCTCGCCAAGGCACTCCCCTGCTCAAACTTCCCGCGACGATTGCCAAGATCCTGAAGTGTTGCCCAGCCCACGTAAGCCAGTAACTGCTGCGCAGATCCAAATGTTGCAACCAGTCGGTTGGGCGTGCTCTTCTTTGATCCATACAAGTAGTGCATGGTCCATTCTCCAGTTGGCAGACGCTGCGATTGATGGACACGACCCGTCACGATGACTCGGTCGAGTCGGACACGATGACGCAGACACTACAGTATCGTGGTCAGCCAACGAACTGAAACCAGAGTGCTGCTCGATACCAGGTTGCCGTTGATTCGAGTGAAGCAAATCTGGTCGAGTGAGTTTTCTTTGACCGGATCGTATCATCGAGAATCCTGCACCGCGCAAAGCTCTCACCAACCGCGCAAGAAAGAGGACCTCACGATGTCTCACAAAGTTTCGCGTCGTCAATTTGTTCAAGCCGCCGCGGCCGCAGGGATTGGCCTGCCCACGATTCTTCCATCAGGAATCCTGGCCGGGCCGTCTCCCAACGAGCGACTTTCGTTTGCGTGTATCGGCATGGGTGGCCAGATGCGCGGTTATCTCGTCCCGGAACTCGCCAAGATCGATCAGCAGATCGTCGCCATTTGCGATGTCGACAAGCGGCAGCGTGACAGTGCGCTGCAGGCCAAAGGGCTGACCAACGCCAAAGCCTATCACGACTATCGCGAACTGCTCGACAAAGAGACCGGAGTCGACGCCGTGATCATCGCCACGCCGGATCATTGGCACGTCCCCATTTGCCAGGCGGCGCTGCAGGCTGGTAAGCACGTCTATTGCGAGAAACCTTTAGCTCATTCCGTCGCGGAATGTCGAGCACTGGAGCAACTCGCAATAAGTCATCCGAAGCTGGCCACTCAGACTGGCAATCAAGGTTGCTCGACAGAGGGTTTTCGACGAAGCTTTGAGGTCATTCAATCTGGACTGTTGGGCAACATCACCGAAGTCCACGTCTGGCATCCCGCTCATAGTTGGCCAAACGGCGTCGATCGCCCGGCCATCAGCGATCCGATTCCGGAAGGGCTCGATTGGGATTTCTGGCTGGGTAAGGCCCCTGCTCGCCCCTACAACAACGAGATCTATCACCCCGGCAAGTGGCGCGGCTGGTACGACTTCGGTGGCGGCTCGATTGCCGACTTCTGTTGCCATGGGTTTCAGTTGGCCTACCGCGCACTCGAACTCGACGCCCCCACTCGGATCGAGGCAACGGGCGAAGACCTGGGACACGAGTCGTTTCCAAGTCGTTGCACCGTCACTTTCGATTTCGCCGCCAAAGGTAAGCGAGGACCGGTCAAGCTGGTCTTCTACTCCGGTGACAAGAATCTTCCTCCAGACCATGTCACTCAAGGCGCTGTCGGGACGACAGGCTGCCTGATCGTTGGCAGCGACGGCACTCTGTCTGCCGGGCTTTGGAATACGGACTGCAACGTACGAATGAAAGGCGAGAGCAGCTTCCAGGGAGCCAATCGACCCGATATTGCCAGGATCGCAAAGACGCAGCCGCGGATCGATACCGAAGTGCTGAAGTGGGATCCAAAGCTAGCCGCCAAGGGCGAACGGCCTCGTTGGAGCGCCGTAAACAATTCACATATGTTCGAGTGGGCATTGGCCTGTGCGGGGGACGCCAAGTCCTACTCACCTTTCGAAATCGGCGCCCGCATCACCGAAGTCGGAATGCTCGGTGTGCTGGCCCTGCGGATGCAGAAACCCATCGTTTGGAACGCAGAAAAGTGTCAGGCAGAGGGACTGCCCGAAGCGGACGCGATCATCAACCCCAAGCCCTCCAGCGACATCTATCTTCCGCGTCCAACCTTCGGCTGATTTAAGAAGGTTGTGCATTCCAAGCGGAATCAAGACTTGGTTGCGACAGGCATCTGTACGCGATGTGCAATCCCACGTTCGTAGGCACGTGCTGATATGAAATCCTCGTCAGCCTGACAAGCTCGTGACCTTCGCCGACCTTCAGGTAACTTGAAGGACTCGTGTATAGCATTCCCCAAGGTTGTGTAATGGAAATCCAACCGTCACTGCGTCTTGGTGAGAGGCGAGCATCTGACATGTCCTGTTCATCGCCGCCATGTTAATCATGGTCGGGGCCTGTGTGGTGATCACATATGCGGTGGCCGTGCCGTCATCGGCCAGAACTTCTTGGAAGAAGGGGTGATTTCACAATGCTGGATGGCGATCGTGTTCGTGAACAGATCCTTGGGGAATGTGATTCCGATGAACAACTTGTCAGCCTCGTACAGCACGCGCTGCGAACGTGCGGCTATGCACAGTTACACCATCTGCAGGTCTACTGCGAGAACGGCCGAGTCACGCTGCAGGGACGCCTGCCCACTACCTTCTTAAAAGAGGTGGCGTTTATGGAAGCGCGGGCAGTCGCAGGTGTTCGCGAAGTTGATAATGACATCAATGTCAACTCGGAAAGTTCGCACAGGACCTGACCGGTGGGGACCGATATCGCCTAGTTACATTGTCAATTCTCCGGAAGATGCGGTAGCGTAACTTAATGACGATGTGCGATTCCGATTGCGTAATTCAAGAAGCGTATCTTGGCTGACTCCCTGCCCTTCGAAATGACCGGCCCGCTCTCGGGCTACTTGCACTGCTTCGTCGCGTTCGACTGGGGTGAGGAGGTTAGCCTCGAGAAAGCACGCAGCCTGGTTCCGGCTCAGGTACATGACCTTCCTCGTAAGTTGCGAACGCCCGCATCGATCGCATATCAATCGCCACCTCTTCGGTTCGATCTGAGTCCAGCAGTCCTTGTTTTACCCGTTCTGGGCGAAGTTGAGGTTCAGTTCCAACTGATGCTGTTCGACTTTGGCGCTGTCAGCGTTTCGATGCAGGCTCCCTTTCAACTATCAGCAACGGAGTTGACTCGACTGGCCGGAGCGTTGTGCGATCCGGCGATCTTCACCAAGGCGGCCCGCGATGTCTCGGAATCCCTTTATCAACGCCTCCAACCGGCCATTTCGCTGCCGCACTGGATTGATGTGAGTGAAGAGTACTTCGTGCTCCAATTACTCCCCGATGCCGCATTATCCCCCCCTTCGCAGTTGCTCACGCAGAACCCCGCATGGCTGGCCAGCCTGGTTCGGCTCGAATCGAATCCACTGAGCGACGGAGAAATTGCCGAGGCTCTGCGATTGCGGCTGAGCTACAGTCCCCACGACCTGGTGATCACCGATTGGACGGCAGCCGTCGTGATCGACCAGGATTGCGGTGAGATCCTGGAGACCCTGGCATTTGCCAATCTGCAACTGCTGGAATTCCGTCATATCGACAACCGACTCGATGAGAGACTGGAGACTGCCTATGCTTTGATCAATCAGCTGTCGCGGTCCAGTCGGCCGATCTGGCAACGATACTCACGCCGCTTACGAGACCTGGGAGCATTGAAGGTCGAAATCAACATCATGTTCGAAAAGGCCAGCAATGCGCTGACTCTGGTAGGGGATCCTTATGTGGCGCGGGTCTATGATCAGGTCGCCAGCCGATTTCATCTGGATGAATGGGGACAGAATATCCGCCGGTCAATCTCCGTTCTGGAAGGTTTCTACGAAGTCGTCTCGAATCAAGCGGAGAGCTATCGCGGAGAGATCCTCGAAATCACCGTCGTATTGTTGATCTTGATCGAAATCTTGCTGGCGCTGTTTCATCATTGACCTATTTGGATTTCAGGCCAACGGTATTCACTGCGATGACACGGTACTGATAGGTCTTGCCGGCTTCGGCTTTCGTGTCGATGTATTTCATCTCGACCAACGGCTGCGTGGGGGTATCGCTGTACGACAGGTTTTGGAAGATCGGGCGACCGAAGGGATTCTTAGGCTGTTCGGGAACATTCACGAGAAGCTGCCCGTCCCGCTCGACGATGAAACCCGCCAAACCGCTTTCGAGATCCGCCTCGGCGGTCCATGTCAGCACATTGCCGACAACTTGCAAGTTCGTCGGTGCCGGTGGTGGCGTGGTATCTTTCACAGATGAATCTCTGACGTACTGCGTCCAGGCGACAGCAGCAGCTTCGTTCGGCAGCCAGACAGACTTTTCAATATCGCCTGCAAACTTTGCTGCAGACACGGGAGCGACGACGTTCGCGTCAACAGCATTGAGTGGAGCGAACCAGCCATCGTCGTTCGACATCGGCTTCAGCGACTCACCGAGCGCCGCCGGTAGACGTGCGGTCAGACAAGCATCGAACCAGGGCATCGCCAGATAACGTTGGTTGCCACAGTCGTGGCTCGACAAGGGATCAATCGATACGCCGATGAGTCCTTTCTTGGCCCGTAGGGCGAGGAAGAAGGCTTCATTTCCAGACCAGACTCCGGCGAAGCGGCTCTCCTTATCGGTGACCCCTTCTTTGGTCCCCAGATTGCACATGATCGGGACTTGGCAGGCCGCCTGCGAAATCTCGTAGGGTGCCGGCTTGCCTGCGACGGCGGCGATCGGTGGAACGCCCGAACGCAGCCACGCCGCGGCCACTCGTTCTGGATGCAATAATGTCATCCCTCCTGCCCAATGCCCGCCGCCGCTATGCCCCCAAATGGCCCACGGGATGGTGACCAATTCGGGGTGACGAGTTTCGGCTCCGAGATCCTCCAGCGACTTCTGAAAGATCTTGTCCGAACCGTTGCGGGGATCACACCACAACTGGCAGTCCGCTTTCTCTGGCTGTTCGTAAACTGGGCTCATCAACGCACACTCGTGCTTGCTGGCCAACGCTTGCCAATGCAGATCGAACGCGCCGGTCTGGCCTGACGTGCACGAGCCTTCGCCGCAGCCATGCTGATGAATGATCAATCCGCGCAGTGTTTTCACATGGGGCGGGATCCAGATTGTGAAACTGACCGGATAGACCAATTCGCCCGTCTGCGTCGAGCCTTCATACCGCACTCGATAGTACGGCGGCGCGGCAGCCGGAAGATTGGCATACGGCGGCTCCTGCGCCGACACCGAACCGACCAGTACAACACACAGCAGGACAAACTGACGCATGACTTTTACCTCAAACGAAATTGGTGCGGCACGGGATGCACGCATAGGTGAAAGAATAGATGTTGTCGAGTTTCCCAAGTTCATCACAGGCTCCGCACAGTCACACGAGAACTTCTATTCGCCGCCCTGACCTATAAAGCATCGCTCCATGTAACTGAAATCAGATGCTGGATAAAAACATCTCACGGCCGCAACAAAGTCGTCCGCAAGTGTATCGCAAACGGTGAATCCAAATCGCTTCCAGAAGCCTTCCGAGCCTTGGACTGCGATCAAGGATGCAGTCGTCAATCGCATTAGTGCGCCTGCCTGCAGGACAGAGCGGACAAGATCCCGCCCCATGCCCGATCTTCTCGCGGTTGGGCTCAATGCCAGATCGTGAATGAACAATGAATCTGAGTCGTCGGGTAACACGGAGTAAACTTTATTCAAAGGTGGGATTGTCCGTTTTGGCCACGGGTGAGCCAGGAGGTAGCCAACAACTTGTCCTTCCAATTCGGCTACCACGCAGGTGTCGCCTGAAACACGCCAATGTGATTGCAAGGCTTCCAAGCTCTCTAAGACTTCGCGCGGATACGACTCGGCTTGAATCCGTTCAATCGCAGACCAATCTTCGGGGCGAATACTTCGAATCAACAGCTTCACTCTCGCTTCAACTTTCCTGGGTAACACAGTTCGTAGACCAGATGATTCAGGCGACCCAACGATCCGGCCGAGGCCTTCTTCTCACGATCGGCGGCATCCATCAGCAGCGAAGTTCGAAACCGCCCCAAGTCGAGGAAGGCCCGATACGAGGATGGTACGTCGACTCCGAGCATCGAGGGATCACCTCGTCCTGACGCGAGCCCGTTGTAGTCCTCGCGACGCGAGGTGTCATTTCTTAACGCACGGAGGCGCGTCAGCACCTCGGTCAGATCGGGGATAGGTGTCTCGGCGAGTTGCTTCAGCAGACTGCGTTGCCGCGGTGTCACCAGTTCGATCCGTCCGACCATCACGCGAGTCACATCCGCAGCGACCGACAACTTCAACGGAAGCACCGCATCGGTCCAGGTTCGTGGTACCAAGAAGAACAAGCGTTGACCGGGACTGCGAAAGTACGATAACTCCCACGTTTCCAACAACGCGTTCGCTTCATCACGATACAGACCCTCTCGAACCAGGGCCTCCTGCATCTCGGCTTTTAAGAGCGCGAGATTGTCTGCTGAATACTCACGTTCAGCGAGTTCGCCTGAGATCTGCAATAGCCGATCAACCACTGGGCGATTTCGTTTGGATTCGCGATGGCGTCGAAATGCCGATGTTCCGTTGGGGCGAACGTCAAGCAACCACACATCACGATTGGTCAGCATCCCCTCCCACTCCGGCTGGACATCCAGAGCCGAAGTAGCGCCTCTTGGCCAGGGTGCATCCGAAGTTGATGCCTTTTCGGCGGAGGGCTTCAGCGTCTTCAAAGCAGGGTTGTTGAGGCGCACGTCGAGAACCTGATCAGAGTTTCGAGTCACCGTCAGCGGTGCCGTCAGATCACCGACACCACGATAAAACAGAAATCGCTCGCTCTCACTCCCCACCGTCACCAGTGCCGCGTCGACCTTGCGTGGAGCCAGCCAGACATGGTCCGTCGTCTGTGGCATCTCGCCAGGTGCCTGCACGTCGCCAATATGGATGTTGGACCAACGCAAACCGCCCAGGGCGATGGGACCGGGTGGAAAGTCGTTCTTTTCGAACGGCTTACCATTCACCAGCGCCGCCGCTTTCGGAAAATATTCCGTCAGGTATCCGCCACGGAAGTCGACCGCCACATCCAGAGACATCGTCGTTTGATCAGGCGGAAGATGGAAATAGAGGACTGGTGTTTCCAGTCGCATCGTTACCCGCGGGTCTGCATGAGGTGCCCCTTGCGTTTGGTAGTCGCGCTCCAGGTTAATGTCGGTTGGAGCAAACAATCGAACTCTAGCAAGGCGATGCACAAACGGCGGCACAGGTTCGTCGTCGGTGTTGATGCGCCGCAACGCTTCGCCAGCCTCATTCTGGAACGATGTGAACGTCCCCCACTCATGTACAACCAACCGGTCACCAGCGGCACAAGCACACGACAGGCTGATGACCAGCGAAACGGCGATCCCGAGATTTCTCACGAGGTTCTCCTAGCTGACAGCCACTTTGGCCAGGTGTGGTAATCTGCCGAGCTGAGTCGGCTCGTCTGGTTCGCGAAGAACGCCCCAGCGACTGGCTTGCCAAACCGTTCGCAAATGCAACTCAATCGCCGTCAGCCAGCCATATCGCCAGCAGGCAGTATCAATACACATTGCAAACCCCAAGTCGAGGATTTCGCCGTCGCGTTGCTCGGTATGACCCAGAACGACAGTCTTACCTGACTGGTGCGGTTCCATCAGTTCCGGCTCAAGCAAGGCCCAGCGCAACTGATAACTCGGCTGCTCTGACATCGGGACGTCCGGCAGGTAATGAGCATGCGTCATGATGAATGAGTCGGTCTCGTAGTAAGGGAGACCCTGGGCGAGCAAGTCCCAGTGTTGGGGTGGAACCTCTGCCAGACTTGCCCCGAATCGGTATGAGTTCAACGTGTAGACACCTCCACACTCTTCCCAATACCGCAGTGCCTTCTCACTGTCGCGAGCAGTGAACATCATCTCTTCGTGATTGCCTTCGATCAGCACGACCTGACAGCGACTCTGGAGTTCAATCAGCAAGTCCAGTACGGCAGCACTATCGCGTCCCTGATCAATCAAATCGCCTAGAAAAACGAGCTGGTCCGCTGCCGTGGGGACAATCGCGTCCAGCAAAGTCTCCAAGGCATGCACACATCCATGGACATCCCCAATCGCGATCAGTCGTGCGGAGCCGCTCGACATATCCACTCACCATTCCGAAATACGAAGTATTGCAGTTCCAGTATGTCCGCATCGTCTCGAAATTTTGGTTTGCCCCGCGTTGAAGAACAACTTCGATTCCGCCTATTGCTCCGGAATACCTAATGTCTCAGCCACCCTCGACGCGTAGTGAGCAATCACAGAATTAATTAGGTCGTCATGGGCTCCATCATCGAGCGATCTAAGAACGCGCCCTTCAGGGCCTGCATCGCGCTGCCGACGAAATGTTTTCGCGGCGGCACTGTCCATAATCGTCTTGGGCAACTCCAGCACTTCGCTCTTGTTACGGGCCGCGTGGATCTGCGTGATTCTCAGTTCTGGCAGATCCCATGGCTCATGCATCAGCGTAATTTCCTTCGTATCGCTCCGAAACTGAACCCACGCTTCTCTGCTAACTTGTGCGTCCTGCAAGCTGAATCCCGCATCCTGCAAGAATCCAAACGCTCGCAAGATGTTCTCTTGTGAGCGCCGGAGAAATGCTTGCCCGCGTTGGATTTCGCGTGCCATTTTCATAAGCCTGTCTGGCGAAGTCGTTGATGCTCCGTCGTCACTTTGACGAGGGAGCGAGGAACTTGAAGGGTTCGGCTTTTTCGAAGTTGGCGGACTGATCGCCGCCCAGTTCTGGTTTGCCGTCCAGTGTCAACTTCTTTGCGCCCGAGCCTTCCTTGAAGTCGAGCTTGTCGAGCTTCACCCACACTAGACCGGGGCTGGCGGTGTTTTCGAAGTAGTACACGCGGTTCTTGTGGTCCGAGACCGTGCGCCAAAGCGTGGAGGCGATGTTGGGCTGGTTCGGCGTGCTGATCCCGCGCGGGACGCTCACGTTTCTCATCACACTGAAGACGTCGGCGACGGCCTCGCGGGCATCTTCCGACTGGCGGCAGGCGTTGATGTAGAACGAGGCCCTCGCGAAACGATCGGCAGCGCGGTTGGTCCCGGGCAGCATGACTGTCCCGCCGATCTGCTGCCAGTACTTGTTCAGGGCAAGTTGCTCGTCGAAGATGGGCGAATTCGTCATCACCTGGTACTCACGGCTGTGGTGGATGACCAGCTTCCCTTTCACATATTCCAGGATCGCCGAATCGCCCGTCACGTCTGAGATAGACAGATGCACTGTTCCCTTGGCCCCGTTCGGAACTTCCACCGTCACGATACGGAACGCGTCCTTCTTCGCATCCGCCACGGCTTCCTCCACGGTGGCGAAGTTGTCGAGGATGTACTGAGCCCACGCTGAAATCACGATGGCGGGTCGGGTATCCGACAGCGGTGGGTACTCGGACTCGGCCAAGTACAGCAGATTCGCCACCAGTCCTTTTTCGTTCATGCCGTCGCTGGTCGCCGCTTCGTAAACCGAAGTGGTCAAACTGCCATACTTGCTGGTCCACTTCACCGAGGCCGCACCCATTCCGCCGTCGCGAGCCATCCCGCGCGGAAATGCCCACAGGTTGCTGTGCATGTCCTCGGCCCAGTCCATCGAGCGACCGGTCACCGTCTGCCCTTGCTTGCCGAAATACAAGGCCCGCGTACAAGCGTTAGTAGTGGAAGTTAGAATCGGAGCTAAAACGGCAGCGAAAGCAACCATCGCTGCAGGGACCGATCGCCGGACAAATCGAAGCATGAAGGCTATCCTGGATAAGAGGTGTGGTGAAATGCATGCGGGTCGCTGAAGAATGCGATCCTGATTCGAAAGCATACGACGAATCTTCTGTTCCGGCGACCACTTCAGTCATCATTCAGCTGCGATTCAATCGATCTGAGTCCGATTGAGCCTCGGTCTCTTACCTGATCAGCAAAGGCGGTATTGACGGAATGAGATGCCGTCGATCAGATTGTCGATCGTTCCAACCCAAATAACCGATCGTCTCACGTTGAATTGACATGGATTTCGCCTGGTTGCAGCAATCGTTGGAAATCATCTTCGGAGGCCCCGATGCTTCCGTCAGCGCCCGAATTGTGCGCGTCGGCCTCGTCCTCTGTACTCTCGCAGCCATCGCGCAACTGTTGACGATGTTGAGCACTTCGTGGGGTGATCGACACCCGATTGGCAAGTCATTCTCCCTTTCACTACTGGTTCATCTTTGCCTCGGGCTGAGTTGGGTGAGTGTCGTCGAATCCAATTCCGTGGTGAGCAACATCGAGCCGGAGCTGGTGGAGACACCAGTTCAACTGACATTGACGCAGGACTCAGCAGCAGGCGAATCGTGGCAAACACGTTCCGAGATGTCGGATTCACATGCAGGGACAGCCGTGTCCTTCACGCGTCGATCACAGAACCGCTCTTCATCGCGACCGATCGACGACGAGCCCACGAAATTCGCCGACAACCGGCAACCTCTCTCGAGACCTATGGAATCTCCATCATTTACTCCGACGGTTGCCGCGTCAGCGATTCCTGAACAAGTCGCTATGACAAATGATCGGCGGATCCCCGCGCCGGTGAATTCGGGGGCAGTGGACGACGCCGAGCCTCAGTCGCAACCCGAAACGACGAGCCGACCGAAATCGCGCCGTGAGATATCGCGAAATCTGCCAAAGATGGCGGAACTTGCTCCTCGTCAAGAACTTCCCCGGCCACCTGTCGCAGTTGATGCGGCGTTTCCCGGACCTTCGACGAGTGCTGTCCGTCCGGAAGCTCCTCAGATCGTGACAGCGCCCGGGTCCATCCCTCGCCCTCAACCGAAACTGCGCAGTGCGGCTGCTGAAGACGTTCGAGCGGAAAGTATCTTGAAGGGAATCGTCACGGATCGAAAAACCGGGAAGCCGGTCGCTCGAACCACCGTACGTTTCGATCGAATTCAAGGAAAGCCACTGCTGGCGGTGACGCGTGATGACGGAACATACGAATTGGTCTTGCCGGATACTCCAGACATTTTTGCCATCACCGCCGTCCAGGCTGACTATCTGCCCGAAGCGCGCAATGTCCGATCCGTTGATGTGAAGGGAAAGACACACCGCATCGACTTCACCCTGAGAACCGCCGCCGAAGACATGATTGCCGTCGAAAATAATCCGCGTGTGCATCATTTGGGCAACGATCAGTTTGAAGGTGTGGCAAACAGTAAATTCCAACGGCGGTCCGAAGGGCAAACCTTCACGCAGACCTTTACTGTGGCCGAGAATTCGCAGCGACCATTGCAGCATCCCGTCGTCACCTTTCTGGCAAGAGGCGTCCAGTGTCCACCGTTGATACACATCAACGGCCGACAGTTGCGGGCGACCGAGGGGCTTTCTCCCGCGGACGGCGCCTTCGGAACACTCGAATTTCCTTTCGATTCCGCATTGCTGCGCGCAGGCGTGAATGAAATTAGTGTGACCGCTGCTACCTGTCAGGGCGATCTGGACGATTTTGAATTCGTCAACATCCAGATTCGATTGTCGAAACCAAAGTAAGATTGAGTTGTCTTCGTAGCCGAGGTCTTGGGGCGAGGGGATAAAGGCATTGCAAATTGCGAATTGCAAAATGCAAATTTTCAATTGGAAGACGGGAAGAGGCTTCCATTCACAGTGTATGACACAACTGACGGAAGAGGCTGAGGGCGACGGGCTGAGGGTCAAGCGACAGACTTTGGCGCACGCAGCCTTCTTCACGACTCTGCATGACAGAACCTCGCGATCTACTCGATTGTCAAAGAGCTAACTTCGCACATCGGCTTCTGCCCAAGGGGCTTGGGTGCCACGGACTCACCGTCTTCGGTGTGGCCGTGTCTGCCATCGAAGAGACGGCCATGTCGAGGACTCCGAGACCGTGGCACCCCAACCTCTTAGGCGGATTGAGCTACACGGAATGACGCCTTTCTGTTGTCGCGGTTCGTTCTTCTGTGTTCGACACAACCTCTGGTTGTGGGCGACTGATGGTGGGGTTGGGGCTTGGCTCGGCTGTTTGTTGGGTGGGGGTTGCTGCTTCCCTCTCGTGAGTTGGCGCGTTCCTCTTTTTGATGACCTCCATCCTGTGGGCGGGGCGGCCTCCTTTGGGGCCGGGGGTGGTGCGGAGCCATTGGCAGAGGCCGCTGTCTTTGAGCTTGGTCATCGCAGCCATGGCGCACTGCGCGGTGGGGTACTTGCGGCTGTTGGAGCGGCAGACGTCTCGGATGGTGACAGAACCTGCTGGGTGTCGGCGGATCCATTCGTACAGTTGTTGAAGGTCGCGGCGTTCAGCGGTGAGGGAGACCTTTTTCAGAACTCGTTGGGCTTCATAGGCAAACCAGCGGG
>CAIMFH010000046.1 GCA_903840265.1 uncultured Schlesneria sp. | reverse complement strand
TGCCCAGGACAGGAATCGAACCTGCACGCCTGTTAAGGCACTAGGTCCTGAACCTAGCGCGTCTGCCAGTTCCGCCACCTGGGCTTGTCACCGCTGCTGGTCGAGTCCACTGTGATCGCGGATCCCGAATGCGAGTGTGCGGGGAGAGTATAACGCCGTCTTCCCGTTTGGCAAGCATGGAAGCCATCGCGGAAAGAGGAGGGATCTGAGTCGAACGGCACAACTCAAGCCTTGCAGTAGCTTGCAGTTCTGTTGAATCGATCGTGTCGACTTTGCTGATCATGCCGACTTAGGAATGACCTCGCATTCTTTCCCAATGGCGAAAAGGGGCGATCGCTGCGTCACCGCGTTTGGAGATTTCAACGAGCACTTCGCCTGGCTCCAGAATATGCAGAAGCTCGATTCAATCTCGTCCGCGTCATCGACTTCCGAAGTAACTCCGTTGAGACCGCTCTCGGGACTGTGTGAGCTTCGGATTCCTATGGTCCCCTGACTGGCTCTTGGCATCGCGTTCTGGCCACAATGACTGCCACTCTGAGTCGGAACGCAGCACATGTTGGAGAGACATGAATGTTTCGAATTGCGATCGCAGAATGTAAACAAGAGGTCTCTTCATTCAGTCCGGCGACCAGCAGCTTTGCCGATTTTCGCGTGGTTCGCGGGCAGCAGTTGCTCGATCATCATCGTCGTGTTCGTGAGGAAGTCGGTGGTGCGTTGAGCGTGTTTGACAATGATGCTCGCGTGGAAGTGATGCCCACATTTGGTGCCAGCGCGAACACTTCAGGCGGCATATTGCGAGCGGCGGAGTTTCAGAAACTGAGCAGCGACTTCATCGAGTGTCTGTCGAGTGCCGGGCCGATCGACGCGGCTTATTTTTCTCTGCATGGGGCAATGCAGGCCGAGGGCGAGGACGACCCGGAAGGCTATTTGTTGCAGGAGGCTCGCCGAGTTCTCGGTGAAACGATTCCGTTCGTTGTGTCACTCGATCTGCATGGCGTGCTGACGGATCGAATGCTGATTCATAGCGATGCCGTTGTGGCCTATCACACCTATCCGCATATCGACTTCTTCGAAACAGGTGTGCGTTCAGCACAAGTGATGATGAAGATTCTGACCGAGAACTATCGTCCAGTCACCGCGCGAGTGAAGATCCCAGCCCTGGTACGCGGCGACGAGCTGATTACGGCATCAGGTTCGATCCGCGAGTGCATTCAACTGGCTCAGCAGGTTGAAGCCAGCGACGATGGCCTATCGGCAGCGGTCATGTGGGGCAATCCTTTTACAGATGTTCCCGAACTGCGCACCAACAGTTTTGTGGTGATTGATGGAGACGAGGCGGCTGCCAAGGCGAAGGCGATTGAACTGGCCAACATCTTCTGGAAACATCACGACAAGATGCAAGTCCCGCTGACCAGTCTAATCGACAGTGTGCGTCTGGCGGCGGAAACCCCGACGGGGACTGTGGTCATGATGGATGCTGCGGATGCCACCAGTTCGGGGGCGTCGGGGGATAGTAATTCGATCATTCGCGAGCTGATCCGCCAAGGTTATCGGGGTCGCGTGCTGACTCCGATCGTCGATCCGGCTGCTGTCGCTCAAGCGTTTGATGCGGGGATTGGTGCCACGATCCAGACGACGATTGGAGGGGCTGTCGATCCCCAACGATTTCAACCGTTGCCGATCAGCGCCAGGGTCCGGATGCTGTCCGATGGCAAATTCAACAGTGAATCGTTTGGCTGGCCCTGGGACTCGGGAAACACGGCCGTTCTTGAAGCAGACAACATCACGTTGATCGTCGGGACTCGACCGGTCAGCCTATTCGATCGATCCTGGTTCTATGCTCACGGCCAGGATCCTCGTCGCTTTAATATGGTGATCGTGAAGTCGCCGCATTGCGAACACCACATGTTTACGGACTGGTGTGCGAAGCAGATCAATGTCGATGCACCGGGATCAACCAGCGCCAACGTCAAGGGGTTGGGACACACCAAGTGCCAGCGACCGATGTTTCCATTAGACGATGAGTTCGCGTTCGCGCCTGCCGCAGACATCTTTCGACGGTGGTAATGGTTGAGCTCTATCGATTTTCAATCCGATAGAGATGCCCCTTCGACCGCAGGATCAGCGACTTGCCAGCCACAGCGGGTGAAGCGACGAAGCCCTCGTCCAGCTTGTTGTCCGCCACCAGTTCGAATTCTGCCGATGCTTTGAAGACTGGAACGTGGCCCTGCTGCGAGAGGCAGTAGATCAATCCATCGGCATAGAGCGGCGACGCCCAGTATTCGCCCGGCAGTCGCTTGGTCCAGATTTCTCGGCTGGTCTTGGCATCCAGACACGAGGCCACGCCACCGTCATTCATCATGAAGAGCAGATCGCCAATCAACAGTTGCGATGAGCGTTTGGGAACGGACTTGGTCGTTCGCCAGGCGATATTCTTCGAGATATCTCCTTCACTCGTCGGCGGTACGGCGATCAGCGGATTAGGCCCGTCTGCAGAGTTGATGTAAAGCAATCCGTTCCCATAGAGGGGCCGTCCGGCGGCGTTCATCCCGCCATGACGCACCATCCAGATCGGATCGCCATGGATTGGATCATAGGCGATCGTGGCGGCAGCAAATGGGCTGATCAACAACTTGCGACCTTCGACATCGATCAAGATCGGTGTCGAATAGGCCTTCTTGGCATCGCCGTCGGTCGTGCCGAAATCGATGTTGCGATCCTTCTTCCAGATCGTCTCGCCGGTCAGCTTATTCAAGGCGATGATGTATTGCTGATCATAGCCGTCGAAGGTGAGGTACAGCAGGTCTCCATAAATCACAGGTGAAGAGCCGGGACCGCGAAAATGGTCGCAGGGAAGGTCGGTCCGTTCCCAGATCTTGGCTCCGGTTTGTGTGTCCAGACAAGCTGTGCCATAGGCACCGAAATGGATGTAGACGCGTCCCTCCTCAATGAACGGGGTAGGTGATCCGTAGCTGTTGGTCGTATGCGTAAATTGCGGTGTGTCGACCGCAAACAGCTTCAAATCATGAACAACTTTGCCGCTGTCGAGATCAACGCAGACTGCAGAGAATTCCAGCGGCTTGTCGAGCTTGGGCTTTTCTTTAGTTGTGTTCTGGATTTCCGGTGCATTGGTCAGCCAGATCTGCTTGCCCCAGATGACGGGCGACGACCACGCTCGACCAGGCACCGCGATCTTCCAGATGATCGATGAAGATCCTTCCGCGAACTCGACCGGCAGGCCTTTTTCGGTCGAGGTGCCGTCGCCACGCGGGCCGCGAAACTGATTCCAGTTTTCATCTGCCAATGCCGTTGTGCAGATGCAAAAAATCAGTGCTCCGACAACCGTTCGCATTCCAGACCTCGTATTACTCACCCAGAAGAGATCGACCAACGTTGATGCAGATACTGTAGTCGGTCGGCGGGGAGAAGAGCAACGAACTAAGCTCGGGCTCTCAATGTCATTTGGAAGGGAGTGCCTTTCGTTCGCAGCAGCGAGGCTACTTCATAGCCTCTTCGGTCTGCTTTCGGGAGAAGCGGTTTTTGAGGTTATCCTGGCCGATGAAGAGGTCCGTCTTCGGAGTTTCCTTCTGCAGTTGAGTGTACTGCTTCATGACTGCCTGCTGGCGTTCATGGTTGTACGGGTGCGATCGAAAGAACGTCGCCCAAGGCATTCCTTCGGCGTTCGGAGCTTTCGCTCCCTTCTTGGGGAACAGCTTGGCCATCTCGCGCGGGTCATAGCCGGCGGCATAGGCCCATGCCGCGCCGTCGCGATCGGCGTCGCGTTCGTCCTCGGGTCGAAACGGCCGAGCCCACATCTTCGTCATGTTCGGGCCGAACTGCGTGAACTGCGACATGTTCTGCGGTGACGAAAACGTCTTCTCCATCATCTTCACGCGTTTGATCGGCAACAGTTGGTGACCGCGATCCAGATGTGACAGTTCATGCCCGACGATAACCGCCAGCGCTGCTTCACTGCCGGCGTTGTCGAGCAGTCCTTCGAAAAAGATCAGTGTCCCGCCGGGGCACGAACGAGCGTCGATCTTCGGTGATCGAGCGACCATCACCTTGATCGACTTGTAGCGATCCTTGTTCCGCATGTAAGGCTGCAGCGTCGCCACCAGGCTTTCCAGGTATTCCACATCGCGTCCTTTCGACTCGACCTTGATCCCCGCTTCCTTCAACGATGCCAGGCCCGACTGCAGGACCTGTTTGCCAAGTTGTTGCTCATCGGCAAATGAGACTTCGATCTTTTCGAGAGCTTTGCGTTCGGCTTCGGTGTCCTCGCCGAACGCCTGTTCGAACATCTTCGAGGGGTCGGTGAAGGGGAGTTTGAATTCCTGGGCGAGTGCGGCATGAGGGACGATGGCGAGGAGCAGAAAGCAAAGTAGACGGCACACTCCGTGTGCCGAATTCAGCACTTGGAGTGTGCTGTCTACTTTGCGGAATCGCCCGCTTCGAATTCGATCTCGAATTCCTGCAAATCTCATGAGAGCACGCAGACCCTTGGAGACGTGTTATTCAGCGTGACATTGTAGCGTCGAACAATCGCTGTTGTACCAGCTTATTTCCTCGTCCATGGAATGGACCGGCTCATTGTTTACATCAACACCGTCACTGGTTGCGGGCGAGCCCTTAATTTCGATCCTTCCAAAGAACAGATTGCCGATCACGTGCAGGCGGGTGCCTTGTTGACTCGCGAATATCGCGATCACTGGGCAAGACCTGTTGGATAGAACGGGGGAGAGACGGTAGTCTTTGGGAGGGCGAGGCTGCTGCCGAGCCGCGGTTGTCGATGGACGCACAATGACTAGTGCGGCTCGGCAGGAGCCTCGCCCTCCCAATCAAGGCCCACGTCTATGATCCAGTTCGACTTGTTTCACTAATTTCGAAAGCGGGGCTGACGCCCGAAGAGGCCAGGGGGCTTACGCCACCCCGCTCAGAAAGATATCTTTTATCACCGTCGCAACTCAGTGAATTAACGGAGTAGCTCATGGCCATCGACAAGCAAAAATCCGAAATGCAACGGCAGAGTGCTGCCGAGTTCAAGATTCAGCGCTATGCGTCAAAGCTGAAGCAGCAATGGAGCATGAAGGAAGGGAAACATTGCCTGCACACCGACTGGAATTCGCTGGCGCGAGCGGTCGGCCTGGGAACGGCCGAGATCCCCTATCTGCAGGTCTGGGTCGCCCAGAACAAGCTGAGTCCCCCGATGCGCCGGAAGCCACCGAAGACGTAAGCTGTGGCGATTGCGGAACCGAAATCGATGCGAAACCTGGAAGAACTGAAGATCCGTGGTGCTCCTCTTCGCCGCCCCACGGAGGTGCATATTCAGAATTTTGAATCTCACTTCGGTGTACGCTTGCCGCCGGATTTGATCACCTTGCTGCGATTCAAGAACGGGGGCAGTCCCGAAACTGCCACCTTTCAGCCGCAAGCAATCAAAGGACCGTCACCTCATGTCGTGAATGGATTCTGTTTTCTGAATGGCGACAAAAAAGACGCGGATGGGATGTGGGATTCCACCGAGGTCTGGCGTCAGGTCACGGGTCGCAATGTCATCGCCATCGCTCAATCAACGGGCGACGACGGAATTCTGTTGTTGTACGACAACGATCCCCCCAGCGTTGTGCTGTGCATCCACGACGAGGCACCCGACTTAATTCACGTCGCAGATTCATTCGGCGATTTCATCGACCTGCTGGAACCTGGGACCGACCTGCATGTGTCCGTTGATTCGGATCAGCCGTGCTATGTCGGTGGGCGCGACCTGCGAGATCTGAAGCTCGTGGATCCCCCCGGCGGGTGCCCCACCGCATCCGATATCAAAGATTTCGAAGCCCGATTTCGCCTGACCTTACCGCCAGACTATTTGACATTTCTTCGATTCAGCAATGGCGGTGCATCGCAACTGAATACCTTCATTCCCCAAAACTCCGGCGGAAAGAAGTCGTATCAGATCGATCGCTTCTACTTCTTAAGCGATGCCGATGATCGTGATGCCGCCAATTCATTGTGGGAAGAGACAAGCAATTGGCGAGGATATTTGGCGAAAACGGCGATCCCAATTGCGACAACAACTGATTTTGATCCTGTGTTTCTGTGCTATGACACACAGCCACCCAGCGTGAAGATGCGGCGAGAAAACGACCGCTTGATCGATGTCGCGAATTCATTCGCCGACTTCATCAATCTGCTGACGGCTCCTGTGAAGAAGAGCAAGAAGGCATGACGGGAGCAGTCGAGCGATGCCGTGACTTCAATTCGATGGCATTGGTCGTGATCGTGGTGTTCTGTCGTCCCTTCGCGGACTGAAAGCATTGATAGAAGAGTTACTCAGTTTTCAACAACTGAACGCCGTCCTTTAGCAAACGGAAAATCGGTATCAGCGAGAACCGCGAGTCGCCCCGAACCAATTCGACGCGCGGATCCACGCGATCGTCTTTTGCAGCATCGTTTTTCGCCGCGCTTTAATGCGGGTGCCGTTGATGAAGCGGCGCAGGTCGTCGGCGAAGGCGGTGGCTGAATCGTAGCGTTCGTTGGGATCTTTAGCGGTCGCTTTCAACAGGATCGTTTCGAACGGCTCTGGGATCTGCGGGGCGAGTTCTGAGGGGCGTTTTAGCTCGTGATGCAGGACTCGATCCATCAGGTCAGCACGATTCAGCGCTGCGAAGGGGACCACCTGGGTCACTAGTTCATAGAGCGTGATCCCGAGCGAATAGACATCGCAACGAGCATCGTTCTGACCGCGGAGGGATTCCGGAGCCGTGTAACGCAGCGTTCCCACGGCACCGTCGTCGCGATCGGCGAGGCCTGACCCGTCATCGTTCAGGGTACGAATGCCGAAGTCGGTGACAGTGACGTGGCCGTTGGCTTTCACTAGCAGGTTCGAGGGCTTGATATCGTTGTGCAGGACATCGTGCCGATGAGCGTGTGACAAGGCTCGGGCAATCTGTTCGCCAAGTCGAGCGAACCCGCGCCAGGAATCTTTCATCAGCGTGAGTGTGCCGTGATGCGACGTATCGTGAGGTGTTCCCGCGAGGGGATTGTTGGGATGCATATCCTCGACCAGGTCACTAAGGACGCAGGGTCGCGATGAGGAGCGAATCTTCGCGATGATCCTATCCAGGCCGACTCCGTCGATATACTGCATCACATAGTAGTAGTAACCTTCATGGCGACCGAAGGAGTAGACCTGGACGATGTTCTTATGTCGCAATGCGGCAATGGTCGAGGCTTCGCGGTGAAATCGCTCTTTCCAGCGCGGCATGTTGGCCGCGTATCGCCACGGCAGCAACTTGACGGCGACGGGGCGCAGCGTGCGATGATGGACTGCATAGAAGACGACTCCCATGCCGCCGCGGCCCAACTCGCCAATCACCTTGTAGTCGCCAAACGCATCGACCTCGATTTCATCGGGGACGTTACGGCGCAGGCACTCCACCTCTTTGTTGTCTTTCCACGATTCAAGACTGGCGACCAGCGGAAATAGCTCGCGGATCTCGTCGGCGCAAGCTGGATAGCGCGCGGCATAATCGTCGATTGAAGGAGCGTGGCCATTGCGGACTTCGTCGGCAAACTGGCTGAGCAGCACTTCGAGTGAATCGCGAGCATGCAATCCAGCCGCATCGCCTGGTACGGGTAGACCGTCAAGAATCGGTTCGAAGGGATCGTACTTGTGGGTCATGGTCCCAGCGCCTGACCGGGCGAAGGCTCGGATCGACCGCGTGCGGAGGCATGCAGTGAAAAGGCCCCTTCGAATCCACCGGGGAAGACTTCCAGAACTTGCTTCAAACGGGCGAGAGCTCGGATGTAGCGAGCACTGGCCGCTTGCTCGGTCATGTTCAGGACTCGGGCCGTTTCGCTATTGCTGAGTTCTTCGAAGTGCCTGAGCGCGAGCACCTCGCGATCGTTTTCGTTCATCCCCTGCAGAGCCGTTTCCAGTTGGCGAGCTTGTTCGGCCCGTCCCAAGGTGCTGCTGGGAGACTTGGTCGGTTGCTGCAGGTGGAATGACATTGAGGAGGATGTCGATTCATTACTCCAGCCGCGATTGATCGAGAATTCTCGAGCGGCCGATCGCTTTTGGGCTCCCATGTGAAACCGGTGTAGATCGACCAGCGTCTGACTGACGATTGTGCGGAACCACAGGAACGGCGATGTGGCGGCGTCTCGCAGGAACGATTCGATGCGATCGATGGCTCGCAACCAGGCATCCTGCAGGACGTCGTCGGCGTCAATTCGCCCTTGCAATTGTGGATGCAGGCGAAAGGCGACCAACCTCCATAAGCGGGGGCGATAGAGCGAGAAAAGATCGGCCAGTGCTGCGTGATCCCCCTGCACGACGCGGTTGATCAGTTCATTCGCGCGAACGGTTTCAAAACCGCCCGAGTCGGCCGGTCCGCTGTTCGACGAGTTTTGTGGGCCAGCCGTCATTATTCGTCCCTCACGTCTGTGCCACCCAAATTTCTCGTTTTTCCCGTTGTCCATCATCAACTGGAACGTCAATTCCCGCCTGACACTTGAGAGAACTCAGGCAAAACTTATTCTACGTTAGACAGGTAGCACGGGCGATATCGACTGTCGGGATTTAACCCGGCTGCGGTAAATTCGGGTCGGTACGACAGATTGGCGGAGGGTTCCGAAGTGACAGAGGATAACTTGATCAATCCAAACAACTCCAGCGGCAATGGGTTACAGCCAGATTGGATCGAACATACTCAGATCTTACTGGACTCGTACCGTCACTGGACGGGGAAAGAATTGATGCCCCGGGAGGGAGGAAATCTCGAACAAGCCTTATCCCTGTACCACGCTCCGTTCGTGGTGGTGTCGCATGGAATTCAGGCAGATCCCATTTTGAACTATGGGAACGCCGCCGCGCTGACCCTATGGGAGATGACTGTCGAGCAAATGTTGCAGACCCCGTCGCGACTGACGGCCGAGCCGGTACATCGCGACGAGCGAGCTCAATTGATGGCGCGAACGACTCGCGATGGATTCGTCGACGACTACCAGGGGATCCGGATCAGCGCCAAAGGGCGACGGTTTCGGATTGACCAGGCGACGGTTTGGAATCTGATCAACTCAGCTGGTGAGCGCGTGGGGCAAGCGGCAACATTTTCGGAGTGGGTGTTCCTGAACTGAATCGCCACCAGCAGACAGGTTGAGAAGATCGCATCAAAGTCATTACCGAGCGGCGGCGCAAAGTCGGTCCAGGTCTTTGAAGTATTCAGGATAGGTCTTAGACGTACACCCCGGGTCGGCGATGACGATGCCGGGGACTCGCAGTCCCAGCAGTGAGAAGCTCATTGCCATGCGATGGTCGTCGTAGGTCGCGACTGTTCCCGCATGAAGAGGCCCCGGGTGAATCGTCATGCCGTCGGGATGCTCTTCGACTCGAAGCCCCAACCGCGACAGTTCCGTCACAACAGCGTTCACTCGGTCGGTTTCTTTGTGTCGCATGTGCGCCACGTTGCGAATGCGAGTCGGTCCTTGAGCGAACGGCGCGACGCAGGCCAGAGTTTGTGCGGTGTCGCTGATTGCGTTCATATCGATGTCGATCCCGCGCAGGTCATTCGTTCCGCGAACGGTGATCGAACGATCCCCCCACGTGACATCGCAGCCCATCTGTTCGAGCGTGTCGACAAAATGGACGTCTCCCTGCAAGGCTGAAGCGTTCAGGCCCTCGACGGTAATCTCTCCTCCGGTGACAGCCGCCGCCGCAAAGAAGTAGCTGGCGGCCGACGCATCGGGCTCGATGTCGTAAGCACGGGCCCGATAGGGTAGTGGCGCAATGCGAAATGCCCCGGCAACGGACCGGTCCACGCTCACTCCGAATTGGGACATCACAGCCAGCGTCATCTCGATGTACGGCTCCGACACCATCGCGCCAGCCAGCTTAATTTCAACAGGCCCCTTCGCACACGGTGCTGCCATCAGCATCGCGCTCAAGAATTGACTGGAAACCCCGGCGTTGACCGAGGTTGTACCGGTCGGAAGACCGTGTCCCTGCACGACAACGGGGGGGCAATTGGTTCCCAGTTCGGATTCGACAGCGATTCCAAATTGGCGTAGCGAATCGAGCAGGTCGCCGATGGGACGCTCGCGCATTCGGGTATTGCCATCCAGTCGGTAACGGCCGTTTCCCAACGCACACATCGCCGTGAGGAATCGGATGCTGGTGCCGCTGTTTTCCAGCCACAAATCCGCCCCGGATTGGGGAATTTGGCCGCCGCAGCCGAAGACAGTTGCCGTCCCGGCTTTCCGATCCTGGTCGACTGCGATCCCCAGCCGACGCAAGCTGTCGATCATGACTTCGGTGTCTCGGCTGTCGAGAACCCCGGTCAGCGATGACGTCCCATCGGCCAAAGCCGCTACCACCAAAGCCCGATTCGTCAGACTTTTTGATCCTGGAGGGCGAATCGAGCCAATGATTGGTCGTTGGACAGGCTGAATTGCGAGCGTTTCGGTCATGATTTCAGGGTGATTCTTTGCTGCCAGGAGTTGGGAAATCGCAGAATATCAGTCAGACACGGCTGCGACCATCTGGAGACCGCTTTCTCGGCCTGGCCAATCAGGATTCGCACGGAATTCATAGAAGTCTTGGCGTTTACAAGCGCTGGTCGCTATACTTCGTTTCCCTCAGGATGCCGATTGTCCGGCGTTCGAGTATTTGTATCCTTGAAGAATCGACGAAAGAAGACCAAGCGGTATGCCCAAAGAAGAGGCGATTGACGTTGAAGGAGATGTTGTCGAAGCGCTGGCGAACACTCAGTTCCGCGTGAAGTTGACGAACGGTCACATTGTGCTCGCTCACGTGGCCGGAAAGATGCGTAAGCACTTCATCCGTATTGTGCCCGGGGATCACGTCCACGTGGAAGTGTCTCCCTACGATCTAAATCGTGGTCGCATTGTGTTCCGCGAACGTTAATCCGCGACGGATTCTTCGCGTCGATCAATGGCCACAGACCGCTCGCAGGATGAAACCGGCTTTATTTCAGGTCCGGCCTGCTGATGGTGCGCGCGAATTTGTCCGATGTCGTTGCTCGATGACGCCCTTTGGTGAAACGATGTCCAGCGAAACCCCCGTGCCGCCACGCAAGTTGCCGTTCGTCCAACTGTTCACTGACGGGGCCTGTCGAGGCAACCCGGGTCCGGGAGGTTGGGGCTGCATTCTTCGTCACCCGGCCACGGGGACCGAAAAAGAGATCTCTGGTGGCGAGATCCTGACGACCAACAACCAGATGGAACTGCAGGCAGTCATCTCGGGACTAGAGGCGATCAAGTCTCGTTCTGAGGTCGAAGTCGTGACCGACAGCACCTACGTTGCGAAGGGGAGCGAATCCTGGATGGCCGGCTGGAAAAAAAACGGCTGGCGGCGTCGCGAAGGGAATTCCTGGAAGCCGGTCAAAAACGTCGAGATGTGGCAGAAGCTGGACGAACTATTGTCCAATCATCAAGTCCGCTTCACACACGTGCGTGGCCATATGGGCCATCCCGAAAATGAACGTTGCGATGTCCTCGCAGTGGCTGCCGCGATGGCTATTTCGGGTCAGTAAGAGAAGATGTTTTCACACGGTCTATTGCTCCTCGCGCATCTGCCGGAGTTGAGCCATGTAGTCCTCTACACCCGCATCTCCTTCGCGCGGTGCCCAAGCCGGGAAGTCTTTGTCGGTGACCGGTGAAAAAGGACCGGACTTCACTTCAAACATCGCGGTGTCGGGTTCGAGAATGAAGAACGTGTGGTAAACGCCCGCACAGACATCGACCCCGAAGATGTCCGTGCCGGCCACGATATCCGTCATCTGCTGAATCGTCCCAGACTCATCGAACGTGATGAAGCACAAGGCTCCGCGAACGACCACGATACTTTCATCTTTGGGAGGGACCAGATGTCGATGCGGCGGGATATAGGTGCCCGGTTGCATGACGTTGAACATGCGATGCAGCAGCGCGTCGGCAGACTTGTGCAGCGGTAGAATCACTCGCTTACGATCGTTGACCCGCGAAGCCCGCACTGCCTGCTCAAGTAACTCGTTTGTGAGCAGTGTGACTGCTGTTGACGGTGCGTCTAAGGCTCGTCGCTTGGGGTCAATTGAGTTCTGCATCTGGCGATCCTTCTTTTGATGCGTCGTGGGTCCGTCTATTAGACGTACTGCCGCTCCAGCATGCTGGCTGCGGTTTCGTCGAGCAAGTCGGATCGGCGAACTTGTTCAAAGCGGTCGAGCAGATCCTCGGGGGAGAGACGCCGCTTTTCAGCTCCTTGAAAATCATGAATGATGCGACCGCGAACCATCATGATCAGACGATCACCCAGGTTGGCAGCCTGCTGCATCGAGTGCGTCACCATCATCGTCGTCAGCTTGTCCCGACGGATGACTTCTTCCGTCAGACGAATCACCTGATCGGCGCTCTTCGGATCCAATGCGGCGGTATGTTCGTCCAACAGCAGCAAGTCTGGTTTAATTAATCCGGCCATCAGCAAAGTCAGTGACTGACGTTGCCCGCCGGAAAGACTGCCGATCGCGTTCCCCAGGCGATCCTCCAACCCCAGTCCCATGCTGCGGACTCGCTCGTACATTTCCGTTTTCGTGGACGGACTCAGCGCCCAGCCCAGGCCTCGGGCGCGGCCTCGGTGAGCAGCCAGTGCCAGGTTTTCTGCGATCGTCAGCGATGGAGCGGTGCCCGTAAAGGGGTTCTGGAAGACGCGACCGATGTACTTCGCGCGACGGTGCTCGGGCCAGTTCGTAACATCTTCGCCCTTCAACCTGATCCGGCCGGAATCGACAATAAACGAACCCGCGACTGCGTTCAGCAACGTCGATTTACCAGAGCCGTTCGTTCCAATCACGATCACAAACGATCCGTCATCGATCTTCAGGTCCACACCTTGCAAAGCGCGAACCTCGTTGGGCGTTCCCGCATGAAACGTCTTCTTAATGTTTTCGATGTCGAGCATTTCGCGACTCGTTCCCGGTAAGTCAATTCGTCATTTCCAGCACGACACAGCCAGCCCACTTCGACTAAGCTAAGCCTTCCCGAGAGAACTTAGTTTCCGCCGAGCGACATCGATCGCGTTCGGTGCGACCAGAGCGATCAGCACAAATACGGCTGTGACTAATTTCAAATCGTTCGGGTTTAGTCCCCAACGCAGCGCGATGGCCACCAGCAGTCGAAACAAGATCGAACCCATAATGGTTCCGACGACAAGCATCCCGATTTGGCGCGAGTTCACCAGGGATTCGCCGATAATGACGCTGGCCAGTCCCCAGACGACCATCCCCAGCCCCATTTGCACGTCGGCATAGCCCTGGTACTGAACCAGCAATGCTCCCGAGAGAGCAACCAGTCCATTCGAGAGTGCCAGTCCAAAGGTCAGCATCCAGCCCACTTCCACACCGAGCGCACGAATCATCTGTTCATTGTCGCCTGTGGCCCGCATGGCCAATCCCAAGTTGGTCTTGAAGAAGGCATACATGATCCCAGAAACCAGTCCGATGATGGCCAGCACCAGGATCACCACCAGGACTTCTTGTACGGGGATATCCCAGCGCCCGATTGTCCACTTCAAGTCGGGTGACACCGCCTTCTGAGCCATCGAGACGACAGTCTGCTCTTTGAAAAGCGGCAGATTGCTGCGATTCATCACACGCAGATTGACCGAGTAGAGTGCGGTCATCACCAGGATCCCCGCCAGCAGGCCGTTGATCTGCAATCGCGTGGTCAAAATGCCAGTCACCGTCCCGGCACAAGCTCCAGCCAAGAACGCGAGGAATGTCGCCAGCCAGGGATTCCAGCCTGAAACGAGCAGGGTTCCGGCCACTGCGCCACCCAGGGCAATCGAACCTTCAACGGTCAGATCACGGAATGCCAGGATGCGAAAGCTGATCAGCACTCCCAGTGCGAGCAGCGACAGGATCAACCCCACAGAAACCGAACCGATCAATTGCATCATCGCTGGGATCCTCCGGTGACAGTCGTGATTGATGACAGCCAGCAGGCCCCGCGGATGAATTCGCTTTCACCGCCACCCGTAATTTCGCGATCATCATTCAGCAGATGCAGGACGGTCTGCAGGTCTTCCGATTCAAACAGCGTTCCCACAACATCCGCCATTTCCAATTTGCGTTTCTTAAAGGGCCGGTACGAAAAAACAGCCGCATGGAAGTGACCGTAGATGTCTGAGCCCGACCCCATCGGCCTGAGCAGCGGCGCCAGTTCGGCCGACGGCGCGCCTCGTGATGCCACGCCGACGATCAGAGTCAACGTATGACCATGCGTCCGCTCGGGCGAGAACGACAGCCAGTTCCGTATTTCCGGATGCGACATTCGCGAACCCGCCGCAGGAGCAGTTGGCGAACGTCGCAGCGTGGCACCGATCAACCCGGTCGTCTCGGCAACATAGACCAGACCTGCGAGGTTGCAGTCGTTCAACTCCAGGCTTTTTTTGACCAGTGCCGACAACGAAATCCGCTCGCCTTCTTCGGCTGGTTCAAATCGTTGATGCTGCCGCATTCCGCCGCGACAGCGAAGCCCATAGGCCATCTGCACTTTTGGAACGAGCGTTCCCTGTTCCAGTTGAAAATCGGGCTTGGCCGCACCCGCAGGTTGCTGCGCCACCGAACCACCGGCCGCCAGGAATTCTCCAAATCGATTCTGGCACTCGGCATACTTGGAACCGAATGCTCCCAATCCCAGGCCAAACACGTCTGCTCCGAATTCCAACGGTCGGCAGTGCTGTTCCAGATAAGTATGCTGCGGAAACCGAGTGGCGTCGCCAATCACTTCGCAGGTGAGTACTGCTTTCGGTTCAACGTCGTACAGTTCAAAGTTCATGCCCCCTGCGGCAGCGACTCGAAACATGGGCTGCATGGTACTGCGGAAGCTGCCTGATTCTGCTCGCGCGCGAACTTCGGCCATGTCACACAACAGCATCTTCGCGAGGCCGGTCATCTTG
Organism: uncultured Schlesneria sp.; assembly: GCA_903840265.1. Taxonomy (GTDB): domain Bacteria; phylum Planctomycetota; class Planctomycetia; order Planctomycetales; family Planctomycetaceae; genus Schlesneria. The sequence continues at coordinate 15,180 of CAIMFH010000046.1, read as the reverse complement.
ATGACTTCGGCCACTTGAGGCGGGGCGATGCCGACTCCGAAGAACCCGCGAATGGATTGCAGCTGCTTGTAGGCTCGAACTAAGGCTCCGATCCCGGCGGAACTCATGTAGCTCACATCCGAAAGATCGAGCACGATTGAATGCGATCCCTGTCGAACGGCTTCATCAATTGCATCCGACAGATGCTCGGCCCATTCGTTGTCGAGACGTCCAGCAATCCGCATTTCCAGCAGGTCGCCATGATCTTCGGTATTGATTTGCATGAATTATTATCGTCGAAGAGAAACGCGGTCAGTCTGCCGTCAGTTTGGTCGGCAACGAGCATCGAAAAACAAGTCGATGTTATTTGTCGATGACTTGATCAGCCGACTTAATCAGTGATTCTGGAATCGTAAGCCCCAGTTTCTGAGCGGAGACAAGGTTCAAATAAAGCCGACTTTTCGTGGACTGGAAAAAAGGGATCGACGCAGGCTTTTCGCCGCGCATGACTCGTGTAGCAATCTGCGCGGAATCGAGCCCCATGTCGTAGTAGTCACGCGTCAGAACCACGGTAGCCCCTTGTTTCGACGCACTCCCCAGAAACGCAAAGACCGGCAACTTGGCCTTGGATGTCGCTTGAGCGATCGATGGAAACGCAGCGCCAGTCAGATTGGAGTTCGACAAGCAGATTGCATCCAGATGTTGATCGCAGAGAGACTGAATACCATCGAGCACCTCGGTCCCGGCGTTGACACCGACGGACGCCAATTCGTAGCCTGCGGCACGGGTGGCCTCGACCAGCAATTCATAACTGTAAACCGAATTCACTTCACCAGGAACATATAACGTCCCGAGTTTCTTTGCCTCTGGCATCAGTTGCCGAATGATCGGCATCATGCGTTTGACATCATTGGCACCATAAGCACCTGTGACGTTGGGAAGATGATCGGATTCCGATTTCCCGACACCCGCGGCGAACGGATTGGCGACCATCGTGAAAACGATCGGCAAGCCTTGCGACTTCTGAACAGAGCTTTGCAAGGCCTGCGTCGAAATGGTCAACAGCAAGTCCGTATTGTCGGCAACGGCGGCATCCACCAAACCGTTGAGCGTCGCCATTTCTCCCTGTGCGTTGAGTATCTTGACGGCGTAGTCGCGACCCTCGACCAAGCCAGATTTCTTCAAACCTTCTCGCAGCCCACGCTCCGCCTCAGCGACGTCGTCTGAATTGACGTAGCTCACGATGCGAAGCTGCCACAACTTCGCGAGCGGTTGATTCTGAGCTGGTGTCACAGCCACCGCGGCCACTGCTTTATCTGTTTGCCCGCTCTCGTCGATGATCGAGTCTGCGGACTTGATGACATCATCAGGGAATACCCATTCGCCATTCAGATTCTTCAAAGCCAGTTTGTTGAGGAATAGCTTCGGTGGGATCGCGATCTCAACCGGGATGCTGGCAATCGATTCCCCTTTCAAAACCCGAGCCGCGACTCGACCGACAGTTCGACCGACTTCGTAGTAATTCGCCCCGACATCGAAGAGAGTCCCTTTCTTCGCGTTGCCGGGCATGCAAGTGAACGTCGGCAAATGAGCGTCGCTGCCCGTTTTCGCCACCACGTCGATCGCGCCGAGCATCGTGACATCGCCGCCAACCAGCAGCGCTTCGGCTTGCCGATCAATCAGCGAGCGAACCGCCTCTTTCACTGTCGAAGTGTTCTCGACATTCGCCTCCAGCAGCTCGATCTTCAGCTTCTTGCACACCTCGCGTGCGAGCTTTGTACAGACTTCAGAATTGATCTCGGCCGGATTCCAACCAATGCCGACTTTCGACAATTTCGGGTTGATCTTGCGAGCCAGTTCCAAAGCTTGATCGACCGGTGGAAAAGTTCCAATACCCGTCAGATGGGCGGGATGATCCATCGGCTCGGTCCCGATCCCAACACCTGCTTTGACCGGGTCTGAGACTAATCCAAAGACATGCGGTGCCTTCCGCTGCTTATTGACGTTCGCAAACGACTGCAACGCCCCCGTCGTCAAGGTGATAACCAGATCAAAGTCACCACCGGCCAGTTCTTGGGAAATCGCGTTACCGGTCGCAATATCGCCCTCGGCATTGAACCGAGTCAGTTTCAGATTCTTTCCCTCGACAAAGCCCGCTTCTTTCAGGCTATCGATAACACCCTGTGCGCCTTCGTCGATGATTGGCTGCGATGCCATTTGAAACATCGCGACTCGCATCGTCCGCGTGGGAACCGCCGATTCCGCCGTGGCCGCTGTCGTGTCACGCGGTTTCTGGCGAGGAGCTTCCGACAGCAAAAGAACGGCCGACGCCATGGCAATTAAAAGGAAGCCGAACGAAAGACGCTTCAACGATTCTCCCATGAACACGGAACTCCATTGCCCTGGTGGCGACTCACATTCGTCCTAAGCCGCCTGTGCTATTGAATTGAGAGTACGAATTCACCGCCTGTGTTCACACGATCGCAACTCTCGCGCCGCAGTGTAGCGACGGAGCCAGCACTCAGCGAGGGTTTCGAGCCACTGAATCAGACTTTTACGAGCAGGAAACGAATCGTCGTTGCAGATGCTGGCACAACGAATCGATCAATCGCTGGCGTGCCGCATGCCTGGAAAATGTGTGGTCAGCATTCTCGATGAAGGTGACGCTAAGCTGCTGACGTCGGAGCATGCGTTTCGTTTGCCGCCGGGCTTGGCCCAGCAGGATGCTGTAGCCGGGATCGGTGGTCGAAAAGAACATCGACAGCTGCCGGCGGGAAGCGACAACCCGCTTTAGATCGCCGGTCAGATCCTGTGTCGTGGGATGCGATGGACCTGTGTTTTCTGTGACATTACTCATTTTGGAAGTTCGCCGAGATCCGATCAGACCAAGACGCTGCGCGACCATCCGCAATGCTCCGCCAACTCCGATATGGCTGCGACCGGACAACAACTTCAACCACTTAGCGGGTTGCAGTGCTGATGACAAATAATAGTGCTCGCGAATCAGTTCTTTCGTCGGTGCAGTCTCCAGCGACATCCCATCCTGCCAGAAGTACGTCAATGGGTTGATCAAGATCCCCTCGATCAAATCTGGATCATCAAATTGGGCGCTCGCTTGAAACGAAGCATAAGCACCCGAGCAAAGCCCCATCAAGACAAATTGCTGCGGTCCAAACCGCTGTCGCAGGGCTTGCATCGTCAGCCCGATGTCGCGAAAGGCGGTCGGTGCGTAAGAGTCATTTTCCTGTGACGCATCCGTCGCGATGCTGTCTCCCAACCCGTTGAGGTCGATTCGCAGACATCGAAATCCGTGTGACGCGAATTGTCGAGCCATTTCGACATTCATCCGGCCAGGACCAATCCGATAGGCCGCTCCGGCATTGAGCAGGATAATCGTAGGCAGATTTGCTGCGGGTCGTGTGGTTGGCTCGCTGAGAATCCCAAACAGATTCGGGGAGTCACTCAGGCAGATGGCTGTCTCTCGAACAGTTGGTGAGCAGAGGATGCTGAGCGACAGCTGATTCTGTACTAAAGTGCTCGTTAGTTCTTCGATCCTCGGTTCGCTGGTGGCACAGTCTTCACCGGAGTCTGCGTGCTGGTCCATCCAATAGGCGATTTTCTGAATCGCGATTTCAGGCACGAGACCCTTATGGGGTTCAACCAGCATCTGGCTCACGCCCGGTATCGCAAATTGCTCGACATCGAGCCCGAGCTTGGCGAAATGATCGATGACTCGTTGATCGGCGGGTGAATCATCACGATTCGCGACTAACACTCGGCGGCAGAGCGGCTTCGACTGCATCAAACTGGTTTTCGATAGCGCCGCGGCAGTCTCGGCCGTTAGACGGAACCCGGCCGCTTCGATTGTCCCCGCCGCTTCACTTCCAGCGATGTGCCCCTCGGACATCATATCGATGACATGCATCTCACGCACCGACCCGCGGCCGTTCGTGACCGGAGCCCACAGGACAAGGTTTTCGAACTCTACTTGATCCAGTGCCAGCGCCGCCAACGTGGCACCGAACCGCAGTCCGACGACACTGACCTTTGCGTAGCCAAGTTCATCCTTCATCCAGTTTACTGCTGAGCGAGCGTTTGCAAGCCATGTCGCCAGTCGTTCCGGTTCAGTATCGTCTCCAGATGAATCACCTGTTCCATGCCAGTCGAATCGCAGTGTCGGAATGCCCAATCGAGCGAGTTTGTCCGCCAGATGTCGCAAGCCACGATGAGCGTGCAGTTGTTCAAACCCGATCGGCGGGACGATGACAACGCCATGGTCGCGCTCGCGTCGTCCGTCTAATCTATGCAACCAAGCGAAGAGCGGTTGTTCGCCACAAGCCAGATAGAACGCAGTGCGCTGAATCGCGCCGGCTGATACAAGGTGCGAAATATCCATTCCAGCAGTTGTTTCCGCGGTCAGAGTTGTCATGGCCCGCACCTCGTTAAATTGACTTGGGGCGAGCAGACACAACATGGCTGCTTTCCATGTTGATCGCTTCGACCAATGCTTTGAACGACGGAGCCTGCGCCGACGTCGCCCGGAATGTCACCGTCTTCGTTCGCCCGGGCGGCAGATGGAAATAGTTGTCATCCGGCAAGTATCCCTTCGCATTCACGGTGACACCTTGCAGCAACCGATCGGATTGCAAGGTAATTTGATACCGGTTGTCGCCAACGACATCGCCAGTGGTCTGCAAGGTCACCGCGCGGTCTAGAGCGGGAACCGATCGACGGATGAAGTGAAACGCTTCTCCGATCACTCGTCGTTCAGAATCAAACCATGTGACAATCGCCACATCGTGGTGTGGTGGACCGAATCGATAGGCATAGCTGACATCGTAGAAGCCGCCGAGGATCTCGTCAGCGCTGAATAATCGTCGACTCGACCCTTCCAGACGCACAGCCAACTCCTGGCGAGCCACAACGACATTCGGCTCTTTCAATAATTGAACTTCGACCGTACCGTTGCACGCTTCGGAAGTCTCGTTGATGAGATGCAGATGCAGACCGTTCAGGCCTTCGTCCGTCACGACCAGCTGCCGACTGTTCCAGACTCGCTTGAGGAAGTAGTAGGCAGCTTTCGGAGTTCCCGTCGAATCCAGAATGCCCCATCCCGCCGCCGGCCACAGATCCTTGTAGAACCAGACCAAACCGCCGTGGTTGTGGCTGTGCGAGCTGCGCCATTCTGAGAACGCCTGCTGCATCATCTCGCCCGAGATTAGGCGGCTGAGTTGCAGATACTTAGGGGTATCCCACGAACGCAGTTGCACCGGGTCGACGTTGAACGTCTCTTTCAGATAATGATCGCGGACATCTTCGAAGTCCCAACCTGCGCCGATGTCGCGAGGGACTCGTCGCTTCCAGCGGGCATCATGCATCACGGCATGGCCCCCTTGAGTAATCGCTTCGATCGTGGATGCCTCGGGAATATTCGAAAAGCCCAAGCATTCGGGCGTGAACTTCACATCGGAACGCCGAATGTCCGAAGTCGGCCGCAGGTAGGCACCGACGCCGTAATAATGAGTCAAACCGGTATTTGGCTGAAAAGGGAGCGCACCGCCGGTTGGAGTCGACGGCACATAGCCGGTCCCCGGGTGGAAGCGTTCGCAGAGTTCCGGAAGTTCTTGGGCGAACCAACTGTTTGTCCAGATTTCGCGAGGCATCCCCAGCATCGCAGCCTGTTGCTCAATCTCGCTATTTCCGCAGTAGACAGCGACACACGCATGCTTGGCCAGTCGCCGCACTTGTTCGCTGACTTCTGCCACGAGATTGTGACGGAACGATTCGTCGTCGACAGGGTAATCCATGTTCGCGAACATGAAGTCCTGCCAGACGAGGATTCCCAGTTCGTCGCACAGTCGATAGAACGAGTCGCTCTCGTAGACCATCGTGCCACCGACGCGCAGCATGTTCACACCGGCATCGCGAGCGAGCGTCAGGTCGTGGCGTAACTGCTCTTCGGTACCAGACAACGTCAGAATGTCGCTAACGGTCCAGCAGGCACCGCGGCAATAGACAGGTTCCCCATTGATCAGGACTTGAAAACCATCGGCCGTAGTGACTTCGACTTTGCGGAATCCGAGCGGATCGCAGGCGATGCGATAACGAACGTCACCCGATTCCAGGATGAGTTCGCAATCATACAGCACCGGTTGACCATGCGTGTGCGGTGACCAGGGACGAGCGTTGGCGACCTGCAGCTTCCCTCGCACGGAATAGCCATCGACTTCGCGTTCAAGATGCAGCGTTTCGACATGCGCGCCGACTCGCAACGATGCTCGTTGAATGGGCACCGCTGAGAGCAAGTGGCCTTCCAGCGTGACGACTCCGACTGTTCCTTCGAGTTGTGGTCGCAGTGTCAGCGAATGCGGCGTGATCGGGCCGGTTTCAAGACGGATGCCTCGCCACGGACCGATCGCCGGAGCAGGGGGTGACCAGCCGGGGATACGACCTTGCAGAGTTGTGCGATGCCAACGGAGTTGCTGGTTATTGACCAGATTCGTTTTCCACCGTGGTCGAGGGCGTTTCGCCTTCAAGTCTTCGGTGATGGACCGGAAGCCAATGATCAACTCGTTTTCGAGTCGCAGTCGTGACGATACGTCAACGCAGTAACTGCGAAACATATTGTCGGTTTTCAGCAACAGTTCGCCGTTCAGCCAGACTTCGGCGAGTGTCGCCAACCCATCCAGATGCAGATGAGTCGGGTGCTGTCCGCCACCGGTCTTGGCTTGAAAAGAGGTTGCGAACCACCAATCATCGGCATCAATGTCGGGCGGGTGTTCGAACGACCACCGCTTGTTCGCGGCCAGCGTAGAAGCAACGGTGCAAGGGACAGTCGCTGGCAACCATTCGGATGCCGCTCCTGTCAATTGTGTCGGATTGGTAATCGATCCAGGTCGATGAGCGCAGCACAGCCAGGGACTCAGCGAGCCCTGGTTGGCGATTTCTCTCTCACTGGTATTCGATACCATCGCAATGACCGCCGCCCTTCGGATGTCCAGTTCACTCATTCAACTTGCGAGAACATGCGACTTCAGATGATTCATCGCCGTCTGCCAGGTTGCCGCCATGTCATCCACGGGTGACAAATTGATCGGTTTCTTGCGGGCCATCGATCGCGCCAATTGGAACTGCATGGACTTGGCACCGGTCGCCAGTAAGCCAAACGCGTCGCGGGAGACTTCCAACCCGGCCACGTCATGAGCCCCCAGCCAGTCAAAATAGAGCGATGCCAATTCGTAGCAGGCACCAAACTGACGCAGCGTCGCGAACGAATACTGATGGAAGACTTCCATCGGCTCCGTCATCAACCAGTCGACATCAGCCGCAAATCGTGTCTTGAACTTCTCGAACGGATTCGTTTCGGGAATCAGCGTCAACTGCTGCTTGAGCAGTGACAAGGAGGTATTCACCAACTCGCGACCGGTCGCTCCTCGATTGGCTCGTCGTTTGACGAATTCCACATACGGCGGCAGCATCGCTGGGTCATGGGGCCCGGCAATTCGGAACACTTTGACGAAATCTTCGCCGCTGAGCTCGTAAAAGCCCTGGCCGTGAAAATAACCCAGCCTCTGATTGGTGACATCGATATCGACAGCGGCCACTGTCGACTTGGTGTGTTCGCGTCGATACGCCGTCCCCTCGGTATCGGGCAGGTAGAACGAATCGAGTTCCACCAGCACCGGCCGCCCAAGGCCGACTTGTTCTTCCACATGTTTAACCAGCGGTTGCCAGATCGCCAGTTCCTGGATGTCCAGGCCATACAGCGACCGCAGATCGGTGTGTGGGAACTTGAAAAAAGTCCACTGGTCGCCTTCGAAATCGATAGCGACTGTGAACGGCATCGCCGCGATTGGATCGAACCCCCACGCGTGCAAGAGTTCGATCCAAACGTCGACGTAGCAATTTGTTTCCGCCCAGTGCCGTTCCCGGGTGTGGATAACATGGCGTTGATAGCCGTCGGCACTGATTGGGAAGACCGGTTTCGTCATAGTGCAAGTACACTCTTCACGTCAGAAGGCCAGTGATCTGGATCAAATCCGTGCGTCATGAACAAAGCGAGCGCGATACGTTCCAGACCGAAGCCGATACATGCCGTGTGGGCATATTCATTGTCAGCGGTCTTGATATCGAATGTGTGGCCGAAGTGATCCAGGTGATAGTTGCACGACGTGATCGCAGTAAGCTTTTCCGTCGTGGCGACCGCATGGACCAATTCGAACTTCAGATCCTGTTCTTTCTGAGCGACAGCCATCATGCGTCCACCACGTCCGAAGAATGGATCGTTGGCAACGACACTATCAACCTGCAGTCCAACTGAGTTCAGGATTTCCTGTCCGGTCTGTAACCAGTAGGCACGATGTTCCAAGGCTTGTTCAGCCGTTCCCATCCGCACGAATTCGCGCTGGCGGAAGATCTGCATACGAGCGGGATCTGGCGATGGTTCGTGACGGAAGACAAATGATCGCAAGTCAACGAGACGGCCTTCCGGTGCCAGAGTCGTCCCCGTGGCAGTCGGATATAGCGGATAACAAGCGGCCGGAGTCAGCATGACTTCGGTCGGCTCCAATTCTGTAGTCCAGTCGTCGCCGCGAGTTCGCTTGTCGAGCAACTTGGCATGATCGCGTTCGTTCCCCAGGAAGCTGTGCACCGATCCCATCAGGTCTGGGAAGTTTTCGATGTGCGTTGTCTGCAGGTAGTGCTTGCGGTTGATGATCGCTGGAAACCGCATCACTTCGGCTTTCAACGGCTTGGCTCGTTTGGTGACGGCCATTTCAAACCGTTCGATCACGTCTTCAAACACGCCGTTGAACCCATACAGACCGGGAACTCCCGATCGGATCAGCAGGCCTGCCGTGACAAGTTCGTCCTGGCAGTGCTGATAAGCGTCATTCAGACTCATGGTGGCCATGCACATCGTCAATGTCCCTCTCTATGGGCTAGCAACATCGTGGCGTTAAGTTTGGTGATACGGTCATTGTTAACCATCAACGCGGCACCGTAGGAATCGCGCAGATGACGAGACAAGCTGAACTTGGAATCGTTGCGGTAACCCTGAATCCCGCAGATCAAAAGCGCCTGACCGACGATTTCGACGATCCGCTGTGAGCAGGACAATTTCAGATTGTTGGTACGAATTGAGAAGCCGAAGCCGTGAATCGATTCGCGTGAATCGCTCGACAGCAGTTCGTTGTATTCGCGAGCCAGGCTATAGACGTTGTGTCGCATTTCTTGCAGCACAAGATCGACTTCGGCCAATCGAATTGCGGAGATCGGTGTTTCACCGGGTGTCTTGCGAGCTTCCGCTCGGACGAACGCGCGGGCCTGGTTTACCGCATCGGCGGCAATTCCGGTCCACAAAGCTCCCCACACGATGTGTGAATAAGGATGCATCGTCTGCGAGAGAATGTCGTTGAACGGCGTCGGCAGAATTTGGTCGGTCGAACCGTGCGATGTCAGCGTAAATCCAGAACTACAGGTTCCGCGGAAGCCCATCGTGTCCCAGGTCGACAATGGCTCGGCGGTATATTCACCACGTCTCACCATCACTTGAACTTGTTCGCTGGCGGGAGCATCCGTTGATCGTCGACAGGTCACCAGGATGTCATCCGAATACTCACCGTACGAGATGACCGGAGCCTTCTTCGTCAACGTGAAGCAATCGCCCGAAACTTCAATCGCACAGACGCTCGATCGCAAATCACCACCAGTGCCGATCTCGGTCGTAGCCGAGGCCATCAACCGTTGTTCGGTGACCAGGTCACGCAGATAACGTCGGAAATAAGCCGACTGTTGAGCGTGATGAACGACGCAGGCGACCTGGATGCAATGCATCGCATAGATCATCGCAGACGAGCCGCAGTACTGGCCCATCGCTTCGCACAAGCGAGATGTTTCAATCATATTCAGCCCCATTCCGCCGTATTCGACAGGAACGTAGGCACTCAGCAACTTCGCCTCTTTCATCGCCGTGATTGATTCGACCGGGAACCGAGCCCGGCGGTCGACATCGCCAGCATGCACCGCGAGGACGTCACGCCCGATGGCGTGGACTCGGCTGAGCAACTCATCAAAATCGAACGCTTCCGGCGCGGTGGCGGCGGAAGAGACGGGCAAGTCTGCAACGGCGGTCATCATGAGGGGACTCGCGAGGGGATAGAAGTTGCCGGGGAAGTACATTGGGAGAAGAGCAACGGAACTGGCGCGCTGGTCCAAGTGGAGGCGCGCCCAACACTTAATGATTAGTTCGTCAGATTCGCGACGGCTTCAGCGATCGAAGAGACGCTGCGGAACGTGCCGCGGCTGAGCATCGATTCGGGAAACTCGACTTCGAAGCGGTCTTCTAGGGCGAGCATGATTCCGACCGTGGCCAACGAGGTGAGGCCAGCACCATACAGGTCGAAGTCTTCATCCAAGGTAAGGACGTCAACGGTCAATCGCCCATGTTGAGCGAGCACTTGTCGGATAGCACTGATGTCGACGGTCGATTGCATGGCAGCGTCGGTCACGATGTCACAACTCCATAGAATTCGGTGGGATTGAGCGGACGCATCCGGATGTTACGGATGGTTTCGATGCAGAAATCTAGCTGCGCCCGCACAGAACGCCGTCGAGCGAAGATTCGTCTGTGCGAATTTCGATTTGAGGCGTTCCGGTTGAAACATAGCTCACGACATGTGGCAAAGTGGCAACAATGATTCGATTTTGCTCGTTGCAGCGACTGGTACGCCAAGGCAGCGATTGTAGGCCTTGTGCCGGTTGTAGCAGCGGCCTCTGAAACTCGCCGCGGATGGGATCGGACCACAAATCGGGCAAATCAGGAACAATCAAAAAGAAAGCGTTAGCCACGGATGAAGCACAGATTGAACGCAGATCAATCGATGAACGAAGTGGCGACTTTGGAGTGCTCCGGCTCGACGGAGCTTTGGATCCAGCTAAGGAAGAGCCATGATTGTTAGTGACCGTTTCTGAGGTCAGTTCTGCTTCACGCTTCTGTTGTTTGGAATTTTGCGGACAGACTGAACGTCACATTTTGATGGCAAAGCGAACCCAAGGCGGAGATCATTGCTCTGAATTGTAGGTCGTTATTCCGATCCACAACGTCTGAACCAGCGGCACCTCATCATGAACAACCTGGAGCAGGAATTACGTCGCGCAGCCGAGGCGATTCGGTCAGCGCAGGCCCTGTTGATCGCGGCGGGGGCTGGGATGGGGGTGGATTCGGGGCTGCCCGATTTTCGCGGGCCGGAAGGCTTTTGGAAGGCGTATCCCCCTTTTCACGGACGAAAGTTCAGCGATCTGTCGACGCCGCATTGGTTTCGGACAGACCCGGGGCTGGCTTGGGGGTTCTTCGGGCACCGGCTGAATCTGTATCGAGCCGCGATCCCTCATGCAGGATTTCAGATCCTGCGTCGCTGGGCCGAGCGAATGCCGCGGGGCTACTTTGTCTTCACGAGTAACGTGGATGGCCAGTTTCAGAAAGCTGGCTTTCCGTGCGAGCGGATCCTGGAATGCCATGGATCGATTCATCATTTGCAGTGCTCCACTCCCTGTCTCAATCGCGTCTGGCCTGCGGACTCGCTGAAGTTGGATGTTGACCAGACAACGATTCGAACCGAATCGCAGTCACCAGCTTGCCCTGCGTGTGGAGAGATCGCCCGGCCAAACATCCTGATGTTTCATGATCGAAGCTGGGTCGACGATCGCTCTGAAGTACAAGCACGACGATATCAGGCGTGGTTGAGAAAGTTCGATCCGTCGCAGTTAGTCGTCATCGAGATGGGAGCGGGTCTGGCCGTCCCGTCCGTTCGCTATGAATCCGAATGCAGCGGCGGGCGGTTGATTCGGATCAATCCTCGCGATCCTGCCACGCCGGAAGACGGGATCTCACTGCCACTCGGAGCGCTGGCCGGGCTGCAACATCTGGACGAGCTTCTAGGAGATTAAACAGTCACGGCTGGTGTGGACCCGCCGTGACTGCTGCGAAATAGCGGAACCAGGATGCTATTTCGCGACCACGGATCGAGCGGTCTCAATCTTCTTTTCTACTTTTTGCGGACGATCGGCCGCACTCTTTTCGGATTTTTCCACCAGCGTCTTCGCAGCTTGAATCTGCTGAGCAGAGAAGTACGGAGTCGGGTTTCCAGGGATCTTTTCATCCATCAGTTGAGCAATCTGTTCCCAAGTGAGTCCATTCGCCAGATGCCAGGCGGCGGCTTGCTGGGCGTCGCGAGCGGTGCGTGGTGAATAGTCTTCCAGCAACTGCAGCAGCACCGGATCAGTCGTGACAGACTCGGCCTTCGCCAGCTTGTACTTCATGCCGGCGTGCGGTTCGCGACGACCGTAGTTCAGGCACACCGAGTTGAATGCGAGTTGCACCGTCTTCTCGGGAGGAATCGAGAACATGAATCCACCCGGGAATTGGTTATTCCCCTGGTTGAATCCATTGTTGCCGTTCTGCGCTCCATTTTGCTGCCCGTTCTGTCCCATGATGCCGGCGTTACCACCAACCGATTGAGCCGCGCCGTTTTGCCCCTGCATCCCGTTGTTCATTCCAATCCCCATCCCGTTCCCCATCCCAATTTGATTGAACTGGTTGTTCGGGGCTTGAGCCAGAATCTGAACTCCGACAAGCCCTTTCGGCACGGCCACTGTGAGCGCCTTGTCGGTCTTGTTGGTAATGAAGATCTTCCCGTCGTGGGCATTTTGAGCGACCAACCGCGCTTCGAATTGATCCTTATCAATTCCTTCGAACAGTTCCACGACGGGAGCGTCTGGGTTCAGAGTCGGCTTCGTAATCGCGCCTCGATTGGCGCCCATGAGCGCCACGCAAATCGCGCCCGAGGCCACAAAGCAGCCGATTTTTGAGAGTCGACTCAAAGATGAACGAGGCATGGCTGGCTCCTTAAGTGGCAAACGAAGCAAGCGGCGATCCCTCCATCGACGACGTAGCCGATAGTGAGTGCCGACAGGTTCTTTTCGGGCAGACACGGAATCTATTTTCGAGCCGGCGGACAGCTCAAACGATGTGGTTTGCGAATGCTCACTTAAGGAAAAACGAATTCGCGAAGTTGTCCTCTACAGCCGATGCGAGCATTTTTTCAGAATATCTTCAGAAATGATGATTCCGATCAAAGAGTGGCGAATACCGCTTCGGCAGCTTTCAAAGTTGCCTGAATCTCGGCCTCGGAATGAGCTGCCGAGACGAAGTTTGCTTCGTATTGGCTGCACGCCAGATAGACGCCATGATCCAGCATGCCGTGGAAGTAACGGGCAAACCGGGTGGTGTCGCTCTTCACGGCGACTCGATGGTCCGTGACTGCGTCCTTATTGAAGAATAGCGTGAACATGCTGCCGACTTGTGGGATCGTATGCTCCAGACCAGCTTTAGTCGCCAGTTCGGACAACCGGCTGGTCAGTTGCTGCGTCACTTGTTCCAGTCGCGGATAAGGGTTGGTGGCCTTCAGCGTCTGCAGCGTGGCGATGCCACTCGCCATGGCCACGGGATTACCGGACAAGGTTCCCGCCTGGTACACCGGCCCGGCCGGTGACACGACGCTCATGATGTCTCGGCGACCACCGTAGGCCCCGACCGGCATGCCGCCGCCGATAATCTTGCCGAGAGTCGTCATGTCGGGACGGATCTGGAACCGCTCCTGGGCTCCGCCAAAGGCGACTCGAAAACCGGTCATCACTTCGTCGAAAATCAATACCGTACCATGTCGATCGCACAGCGCACGCAGAGCTGAGAGGAACTGAGGCGTCGGAACCACGACGCCCATATTGCCAACAACAGGCTCCAGAATCACACAGGCGATCTCGTCACCGCGGCGTGCGAATGTCTCTTCCAACTGCTGGCAATCGTTGTATTCCAGGCACAGCGTATCGGCCGTACAGCCGACGGGAATGCCAGGACTTGATGGCGTTCCCAGCGTCAGCGCGGCGCTCCCCGCCTTCACCAGCAGGCTATCGACGTGTCCGTGATAGCAGCCTGTGAACTTGATCAGCGTACTACGGCCGGTGAAACCTCGTGCGACGCGAATGGCACTCATCGTCGCTTCGGTGCCCGAATTCACCATGCGCACCAGATCCATCGACGGGACTGCTGCGATTACCAGTTCGGCCAGCTCCGTTTCTAACTCGCAAGGAGCGCCGAAACTTGTTCCTTTTTCCAAAGCCTTCTGAATCGCTTGGATCACGACGGGATGACGATGCCCAAGAATGTGCGGCCCCCATGATCCGATGTAATCGATGTAGCGATTCCCATCGATGTCAAACAGGAAGGGGCCATCAGCTCGGTCCATAATCAAGGGCGTTCCACCGACGCCGCCAAATGCCCGTGCCGGACTGTTCACGCCACCTGGAATCACCTTTTGAGCGCGAGCAAAATGAGCCTGACTGCGGGATCGATCCAATGCCATGACTTTTTCCAAACACAATTGAAGCAACAAGAAACTCAGCGAGATGACGCTGTGTCAGGAGTCGACGGCATTGAGCCCTTCACCGAGGCGTTCGAAGTATTCATCGGGCATGTCGACCGACTGCAATCCGCCACCGGCCGGGACAATGCAATACGCGGTTTTCATTTCACCAGTCGCCAGGCGAGTTTCGCCACGCCAGAATTCGTAAGCCGTGGTCAATGATCGTTTCGTGCGACGAATCACCGTCACGCGGATTTCGATCTCTTCTTCGTACCGAGCCGGCGCATTAAACGAGCAACTGGCAGTCACGCGAGGCCAGCCGAACACCGTGCCGTCGGGCAGCTTGTCATGAATCTTCAGACCCAGCGCGCGAAAGAAGGCATGTTCGGCCTGCTCCATGAAGCGATAGTAGTTCGCAAAATGAACGATCCCGGCCAGATCGGTTTCGAAGAATTCAACGCGGTGCGTCGTGATAAACGGCGGTGTAGACATATCCGCAGGTTACCGACGAACGGCCTGATGTTTCAATGTCGCGAGGCGACTCCCGAGCAATCAACAGTTGTCGTTTATTCATAGCCCCGTAGCTGCGTTCGCCAGAGCGCGGGTCGATGCAGCCTCCACTCACACTTGAGCGACAGTGGCGACAAAGAACAAACCAGCCGCAGGTCTCTTTGGTAAGAGATCTGCGGCTGTGTTTGTCGTCAGTGGGAGAGTGTCAGATCACTCAGAGAAACGGTCGGAGCGAGTCAGTTACTACCGGATCAGAATCATTCGGAGTATT
>CAIMFH010000045.1 GCA_903840265.1 uncultured Schlesneria sp. | reverse complement strand
GCCCAAATGACAATGACGCGGGATTGTACGAGACGTATGAAGAATCAGCGACCTTCGTTGGCGGACGACACGCATTCGCGGTGAGGCTGCCAACCAGTCGCACAGCCAATTGACTTTGAAAGCATTAGAAACCATGCCACCCTGCCAGTCTCACTGACTCCACCGACGCGGTCATCAATTCGCTGGCCGATCCTCGCCGACGTCACGCCTCAAGATACGCTTTCTCCTCTTCCCTTCGTACCAATAGATGTCTTCGAGAAGCTTTCGCATCGGCGCATCAGACCGTCCTAGGATATTCATTAAATTGGCTTCGGCACCTGGCATGCCGTACGCAAGGTCTCGTATGCCATGCGCGAATACAAATTGTGGATGCACAGATTCTCTCGTCGCATTCGCGATCTCATTGAATGGAGATACCGCTGGCTGCGACAATGCCCCTGAAATACAAAGCCCTGAATCAATCAACAACGCGAGCGACAGCGCCGCAATATCTTCTTGCCTGATTTCACTTGAAACATCAATATTAAGCATCTCGGCGATTGTGATCGGGACATCCTGTGATAGCGACGGCAATACGAAACGCGAGATCGCGGTGCTCAAATATTCTTGCTGTTCAACTTCCGCAAGAATGCACATTATCGTTGCAATCCGAAGGCCACCATGATCTTCCAGCACTTCATTCCATCCTTCCTCTCCAAGCTCTTCACCTATACCTGTCCGCAACTGTGCCTTCCCTGGTAACTCAAATGCCTCTACTGGTCGAAACGCAATTTCTTTGCTGTCTTCACTCTGCACCAAACCCGCCACAACGCCCATGCACGCCTGCCAGCTCTTCGATCTTCCAGGGTCTCCAATCCTAATACCCTGTTGCTGCACGCATGCACGCACCGCACGGCGATACCACTTTTCCGACCTTACTCCACGCCCTAACAATTGCGTCATGTTCCCGCAAAACGCAACACAGGGGCCACTGTAGTCAGCTCTAACAAATCGCAACGCAAACGCCGCCAGCTTAAATAAGGACTCAATTGCCTCTTTTCTATCTACCATAGCAATCACATTCGCCACCATGATGCCAGTTATGTTTTCGGCCGGCCCAACCGTTATCATATATAGGGCTGTCTCCGTCATTCGCCTCGCGAACCGCGACATACGTGATTTGCTAATCTGCGTATGCGCTCGCCCGCCACATCCAACGAGAGAAAGTGAAAGCCGTTCGTTCTCAGATAGATTATCCGCTACGATGGTGATTTCATTGATTTCCGCGATACTCCAGCCCGCAAGCAGGAGAGGAATCGTCTTGCATAGTCGCTGACTGTCACGAGTCTTTCTGATCCAAGCAGCCTTCGCTAGCGAACTTAGACGGTTCTTCACATCAACGTCATGTTGCACACACATTTGGATAGCGACAACAAGTTTTCGCTGGGATTCAAAACTGGTTGCTATCGCTACCGTGTTCAGCAATACACTCAACACCTGATCCTGCCGCTGCTCCGCGGAGGCGACGCCGTCAAGCAAAAGGCCAACGCTTAACAGTGCCAAAGACTCGGTATTCGATCTTGCCAGCTTCAATAAACGCTCAGTCAATGCCTCTTGGGCATCGTCAGAAGTTAACGAAGCGATCAGAAGTCGAACCACCTCGTGCCATGCACTATCGTGGACGTGCGAGGATAGGGATTTCCAGACGGCCTCAACGCCATCCTTTTCACATTGCGTCTTATACCACGATGCCGCGAGATATTCCTGGAACGTTAAATGCACGAAGCTAAATTGGCTATCTCCGATTTCTATCAATAGGCCAGCACGCTCCCTTATAAACGCGATAAAATCATCCGCAATGTCTACCACATCCTCATCGTTGTTAAGCTTTTCATTCTTTTCAATGTATCTCACCAGAAAGGCACTCAGCTCCTTTTGCTTCACTATTGTCCGCGGATCTTTCGAATTTGCGCGAGGTCGCGTCTGCATCCAATGGGCGATTGCCTCCATACGCTGCCTATTGCGTCGCTCAGTCTTTCCCCTTTTGTTCACATCAAATTCTTTGAACTGCCAAGTGTGCCAGGTGTTTAATAAAGTTTCCGTACACTTTTGGTAGAGCACCACACGCTCGTCTGGCAGTACTGCATCTATGCGATGCACCAGAGCAATAATGGTTAGGAGCAGAGGGTTTGCGGCGAGATCTTGAATTGCTGCGTGAGATTCTTCTGTCAGCACTCGAATGAGATCCGACACGCTCTCTGTTCGTTCGTTTTCACTCTCGATACGTGCTCGATACCAATCTTGGACGAATCGCGAAATCTCCGGCTTTCGCAGCCGCCCTAGGCGATAGTGTAAAAACACTTTCTCATCGAATCCAAACTCGCTGTCATACCCGACTACTCGCGACGTAACAAGTACGGTATTTGCAGGGTACGTGATGGTGAGTGAGACGATCCGATCGCGAACTGCTTTTTTGAGCGTCGGACTTCCAAGCTCGTCCAAGCCATCGAAGAGCAGGATTGCCTGTCCCGTCTCCAGGTAGTATTCAAAGAACTCGATAGACGCCGTGTTGAGGGAAAAAGCCGCTTTAATTGACTGAACCACATAGTCGAGAAGAGGAATGTCAGGGTTCTTTTGCAGTTCGGCGGCATACTTGCGAAGCACTATCAGAATGGGCAGGCGCGAATCCGCTGCGCCTTTACATCGCTTTTGCAGCGGTCGCGATTTGCCGACGAGCGCCAAAAAACGCAGCAATGTTGATTTCCCCGACCCTGGATCTCCGAGTAATACTTGTGCTTGGCCTCGTCTAAGGAACGTAAGGGGGTTCGTTCTTTCGCAGTCATCTTCGTCGACGCCTGCGGCGTGGGGGACTGCGGACAACGGAATATAGATATCCTCCATCGGTACGCCACGGGTGGCATTCTGTTTGTAGACAGACATTCCCACAAATGCGATTCGCCGGTAGAGCTCTAGCAAATTCTCGTCATATGGCTTACGGACATCTTCGATCGTACGGCGTCTAGATTGTCCGTCTGCGACCAGCTCTGGATAATAGTAGAGACACAACGAGGGTGTTTCGAGGAAGAGAGCTTGGAGGTGCCGGTGCCCCCAATGCTCTATTTCGAAAGGTAATGACAAATCCGATTTAAGCCCCTCGAACCATCCTACATCGCCTCCGCCTTTTTTTTGAGGCGATTCCGTAAAATCATCCGGTGTAACGAGAATCCATTTTGTCGTCTTGTTTTTCTTTCGTCTGCGTGCCTTCACTGCTGCCGTCTCCAGCGATTCTTTAATCGCGTGGCGGTGCTCTGGAGAGAGAGGTGACTGATAGAACGTGTACTGATAACCAATATTGTCGTTTGTGCGCAATCTATCGCTAAAGAAGCTGTCGAGTCCGTCGTAATCTCCAGAGGCGTCACTGAAGATATTCATAGTGACGCCATGTCGGCGAGCGTCGTGGAACAATAGCAAGTCGATTATGCGCGCAAATTCTTTGCCGCCTTCGGTTCCTTTTGGAAGAATTTGCGAAAGCGATCTCGTCTCCGGTAGGCGTTTTCGAGGAGGATGTGGCATTCGGATGGCCCTTATTCGTGCGATCAGCGGAATATCGTTGTATTTAATAGCGACATTCAATGATTGATGTCAAACACCAACGCGCGGCTGTGGCTTGGATGATTGTGATGCTGGGCTCCCAGCTACAAACGAATCTGCTTGAGTATCGATATCTATTGGAGTGCAAATGGATAATGCGACAAGCGGTAGGGAACATTCGAAAGACCGTTGATAGCCAGGTGCCTTGCAAAGTAGGCGGCCGATTGTCGCAAAGCAACTTGTCAAATCGTCGGCAGCCTTCAAGATTGGACTGACATATTCCTGTAGTCATCGACAACGCCCCGCGGCTCGCATTGAAATAAGGGCATCCGACAAACGGAACTAAACCAGACTTAGGTTTTGCTTGTGGTCCAGCGGTGCTCTATTTGTGACAAAGCTCCGTCCAACCCCAAAAAACTCATCTTGACTATCAATTTCCGCTTGGCACAATCATTTCTAATTGAATGAATGCCCTCGTGGACCGTAACCAACGGCCACACCCATCGACTGCCCCGATTTTTCGGGCGGTCAATCGGTGTGGCCGTTTTTTTTGTTTTCTGCCTCGAAACTGGTGACTGGAGAACCCCATGGCCCGCCCCTTACGTCGACCGGCAAAACTGTCCGAGATGTTCCCCGACTCCCGCCTTCAAGAAGTCACCGACTTATTGGGGCACGAGAATGAGTCCCTCCGCACTCTGAAAGAGATGGTCGCCGAAGAGCGGTACCGCGAACGACATCGGGCTGAGTTGGACCAAGCTTCGGGCAAGGTCTCTGCCGCCGCTTCCTGCTGGCCCGCGGATGAGCCTGATCCGAAACACGAATCATCCCCCATGCCGGCCTTCATGCCCGCCGACAGCGACGATGGCCTCCCCTGGGTCAACCTGCAGTATCTGGGCCCCGGCCAGATCCCCGAATCCCAGCCGTTCCCCGTCGAGTCCCTGCCGCAACCGGTGCAGCAGTTCGTCACTTCTCAAGCCAATTCCCTCAACTGCGATACCTCCGCCGTCGCCTTACCGGTGCTATCCGTCCTCGCCTCAGCCATCGGAGGAACCCGACGGATCGAACTGAAACGAGGCTGGTCTGAACCGGCCATCCTGTGGACCGCCCTCGTCAATGAAGGACCATCCCCTCACGAGGCGATCATCGACGCCGCCGTCGTTCCTCTCCAAGCTCGTCAAGCAGTCGCCGAGCAGCAGCGGCAGGAGCTGTTCATGCCCTATCGTCGCAAACTGGCAGTCTATCGCGACAACCAGCGTCGCCAGCCCCAGTTCCTGCTGCCTCCACCCGAACCGATTGCCGAGCGTTCATTCACTGTCGACTGGTCCCTGGCCTCACTAAGTCGGTTACTCTCCCGCCAATCCAAAGGCCTCCTCGTCTGTCCCCAGGAACTGGATGGCTGGCTCAAACGCACCTCTGGCAACGGCGAACGAGCCGCCATTCAACGCCAGGCCTGGCTCGACCTCTACGGCGGTCGAAGTGTCACGATCGAAGGCCGTAACACAGCGACACTCACCCCCGCGGCCGTCAGTCT
>CAIMFH010000044.1 GCA_903840265.1 uncultured Schlesneria sp. | reverse complement strand
GCTGTAACGGGCGACATTGCGCTGGAATCCAAAGGGTACATCATCCCCGAGCAGCAGATCCTGGTCAGCCCTCAGGTCAGCGGTCGCATCATCGAACTCAACTTCGATGCCGGGCAACGCGTCGAAAAGGATTTTGTGCTCGCGATCCTCGACAATACCGAATACCTGGCAGAGTTTGATCGAATTCAAGCCACGCTGGAATCTTCGAAGCAGAACCTGGCCGAAGTCGAAGAAGGAAATCGACCCGACGAGAAGGCTCAGTCCAAGGCCGAACTCGCCGAAGAGGAAACGAATCTCGCTCAGTCCGAACGTGAATTTCAGCGTAAAAAAGATCTGATGGAACGCAAGATCGTCTCGAAGGAAGATTTCGAAGCGGCCGAATCGCAATATCGAGCCCTCGCCAAGCGCGTCGAGCGATTAGCCGCCAGCAGTCGCCTGATGAACGAAGGGGCACGAACCGAACGGAAACGTTCCGCGAAAGCGCAGACTCAGCAGATTGAAGCCGAGTTGCGCCGCGCGAAGTGGCGGCTGGACAATTGCGTGATCACCGCTCCGATCAGTGGCACCATCTTGAAGAAAAACGCGGAATTGGGAAACCTCGTCAATCCCATCGCGTTCAATGGTTCGTACAGCTTGTGTGATATCGCGGATCTCTCCAAACTCGAAGTGGACCTCAGTATTCAGGAACGCGACATTTCGCGCGTTTACAAGGGGCAGAAATGCCGCGTGCGCGCCGAGGCATTTCCAAAGCGCGCTTACGATGGAGTGGTGTCCAGACTGATGCCGATTGCTGACCGTGCAAAGGGAGCGTTACCTGTCCGCGTTCGGCTGACTGTCCCCGCCGAAGAAGAGGGAATGTATTTGAAACCCGAAATGGGGGCGATCGTGACTTTTTACAACTCAGATTCCCCCAAGGCCGGTCAAGAAAATGAACCGCGTCACACGCTTGACCCGATGCCCAGTTCCAGCTCGGCGTCGTCAGCGACTGAAACAGCCAAGCCGGTCGCGGACAATTAACGCTGTCGCCTGATGCACTGTCGAATCTGACAGTCCGCGATCGACAATTACACGTACTCTCTGATTCAATATCGCTCAGGAATTCTCAATGACCGATAGCGCCAAATGTGTTGACGTTCGCAATGTTCACAAATCCTTCCGCCGCGGCAGTGAAGTCGTCGATGTATTGAACGGCCTGAACCTGACGGTCAATGAAGGCGAATTCGTTGGATTGATGGGCCCCTCCGGCTCAGGAAAGACGACGTTACTCAATCTGATCGCGGGCTTGGATCGACCAACGGAAGGGGAAGTCTTCGTTCGGGGCGAGATGATTTCGTCAATGACGGAAAGCCAACTGGCCTCGTGGCGGACTCGCAGCATTGGCTTCGTGTTCCAGTTCTATAATCTGCTTCCCGTGCTCACTGCCTTTCGCAATGTCGAGTTGCCGCTATTGCTACTACCGCTCTCTGCCGCTGAACGAAAGAAGCAGGTATTAACGGCACTGGATATCGTGGGCCTGTCTGAGCGACTACACCATCGTCCAGGTCAGCTTTCCGGGGGGCAGCAGCAACGTGTCGGGATTGCTCGAGCGATCGTCACCGATCCTTCACTAATCGTGGCCGACGAACCGACAGGAGCGTTGGATTCCAAATCCGCCGACGAAATCCTGGATCTGTTAGGTGAGCTGCGCAAATCCTTGCACAAGACGATCATCATCGTGACGCACGATCCACGAGCCGCTGCCCGAGCGGATCGCGAGATTCATTTGGACAAAGGTCAATTGGTCACAGCCCAATAGGTTGCTGCGATCGTTTCGCTTCGCGTGGTCACAGGGAGGCTTCCCGATGAAATATCTGTTTCTGGTTTTTGAAAACATCCGCCGGAATCTGATCCGCACCATCCTCACCGGGTTGGGCACGATGGTCATGGTTCTGGTCGTCACGTTAGTGTTCACGGTCCTGACATCGCTTGACAAATCCACCACGGAAAAGCAGAAGAACCTCAAGGCCATCGTCACCGAAAAATGGCAAATCCCAAGTATGATGCCCTACTCCTACGCGCAGGCACTCAGCGAAGGAGGAGCGGACCCAGGCGATCCAGATGCCGCGCGCCCCGATGACTCCATGTCATGGGGATTTTTTGTCGGGTCGACTGAAGAGAATCCGGCCAAGCGTAGTTTCGAGAACCTGTTTTTCGCGTTCATCATGGAACCAGAAAAAGCACGAACCATGCTGGACGAAGTCGATGCACTCTCAGATGAAGAGGCACTGCCGCTGACGGCTGCGATTCAGAAGATGAAGGATGTTCCCAATGGCGTCATCATCGGCCAGGAACGCCTGGACAAGATGAAGAAACGAGTTGGCGATCGAATCACCGTCTTTGGTCGCAACTATCGTGATATGAATCTGGAATTGGAGATCGTCGGTACCTTCCCCAAAGAGCCTGCCCGCTACGCCGACAGCTCGGTCATCAGTCGCGACTACTTCAACCGGCAACTGGACGCCTATCAGCGATCGCACAACAACCAGCCACACCCTATGGCCGAAAAGACATTGGGGCTGGTCTGGCTGCGATTAAGTGATCGCAAAGCATTCAATAAAGTGTCGGAACAGATTCTGAAGTCGCCATCTTTCACGAGTCCGGCCGTGAAGATCGAAACATCATCCACGGGGATTGGTGCTTTTCTGGAAGCCTGGCGCGACATCATCTGGGCCATGCGTTGGCTGATGACCCCAGCCTGTATGTTGGTTCTCTCGCTCGTCATATCCAATGCCATCAGCATCAGCGTCCGCGAGCGACAGCTGGAATTCGCGGTGATGAAAGTCCTCGGTTTTCATCCAAACCAAATCTTGTTGTTAGTCCTGATCGAAGCCTTGCTTGTCGGAGTACTATCCGGATTGCTGAGTGCGGCGCTCACTTATGGACTGGTCAATGGCATCTGGGGCGGTCTGCCGTTTCGAATTGCCTTCTTCCCCAAATTTGCTGTTCCGATCGATGCCTTGTGGTGGGGAGCCGCCATGGGCGCGGCCACGGCATTCGTTGGCAGCTTCTACCCCGCCTGGCAGGCGCGGTCCGTTAAGGTTTCCGATGTCTTCGCGCGAGTCACATAATCTCGTCGCCAGATCGTTGTGAAACATTCACGCCGCTCATTTTGACAAAAGTATTCCAATGCCTGAACTGAACATCTTCGCTGCCGCTCCCTGGCATCTGTCTACCGACTCGCCAATCTTGCTGGGCGTATTTAGCTTTGTTGTGGTCTCCATTCTGACCTTGGTGTTCATCGGCAAAGTGCCGCTTAGCTATAACCTTTTGAATCTTCGCGTCCGCTGGGTGACGACGTTGATGACCGCCTTGGCATTCACTCTGGTCATCGGCCTGCAAACCGTGATGCTGGCATTCGTCAACGGCATGTATGCCATGACTGACTCGACCGGGCAGCCGGGAAATATCCTGATTCTGTCCGAAGGATCGACCGACGAGATTTTCAGCAATCTCGGTTTCGCGGATGCCACCGATCTGGAAACTCAAGAGGGGGTCCTCAAACGTGACGGCAAGGCGATGGTCAGTCGTGAGACTTACCTGAACGTCGTTCAGCCGATTGTCGATCACAAGCCTGGCCGCCCGAGTCGTCGATTTCTGCAGGTCCGTGGAGTGGATGTCCCTTCCATGTCGGCACTCGTTCATGGCATGAAATTGGCGGCCGGCAGCGAGTGGTTTTCTGACGCGGGTGTTCGCGAGATCGCCAAGGGGGGCGAAACGGCGATTGAAGTCGTCCTGGGACATGGAATTGCGTTGGACTTGGGAAGCGACCGGAAACCCGCTGCACTCGCCACGGCGAAGAACAAGGAACGCCTCGATGTCGGTGACCTGTTCGATGTCGGAGGCCGACATTGGGTTGTGACCGGCGTCATGGAGTCGACGGGATCGCTCTACGACTCAGAAGTCTGGACAAAGCAATCTCAGATCGGGGCATTGTTTGGCAAACCAAACTACACGACCTTCGTGTTACGCGCCGATCCGGATTTTCGAAAAGCCCAGCGCGAAGAGTACCTTGTGTCCCGCCAAAACAAGGCCGAAGAATCATATCAGAAAGCATTGGCTGAACGAGTCGCCGATCCGACCCTGCCAAAGCCAACACTCGAAGTTGTCAAACGTCCGACCAGCGATGACGCCTGGGGTGCCGAAATGTTGCGCGACTTCTTCGCCAACGAATACACCAAAGCCCGGCTAAGCCCTCAGGTGGAGACGACGTACTTCTCGGCAATGACGCAGACGAATCTGCAATTCCTGGTCGCAATCCTGTTCCTGTGCTGCATCATGTCATTGGGCGGTGTCTTCGGTGTCATGAACACCATGTTTGCAGCGATCAGCCAGCGAACGCGCGACATCGGCGTCCTCAGGTTAATGGGTTATAAACGCTGGCAGATCATGGTGTCGTTCATGTTTGAATCAGTTGCGTTGGCAATTCTGGGCGGGCTACTGGGGTGTGCCATCGGGTGGTTACTGGCTGACGGTGCGACGGCTAGCAGCGTTATTTCCGGCGGGGCGGGCGGCGGGAAATTCATCGTCCTGAGGATGACTGTCGACTTCAGCACTTTGGCGCTGGGGATGCTGCTTTCAATCGTAATGGGATTTATTGGTGGCCTGATCCCATCCCTGTCGGCAATGCGGCTGACAGCACTGGAAGCACTGCGTTAGTTGCCATTGACGACCAGCTAAACCTGGCCGGTTATCGCGATCTCAGCGGACCGGCACTGGCAAATTCGCAGAAAAAACTCATTCTCGACTTCCATCGCTCGCAGACCGAGAGCTGGAGCGCACACTTGCTGTGTGAGTCAACGCTTCTGCAACCTCTCCTCTGGAATGCAACGTTTATGACGTTCATGGAAGTTCCCTCGTGGTGGGATCTCCCAAGCCTGCCGCCGGGCAGTTGACGCGAGTTTGAGTGCAGGGCAATGCGAGGGACGTCGCCATGACAAGTGGCAGTGTCTCGAAAGCGTGATTCGACTGGTGTTCGAGGATGTCGTTGGTTTGTGGTGTTCGCTTTGTCCGACCGCCGATGGCGGCCCAACCTGAAGGAGAATGAAATGACTCCACGATGGTCTGTGGAACTGTGGCGACCGGAACAGCATCAATGGCACGCTCTGCTTCACGGTGCTCCACCGTAGCAAACGTGCCATTGTAACAACTAGCTACCGTCATTCTTGCCGACACTTCAGCCCGACCTGCACTCTTGCAGGTCGGGTTGTCTCATTTTACAGGCGCACGGGCCAGCGGCTTCGTCGAATCCATCACCAACGAGCACACCCCTGACAACACAAACGCCAGCAGGCAGATTCCGAACATCGTGGTCCAATCCGCAGCTTGCGGATGCTCGCCGAGCACGGCGTTGTAAATCAACGGAGCCACAGCCGCTCCCAAGTTTCCCCACATGTTCGCCCATCCGAGCACGGAACCGGTGAACTTGCCTCCGACATCCTGAGCGTAGCCCCAAACAGCGGGGTTTCCCATGTCCACTGAAAAGGCCATTAAACAAAGTGCGGCAACATACGCCCAAGGTAGCCAGGCTGCCCCTGGAACACAGCAGATACTCAGAGTCAGGCAGATCGCGTAACCCAGACCCGCGCTGAATCGAGTGGCCAGCACCGGCAGACGCCGCCCCCATTTTCGTCCGGCATACTGAGTTGCCAGGTCGGTCCACCATCCACCGAGATACATCCCCAGAATTCCCGCGCCAGTCGGGATGGCTGTCATGATCGCCTGCCATTTCAGAGGAACGCCATGTACCTGGTCGAGATATCGCGGCAACCAAGTCACCACAAACAGCCAGCCAATATTCGTGAACGCCTGCATGAGGCTGTTCCCCCACAGCCCCAAGTTCGTGAGGATCTCGGTCAATGGAAATGGAGGATGTTCGACATCGATCGTAACTGCTTCCGAGCCGCTCTCGATGAATTGGCGTTCGGCAGCATTGCACCACGGATGCAAGCCGGGCAGATCACGAGCAACAACGAAGAACGCGATCGCGACAATGATCCCAATCAATCCGTATGCGATCATCGTCGGTCGCCAGCCCGCGCCGCGAAACTGCTTGACGACATTTGGGAACAAGGCTTCGGTAACCAGACGATTGAGCTTTAGCACTTCGTCCGGCGCGAGAGCCCCTTCGTCGGTTTGCTTCTGAAGCAGCATGCGAGCTTCAGGGACAAGCTTCAGTCGCGAGAGATCAATTCCCTCATAGAGGTCCGTGGTCTTAAGTTGAATGGCCACTTGATCAATTAATTCTTCGAACCATTTGGCCTTCGAATCGAAAGCGGACACGACTTCGGAGTTCTTCGCTACGACTTGGGTTTCGATTTCTTCTTTTAAAGATGCTCTTAGCGAATCAGGGAATCGAGACTGAAGCCGCTCGACGATCTCTGCACGAGCACTGTCTCGCTCCGCTTGAAACGCCATCACAAAATTGCGATCGTCAACAATATCGGAATGGTCGAATCGCGTCGGGTCAGCATCACGACTGAAATACACGATCAGCCAGGCCGTCAAGATGGGTGCCAAAACGCCGCCTGCTCGTCCTCCCAGTGCGACGATCGAACTGGCGACACCACGCCCTGACAGCGGAAACCAGACTCGGACTAGCCCTCCCGCCGTGGGATACGCCCCCGCCTGCGACAGACCGCACAGCAAACGCAGCAACAAGATCAGCCAGATCTGATAGGCGAACCCAAGCCAACCGGTAAAGATAGACCAAGCCAGCACATACAGAGTCAGCATTCGACGCGCCCCAAACCGATCGCTGAGCCAGCCGGCCGGGACTTGGCCCAGTGCATAGGACCAAAAGAACGCGCTCAGGAACCAGCTCATCTGCGTCTGCGACATCCGCAGATCCTGGCCGATGTACGTTGTCGCAATGCCCACTGCAAACCGGTCGAGATACAGCAGGACAGCCATCAGTGTCGTGACACCGATAATTGCGTGTCGCACGATCGTGGGTTTAGGACTGGCAGACAGAGTCTTATCGCTCATAACCACGTCCTGTCGATGGACTCTACGAACAAGATTGCCAGAGTTGCGTCAGCCGGCG
The DNA here is from genome assembly GCA_903840265.1 of uncultured Schlesneria sp. GTDB lineage: Bacteria > Planctomycetota > Planctomycetia > Planctomycetales > Planctomycetaceae > Schlesneria. The sequence goes on along the minus strand of CAIMFH010000044.1, from coordinate 33,634 downwards.
CAAGGCACGATGCAGCACTGTGTCATAGGTAATCTCGCAGGTTGCGACGTTCTAACTCGGCTATCAGTTGCTTGATGGCGCCCTCGTCGCGTCGATCGGCAATCAGCGTGGCCGTCGGCGTATGCACGATGATCAAGTCTTTGGTGCCAATGGTGGCGACGAGATGATCTTCAGACGTCCGAACGATGCAGTTTGATGTATCGACTGCACAAACGAGTCCTTCCAGCATGTTGCCGTCACTATTGAGCTCATTCAAGCGAGCGAGCGCATGCCAACTCCCGACGTCATCCCAATCGAACGGAGCTTCCAGAACGCAGACTTCGGCCGCCTTCTCCAAGACCGCATAGTCGATCGAGATCGATGGCATCTTGGGAAACTCTCTGGCGAGGACCGCTTCCCATTCAGGTAACCCAATCGCGGCTTGCAATGGCACCAGATGCTGGTAGACATCGGGGGCATGCTCCTGCAGAGATCTGAGAATGCGATCGGCACGCCAGACGAAGATCCCACAGTTCCAATAATATTCGCCACACGCGCTGTAGCGAGAGGCCGTCAACTCGTTTGGCTTCTCTTGAAAACTCTGCACCTGAAACATCGGCCAGACCGTGTCTGTCAACTGTTCGCCCCGGTGAATGTAACCGAAGCCTGTCGCCGGATAAGTCGGCTCGACCCCGAATAGCACGAGCGTGTCGGGCTTCCTCGTCACCAATTCCACTGCCTGATTGACCGCCTGCTGAAACATCGCTGCGGGTTGGATGACGTGATCCGCGGGCATCACCAGCATCACCGCGTCTGGATCGACAGCAAGCAGCTGAATGGCGGCGAGCCCGATACAGGGAGCGGTGTTGCGCCCACAGGGCTCGAGCAAAACCTGTTCGCCAGGAATCGACGGCACCTGACGCTTCGTTTCAGTCGAGTGAGCCGCATTGGTGACAATCCAGATATTGTTATCGGCAATGGCAGGAGTACATCGACTAACCGCGTCCTGGATCAGAGTCTGCTCGCCCGAGAACTTCAAGAACTGCTTGGGAAGCTGCCGTCTGCTGGCTGGCCAGAATCGTGTCCCACTTCCACCGGCCATGATCACTGCGTGCAGCATCGAATCAGAATCCTCTCATAAGACCACCGATTCTTCGGATTGCATCTGTCGATGCTCGAAGAACAGGGGATCAGCGTGCTAATATCCGCAGCCACAAGGCCATGGGGCGAGAACCGAATCATGGGATGGAACGCTAACAGTGTCAAACGACAAGCACCAGACGATCGCGAATGCCGTGTCAGCAGTTCATGCCGCAATGGACGACGGTCGACTCACGTGCAATGCCGCCAAAAATATCGAGCGATGGTTGGTTGAACCGCAATATCAGCCGTATGTCATCCAACTGATCGAGCTCATCAACGCGCATAATTTCGCGGAGCTCGATCGACTCTTCTGGGAACGGATCCCTTTTGGAACAGGTGGCCGGCGCGGGCCGATGGCCTCGATTGGCTCCGCCACCATCAATGAACGTACCATTGCCGAGTCAGCACATGGCCTCGCAATGTATGTGCTCCGATATTGTGAAAAAACGTCTCAGGTCAAGACGACACCTCGTGCGGTCGTGGCATTTGACACACGGCATCGATCAGAAGAGTTTGCCAAACTCACCGCACAAGTCTTGGCAGCCAATGGATTTCATGTCGATTTCTTTCCACAGCCCCGGTCGACGCCGGAACTCTCCTTTGCTGTTCAGTATCTCAAGTGCGACACAGGAGTGATGATCTCGGCATCGCACAATCCGCCCAGTGACAACGGCTTCAAGGCCTATTGGTCAACCGGCGGTCAGCTCTTGCCACCTCACGACGCTGGCGTCATCGGTTGTGTCGACAGTGCCACTGACATCCCATCTGTCGACTTCGACCGTGCCATTGCCAACAATCAAATCACACTCGCGGGGGAAAGCATCGATGCGGCCTACGTCGCAGCCGTCTGCGATCTCAGCCTGTCAACCTGCCGCGAGATCACAGCCCTCTACACTCCGCTGCACGGCGTGGGCGAAACATCCGTGTATCGAGTCGTCCAAGAGGCCGGGTTCACTGGAGTTTCCATATTCGAGCCTCAGCGTTCTCAAGATGGCAGCTTCCCCAATGTCCCCGACCAACTGCCAAATCCCGAACGATTCGCCGTCTTCGGTCCGGCAATTGAGTGTGCCAGGCAAATCGACATCGATTTGATTCTGGCTTCGGATCCAGACGCCGATCGCATGGCAGTCGCGGTTCGCAACGATGTCGGTGACTTCATCTGTTTGACGGGCAATCAACTGGGATCGTTGCTGACTGACTACGTGCTGCGGCAACGAACGGCGGCGGGAACCCTATCCCCCGAGCACTACATCATTGAAACTCTGGTCACAACGCCGCTGATTGCCGACATCGGCCATTCTTACGGCGTGCAGGTCATTCGCGATGTTCTGGTCGGCTTCAAATATATTGCGGGCGAAATCGATGCTCGTCGCGCAGATCGTTTTGTCTTCGCGGCCGAAGAATCCATTGGCTTTATGGCAGGGAACTACAGTCACGACAAAGACGCCGCCATCGGCGCACTGTACGTCCTGGAACTGGCCGCAGAATTGAAACAGCATGGCCAGACGCTCTTGGATCGATTGAATGAACTCTACGACCGTCACGGCTTCTTTCTCGAAGAGACAGTTTCGAAGATGTGCCCCGGTCCGACGGGACAGGCTCAAATCCAGCGGATCATGTCAGTCCTCCGCAACCGGCCCCCGTTGGTGCTGGCTGGTTGTGTTTGGGAATCCGTGCGCGACTTCCAACAGCACGAAGTCCGTTCGCTTCCCTCCAACAATGTTGTTGAACAATTGCCGTCTCCCTCGGGCGATCTGCTGATTTTCTCGGGACAGTCGAGCGAATGTCGCGTTACGCTGGCGATGCGGCCATCCGGAACAGAACCGAAAATCAAGTTCTACTATTTCATCAAGAGGCCGACCGATCCTTCGATCACTTTTGCCAGAGAACGCGCGACGACCTGTTTGAACGACATCCGTTCAGCACTCGATCAGTGGATGCAGGAGGTCATCGAGGCATGACCGCGGTGTTTGATGTTATTGTTTTGGGAGTCGGCGGCATGGGCTCGGCCGCGTGCCAACAATTGGCCGCGCGGGGTGCCAAGGTTCTGGGCCTCGAACAATTCCCACTGGTTCATGATCGCGGAAGCTCGCATGGCGAATCCCGCATCATCCGGCAGGCCTATTTCGAACATCCTGACTACGTCCCTCTGTTACTTAGGACGTATGAACTGTGGCGACAATTGGAGCACTCGACAAATCGAACACTGTTCCATCAAGTCGGGCTGGCCCTATCTGGCATTTCGACCAGCGAGACAATCAGCGGAGCGAAGAAGTCCGCCGACCTGCACCGGTTGAACATTGAAGAAATGAAGCCAGCCGAAGCTCATCGTCGCTGGCCTTCGCTGACTTTTCCCGCTGAGCATACCGTCGTGTTCGAACCGCTCGCGGGATTGCTCTTGGTTGAACGGTGCGTTCAAGCTCAAATCGACCTCGCCCAGCAATGTGGCGCAGAAATCCGGTCGCACGAACGAGTTTTGGAGTGGTCATCGAATGGAACTTCGGTCTTGGTTCGCACTGACCGCGCCGAGTACTCTGCCGGTTCACTCGTTGTCACCGCTGGAGCTTGGGCAGGACAATGCCTGAAAGAACTTGGGCTTCCCTTGGAAGTTCAACGAAAATACGTCGGTTGGTTTCCAGTTCGCCAGGGATCCTTCAGTGTCAACGAGGGGATGCCAACATACTTCTACGAGTTCCCTCACGGCACGTTCTATGGCTTTCCGAGCATCGATGAGAAGACCGCGAAAGTTGCGGAGCATTCCGGTGGTCAGTTCGTACCTGATCTCGACCAGATCGATCGATCGCAGCACGAATCCGACGTCACGCGTTTGTCTGCATTCATCAGCTCGCAAATTCCGAGTCTCGATCCGACTCCCGAGCGATACTCCGTCTGCTTGTACACGATGTCGCCAGATCAGCATTTCATCGTCGATCTCCATCCCGAATGGAGCAACGTCATCATCGCAACGGGATTCTCGGGACACGGCTTCAAATTCGCCCCAGTAATCGGTGAGGCGCTCGCCGATCTCGCAACAACTCGAACAACGTCGCTGCCGATCACTTTTCTCAGCCTCAACCGATTCCGCAGCACACCACTTCGACATCCTTGAAAAGGCAACTTGTTTATGGAGCCGTCTAGTTCCGATCCGACTTTGATCCTTGAGGTCGATCGAGCCACATTGCATCAACTGATCGTGAAGCTTCTACAACGCAAAGGGATGTTTGCCGCAGAAGGCGAAATCGTTGCCGAGCGAATGATCGAAGCAGACCTGCTGCAACGATTCGGTGATGGGACCGGCACGCTTACCGAATACTTGGATGCGATGGACCTGGGTGACATCGATCCCCGTGCTCGAATCATCATCGTCAGTGAAACCGCTGCGACCGCCGTCTTGGATGGCAGCACGGGAATGGGACACGTCGCAACTACGAAAGCCGTAGCGATGGCGATCGAAAAAGCCAATGCCGTGGGCATCGGTACGGTCTTCGTTAAGAACAGTCGGCCGTGTGGAGACCTTGCCGGCATCGCCAGCCTGGCCGCCAAACAAGGGCTATTCGGTTTGGTGACCACCAGTTTCCCCGAAGGGGGAAATGCCCCCGTCCATAATCACGATGTGGCCTGGTCAATTCCCTCGCCCGACCAATCCACGCCACGGATCCATCGTCAACAAAGTCAAAACATCGATGCCTCACTGGCGATACTTTGCAGCGTGTTATCCACCGGCCTCTCCGGAGCAGGTGCCTCGCCACGAAAGCGAAAAGCCGTTCGTGCGGCCAACACGGTTGACTACGGCATCATCGCAGTGAGCCCCGATAAAATCGGAACCAAAGAGGCGTTTATGACGATGTGCCAGTCACTTTCGCCCACTGCCAGCGAGAGCTCGTTGAATGAGACAACGGTTCCCCTCAAACAGGCCGACGCAAGTCAACTCGCAGAACTGGCGACCAAGATCAAGTTCCCGGTGTCCTGGTGAATCGATTGCGATTGAATCAGCAGTGGTTCAATCGAGCAGTCGCACCGTCCCAGCGTAACACCGTCTCGCCTGACCGCTCTCCTCGACCAGCAAAGAGCCGTCATCGGCAATGCCATGGCACTGACCAAGAATGTCCCCGCTCGCCGAACTGACGCGAACGCGGTGACCGCTGAGAACACAAAGCCGCGACCAGAGTCGACGCAGATCCCAATCGCCATTGCGTTGCGCCACGATATTAAGTTCCCAACGCTGCAACAGTCGGACCAATACTTCTTGCAGACTGAACCGCTGTCCCGACTCTGCAGCCAACGAAGTCGCGATCTCGCGAAGTTCTTCGGGCGCGTCTCCAAACAGCGTGTTGACGTTGAGTCCAATGCCTACGACCAGGCGTTGAGGAGCCAGATGAGACTGCTCGATTAATATTCCGCAGGTCTTACGCGCACCGATCCAAACGTCGTTGGGCCACTTGAGGCCAACGGGGACTTGAGGCGCGAACGCTTCGATTGTCTCAGCGACAGAGAGTGCCGTTCCCAATGAAAATCGGGGCCAATCGCTCTGCGGGATACCTAGAGATGGCATGTCGAACAGGACAGAGAACATCAACGTCCCATCAGCGGCCCACCAGCGGTTAGTCCCGCGACCACGCCCAGCCGTCTGCTCACCGGCTCCGACCAAGTAAGGCGCCTTGCACGAAGCATCGGGGGCAAGCTCCAGCGTCAGACTGTTGGTGGATTCCGCTGACGAATGCCATTCGGCACCTTCCAGAAGCGTCTCCGCGAGAAGCTGTTCGATATCAACCACTGCAATCAAACACCTTACTTCAATCGATCTGCAAACTTCGCACGAAACTTCGCCACCTTCGGCGAAACAACCATTTGGCAATATCGCTGCTGTTGATTCCCCTGGAAGTATCCCTGATGGTACTGCTCGGCCGGATAGAACTTCCCCAGTGGAGTCACTTCCGTTACGATCGGCACCGGATACGCGTGACTTTCTTCGGCAATCTTCTTGTTTGCGGCAGCTTGTTGTTCCATCGATTGAAAATAGATCGCCGATCGATACTGAGTCCCCACATCCGCACCTTGCTGATTTAAGGTCGTCGGATCGTGGATCGCAAAAAACACATCTAACAGATCAGAGAACGTGATCACGTCTGGGTTAAAAGCAATCTGAATCACTTCAGCATGCCCGGTTCTACCGGTACACACTTGCTCATACGTCGGCTGCTCAACGGTTCCACCGGTATAGCCCGATGTCACCGATTCCACGCCGCGCAGTTGTTCAAAGACAGCCTCAACACACCAGAAGCATCCACCGCCTAAGGTTGCTAATTCCGTATTGCTCATCATGGTTCCTTTTCTTGAACGATCAGCCCGACCCAGTCAGTCCGGTTAACCGATTGCCAACACCGTGGCTATTGCTTTGGCCCGCCCGATGACTTCAGGATCCAACCATCCTTCAGGCTGACAGTCTTCGCATCATCGTCAACCGCATTGACACGTCCCAGAAACGTTTCAGTCTGTCCGACCGCCTGCTCGGTAAATCGCATTTGCCGAGCATGCTGCTTCGTATTCAATTCGATCTGAACTCGACTGTCGTCCGGTCCTTCTAGAACTATCACAGGATCGACACCCTCCAAGTTAATGGATTGGATCTTTCCTGTGACCTTAATGACCTTGTCTTTCCAATCACTGGCAAACTTATCGTCTGCATTCAGACAACCCGTGGTGACATCCGCAGCAGTCACCTGGCGAAGCGGCTGTTCGGGTGCGTCTGACTTCACAATGATCGCATGCTCAATCTGAGGAATGAACAATGACCTGACAAACTGACCCCGGGTCGTGATTCGCTGGCCTGGCTGAAGTTGATCCCACGGTGCATCCGACGCCAGAACAACGTCAAACGTCAGCAACTCGTCACCCACCAGGTGGATCAGCGGATGCCCATCCTTCTGCACGCCAAACTCCTGAATTGTTCCGGCAACTTCAACAACCTTACCGCCATAGTCCGATCGAAATTGGACTTCGCTGTCGCGAAATTGGCGAACTAACGCGGGTGCGTCGGTGATGATCTCGGACGTCGCAGCGCGCAGACGCTCTGTAGCTTGAGCATCACGTTCGGCACGGCTCAACAGGGCACTGCCATAGGTCATTCCGGCAGCAGGGAATTCAACGGTGATTGGTAGCCCTTTCAGTTCGATCTTTGGCTCGGCAAGATTCAACTCCGTGATCGGTTCATACTTCGCCAACATCGCGAACTCTCGCCCAACCTCGGTCTCTGCGGCCTCCGCTTTCTTCACCGAAGAAGCGATTGGCCAAGTGGCGTCTCCCTCTAATGTCACCAATGCGTTCTCGTCCCACTCTTTTCGGATGTCGGTGACTTTGCCGTGCAGATAGAACCATTGCCCGTAGTACTTCTCATGCGCGAGTTGAGGATCTTTGGCGAAGTCTTCGGAGACCTGCGAACTGGAAATGACGGGGCACAGATTCGCGCCTGGATCCAGGATTCTGAACGGAAAATGTTCGATGGCCGAGACATCGATCTTCTTGCCCTGCAGCGCGACAATTTGACCAGGGCCCACGCGAGCAAATGCTTGACGTTCTAGGATCCGAACCGGAATCGCATCTCCGCCGGGGCCCTGTAGCCGCACGCTGCTGAATTCGGGGCCCATGAGATCCGTATCGATGCTGAGGACTGTTCCCCGTACTTCCACGACTGGCGTTGGATATCTCTCTTCCAATCGCCCTGCTTGCAGTTCTTCCGGAGGGACCGAGACGATCTGGGCGCCTTGAGTCTCCGCATTCCAATCGACGGGGCGGACCACAATTGGTACGGAAACTACAGGAGCCGCGAGAGGAGCTACTACCGGCTCTGAAGAATCAGCATCAGTCGCTTGGGCAGCTGGGCTCGTCACGGCCGGCTTGGATTCGCCAGCCGGTTTCGTCGTTGACTGAGAATTGCAGCCGACAACGGATCCCAGAAACGCCACCGTCAATATTCGCATCATGCGCAGGCTTCGCTTCACGGGTCCCTCCGTCAAGAAATTGGATCAGGCTCAGTATGCCAAATAGTTGCCTGCACGAACCGTACTCTGATCGAAGCCCGATTTCAACCTGTTGTGAATCCTGGCACTCACGGTTCCGGCTGATACTCACCAATAAGATGAAACAACGACGAGTTCGAGGATGGCTTCGGAAAGTGGCAGCTTCCGGATCTTGGCAACTTCTTGCGACTGGCATCAAGTTTCGCTAATCTGTTCGTCTGTCGTCAGGCGAAGAAAAGAGTAAGCCTGCCGCGCCGCTATGTGATCCTGCCCGTTTCCCGCCGCATCCTCCACGCCGATCGAAGGGTACCGATTCCCATGAATCTGGTTCGTGATCTTTTGACGCTGTCTGTCGGCCTGGCTTTCGCAACTCGCCTGCACGCTGCCGACCTGATCGCCCCCGAGTTGCAGATCGAGCAAGCTGTCGATCACTACGTGCAGTCTCACCTGACCGAGCGGCAAGTGCATCCCGCCCCCCCGGCTGATGATGGTGCCCTCGTGCGCCGAACGGTCCTGGACCTGCAAGGGCGCATTCCCACGATCGCCGAAGCGAAGAAGTACATCGAATCCACGGAGCCCGACAAACGCCTCAAACTTGTCGACGGCCTATTGGCCTCGCCGGATTTTGCTTATCAGTTCCGCAATCAGCTCGACGACTTGTTGATGTCTGGTCAGAAAGGGAATCACAACGAATGGCGTGAATACCTTCTGAAAGCCGTTCGACAAAATCGAACCTGGGATCAGATGTTTCGCGACATGCTGATTGGCAATGAAGACGATCCCGAGACCAAGGCCGCGACCACTTTCGTTCGCGTCAGGGCCAAGGAGCTCGACGAACTCACCAACGAAACCAGCACGATCTTTTTCGGCGTCAACGTTAGTTGCGCCAAGTGCCACGATCATCCCCTTGTCGACGATTGGAAGCAGGACCACTACTACGGACTGGCGTCATTCTTCCAGCGAACATACGTCACCAAGAAGAACTTGGTTGCAGAGAAGTTCGCCGGCGAAGTCAAATTCAAAACAACCAAGGGCGAAGACAAAGTCGCACGACTGATGTTTCTCACGGGCACAATCGTCGACGAACCCGTCGTTGAGGTCAGCGCGGACGAACGCAAACAGCGGGACGAAGAAGTCAAAAAACAGATGCAGGACGACAAGGCCGGCCCCATCACGAAGCCACCCTTCAGTCCACGAGCTAAACTCGTCGAAATCGCTCTGCAATCCGGCAATGATCAGTTGTTCGCAAAAGCGATCGTCAATCGAGTCTGGGCCATGTTCCTGGGGCGGGGACTAGTTCATCCTCTTGACCAGATGCACTCGGCAAATTCCGCGAGCCACCCCGAGCTCCTTGATTGGCTCGCCCGCGATCTGATCTCTCACAAGTACGATCTGCAACGCCTCGTCCGTGGGATTGTTCTCAGTCAGGCCTACGCCAGATCCAGCGAATGGTCCGGCTCAACTGCCTCTCCTTCAGCAGACCTGTTCGCTGTCGCTTTGATCCGCCCACTCACACCGCGGCAATACTCCATGTCACTACGCATGGCCAGCGCGGCTCCTGAAACGTACAAGCCGGAATCCACCGGCGACGAATGGCAGAAACGTCGCGACGAACTCGAGCGGAACTGTGAAGGGTTCGCCCATCAATTCGAGCAACCCGGTGAAAACTTCCAGGTTGGCGTCGATGAAGCACTCCTCTTCAGCAACAGCTCTCAAGTTGCCGACGACTACCTGCGAGATTCGTCGGATCGACTCATCGGCGCAATTCGCCCTGAAACGGACAAGTCGAAACAGATTACCGCAGCTTACTGGGCCATACTCACGCGTCCCCCCAGCGGGGAAGAACTCGCCGCCTGTGAGCAATTCCTTGATAAACGAGCAGAGCCAGTAGCCGGCCTGCGTCAAATGGTTTGGGCGCTGCTAACCAGCCCTGAATTGCGTTTCAATCACTAGACCGCCTGAAGCAGAATCGTCGATCGCGACCACGTCACCAATTGCCAAAGGATCAACAAATGGCGCATGCGAACTCTTCGTTCTGTGGCTCGTCCGATCACGGTGTCAGTCGACGAGGTTTCCTCGGCAGGACCGTGTTTGCCGGGGCGACTGCCTTCGCCGCCAATATGCGAGTGATGGATGCACTCAAGAACCCGTGCCTCGCCGCAGAACTAAAGCGCCAGCAAAAGAGCGTGATTCTGCTGTGGTTGGGTGGTGGTGCCAGTCAGTTTGAAACCTGGGATCCCAAACCTGGCCGTTTGACCGGCGGACCGTTTCGCGCGATCTCCACGGACATTCCCAGCGTCCAGATCAGCGAGTTGATGCCCAAGATGGCACAACGGCTGAAGACCACCGCCATCATCCGTTCCCTGAACACTCGCAACGCAGATCACGGCGGCGGGACGCGATTGATGGAGACCGGTCGCGCGATGGAGCAAGCGGTCGACTACCCTGACTTGGGAGCACTCATCGCCCGCGAACTCGGTCGAGCTGATAGCCAGGTTCCCGACTATGTCTCGATGTATTCAGAAACCGAAGGCCGACACAAAGGGGGAGCCGGCTTCCTCGGAGCACGCTACGCACCGACCTTTCTGACCGAAAGCATGATCCCGCCGAATATCCGTCGACCCGATTCGATGAGCGAAATTGATCATCAAGAACGGGCTGACCTACAGAAACTGCTGGCCAAACGGTTCGCCGATAAGCGATACGATCCCTCTGTCGCGAGCCACGGCATGGCGTACGAACGCGTTCGCGGGATCATGGCCAGCGAGAAACTGTTCGACATCAACATGGAACCGCAGTCTGCTCGAGATTTCTACGGCCCGACTCAGTTCCAAGAGCAATGCCTTATTGGCCGCAGGCTCGTCGAAGCAGGCGTTCCCTTCGTCAAGGTGGCGCGTGCATGGTGGGACAGTCACGGTCAGAACTTTGAAACCCACTTGGAACTCTGCGCCGACCTCGATCAGGGCATGTCAGCTCTGCTCGACGACCTCCAACAACGCGGCCTGTTGGAGAGCACGTTGGTGATCACGCTCGCCGAATTCGGTCGCACCCCGCACATCAACGCCAGCCTCGGCCGCGATCACTTTGCGAGCGCCTGGAGTTGCACGTTATCGGGTTGCGGAATCAAGGGCGGGGCCGTTTACGGGAAGACAGACGAAGACGGACACAAAGTCGTGGATGGCGAAATGAAATCGGGCGACCTCTTCGCCACTATCTTCGAAGCCTTGGGAATTGACCATAACAAAGAATACTACGTCGGGGCGAGGCCGATCCCCATCGTAGATTTCGGTGCCAAGCCAGCCATGGAAGTCCTGGCCTGAAGAACACTGCGAAACCAGTGAGAACGCGATACGACAGTGACGGTCGGCCCTTTACCAACCCCACCTCTGCCGCATAATTGCCTGCCCGCTAAGTCTCGGAGATCCAAGAAATGTCGACCGCTGATCCCACCAAGTTCAAGATCGCCAAGACAGTACGAGTGAAGGGCATCGCACTTTGCATCACTTTACTCCCAGGCACTCAACGCTTGGTCTTCGGTAGTTCAGACTTTAACGTCTACGAACTCGATCTGGCGGCAGATAAGCCGCAGCCTGTCGAGTTTACGGGCGACGGCCATCAGAGTTACGTCACCGGAATCGCTCGCACCGCCGATCAGGTCGTGACAGGCAGCTATGACGGACGGTTGATTTGGTGGGACGCTCAAAAACGAGAGCCAGTTCGCTCCATCAATGCGCACGACAAATGGATTCGCGATGTGATCTCCTCGCCCGACGGCAAGGTGATCGCCAGTGTCGCCGATGACATGCAATGTAAACTGTGGGACGCTGCCACCGGCAATCTGTTGCACACGCTGGTCGGCCACTTGACCATGACGCCGCACCACTTCCCGTCGATGCTGTACGCCGTGGCGTTCTCTCGCGACGGGCAATTGCTGGCGACGGGCGACAAGGTCGGCCACATCGCCGTCTGGGATGTCGCGTCCGGCAAGAAAGTCTCCGAACTGGAAGCTCCCGTTCTGTACACCTGGGATCCCAAGCAGCGTCGACACTCCATCGGCGGCATTCGCAGCCTGGCGTTCTCGGCCGATGGCAAGTTGATCGCGGCGGGCGGCGTCGGAACCATCGGAAATATTGATCATCTCGATGGGCCCTCGCGGGTCGAGATCTTCGACTGGGCCTCCAAGCAGCGAGTCCAGGAAATCTCCGACACGAAATTTAAAGGCCTTGTGGAGCAGATCGCGTTCTCTAGCGAAGGCAACTGGCTCGTCTGCGCCGGCGGCGACAACGGCGGCTTCGCCTCGTTCTACGATTCCCAAACAGGGAAGGTCCTGCACCAAGACAAGATGCCCATGCACGTCCACAAGTTCGTCCTAAACGACACCCAGGACACCCTCTACGCCTCAGGTCACGAGCAAATTGCAATGCTCGAATTCAAAGCAGACCCACCGCCATCGTCACCCCTTCCTGCGGATGCGACTACGCCCTCGAATTAACACAGTCTGTCTTTCCGAGCGATTGAGGAAAGGTTAATCCGTCGAGAAGGTCCGCCGGTCCGCGCCTGAATAGAAATTAGGCCCAAAGAAAAGAGTAGTCGACTGGAAGCATAGGCGCTCGCCCGGCTACGGCCATCGGACCGTCTCCGGCTACACCTCCAGTCGAACTACCCTTGGTGGAAGCGACCGCTCGGGAATTTTCTGGTATCGATTGCCTCCGTGCGGCGGTCAAGTCGAAGTCATTTCGACGGAGAGTCCGCTGACGCAACCAGCGTGCCACGCGGAACATGAATCTAGACTGACGACAGGAACGCCCTTGTTTTCAGCTGGAAATTGCATGGAAAAAATGACACTCTGCCAACTGGCCATCTAGCTCTCGCTAGGGTTTTAGGCATCAATGTCTAGAAACCCATCGGAGCGCGATCCGTGCGGGCGAACCGGCCCTCTGATACACTGAGTGAGCCCACATAAACTTGGTTGTGCTCGCAATTCGGCATAGGACAGATGTCTGTAATCTCTACTTCTCGTCGGGAACTGATTCTGCTCGGAACAGGAACCAGCCACGGGGTGCCAATTATTGGTTGCCATTGCGCGGTCTGTGAGTCGACGGATCCGCGAAATAACCGAACGCGAACCGGAGTCGCCGTTCAGACGGGGACCGGGACGTTCTTGATCGACACGCCTCCCGAGATGCGGATTCAATTGATTCGTGAGCGAATCGATGTGGCCCACGCCGTCGTTTACACTCATAGCCACGCCGATCATTTGTTCGGATTGGATGATCTGAGGCTCTTCGGCTATCGCTTGAAGCAGGCAATCCCGCTGTATTGTGAAGAAATCGTTGAAAACCAGGTCCGCGCCGCCTATTCCTACGCGTTTGCGCCATTCGATCCCGAATTGCACTATGGCGCGATTCCGCAACTGGAACTACGCCGGATCGGCTTAGAACCCTTTGAGTTACTAGGCGTGCAGGTCATTCCGATTCGCTTGATTCACGGGAAACTTCCTGTCCTGGGTTTTCGAGTCGGGAACGTGGCGTTTTGCACGGATGTCAGCTTTATTCCGGACGAGAGCTGGCCGCTGCTCGAAGGCTTGGATGTCTTGGTCATAGATGCACTTCGAGATGAGCCTCATGCCACGCATTTCGGTATTCCACAAGCATTGGAAGCGATCGAGCGAGTGAAGCCGAAGCGGTCTTATCTGACTCACGTCTCGCACTACTTGGAGTACAGCGAAACAAACGCGCGGCTGCCGAAGGGTGTCGAACTCTCCTATGACGGCCTGCGGATTCCGTTCTAAGTCCTTCTCAAATCAGACTTTTACCGCCATGCATGATCACGAAATTGCCATGTGCGCCTACGTTCAACTGGCAGTAATTTCCGACGAAAAGCAGCAGGCGCCGACACGAGATAGGTTCCTCCTGCTGGCGGGGGTCGAAGCCTGTGAGGCGGGTTGGCTGGAAGTTGCTGACCGATGCCGCACGCTGATTCTGGCGACCAATTCGGCTCATCAACTGAAACGATTTGCGACGATGGCCGACGCGCTTCGCGATCCTGACTTTCAGAAGCTGGTCGCGAAATGGGAAAAGTATTGCCCGTTTGAGCAAGCCGAACATTTGCTGACACAATTAGGACGTGCGCCCGAAGGAGATCAACTCGATGTTCCGCGCGGCGAGCGAATGCTGCAAATACTGAGTGACTTCCCACACGGGCACAGGTCGTAAAGTCCAAGCCAGGCCGAGATCACCAGTCGAAAGCAACTCAATGCAATTTGTTGAGCTCAGGTTGATCAGTTCGCTGCTGTTCCTCTGCGGGTGTGCAACCGTAGCGAACGGGGCTGAACCGGATCGATTTGCGGATTCCGTGGCCCCGATCTTGGAGCAACGTTGCGTCCGCTGTCACTCGACGGAAAAGCCTCGAGGAGGCTTGTCGTTCTCTTCGCGTGAGAGCACCTTAACGGGCGGCGATAGCGGTCCAGTGATCGTGGCAGGGAAACCTGACGAAAGCCTGCTGATCGAAATGGTGGCCGGCATCAAGCCACAGATGCCTGCCGAAGGAACCCCGCTGACAAAGGCGGAAGTTGATCGACTACGCACTTGGATTAAGAGCGGAGCAGTCTGGCCCGACGGGATGACCCTGCAAGAGCGGCAAGCTGATGGTCGCCTGTGGTGGTCTTACCAACCGGTTCAAAGACCATCAGTTCCAGACGTGAACAAGTCGTCGTGGGTTCGCAATCCCATTGATCGGTTTATTCTCGCGAAATTGGAGGCCAACGATCTCCAACCCTCTGCCGAAGCGGACCGCAGGACTCTGATCCGCCGACTCTCCTTCGACCTGCTGGGACTGCCACCGACGCCGAACGAGATTGATGTTTTCATCAAGAGTCGCGATCCGAATGCCTATGAAGAACTGGTCGATCGATTCCTCGATTCACCGCACTATGGTGAGCGTTGGGCCCGCCACTGGCTGGATATCGCTCATTATGCCGATACGCATGGATTTGAACGCGATCAGCGGCGCGACAATGCCTGGCCGTTTCGTGACTGGGTCATTCGAGCGTTGAACGCCGACAAACGCTACGATGATTTCTTGCGTGATCAACTCGCTGGCGATGTGCTGCGGCCGAATGATCCCGAGGCCGTCATCGCGACTGGTTTTCTGACTGCCGGCCCCTGGGACTTTGTGGGACAGGTGGAAACGCCTAGCCCCGTGTTAAAGCGACTGGCTCGTGCCGATGATCTGGATGATATGGTGACTCAAGTCATGACGGCCGCGTGCGGCGTCACCATCAATTGCGCTCGCTGCCACGATCACAAACTCGATCCGATTTCCCAACGGGAATACTACAGCCTGTGGGCAGTATTTGCGGGAGTCAAACGTGCCGAACGTGATGTCAGCCCCAGCGAAGTCAAGGAACTGGCCCAGCGACGCCAGCGACTCAATGCAGAACTGCAGCAGATTCGCATTTCCCTGGCCAGTTTGAACGGCCAAGGTCGTGACTTGGCGGATATCGTCGGCGGCGGCGACGGGTTCGGGACCGGCACCGTGGGGCAGGGAATTGATCCCGTCACTGGAAACCCTCAATTGCCCAAACGCGGATTGCTTGAAGGGGCGAAACCGAATGTCTTCGCCAAGTCCAGCGTCAAGTTCATTGATGGAGTCGTGGTCCCCGATTTGAGTCCTGAAGGAACGCAGATTACGTCCACCGGTCTCAGGTTGATGAACGTGCCGCGCACTTCCGGGCAGACATGGGATGCGATTCGGTCTGGCCCGATCAACTCGTTTTTTTCGACTAAGCTCGACGGAGTCGACTATGCGACCGGTGATCATACGCTGCTCTCGCTGCACGCCAACGCGGCGGTCACATTCGATCTCGCTGCTCTGCGCGATGCTGGCGCGCCCTCGGTGATGAAGTTCATCGCGACCGCAGGATACTTTGGCCAGACGCCTCGCAGCGGGGCCAGTTATTACGTATATGTCGATGGCGATCTGAAAGCAGATCGCGTCAATTTCGGACGCGATGACGGCAGCCACGCGATCGAAGTGATGCTTCCGGAGCGTGCTCGATTTCTCACTCTGATGTCGACTGATGGCGGCAACGGAATCGGTCACGATCAGATCTGCTTCGCAGATGCGAAGTTAGTGGCCCCCCAGCCGCCGTTATTATCCGACATCGAGAAGCAAGAAGTCGTTCGACTTCAACAGCGTCGCGTCGACATCCAGCACGAGATTGGATTACTGCCGTCACCGCGAAGAGTCTATGCGGCCGTGGCCGAGGCTCCCCCCGCGATAAACATCCTGAAACGCGGCGACCCCGAACAGGTCGGTGACCAGGTGGCCCCAGCCGCCTTGGCGTGTGTCCGCGGGTTGAATCCTGAACTGGGATCTGCGCAGTCGACTGACGCAGTCCGTCGCCAGGCCTTTGCAGAGTGGATTGCGTCTGAAGCAAACCCGCTTACGCGTCGGGTCATCGTCAACCGGCTATGGCACCATCACTTCGGAATGGGCCTCGTTGAAACCCCGAGTGACTTCGGAGTCGGTGGAAGTCTCCCTTCGCATCCCGAGCTACTTGACTGGTTGGCAGACGAACTGCTTGCCCAAAAGTGGTCGCTGAAGTCGATGCATCGGTTAATGTGTACGAGCGCAACCTATCGTCAACAGTCAGCCGCCCCTGAAACATCACTCGATTCTGTGAGTCGATCAGTTCAGGTCGATGCCGGAAACCGACTGTTGTGGCGGATGAATACTCGTCGCCTGGACGCAGAATCGGTGCGCGATGCAACATTGTTCGTGAGTGGCAAGCTGAACCCGGCGATGTTCGGTCCTGGATATCGCGACTTCGAATATCAGGAAGAGTACGCGCCGGTCTATCGGTATATCACGCCGGATTCACCGGATCTCTGGCGTCGCAGCGTCTATCGATTCGCGGTGCGGACGACGAGCCATCCGTTCCTCACGACGCTGGATTGTCCGAGTGCCGCAAATCTGGTCCCAGTTCGCAACACAACCACGACCGCGCTGCAATCGCTGGCTTTGCTGAACAACGACTTCATGCTCCGGCAAAGCGAATATTTTTCGCAACGAATCAGCGCCAAGGCGGGGGAGGATCTCCATGTCTCTGTCACTCAAGCCTTTCAATTCGCTTTCGGACGCGATCCGACCGTCCAAGAACAGGGTACGGCGGTGAAACTGGCACAGTCTCGCGGGCTGCCTCAACTTTGCCGGATGCTGCTGAATGCGAATGAGTTCGTCTATGTTGACTGACCGAGGTTGTGCCCCGAAGTCAGTCGCGAAAGATCGAGGGTTCCGACTATCATGCCGCGATGACTCTCTCGCACCCCACTGATTTTTCCAGAGATGATCTGGCCCTCAAATTTCTCGACTCGCTTCCTTACACCCCTTACCCGGTGCAGGAGGAAGCGATCCTCGCCTGGTTCGAATCCACGAGCGGCGTGATGGTTTGCGCGCCGACGGGAACAGGCAAGACGCTGATTGCCGAAGGCGCGATCTACGAGGCGCTGGCAACCGGAAAGACGATCTATTACACCACGCCCCTGATTGCTTTGACCGAACAGAAATTCAGGGAGCTACAAGATACTGTCGCTTCCTGGGGCTACGAACGCGAACAAGTGGGCCTCGTGACGGGCAATCGTCGCGTTAATCCGCATGCGCGAGTCCTGGTGGTCGTTGCCGAAATCCTGCTCAATCGATTGTTGAACACTCACTGGGCAGCACATTCTGATGCGCAAGCGGCTCTGGCGATCGAAGACCAGAAATCTGCAGCTTCCATCGTCTCCGCACCACCCTCAACAGACATCACTGCCGACGGCGATGTGATTGGCTGGGAAGAAGAGCCCGAATCGGCACCGGTTGCGGCAACACAAGCAGCAGTCCCGGCTGCATCTAGCCCCTCGGCGGCCCTCGACTTTGATCATGTCTCTGCCATCGTGATGGATGAATTCCACTGTTTCTCCGATCCCGAACGAGGGATCGTGTGGGAATTTTCTCTGGCTTTGATGCCGAAGCATATTCGATTGCTGTTGTTGTCGGCGACGATCGGCAATGCGGCCGCGTTCACGATCTGGTGTGCCAAGACTCATGGCCGGCGTCTGGAATTGATTCAAAGTTCTGATCGTCGGGTCGTACTTCAGTTTCAATGGGTGCCAGACAAACTGCTGACCGAGCACCTGGAAGAAATGGCCGTCGGTGACGAAGAAGCCCGCCGAACTCCCTCGCTCGTCTTTTGTTTTAATCGCGACCAATGCTGGAGTGTCGCCGAAGAACTGAAAGGGAAGTCGATGCTGGCCGATGGTCAGCAGAAGCGATTGATTGCCGAACTCGACAAGCTGGATTGGTCAAAGGGAGTCGGCCCGAAGATGCGGCAACTGTTGATGCGCGGCGTAGGCGTGCATCATGCGGGGATCCTGCCGAAGTATAAGCGAATCGTGGAAGAGCTGTTTCAGAAGAAGCTGCTGACGATTTGCGTCTGCACGGAAACACTGGCGGCTGGCATCAATCTGCCCGCTCGCTCCGTGGTCCTTCCATCACTTCTTAAGGGTAAGCCCGGCGAGCAAAAGATCATCGACCCCAGTTCGGCTCATCAGATTTTCGGACGTGCCGGCCGACCTCAGTTCGACAAGGAAGGCTTTGTTTATGCTTTGGCTCATGAAGACGACGTGCGGATTTTACGATGGAAGCAGCAGTATGACCAGATTCCAGAAGATACAAAAGACCCGTTGTTGATCCGTGCTAAGAAGGCGATGAAAAAGAAAATGCCGACTCGCAGTCCCGAGCGGCAATACTGGAATGATCAGCAGTTTGAGAAGCTGCGATTCGCACAGCCTGGTGATCTCGTCAGCCGCGGCCCGCTACCGTGGCGATTGCTCGCCTACATGCTGCAGATCTCGCCCGAGGTTGACCATCTGCGAACACTGGTTCACAAGCGACTGATGGACCCCAAGCAACTGGAAGTGAGCGAAAAACACCTCGAAAAGATGCTGGTCACGCTGCACGCTGGAGACTTCATCCGACTCGATCCCCCGCCCCCACCGCCGCCCGCAGTCGTTCACCCCGGCGAGGCACCCGCTGTTGAAGTCGAGACTCCAAAAGTTTCCTGGCTCTCGCAACAACTGCAAACGCAGGTCGACCAGAAACACCTCGAACGGACAGGCAAGAAGCTTGAGAAGCCGGATGAGAATAAAGATCGAAACCGCTATCGACCAATCTTGGCGCATCCCACTGATCGTCTTCAAGAACTCTTCGTCTTTCGTAGCGTAAACCCAATCTATGGCATGTTTCTCGTCAGTCATCTGGGGGCCGCCGATCGAGTCGAGCGAATGCTGTTACTCGAAAGCGTTTTAGAACTGCCCCGCAATCTGATGCGGACTGTGCGCGTTCCGCCACCTCACAAATTACCTCCGGGCCCGCTGGCTTTGGAGAGGATCGACAATGAACTCGTACAGCGCGGCTTGATCGCCGCCGGCGATCTGTACCCTGAATTCGATCCTGACATTCCGTTCGAGGAACGCAAGTACGCTCCAGCGCTGGCAGAAAAGGTGCGTATGCTGTTCGAGTCCGAATACCCCGAAGTTCATGATTTGACGGTTCAACCTGTCATGGTCGCGACGGATCTGCTTGAGAATTGGGGCGATAACTTCTGGAACTATGTCTCCGGTCGCGATCTGACGAAGCACGAAGGGCTGATTTTCCGTCATTTGTTGCGCATGGTTTTGCTGTTGGGTGAGTTCAAGCAACTCACTCCGCCGGGGATGGAAGCGAGCGCTTGGCAGGACGAAGTCCGCGAAATTTCCACGCGGCTGACGGCCTGTTGCCGAACCATCGATCCCACCTCGACCGACATGATGCTGGCGCAAGAGGACGAAGCCGATTTCGTCGAACACGGATCGCCGAAGCCGGTGCCGAACTAATCGAAGTTCACCACTTCGAAAAAGCCAAATATCATACAACGAACGAAATGCGTAACTTTTGAGTGCGCAACGAGATTCCACGAGATAGTTCCTTGACGAACGAGGGCGGAACCTTACGAGTCGACGCAAGTAGGGTGGGTTCCTTGAATCTGTCGCGTGGCATGGTAGGCTCGGGTGCTTTTTGCGCGAATTAGCCCCGTTGGAGCAGCGGTCGCCGATTCGTCCTGCCTCCGTATCCTCGCTCCATCGCAAGGACTGCCGCCGTGCCTCGCCGCGACGACCTCCATAAAATTCTGATCATTGGTTCCGGCCCGATCGTCATCGGTCAGGCTTGCGAATTTGACTATTCGGGAACGCAAGCCTGTAAAGCCCTTCGAGAGGAGGGCTACGAGGTGGTGCTGGTGAATTCAAATCCAGCCACCATCATGACAGATCCGCATATGGCGGATCGGACGTATATCGAACCGATTACCTTGGAGTACGTCTCTAAGATCATCGAAGTCGAACGCCCCGATGCCGTCTTGCCAACCTTGGGTGGACAGACGGCGCTCAACATCGCCATGGATCTGGCTCGACACGGGATCCTCGAAAAATTCGGCGTTGAGATGATTGGGGCGAAAGCCAGCGTAATCGCGAAGGCCGAAGAGCGCGATACGTTTAAGCAGGCCATGATCAAGATTGGCCTCCAGGTCTGCCGCAGCCAGATCGTTCATAATATGGACGATGCACGCAAGGCGTTGGACGACATCGGTCTGCCCATCATCATCCGCGCCAGTTTTACCCTCGGCGGCGTCGGGGGCGGGATCGCCTACAATCGAGAAGAATTCGACGAAAAGGTTCGCAAGGGCTTGGAACTGTCGCCCGTCCACGAAGTGTTGCTGGAAGAAAGCATCATCGGCTGGAAAGAGTACGAGATGGAAGTGATGCGCGACGTGGCCGACAACGTCGTCATCATCTGCTCGATCGAGAATTTCGACCCGATGGGGGTTCACACCGGCGATTCCATCACCGTTGCACCGGCTCAGACCCTGTCCGATAAGGAATACCAGCGGATGCGCGACGCGACGATCGCGTGCATTCGCGAGATTGGTGTCGAGACCGGTGGTTCGAATGTGCAGTTCGCCATCAATCCACGCGACGGCCGAATGGTCGTTGTCGAAATGAATCCGCGAGTCAGCCGCTCCAGCGCATTGGCATCCAAGGCGACCGGTTTTCCGATCGCCAAGATCGCCGCGAAGCTGGCGATCGGCTATCGATTGGACGAGATTAAGAACGATATTACTCGCGAAACGCTCGCCTGCTTCGAGCCGTCGATCGACTATGTGGTGACGAAAATCCCGCGCTGGACGTTCGAGAAATTTCCCGAAGCCGATCCCGAACTGACTGTGCAGATGAAGTCCGTCGGTGAGACGATGGCCATCGGTCGCACGTTCAAAGAATCACTGCAGAAGGCACTACGAGGCCTGGAAATCGGGCATTTCGGGTTGGGAGCCGGAAAGAAAGATTTGTGGGGAACGCCGCAGCAACCAAGCAACGACGAAATCGAAAGCAAGCTGGCCCGGCCGAACGAAAACAGAATCTTCTATGTTCGCTACGCCTTCAAAGCGGGGATGTCGGTCGAGCAGATTTTTGAACTGACGAACATCGATCCTTGGTTCTTGAATCAGATTCGCCAACTCGTCGTCCTGGAAGACGAACTTCGGCAGCTCGGTCGTTTGGAAGATGTGCCACCGGAATTGATCCGTACCGCCAAGCGGAACGGTTATTCCGATCGGCAACTTGCATTCTGGTGGGATTCGACCGAGATCGATGTCCGCAGCCATCGCAAAGCGCTCGGAATTGTGGCTACTTTCAAACAGGTGGATACCTGTGCTGCGGAATTTGAAGCCTATACCCCTTACTACTACTCCACGTACGAGTCCGAAGACGAAACTCCTCCGAAGGGAAAACGTCGACGGATTATCATTCTGGGTGGTGGTCCGAATCGCATCGGTCAAGGGATCGAATTCGACTATTGTTGCTGTCAGGCGTCGTTCGCGTTACGTGAACTCGGCATCGAGAGCATCATGGTCAACTCAAATCCGGAGACGGTTTCGACAGACTACGACACGTCCGATCTGCTGTTCTTCGAACCGCTGACGACGGAAGACGTGCTGAACATTTGCGACCGAATGCAACCGGACGGAGTCATCGTGCAGTTCGGCGGGCAGACACCGCTGAACCTGGCACGCGGCCTGGAGGCGGCCGGTGTGAATATCATCGGGACCAGCCCCGATATGATTGATGCCGCCGAAGATCGCAAACGATTCCAAGAGATTCTTGATCGACTGGGCTTGCGACAGCCGCCGAATGGGACCGCGACCGATGCCCATGGCGCTCGTCGGATTGCGAACGAAATCGGCTATCCCGTCCTGGTTCGCCCCAGCTATGTGTTGGGTGGACGCGCGATGGAGATATGCTACGACGATGAGACGATCACGCGTTACATGACCGAAGCAATCAGTGCCTCTCCAGATCGCCCGATCCTGGTCGACAAGTTCCTGGAAGACGCTGTTGAAGTCGATGTCGATGCAGTGTCCGACGGACAACTCACCCTGGTCGGCGGCGTGATGGAACACATCGAAGAAGCCGGGGTCCACTCCGGGGATTCAGCCTGCGTGTTGCCCCCGTACAATCTTCCCGACTCGGTCGTCGAAGAGATCAAGCAAGCCACGTATTCGCTGGCCAAAGCGCTGCAAGTGCGCGGACTGATGAATCTGCAGTTCGCTGTGAAACAGTCCGAAGGTGAAAATCTGGTCTATATTCTGGAAGTGAATCCGCGTGCCAGCCGTACGTCGCCATTCGTTTCCAAAGCGACCAATGTGCCTCTGCCCAAGATTGCGGCCAAGATCATGGCCGGCGTTTCGCTGGCCGAGCAGGGTGTGACTCAGGAAGTCGTGCCGAACTACACA
The DNA here is from genome assembly GCA_903840265.1 of uncultured Schlesneria sp. Classification (GTDB taxonomy): domain Bacteria; phylum Planctomycetota; class Planctomycetia; order Planctomycetales; family Planctomycetaceae; genus Schlesneria. The sequence goes on along the minus strand of CAIMFH010000044.1, from coordinate 10,627 downwards.
TCAGTCAAAGAGAGTGTATTCCCGTTCAACCGATTCGTCGGTGTGGACATCATTCTCGGCCCTGAAATGAAGTCGACCGGTGAAGTGATGGGGATCTCGGACGACTTTCCGATGGCATTCGCCAAGAGCCAGATTGCGGCCGGGACCAAGCTGCCACAAACGGGCACGGTCTTCGTCAGCCTGGCAGGCAGGCACAAAGAGGCGCTCGTTCCACAGATCCGACAGCTCCAAGAAATGGGGTTCCACATCCTCTGCACCAGCGGGACGGCGCGTATTTTCCGTGACTTCGGTCTGGAAGTCGACACCGTTCGAAAGCTGCAGGAAGGTCGGCCCAACCTGCTCGACTACATGGCCAATAAGCAGATCGCCTTCATTTTCAACACGCCGAGTGGAAAAGGGGCCAGGACTGACGAGGGACGCATCCGCGCCGCCGCCGTCATGAACGGCGTCTCGTGTGTGACCACGCTTCCAGGCTGTGTTGCCGTCGTCCATGCGTTAAAAGCGATGCGACAGCAGCCCGCCCCTGAAGTGCGAGCACTTCAGGATTGGGTCGCTCAAGAGGTCAACCATTCGTATGTGAATCGACCTTAGTGCAGACTACAGCAATCCCTGTTGTTTTCGTCGCAAACGGCTAAACAGGTTACGATAGGGTCGCTCAGTCGATTCGGTCGTGGATGATGTGGTCTGATGGGCTGGATCTGCGGCACCGACTTCAATCGTTACTGATTGAGTCGTGCCCAGGATCTGACGCAGTTCGATTTCTGTGCCACTCTCCTCGGATTTCAATCCTGCGCGGACTTCGCTGGCGAGTTCGCAGACGCTGACTCCGAGTTCTTCTTCCAGAGAATCCCATTCGTCCGCGTCACCCACCGAGTTCGATCTGGGCTTCCTGAAAGCCGTCTCTAAGATTGACGTGTCCCAGCCTGGATCTTCGTTGAATTCGGGCAGCATCCCGTCCAGCCGACTACATACTTCTTCGAAAGTCTCCGAGGAACTGTCGTCGATTCCTTCCGAAATCAAATCTGATTCGACAGTCTCAACGCGAACCGATTGATCGTTGGACGTGTCACTTTTGCTTTCCGAGCCAGTCAGTCCAGCCGAGATCATCTCGCGTTGATTTTTGATCGCTGTTGGCAGCGGGAAGCCGCCGTCGATCGCGGCATATCGGTCACTGACGATTTCTTCCATCACCACGCCCGGTGCGATTGTCTCGATACGTCGTGAGGCTTGCAGTGGAAGCGAGTTTTTCAATGTTGCCTTGCCAAGGTTTGCCCCCATGAACGCGCGTACTTCGGTCTGTTGACCACGAACCTGAACCTCGTCCGCTGGCGGCTGGTCGACTTCTTCCAACGCAAAATCGTCTGCCTCGTGGGACTGGACGGTCGTATTGCTTAATGGCAGGTCTGCTCCAAACTCGAAGGATTGCACCTCCTGATTTGAATTTTCAGTTGGCTGCCGGTCGTCAATCGCGTCGAAGGCGGAAACGGTCGGCTCATCTGACTGATCTGCGAGCAAACTCTCGTTCCAATGGAGCGGCAGTTGGCGAAGATCTTTCAACGCTTCGCGAATCGTGGCAGCGGTCACCGGCTTCTGTTCGGCGACATAGGCCAGCAGCAATGCGTGATCGCAAAGTTGATTGATGCAACGGGGGACGCCGTCACTGGCCCGATAGATCAGATCCAGCGCGTCAGGAGTGAATATTTCGCCGGTGCGCCCGCCCGCCCACGTGATTCGATAGTCGACATAGTCGACCGCGGTCGCGCGGTCAAAGGAATCGAGGCAAACATGAGCACGTATTCGCTGATTCAATGCTTCCAGGCTCGGCCGAGCGAGGGTTTCTTCGATGCCAGGTTGGCCGACAAGGACAAGTCTGACCAGAGGGCGACCATGATCGGACAGGTCTGAGAGAATTCGCAGTTCTTCCAGCAGGTCTTCCGCCAGCATGTGCGCTTCGTCAAGAATCAATACCATCGCTTCTCGTTTTGGACTGAGCGCACGAATGGCGGGTGACAGTTCGAGTCGCAATTCCTGCTCGTCCTGGCGTCGGTACGAGTGATTCAAATCAGCGAGGATTGATTGCAGAATGGCTCGTCGAGTCAAAAAACTGGCGTGCGGAAGCAACACGACTTGGAAACGGCTTTCCAATTCCGATCGCAACCGCTCGCAGAGCAGTGTTTTGCCAGTGCCTGCTGGAGCCGAAACGACGGCCACTCCTTGCCCCTGTTCGACGCAAACGACCAGTTCATCCAGCGCGGACTGAATCTGGCCACTCGCTAGAAAGCAGCGAGGATCCGGAGTGGCGGCAAATGGTCGGCGTTTCAAGAGAAATTGGGCTTCGTACATGGATCAATATTCCCGCAAACAAATGGCCCGAGGGGACTGGCGTCCGTGTCGAACGTATCACGACGATTTTACGGGTTCGTCGGTCGCGTTCGGGCGCTATGGAGCCAAGCCCCCCTGTGATCGATCCCCTACCGCCCGTGACTTGAACACAATCGCTACCTCTGACATCGTAGGAGTAACCGGAATTATTTGACGCTCTCTGCACGGAATTGGAAGTGTTGGTTGAGTTTGCGGATTCTGTCGACAGTGAGGGCACGATCGAACAAGTGGCGATCGGCGTTTTGCTTGCGGCATACAAAAGGTGTAGAATAAACGTGCTCTGTCGTGGCACCGGGCCACGAATTTCCATAGGTCGGTGAGAAGGTTTATGTCCGAAGGACGAATCCAGTTCCGCAATCACGAAGATGTTCGAAGCCTGTTTGGCACACGTGACAAGAATCTCCGTCGATTGCGAGATGTCCTGCATATCGATGTTGTTCTCCGCGGTGACGAATTGCACCTGCATGGTGACCACGCTCAGGTGGCCTTGGGAACCAAAGTCTTCGCCGAATTAAAGTCGGTCATCGAACGCACCGGAGTTCTGGAAGAGGACGACCTCGACCGAGCCTTGGGCCACGCCACGGTAGTGACTACTACGGGGCACGATGACACAATCGATGTCTTTCACAAGGCACGCAAGATCCGGCCGATGGGGGCGGGTCAACAGGGCTACATCCAGGCGATTCGCGAAAATGACTTGACGATTTGCGCGGGGCCGGCCGGATCGGGGAAGACCTATCTCGCAGTTGCCATGGCCATCAACGCCCTGCGTCTGGAGCAGGTCCGCAAAATCGTGCTGGTCCGACCTGCGGTCGAAGCCGGTGAGCGACTGGGATTCTTGCCGGGCGATATGCTCGCCAAGGTCAATCCATTTCTGCGACCGTTGTTGGACGCGCTCGGTGATATTTTGGACTTCGAGCAGGTTCAAAAGTATCTGGATAAGGATGTCATTGAAATCATCCCGCTGGCGTTCATGCGCGGACGGACGCTGAACAATACATTCATGATTCTCGATGAAGCTCAGAACACGACCATCACCCAAATGATGATGTTCTTGACTCGAATGGGGCATCATTCCAAAATCGTTGTTGCCGGTGATGCCACTCAAACGGATCTGCCTGATAATATCGAGAGCGGATTGGTCGACGCGATCCGGCGATTGCGACACGTTAAAGGGGTTGCTTCGATTGAGTTGGCAGGCGAGGACATTGTCCGTCATCCTCTCGTTCGCCGAATCGTGGCTGCCTACGATGCAGATCGCCACGAACGAGCCAACGGATCTCGTCCTCGCTCGAATCATGTCAGACACTCAAACGGTACAGCGGCTTCAGCGGAAACATTGCAATCGCCCGCGCCAGTCGCGCCGCCAGCCTCGGCCTCGTCAGACACCGATAACGGCCCTCCTGCGACCGGCGAGCAGATCTCGACATAGTCATGTCGACGCGGCCTGCTACCGCGATGACAGGGTAAATTAATGCGAATCTTTCCTGCACGTAGAACACGAACAACCCGGATCGGCAGTCTCAGGACTGAATCTTGGGCCGCACGACTTGGTGGTAAACTAAGTCGCGGCGATGTTTCGTTACGCCTCGCGATTTGTTTCGTCTTCCTGGTCGCAGTTGTCATTGGAATCGCGGGATGGCGGTCTCCGTTCCCCCATCGGCTTGGCGATGACGCTCCGAATGGCATCCTTGCCCAAATCGATTTCAAGCGGGTGAATCGGCGAAAAACGGAACTGGCTCAGTTGGAGCGTGAGAACAAAGTCCCCCCGATCTTTCGGTACACAGCAGAAGGTGCGCAGCAACTGCGAGCTTTGCCGAGGGAATTGCGTAATCAGCTTTTCGAGTTCGTGACGGTCAAGGAATTCTCGGAAATTTCAGCCGATACCCGAGCCGCGTTTGGGTGGATTAACAGTGGTGCGAATGCCACGTTTGCTCCACTTCCCGAATTCGTCGCTGCCTGGCAGCAGTGGCGAGACGCAATCGGCCCCGCAGATACTGCCGAGTTAAAAATCGACGAGTTTATCGGAGAGTTCACTCAGTTCTTTGCACCACCACGGAAGACGGGGGTGCTTGATCCGAATGACCTGACGCAAGTTGATCTTCGACCTGAAACAGAGATCTCAGTGATCTCCAAAGATGGAGAAGATCAGAATCAGACGCTTAAAGTTTCGGACTTGTTGCTGACCGAAATGCTGAAGGGAACCGGTACGTTGGGAGCACAGTGGAAATCGTTCACTGTCCTGAAACCATTTCAAGCGCAGCTCGAGCGGTGGTTGCAAAACCGTGTGCAACCGACACTGACTTACGACGATGTGGCGACAAATCTGAAGAAGAACGAGGAAAAGTGGAATACTCCTGAAGTAACGGATGAGTACAAACGTGGCTCATTGCTTGTCGCTCCTGGGACCGTGCTCGACGAAGAAATCCTGGGGATCTTACGCGCCCAGTTCGATGCTGCAGAACGGCAGGTCCCGTTCTTTGAGCGAGGAATCCGCCTCGGCACTATTCTGGCGTTGCTGATCGTCTTGGGGGTGATGAACGGCTATCACTTGATCCGCAATGAGCCAAGATTGGCCTCTAATGTTGGCCGTTTGACCGTCTATCTGGCGGCCATCACCGTGACCACAATTCTGGGGCGGTGGTTGTCCTTCGATCCCTGGCGCGCTGAAGCAGTGCCTATTCTATGCGTCGCGATGATATTGGCCGTGGCCTACAACCAGGTTCTGGCAGCTCTCACTGGGTTTTCGATGACGCTCGTCGTTACGCTGGCGAACGGACGCAGCGTCGGTGAATTCGTAGTGCTGATGAGTGCCGTCGCCGCTTCCATCGTGCCGCTCAATCAGGTTTCCAATCGGATGAAGCTCGTCAAAGTGGGCTTCTGGGCCGCCGTCGCCTATCTGCTCGTGACGTGGGGCGTGACCATTGTTGAAAGTCAGCAACTCGGCCGGCTGTGGACTGATCAGCAACTTCTCGCGACTAGCTTTCAAGGAGCCGGTTGGTGTTTCTTGACCGGATTTCTGGTCTCTGGGGGATTGCCGTTCATTGAGAAGATGTTTGGCGTTGTGACGGACATCAGCCTGTTGGAACTCAGTGACGTTTCGCATCCATTGCTTCAAGAATTGGTTCAGCGTGCGCCGGGAACCTACAGTCACTCCAACGGGGTCGCGACGATTTCGGAAACAGCGGCGGATGCGATTGGTGCCAATGGGTTGCTGTGCCGTGTCGGTGCCTACTACCACGATGTTGGCAAAATGTTGAAGCCGCAATATTTCGTCGAAAATATGGTGGCAGGGCAGATTAGTCGCCACGAATCATTGAACCCGGCGATGAGTGCACTGGTCATCATCGGCCACGTCAAGGACGGCGTCGAACTCGCCCGCCAGCACAACATTCCGGAGCCGCTGATCGACTTTATCGAGCAGCATCACGGGACGACGCTTGTCGAATACTTCTTCCACGCTGCCACCCGCCAGGCGGAAAGCAAGCCGGACCACCGATTCGAAGTGCAGGAATCAACCTATCGGTATCCTGGCCCCAAGCCTCAAACCCGTGAGGCGGCAGTGCTTATGGTTTCTGATGCAGTAGAGGGGGCGAGCCGGACGCTGGCAGAACCGACACCAAAACGAATCGAAACACTGGTCCATGAGATTGCGTTGAAGCGACTACTGGATGGCCAATTTGACGAATGTTCGCTGACACTGGGTGAACTGGCTATTGTGGAAGACTCACTGACCAAGTCATTGATCGGTATTCACCACGGTCGAATCAAATATCCAGAACAAAAAACAGCGTAACTCAGGCGTTTACCATCTTCATGTCCGATTTTCAGGTCGACATCTCCGATCAGCAGACTCACCTTGAAGTGCGCACCAAGCGACTGCAAGAGGTGGTTGAGCGGGTATTGTGTGAGGAAGGTTTTGCACGCGGGGAAGTCAGTATTGCAGTCGTCGATGATGCCGCGATCCATCGCGTGAACCGTGATTTTCTGGGGCATGACTATCCGACGGACGTGGTCAGCTTCGCTCTGGGACGTGAGACCGGGTCTATAGACGGGGAGCTCGTTGTCAGCGCGGAAACTGCTGTCCGGGAAGCGGTATCACACGGTTGGTCTGCTGACGATGAACTGTTGCTGTATGTTGTGCATGGAGTGCTTCATCTTTGTGGCTATGATGATCTGACCGACGAGGCTCGACCAATTATGCGCAATCGCGAACGCCAGGTGTTGGCGTTCTGGCAACTGACACCGACAGGACTGGAGGCTTGAAATGTTGATGCTTCCAGTGGTGATGGCGGTGTTGTTGCTGTTGGCATTCTGGAGTGCCCTGGGCTGCGATTCCTTACGTGATTTCTCGTATAGCCGACTCGAAGAACTTTGCGAATCACACAAGGTTCCCGAGCGATTTGGAAAAGTGTTGAAAGAACAGGGATCGGCGTTGCTGGTCCTCGAGTTCGTCCTCACGTCCGTAACGCTGGTCCTCTCCGGAGTCATCTGCATCTGGATCGGCTGGCCCGTTGTTGCCGATGGACACACAGCCCCACGAATCGGCTGGAACTACGTGCTTGAGTACGCTGGCTTCGCACTGCTGGTACTGTTTTTTGCCGACGTGTTGCCATGGACGATTGCACGAGTCGCCGCAGAAAACTTCCTGTTTCGTTGGTGGCCCGTCATCGAAGTGTTGCAGACGGTTCTTCGTCCTGCTCTATGGGTTGCGAATCAACTCGATCGCTATGCGCATCGCGTCGCCGGTCGAGCCGAACCCATGGATGACGATGCCTCTGTTCTGGAAGAGGACATTCGATCCGTTGTCGAAGAAGGCGAGCGAGAAGGGGTGCTGGAGCAGGGGTCCACAATCATGATTCGCCGAGTCATGGAGATGGGTGACGAGGATGTCGGCGCCATCATGACGCCCCGAATTGATATGGATTGCGTCCCTGTTGACAGCACCTTGGAAGAGGCCCGCAAGCTCCTGATTGAGTCTGGGCATTCGCGAATGCCTGTCATTGGTGATTCCACCGATGATGTCGTTGGAATTCTTTACGCCAAAGATCTGCTCAACGCTCTGGAGCCGCATCGGACCGGTGAGCCGTACGCCGTGCTGCGAGACATCATTCGCGAACCGGTGTACGTCCCCGTCACGACTCAAATCCCGGCATTGCTGGAACTGATGAAGCGACAGAAAATCCACATTGCCATGGTCCACGACGAATATGGTGGCGTCGCTGGACTTGTCACAATGGTGGATATTCTTGAGGAAATCGTCGGTGAAATCGGAGACGAATACGACGAAGAACAGCAGCAGGAAGACATCTGCAATGCGGCATCAGGCTTGATTGAAGTCGACGCGCGCACGCGACTCGACGAATTCAATCGCCAAAGTAACTACGGCCTGCCCGAAAGTGACGACTTTGACACGGTCGGTGGATTCGTATTCTCGCAATTCGGGCGTATGCCTGTGCCCGGCGAGTCGCTCGACTGGCAGCGACTCCGGTTCACAGTACTGGAAGCCGACGCGCGACGGATTCTACGGCTGAGAATCGAGCAGTTGGATGCCGCCGCAGAATCAATCTCGGCCTCACAGCCAAATTGATCGCTACTATTCGGCGTCGCCATCTTTCGCACCCGACTTGTTCAGGAAGCGTCCGCCGCTCATGAACATCCCCTGATCGCAGGGAACACACCATTCGATTGCGACTCGGTAGACATATTCTCGCGATTCACTCGCCATTTTGACTGTGACCTCGCCAGGAGCAACGCTGCCGCGATGGAGCAGACCGATTCCGAAGCGACTGATTTCCCGAGTCATCGCCGAAACCGAATTCCCGCGTTGAGTCGTAACTTCAGCGGGAACAGTCAGTTCAATACGCTCGTTGTTGCGCAGATTGGTTCCGTCGACTTTTTCAATGCTTTCAAGCACAGCACGCAAGTCATGTAGACTTGGGCGGCTCCACGGATCAGGGGTTTTCATGGTAGCTCCGAAGGGGGCGATGCGTCCCACGCGAATGTGGTAGCCGAAATCTACCTCACGAATGATGATCGCGTGGCAAAAAAGGGAAACCACGGGCGCTGCTCGCAAGGTGACCTTTCTCCTAATCCGGGAATACTCAACTTTCCGCCCCACATTCGCTTACGAATTGTCCGAACTTCGCGATTTCCTGCTGTGTCAAGACCATTGGGAAAGTGATCCTTGTGTCTCATCGCCCCCCCGAATACCATGTGTCACCTTGTGCTCGGCTGGACGGAATTGGTTGACCAGCCCCACCGTTGTCGACCCTCGCCGTGGGGCTTGGAGCGTCGATCCTTCAGGATTGCTGATAGCGTCTGCGGGAACGTCCGTAACCCATTATCCAGTAAGTCTCAATAACGCCTTCAGCCTGGAAAGTTTTCGTTCGATGAAGCACGTGTTGTCCGCGATGGTGATGAATCAGCCAGGTGTTCTGGCTCATATCTCTGGGATGCTCGCGTCGCGCGCCTATAACATCGAAAGCTTGGCAGTCGGTGAGACCGAAGATCCAGTCTTCAGCCGAATTACATTCGTTGTGACGGGCGACGACAAGGTTCTGGACCAGGTCCGCAAGCAACTCGAAAAGATCATCACAGTCGTCAAAGTGGTGGATTACCAGAGCGAGGATATCGTCGAGCGTGACTTGATGCTGATCAAGGTCACCGCGTCGGGTAGCACTCGCAGCGAAATCCGCGAAATGGTCGAGATCTTCCGCGGCAAGGTTGTCGACATTGGCGAAGGCCATGTGATCGTCGAGATTTCAGGATCCGAGAGCAAACTGTCCGCGTTCATCAACTTAATGCGACCGTTTGGCATTATCGAGATGGTCCGAACCGGCCGAGTGGCACTGTCGAGAACGACGGCACTCTCCATTGAATCCGCTTTGCAGCCGCCGCCAGTCTACGAAGATGCCGTTGCCAACGGCTGATCCGATATGCGTTGTGAGGAAGTTCGCAGGCGTAGCCGTGGCTTCCCGAGATTGACCTGTCCACTCCTTTTTAACATCCGAGAGTCAAAATGGCCGCTAAGGTTTACTACGACGACGACGCTGATCTGTCACTGCTTAAGGGCAAGACGATTGCAATCCTGGGCTACGGCAGCCAGGGACACGCCCAAGCCCAGAACCTGCGAGACAGCGGCTGCACGGTCGTCATTGGGCAGCGACCCGGCAGCAAGAACTACGATCTTGCGGTCAGCCATGGCTTCAAGCCCGTCTCACTGGCCGAAGCCACCAAGCAAGCTGATCTCGTTAACATCCTGCTGCCAGACGAAGTTCAAGGCGATGCCTATCGCAACGACATCAAGCCGAACCTTAAGCCAGGTGCGTTGTTGATGTGCTCACACGGCTTCAATCTGCACTTTGGACAGGTTATTCCGCCCGAAGGGACCGATTGTGCGTTGGTAGCCCCCAAGGGCCCTGGCCATCTGGTTCGCAGCGAATATGAAAAGGGTGGCGGCGTTCCCAGCTTGATCGCCCTGAGCCCCGGCGCTTCCGAAAAGAGCCGTCAGTTGGCCTTGGCTTATGCGAAGGGAATCGGCGGGACTCGCGGTGGCGTCATCGAAACGACGATCGCCGAAGAAACCGAGACCGACCTGTTCGGCGAACAGGTTGTGCTGTGCGGTGGCGTCAGTGCTCTGATCAAGGCGGCATTCGAAGTACTGGTCGAAGCGGGGTATCAGCCAGAAATGGCCTACTTCGAGTGTATGCACGAATTGAAGCTGATCGTCGACCTGTTCTACCAGGGCGGCCTGAACTACATGCGATACAGCGTGTCCAATACCGCTGAATTCGGTGATTACACCCGTGGTCCTCGAATCGTCACCGATCAGACCAAGGCCGAAATGAAGAAGATCCTGCACGAAATCCAGACCGGCCAATTCGCTAAAGAATGGATCCTGGAAAATCGAGCCAATCAACCGACGTTCCAGGCGATCAAGCGTCGCGAACGGACTCATCAAATCGAAGAAACTGGCAAGCAACTGCGCCGCATGATGAAGTGGATTAACGCCAAAGAATATTAATAGTTACGTCGCCACTGTGGGGCGACATGCTGTCTGCTGTTGAATGACAACGCCTGCGATCCTTTGGGTCGCAGGCGTTTTTTGTTGTGTGCCGAGCATGTTTTTCAGCTTGAGGGTGCAAGTCCCTTATCCAACCTGATGGAGGTGAAGGATTAGCGAAGTGCAAGGGCGACTTCCGCGAGGGGTCGTCTGAAAGAAGCATGGAGCAAACACGTGAGC
>CAIMFH010000043.1 GCA_903840265.1 uncultured Schlesneria sp. | reverse complement strand
TTGTGGTTTGGTGTCGTCTTGTGTTTCGCAGGATGAACATGATGTAAAGCAGATTGAATGCCAAGCGATTTTCGTGTTCACATTTCTTGACACGGCAACCCTAGAGGCAGTGCATAACTACCGCAGCCACAAGCGATTGCGCGTGAAAGAAAAATCCTCGCGAGCGTGACTGCGACCTCACAGGCAACCGCGCTCGATGTTGAAGAAACGCAGCGTCGCATGTTGCCAGAATGTTGCTGCAACGGCAGAAGATGAGAGCCCGCAATATGTTCCGTCCGCGCACCATACATCGTTAGAGATGATGCCGGTGGGCAACACACGCCGCCGCTTCCGATAGCGCGCTCGGCACACACGAAAAAAGCCCGGTTGCCGATGAAGGCGACCGGGCTCTCAGCTCTCACGAATGGAGAGTGGGGCAAGTTCTACAGTGCAGCTCCTAACAGTGGCGTCCCGCGAACGGAAAGCCACTGAGTCTAACTCCTGTTTCAACGCGACACGGAAGTGCGCCCCGCCCTAAAATTCGAGGTCGACTGCGCGACCCATAATCAGGCGAACAGTGCGGACTTCCTTCTTACGATCCTTTTCCGGTCCCCATTCCGCTTTGATCTCGAAGATGTGCGGCACGCCGGGCAGCAACGGATCAGAAACCAATTCCCAATGCTTGCCGGTCCATTTCGACTTCAGCCCCTTGGCCGAGACGTCGTAGTTCTCGGACAGATGCACTTCCACGATCCCGACTCGCGGATGCACTTTGTCTTCAAGAACTCGTGATCGACGGTGGTAAGTGTGACCTAAGGTCCCTGGTGGCGGTGTGAAACCGAAACGATCTGTGGCGGACATCGGTGCATTCGGATCCAGAGCCGGCATGGGCTGCGTGGTTGGTGTGGGTGCATCACTGGGTGTGTAAAACGATCCCTGTCCATCTGCATCACCCGTAAACTGCTTCACTGGCGGCGGAAGTGGTTCACGCATGGTTCCAAAAGGCTTGGAGTACATGGCACCGCCCGGCCCCGGTTCCGGTGGGGGGACCGGAGCAGGAGGCGTGGCGGAATTCGCTGACGGGATCGGACTACCAAGGCCAGCGTCGATTCCTGGTGCAGGCGCGGGAGGTAACGGCGTGGGAGCCGGTGCTTGCGCGACAAGCGTTCGTGAATTCGCGGTGCGAATGGGTGGCGTGGCCGCAGTCACTTCGATCGTGCCAGTTGAGAGCCAGGCCCCCGCTAAAGCTACGTAAAACAGATTAGGAATTGCCATCGTTCGCATGGTGGGCTCCGGAGTTGCGAGTAACATCTTCTCCGCCAGTCACTGGTATGACGACGCGGAGAGTCAGCGAGAGGGAAGGGACCCCAACTCGCTTCTGAACTCTACAACCTCAGTTTGGCCAGGCGACCGGACTACACGCCAGAGCAACTTTTTTCACAAGCGACCTTGGGGGGCCTGCGTATCGCCCTAATGAGGGAAACTTTGCGGGGCGGGGGGGCTAATCGTCATTCCCGCGCAGGCGAGAATCCAGCGAGTGAGCGCATGGTGTCCTTCAGCAGATACAAATCTCGTCCAACCCGGTGACGGAAGACTGGATTTCCGCCTGCGCGGGAATGACGGGAAGAGCATGGAAAGACGAGGCGATTACTCGTGCCGCAGGGCTTCGATGGGGTCCATCATGGCCGCCGATCGAGCCGGGTAAATTCCGAAGATGATGCCGATTCCAACGGAGATGCCAAATGCGACCGGCAGGCTCCACCAGGCAATCTTGGGGTCCATCTCGGTGAACATCTTGCTCATTTGCGATGTTCCCGACGATCGATCCAGAACGAAGTTATTGACGATCCCCTTTAACCCCTCAAATGCGAGCGGGGTGCAAAGTCCCAGCAGAATCCCGATCAGCCCACCCGAGCCAGCCAGCACAATCGTTTCGGTCAGGAACTGCGAGATGATGTCGCGTTGGCGAGCTCCCAAAGCGCGGCGAATCCCGATTTCTCGCGTCCGCTCGGTCACGGTCGCCAGCATGATGTTCATGATGCCGATCCCGCCGACGATCAGACTGATCGCGGCAATTGATCCCAGCACAATGTTGAAGATATGACGAATCTGGTCAGCCTGGCGCAGCAGTTCCAAAGGAACGACGACATCAAAATCGGCTTTCGATCCATGCGATTTGCGGAGCGATTCCTTGACGACTTCCGACGTGGGAACGACGTCCGCCATTTCGCGGACCTTAAGCGTGATCTGGCTGAGTTCCACCTGCTCGGCCATGAATGTGCCGCTGAGACGTGTGAAAACGATGTCTCCGATTCGGACGCGGAACGTGCTAAGCGGGATGTAGATATCCTTGTTGAAGTCCTGCCCCGACATACTGCCACCGATGGCGGCCGACGCCGTCCGCGAACGCATCACACCAATGATGGTGTAACGATGAGTTCGTACCTGAACAGTCTGGCCAATCGGATCTTCCAGCGGAAAGAGCGTCGATGCCGTTTCAGCTCCCAGCACGGCGACATTGGCCATGTCGGCCTCGTCCTTGTCAGACAGGAACCGACCCCGCAACATTTGCAGATGGTTCATTTCGGCGTATTCGGTTGTCGATCCAACCAAGCGGGCATTGATCGTGCGTTGCAGATACTGAGCTTCACTGAGGATCTCTCGCATCCGCACGGCACCAGAGATCGTGGGCAACGTGGAAACCAGCAGATCGTAGTCGGATCGCAGTAGACCGTAGGCCGGAACCTGCATGCTACGGCTGGAACCGCGATTTTGACTCTGCTGCGAATCGGCAGGGGGTTTCACGGTGAGGACGATGATGTTCGTCGCCCCCAGGGACAGGACTTGCTTTTGAGCCTGAGCACTCGCCCCTTCGCCAATCGCCAACATCGCAATCACGGAGAACACGCCAAATACAATGCCCAGCATCGTGAGCCCGGACCGCAGTTTATGCAGCAGCAGGCTCTTTAAAGCCAGGCGAACGGTGCGAAGGGTATTGGCAAACGGCATGATCGAAAATGAATCCGGTGGACGAAAGGCAAGGGTCGAAGCGGTCTCTGTGTGGGTTAACTTTCAGGGGACAAGATTCAATTTACTTCTCACCTTCAGTTGTGAACATCCCTTCGCTGTGAATCAGTCCATCTTTCATCACGATCTGGTGTCGAGCTCGCTTGGCAACGCTGGTTTCGTGAGTCACTAGGATGATCGTGCGGCCTTCGCGATTCAGATTCGTCAGCAAATCCATGATTTCTTTTTCGGTCTGCGAGTCCAAGTTCCCCGTTGGTTCGTCCGCCAGGATGATTTCGGGATCGTTGACCAAGGCCCTGGCAATGGCGACTCGCTGCTGTTGACCGCCGGATAGTTGAAATGGTCGGTGATCCAAACGATCACCCAGCCCCACACGCGACGCCAAGTCGAGGCAGCGATTCATCTCGGCGGAGCCAATGTTGCGACTGTCGATTCGGTAATGGAGTGGAACCTGAATGTTTTCTAGAACGGTGTACTGCGGAATTAGGTTGTATGACTGAAAGATAAACCCGATCAAGCGATTGCGGATCTGCGACAGATCATCGTCGCTTAACTTGCCGACATCGTAGCCGGAAAGGATGTACTGCCCGCTGGTTGGCCGATCGAGAGCCCCCAGCAGGTTCAGCAGCGTGCTTTTCCCGCTACCGGACGAACCCATGATGGCAACGAAATCACCCTGCGGGAAATCGGCCGAGACCCCGCGCAACGCACGCACGACATTGTCACCAAGATAGTAGAACTTGGTGAGGTCGATGAGTCGTGCTGCATACATCCGCGGTTCATTTCGAAAAAGGAGAAGTCTCGCAGAACATCGCCAAACGAGCCGCAGCCAGTTGCAGCGGCGTGATGACGAACATGATTGCGGAGGACGATCGCTCAGTTGGCTGGAGGACGAGGTCCACCCGCACCTCCGCCACCGGCGCGAAATCGTGCCGAAGCCGCCTTCATTTCTTCCAGAGTGACAAGGCCATCGGCATCGGCATCCATCGAATCAAAGCGAGCCGCCATTCGATCGTCGGCCACTTCGTCCTTCGACAGCTTCCCATCGCTGTTCTTGTCCAAGTCTTTGAATCGCGTCGCCGGATCCGGACGATTCCCACCGCCTGGAGGTCCACCGGCTGGGGCCCCCGGATTCCCGCCCGCCGCCATCGGACCACCCTGCCCAGAGGCCGTCGGCTGATCTGTCTTCGGAACAAGCGGCGGGCCTTGCGTCGGAGCCGCGTCAGCAGCCTTGGCCCTTAATTTCGCCTGTTCTTTGGCGACTTCCGACTCCAGGACATCGATCTCCTTCTTGAAGTGCGACCGCGGATTCATCACCACTTCGTCGCCTTCTTTCACCTTCGGATCGTAGTCTTTCCCGTCGATCTTGGTGGGGATTTCAAGCATTCGCTCGTTGCTCTTGCCGACTTTGATCTCCTGCGTTTTGACGTGTCGGTCTTTCGCGATGAAGATGAACTGTCGATTCCCAACCGTCACAACAGCCTGCACAGGAACTTGAAGTACATCGGGCCGACGCTCCACCAGGATCTCAACACTGGCGGTCAAACCAGGTCGCAGTTTGTTGACCTTTTCAGCGTCGTCGACAATCTTCACAGACGCTTCATATTCCTTGAAATCGCGAGCGAATCCCCCCGTCGAACTGGGAACAGAAGCGACAGAATCGACGATCCCGTTGAACACCTCACCCGGATACGCGTCCACTTTCACAGTCACCTTCTGGTTTGCCTGCACCTGTGAGATGCGAGACTCATGAATACGAGCGTTGACTTTCATGTTGTCCAAGTCGGGCAGATTGATAATTGCCTGCCGTTCGCGGACGCTGGCACCTTCCATGATCACGATCTGGTCAGAGGATCGACCGTCTTTCACGTTTGCATAGACGACTTGGCCATCTTGTGAAGCTCTAATCTTGCAAGCCGCGATCTGATCTTTCAGTCGTTCCAGTTTCTTCGCTTCCACTTCCAGAGTCAGGCGGCAGGATTCGACTTCGGCGTCTTTCTGAGCGAGTGCTGCCTTCCCCTTGCGGTCCGTTCGTTCGATTTCTCGAGCGAATTCCACTGAGTTGGCTTCCAGTTCCTTCAGCGTTCGCTTTTGCGTGAAATCCTTGAAAGCCCTCAACTTCGTTTCGGCTGACTTCTTGTCCAACTCGTTTCGCTGCAGGACCAGTTCTTCGGATTCAAGATCGTTTTGATTCTTGTATCCCTTCTGAGTCATCTCACGAATGTATTTGCAGCTTTCCTGAGTTCGCGACAGCGTTTCGTCAGCGAGTTTGACGGCTGCCTGCAAGTCTTCGACTTGCTGAACGAGATCGCCGTTCAAGAACTTTTCCAGATCGAGCTTGGCAAGATCGTATTTCAACTGCGAGGCGGCGGTATCACTGTCATTCTGCGTCTTCTGGATCGCCAGACCTTCGTTGGCCTGTTCAAGCATGGCCCGGGCTCGAACGACGAGGATTTCCTGCGCGGTCTCTTTGTCGGTCAACGTCGAGGAATCCAGTTCGCAAACCAGATCGCCAGCATTCACTGTCGTCCCTTCAGGGACGATCGAGATGATGGTCGTTGCCCCTTCGACTTTGCTTGAGAGGACAGCATTCTTCATGCTGTCCAGCGTGCCGCGTTCGGTCACGGTAATTTCAAACGGGCCAAGCTTGGCGGCATCCGTGATCAAACCTTCGGTCTCATTCCTCTCGGGAAACAGTTGGCTGCGGATTCCCGGCCACCCGACGGCGCCACCACCGATCACCACGAACGCCAGCACCAGCAGGATCGCTCGTTTCTTCCAAGGCGACTTTTGTTCGCCCAGATTCCGACCCTTGGACAAGTCTAACGACGCCGGTGCTTTCGGGTTCGACGGGTTGGATGAATTGGACTCTGGAGGCTTCTGGAGCAGTGACATTGGCAGGCTCGTCTGTAGAGAAAGTGCCGCGATTTCCGAGGCGCTGATACACGGGATCGATCCAGAGCCCGCGCTCGTCGATCTGCATGATATCCATATCTCGGTAAATGTTAATCCGATTTCGTTCGTACGACGTCCAGTATTGTATCAGAGCGTTCTGGGCGCGCACCAAGGCTCCTAATGCATTATTAATGTTCAGGCCACTGGAATTCCCCAGATTGGTCCCACCTTGGCTTCCTCCGCCCCCCCCGCCGCCCCCCGCGGGAGCACCAGCGGCATTGCCTCCCGCACCGGCTCCTCCTGCGGCATTACCCCCTGCGTTGCCACCACCACCACCACCGCCCCCACCAGAAGCTCTCGGATTTAAGTTGTTGGCGACATTAATGTCGAACTGCAGCGCTGCTTGGCGCAGGTTTTTCCGACTGGTCTCAAGATTCTGCCGATTGACCTGCAGTTGCCGCCAACTTGTCCGAACATCATATTTCACTTGATCTTCCAGCAACATGTACGAGCGGCGTGACTGCTGGTAGGTGACCAGCGCCCCTCGATACAGATTGCGAACCTGCATTTGATCCAGCGGTGCCGTCATCTGCAGTCCAAACTGGTAGCTACTGTTTAGTCCACGGAAATCGAGCGGATGATTTCCGGTCGGAGGGGTATTGATGTTTCCCTGGGCCACCACATTGACGACCGCTTCCAGACGATTCGCGGCAATTTCCATGTTTCGGCGGGCATCCATGACACGGCCGCGCGCATTCATCAAATCCAGGCGATTTTCCAACGCGATGGCGACAGCGTCATCCACGTCCATGTTGAAATCTTCGACATCGATCAGTTCGGCTCGCAATCCAACCTGAAGGACTCGCATGTTCTGAACATCAACCAGCAGGTCTTCGCGAGCGTCTTTGATGACTGCCAGCGAGTCCAGGCGAACTTTCTTGGGAACTTCATCAACCGACAGTTGATTCGCAATCCCGTCGACCAGCTTTGCAGTTTCCAGGAAGTCTGCTCGAACATTCGAGAAGATGATCGAGTCGCGTTCATAGGTCCGCGTCACGATCTCTCGCGATTCGTCATTGATCAATGTCGCCAGCCGTCGTGGCATGTGTGCTTCCACACGACGGAAGTCATCCTGCAAAACGTCGATCAGGGTTCCGACCTGGGAAACGAGCGCCTGGAAATCCCGCGTCAAGCGCCGGAGCTCGACGAGTTCGGGATCCTCACTGTCTGCGGCGACGGTTCGGCTGATGAAACCGATGACATCGGTTTCAGTCTTCGTCAGTCGCGGGTCAGTCAATTCAAAGGGCTTCAAGATCGATCGGTCAATCGAAATCTGCATGTCGATGGGAAGGCCAAGGAAGAATTTGTACTGATCGATTTCTTCGTAGTAACCCAGAGTCAGGGCGCGTTCTTGAATCTCAGCCTGAGTCAAGTTGGTGGCGACGGTCAGGATGTCCACCGTCGTGACACCGATTCTTAACTGATTGTACAAGCCGCGAATGGCCGCCGCATACTGGGCATCTTCGCTGAGTGTCAGCAACAGGTCGCGTTCTTCGTTGGTCATCAGATCGCTTGCCTTCCAACGAATGCGGCGAGTCTGAGTCGAGTATTCGATTTTGGCAGCCAGTTCAGCCGGAATGACAATTCCGTCGGGCAGCGATCCCGCCGGCAGCCGTCGGAAGGGCGTCTGCGACACGAGCTCGCGCAGACGTTCGGTCTGGCCTCGAAGCAGGGCAACATTCTCGCGTTGATTGAGAACTTGCTGGTACTGAAACAGCAAGCCAAAATATCCCTGGGCGTTACCTTGCGATGCAGAACTGGATCCAACCGTCGATCCAGGTGCGATCGCGATACCAGCATTGGTACTGATCACCGTCGGGTTTTGAACGGACGAACCAGACGAAGATGAGATCCCCGCCAATGAGCTTGTCGATCCACCACCGGTATTCACGACGGCATCAGCAAAGAACACCTTGCGATAGCGTGCCAGAATACGAGTGTTGTACAGCACGTTACGTTCGCTGAAAGTGAGGTTTTCCAGAATCACTTTGCGGCCAGCCCCCTGCAATAGTGGCTGAATCAACGAATAGGACAGCAACGACTGTGAACTGGTATGGTTGCCTCCCGAGAAGATCCACAGCGTGTTGTTCGCCAGACCGACAACCCATTGACCCCCCGTCGGCAGAAGTTGGCTGATGCCACCTTGTGTCCCATATAACAGACTTGTCTCGCCACCGGGGATCGTCGTCAGAGTCGCGTTTCCTTGCGGCTTGGTGCCGCCGAAGGCCAGATACCGGACATTGAACTGGAACTGGTCCAACGACAACTGCAGCGCTGACAAAAACAGATTCTCAAGCTGCGTCTGGTAGTCACGACTGTGGATACTTGCGAGTTCAATCGCTTGTTCCAACGTCAAATCTTCGATCGTCGGCGTCAGGCGTTCGGCGTCGATTTCGGGCGTAGAGAGTGAAGATACGGGGACGTCGGTGATGCCATCTGTCGCGCGGAAGACGTCATGGAACGTGTCTGGCTGCAACCCAAAGTTGGCCAGCCACTGCGGGTTCTCGACCGACATCGATTCGCCGAATTTATGCCAGCTCTTGTAGCCGCGCATGCCGTAGACGCCATTCATGTATTGATTGGCAGCGGGGTCGTCCGGAGGGAGCGGTTCGAAATCCAAGTTGTAGGGATCGTAAAAGCGACTGCGCGGATCGGCATCGACCGTGGTCCGCGGAATATCCCAGCGGGGATCGAACTGCTTGTTTTCCAGTAGATTCAGGGCGTCAAAGTCCGCCTGTGTCCGCCAGAAATTGCGCGAACACCCTGTCGCCAGCAACAGCAATAGGCTGCCAAGTAACGGAATAATTGAGCGATGGGATCTCGCTGGAATCATTGTTCGCCCTCGCCAAAACGGCCCGCCAACCCCAGCGTGGAAAGCATCTGTTCGAGCGCAAAATGCGGTGAAGCGGGATCACATCGTTTCACACTGTGATTGCCCGGCCAGTCCACTCGTTCGGTCACATTGCTGACGGGAGGTCGTGGCATTGCAGTGGGAACAGTTTGTTTTCCAATCAGTCTGAGGCCTTCCAGCAGTGAGCTACGCTCTTGTGGCCCGACCTTCGACAGCAGTGATTCTTCCCATCGCGCACGAGCGACACCCACGCGATCGATCAACTGTTGACCGGCCTCGGTCAGCAACAACACGCGTTTGCGTCGGTCAGTCACCGACCAGCTCCGATCTACCAATCCATCTCGTTGTAGGCGATCGATCAGCGAACTGACATTCGATTCCGATTGGACCAGGTAATCAGCCACATCAGACTGAGATAGCCCGCGGGCTCCGGCTCTCGAGAGCGCTTCCAGAGTCAGGTAGCGACCTTCGGTCAGTTCGAATCGCTCCAGAAACTCACCGAGACATTGGCGGACGAAATTTGCCGCGTGGAGCAAAGTCGTTACCAGGTCAACATTTGCGTCGAGAATGCCGAAACCGCCGGCGCTGCCTGCTCGAATGACTTCCATCCAAGAATCCCCGATCCGTACAAAGACGAAGCATCACCTTCTCCTGATTCGGCCGCGAATGCTTCGCAACTGAAGGAATTCCCGTTACAAACGGTACACGTTAACACTTGGCCAGTTGGGGATCAGCCAGATAGATCGCAAAGTCTGATTGGATCGTTGATGCTTGTGGCAGCGGTCTGACCGCCGGACCAGAATCCGGCAAAGTTTGCCGATCTATCGGTTCGATGCTGAAAGGGGACGAAGGCGTCCGAGAACCTGTTTTTGATGAAATCTCGCCGAAACAGATTCAATCCTTGAGGTGCGGCGGGGCCAAGGCTACTATTTTCCGCGTGAGACGCTGTGCCGTTGGGCACTCGGAGGCGTCCCACTTTCATCAGTCCTGCGGACGAATTCTGATGAGTGACATGTTGCAATTGGAACTGACGGATCGACAACGTGAACTTCTGCTTCGTGGTCTGCGGTTTGTCCGCAGCAGCCGCATGCTGGAAATTCGCGACTCGTCGGACATTACCGACGATCAGAGAAAAGGCGAATTAGGCGAATTGCGTCAACTCGCTGAAATGCTGGCGAAAGAAGCCAGTAAACCGGGTGCCCATGGATAGGTATCTGTCTCGCTGACATGAATGTGTAAAATCAAGCAGCCGCCATCTTTGGCGGCTGTTTTCATTTTTAATTCCTCTTCATGCTGCCGTAGGACGGTTTTCCAATCCGTCCGGCAACAATCTTCTTTCGGACGGATTGAAAATCCGTCCTACGGAAACCACCAGGCCTTATCCCATCAAATCGGAAATCGGGCCCAAGCTGTCCACAAACTGCTCCGTGTTGACCTCCATCTCGTTCATGATCGTCAGCAACAGATTTGTCAGCCGCGCATTGCCATCGCCCGGCGAATGATACGAGTGATAATGACCGCCGTAGTTGGCCAGGTCGTACTTCTTGATCTTCGGCAAGTTGCAGTCGAGGTGCTGACCATGCTTCGGCCCCGGTGATTGACCACCCGCCAGCACCGTCGGCAGATTGGCGTTCGCGCATCTCGCGGCGGGCGTCCATGATGAGTTCGACAGCTTTTCGCCAGGAAACCGACGATGAACTGCATTATCTGCTGGAGTTCGACCCATGTTCGGCAGAAGTGGATTGGCCGTCATTGGTTTCGTTCGCCTGATATTGACCGTGCGTTTTGAATGTGGGAGAAGCCGGACCTCCCAGTTCCCCAATTTGTTCAACGTTCGTTGCAGGTCTCGCCGCGCACCTTTCTGCGTGTCGACGATTCGGTCAAGGAAGTCGCATGTCTCGAACAATCCGCTCAGTCGTGTGTTGCTTCGGACTGGCGGTGGTCACTACCACCGGCGGGGTCGGCTGCTCGCACATGATTGAAACGCGAGCGATCACGGCGTTCTCCAAGAACCTGAACGACGAAGACCTGGACGGTCTAATGGAGGCGACCAGTAGCGATTTCCGCCAACGAGCCCTGCGCACCACGACGGCCTTCGAAGACCTGAAGATCCTGAACCTTCCCGACGGCAAGACGACCATCGTCGAAGTCGAAGATGACGGCAAAAATAAGAAGCGTGTCACCGTTGAAGTTGGCGACGGGAAAACAGACAAGAAAAGCAAGAAGGGCGGTTCGAGTGACAGCAAGAAGGAAATCTTCTACGAACTGACCAAGGGCAAGGATGGTCACTGGGTCGTCGATGACATCTACCTGAAGCAGAAACGCAAAGGTGTCGTGGCTTACAAGTCCGTCACCGAGCAAATGGATATGCTGCTGTCGATCCGCGAATTCCTGGATGCCTGGAGTCGTGGCGATCGCGAGCAGGTCCTGGGCGTGACCACCAAGAAGTTCCGTGCGGCACTCGATCCACTGCCACCGTCATACCTGGCCACGCTGACAAAAGTCGTCTCCAACGGGAAACCGACCGGTGGCAAGTACAAGCCGAACGCTCAGATGGACGAAAAAGTCGCCGTCGTGCGTTTGCCGCGACATGTGGGCGATACTGTGATCTCGATGGAACTGGCGGACGGCCGCTGGCAAGTTTCCGATGTCGCCGTCGACACCAAAGGCGACGAACAGTTGCCATCGATGTTGAAGCTGGCGCACGCCGTCAACGGATGCACCGCCTTCCTGACTGCCTATGGGAACGGTGACAAATCGAAACTGTCCGAATTGAGTTCGGCAGACTTCTTCGAAGGCAGCCTGGCGGTCGGTGATCTCAGCCAGGCCAAGCTGCCGGATGCTCAATTCTCGGAACACGAACTGATCGTGAAACTACGCGGCAACCGTGCTGACTTTGTCTTGAAGAATGACACGGAACTGGTGCAGATTGACATGCACCGCGATGCAGAAACGTCTCCGGATGTCCCTGCCAAATTCCGCGTTTCCGACGTGACAATCTACGAAATCGAAACGAAGCAGGAAAAGCGGCTCTCGGCTCTGTTCACCGCTCAGGGGATGCTCGAAATCTTCGTCAATGCTCTTAAAGCTCGCGATGTGGGCACTTTGAAACATTCGTCGACACGTGATCTGGCCACCCGCGTTTGGGGTCGCCTCAGCACGGAAACACTGCAGTCAATGCCGCTGGAGCTGTTCGACAGCAGCGACATGGAATTTGTCAGTGCCTCGTTCCACGGTGCTTTGACCCGAATTCAAGTTCGCCACGGCGGACAGTCCGTCACTTATGTCTTACGAGATGAAAACGGTCGATTCTTCGTAGATGACGTCAACTGGCAAAAAACCCTCCTGCCGTCATCTCTGAAGGCAACGATGGAAATCCTCGTTCCAATCCAGGAATTCGCCAGCGCGATCGCCCAGGGTCGCGACCCACAAAAGCAAGAAACAGCCTTGGAACGACTGCAAGCCATTTCGACCGCCGACTTCAATCGCATGGTCTGGGGACAGACTCGATATGTTCCTAATTCGGGGATGTCTGCGGATACCTTCTTGAAGGCTCCGCTGGAGAGCATCGCGATTACCGACCAGGAAGTCACCGTTAAATTAGGTGATAGTCACTACGGTGCCAAAGTTACGTTGCGACGAGAATTCGAACGCTACGTCGTCGACGATGTGACGTTGATTGCCGGGGCCGATGACTCACAACGACTGGCCTTGAAGCACAGCTTGCGAACTCAGATGGCTCGCGGCGAGGCCAAAGCCCCGCAGAAAGTCATCCAAGCCAGCTATGAAGAGGATTCTCGCACCAGTTCGCCTCCACGAGAGTTGGAAGAAGACCCGTTCGCTAAAGATTTGCGAGAGTAACTACCAAGGTTTCGGCACAGTCTTCGTCGCGGCAAAATTCGCGTTGACTGAACTCCTGTCGGCTCCGATGATACGTCCTGAGCAAAATAGTCTCCTTGGACCGTCTCTCGTGGGTATTGACGCCAGTATGAATCGACGGCTTTCCAGCTCTGTGACTCTGCTACACATGGTGACATTGTTACCACTGCTTGCTTGCAGCTTGAGCGGATGCAATGGGTCATCCACGACCCTGGCACTGGACAACCCTGCTTCTACCAAGCCGAACGCATCAGTAACGACAGACAACTTGGAAACGAAACCCGCAAACGATGTCGGATTGTCCGACGAGCAGCGTGAGAATCGACCTGAGTCCGGCGGTCCAGCCGCAGTTTCCTTGCAAACCAATGTCGATCCCGCGCAGTTGGTCGGACACTGGCAAGACTCGTTCTTCGGCAAGCGAACGCTGGTTCTGAACGCTGACGGAACGGCGCAGATGCGGCTCGATCTCGATTTTGCCGGCAGTTTGCTCTATGGCAAACAGGTCGACTTTGACATGAAATGGTCACTTGACCAAGGGATCGTCACCATCGACATCCTCAAAGGGAAGCCAGAGAGCGCCGCGAAGTCGCTCATGGACACCTGGGGAACGCAGCACGTTTACTTGCTGGATCTCGTCGAAAGTGAACGAATCGAGATGCGCGACAAGGCTCACTTGGCCAGTCACACGTTGCAACGACTCCCTGAATAGCGATCGCGAACCGAGATCCGGTTGCCGATCCTAAAACCGAAACAATCGCGGTGATCGTTTCGCTCATTCTGGCCCTCTCCAGACGATCTTTCGCCGTCACTTGTCCACGGTCGACATTCGTCGCTAGACTCTTGCACCCGCACGATTTGGGGAAAGTACGTTTTCGGCGAATTAAGACTGAGGGACGAATGTCGATGGGCGATTCGAATTGTCTGGCAGATCAAACTACCGATTGGCAGGACTTGGCGGACCGGATACTGGAAGGACACGAACTGACGGCCGACGAAGGGCTGTCCATCCTGCGGTCCAATGATGACGAATTGCTCGATCTGCTGGCGGCAACGTATCGCGTTCGGCGAAAGCATTTCGGCCGCAAGGTGCACCTGTACTTCCTCAAGAACGCCAAAAGCGGTCTGTGCCCCGAAGATTGCGGGTACTGCTCGCAATCAATCATTTCCGAGGCCGAGATTCCTCGCTACGCCTTGCTGAACGAAGCGAAGCTGATGGAAGGGGCCGAACGAGCGGTCGCTTCACAGGCCCGCACGTATTGCATCGTCGCTTCGGGACGAGGCCCCAGCAATCGCGAAGTCGACCACATCGCCAGTACCGTCACCAAGATCAAAGACAAGTACGGCCTGCACATATGCTGCTGCCTGGGACTGCTGAACGCAGAACAGGCTCAGACGCTGAAGGATGCTGGCGTTGATCGCATCAATCACAATCTGAACACCAGTCGCTCGTTCTACGACCAGATCTGCACCACGCACTCCTACGAAGACCGCCTGAACACGCTGCAGGTCGCTCGCAAAGCGGGTATGGAGCTTTGCAGCGGACTGATCGTCGGCATGGGCGAAACGGATCAGGATCTGGTCGAAGTCGCCTTTGAACTGCGAACCTTGGGTGTGCATTCCACCCCCATTAACTTCCTGCATTCCATCGACGGCACGCCGCTCGAACGCAAGTGGGATCTGAATCCTCGCTATTGCTTGAAGACCCTCTGCTTGTTTCGGATGGCCAATCCGGCCGTTGAGCTGCGAATCTCGGGGGGACGCGAAGTCAACCTGCGATCCATGCAGTCGATGGGGCTGTATGCCGCCAATTCCATGTTCGTCAGCGACTATCTGACGACCAAGGGACAACCCGCCGAAGACGACTTCAAGATGGTGGAAGATCTCGGCTTCGAAATTGTGATCGGTGACCACGAGGCGCATGCCGCTTGGAAAGCCACTCAAGCTGCCACCGTCTGAGACAAGACACGAATCCCGCCTACGGTCATAGGGTAACATCAGGGTGCCACGGTTTTGGAGTCTTCGACAAGGCCGTGTCTTCCCTGAGAAAACACGGCCCATTTTTCAGGACTACGAGATCAAGCCCCATCAACGTCGCTTGCCCATCACGGCAAGGTGATCAGCCCAATCAGATAGGGAACATCATGATCTCTTTCCGAGTCCTCTCAGCAATCGTCATCGCGCTGACGTGCGTAGTCGGCCCGCGACTAGCGACCGCTGCCGATACTGATCTACGCGCGATGAGCTTTAACATTCGTTATGGCACAGCACGCGACGGCGACAATCATTGGGATCGTCGCAAGGACTTCCTGGTCGAGACGATCAAGACCTTCGATCCTGACCTGCTGGGCACTCAAGAGACGCTGGGCTTCCAACGCGACTACCTTGCCGAAAAACTGGCTGCATACGATCACCTTGGCGTCGGCCGTGATGACGGAGCTGACAAAGGCGAAATGATGGCGTTGTTCTACAAACGCGATCGTTTCGAAAAGCTCGACGGCGGACATTTTTGGCTAAGTGAAACGCCCGATACCGTCGGCAGCAAAAGCTGGGATAGCTCATTGCCGCGCATGGTCACTTGGGTCAAATTGCAGGACCGTCGTCAGCCCGAACTGCCACCGTTGGTCTTCGTCAACACCCACTACGATCACATGGGGGCGACTGCACGGCTGGAATCGTCACGGCTAATCCGTCGTCAACTCCAGAAGTTGGGTGATGGTTGCTCCATCATCCTGACGGGAGACTTCAACTCCGGTGAAGGTAGCCCGCCCTATCAAGCCTTGTTCGACCCGGTTGACGATCAGCCTGCTTCCCTCGTGGATACCTTTCGAGTCGTCAATCCAGATCGAAAAAAGGCCGAAGGAACATTCACCGACTTCAAATCCGCTTCCACGGACGGAGCACGAATCGACTGGATCGGGGTTTCGCGTGACTGGCAGATTCGATCCGCCGCGATCGACCGCACAGCACGCGACGGACGGACCCCGTCCGATCATTTTCCGATTACCGCAATCCTTCGCCGCAAGCAGCCGAAAGTCGTCCGGAAGGCCGATGAGCACGCGACGCCACTGTTTGGCGGCGACTATCAGATCAAGTCGTATCTGGACATCCCCTATTACGAAGGGAAAGATGCCAGTCCGCGCAAGCACAAGCTGGATCTGTACGTCCCCGTCGGTGCCAAAGATTTCCCCGTCCTGTTCTTCGTTCACGGCGGTGCGTGGACCAGCGGCGACCGTAAACTCTACGCCAATATCGGCAAGGTCTTCGCTCGGAACGGGATCGGAACCGTCGTCACCAGCTATCGCCTGACCCCCGCGGTCCGCCATCCAGGACACATCGAAGACGTCGCCAAAGCCTTCGCCTGGACCTGCAAGCATATCGCTGAATACGGTGGCCGGACGGATCGTATCTTTGTCTCAGGCCAATCCGCAGGGGGACATCTGTCGGCACTACTCTGCACGGACGAGAAGTACCTCAAAGCGGAGGGTCTGTCGTTCAAGAACGTCCGCGCCGCGATCCCCATCAGTGGGATCTACACCTTCCGCAAAGGGGAATTGGCATTCATCATCGGCAACACGCAGGAAGCCGCCGATAGCGCTTCACCCATGAAACACGTCTCCGGCGACGAGCCCCCATTTCTCATTCTCTATGCGTCCAAAGATATGCCGCTGTGCGATGTCCGGTCTCTTCAATTGGCCGAGTTATTGAAGAAAAACGGCGTCGAAGCCGATTGCCTGCAGATCCCGCATCGTAACCATCTCTCAATCATCTTCCAGCCAATGCTGGGTGATCGTGATACGACTGTGCAGACGATGCTGCGGTTCATCGCGAGCCATTCCGAACTGGAACTCAAGCCGCGCACTGCGTCTCAAACTTCCTACGTCTACTGCTCGGCCGCTAAAGATCAGTCGATCGTCACCTATCAGCTCGATTCCGAGAACGGCCGACTGACAAAGCTTGCTAGCCTCGTCGCCACAGGCGAACCAGGCCCCTTAGTTCCATCCCCCAACGGGGATTTCTTGTTCGCATCGATCCGCTCCACAGGCCGCCTCGCAAGTTATCGCATCGATTCAGCGACCGGAAAATTGACTGCCATCAACGAAGTGGCCGCAGGCGATAATCCGGCTTACATTACAGTCGATGCCACCGGCCAATACCTGCTGACGGCCTACTACACGGCGGGAAAAGTCAGCGTCCACCTGATCGCCGAAGACGGCTCGCTTAGCACTCAGCCAGTTCAAGAACTGACCACGGCCGCCAACGCGCATGCGATTCAACTCGATGCGAGCAATCGGTTCGCCTTCGTCCCTCACACTGGCCCAAACGTGATCTTCCAGTTCGACTGGAGTTCCGAAACCGGCCTGCTGACCCCTCAGGCGCAGCCAAAGCTGAATCGGCCGGTGCAAACGGGCCCACGTCACTTGGCCTGGCATCCGACCAAACCCATCGCCTACATCGACAACGAACAGGGCAGCAGCGTCACCGCATATCTTCTCAATGACAACGGAGCACTGGAACCAGGCCAGACCGTTTCAACATTGCCAACAGCCTCACAAGTCCCGAACAGCACCGCCGAGATCAAAGTCCACCCCAGTGGACGATTCCTCTACGTCTCCAATCGAGGCCACGATAGCCTGGCCATCATCAGCCTCGACGAAGCCGGAACCGCAATGAAGTTCGTCGCCACGGAACCAACAGAAAAGACTCCCCGATCATTCGACATCGATCGCAGCGGACGATTCCTGCTAGCCGCCGGAGAAAGCTCAGGCCGCCTGGCCGTCTACCAAATCGATCCAACAACAGGCCGCTTGAAACTGACACAAACAGAAGACGTCGGCCCGGGTCTATGGTGGGTTCAGACCTTCGACACGAAGTGAAAACTGTCGCGATCTCAGCGTCACAATCGAAAGTCGGGGGTTCGTCAGCAAACTTCATTGACGAGGAACTGATGATTTCCGACGACTGGGAGAAACGCATCAAGCAGACCGGGCTGCTTGAATTATGGGGACTTGGATTCATTCCCATTTCTGCAGCGGTATACGGCTATTGGCTGCATTATGGATTCCATTGGCCTTGGGTCCAGCATGCTGATCTCTGCGAATTCTCGATTCTTTTATTCATCCTCTGCGGTTATGCGCTCGCTGGGGTGGCATGCGCCTGGCTTGCTCCCCACAGGAATAGTGCGTCAAGCGATTATGTCTCTCCCCGCCAACGCACGATGTTCGCTGCCCTGCATGTCTGTATCTGCACCGTTGCAATGATCTTATTACTCTGCGTTCGCCCTTAAGGTGACGCCCTAAAAAAACAAATCCCCACGAACAAGACATTTCATGTCTTCATCCGTGGAGATTCGTGTTATTCGTGGTCCCGTCTTCTCGCGATGACGCTTAGACCTTGGCTTCGGACGACCGATTGCTTCGCTTACGATCTTGCTCGGTCAGCTTGATCTTTCGCAGGCGGATGATTTGAGGTGTCACTTCGACGTACTCGTCGTCCTCGATGTACTCAAGAGCCATTTCGAGCGACATCTTGCGTGGCGGCTTCAGGATCACGTTGTCGTCGGAACCTGACGCTCGCATGTTCGTCAGTTTCTTTTCCTTGATCGGATTGACGACCATATCGGTGTCACGGGAGTTTTCCCCGACGATCATCCCTTCGTAGACGTCTTCACCAGGGCCGACGAAAAATTCCTTGCCGTCCTGCAGTTTGAACAGCGCGAATGGCACGGCTCGTCCGGTCTCCTGCGAAACCAGCACGCCGCTCTGGCGATGTGGCACTTCGCCTTCGATCGGCTTGTAGCTGTCGAACCGGTGGTGGATGATCGCTTCACCACGTGTGGCGTTCAGCATTCGAGTACGAATCCCGATCAGACCACGAGCGGGAATCGAGAACTCCAAGTGAGTCGACCCGACCGAGTTCGCCGTCATCTCGACTAGTTCGCCGCGGCGATTTCCGGTGATTTCCATGACCGGACCGACTTCAGCCGTGGGGACGTCGACTTCCAGCACTTCGAACGGTTCGCACATCTTGCCGTCGATCATCTTGCGAATGACGGTCGGCTTACCGACGGACAGTTCATAACCTTCACGTCGCATCGTTTCGATCAGCACTGCCAGGTGCAACACACCGCGCCCCGAGACCTTGAAGGCTTCGGTATCGCCTGATTCTTCGACTCGCAACGCGACGTTCGATTCCAATTCACGCATCAACCGCGAACGAATATGGCGTGTCGTCAGATACTTGCCACCACCAGCCTGACCGGCGAACGGTGACGAGTTGATCGTGAACAACATCGAGATCGTGGGCTCATCGACGCTAATGCGCGGCAAAGCCACAGGGTTTACTGGATCCGCGACGGTGTCGCCGATCTCTGGCTTCTCCATCCCGGTCAACGCGACGATATCGCCAGCAGTACCTTCAGCAACAGAGGTACGGCCCAGCTTGTCGAAGACTTCGACGGTGACGATCTGCTCTGCCACATTCTTGCCATCGGCCTTCATCAGGACGACTTTCTGCAGCGGCTTGATCGTCCCGCTGACGATGCGTCCCGTGGCGATTCGACCGACGAACTCCGAATAAGCCAACGATGTCACCATCATCTGGAACGGAGCAGTTGGGTTAGTCTGTGGGCCGGGAACGTGGCGGACGATCATGTCCAGCAGTGGCTTGATCGAATCGCCTGGATTTTCAGGATCGTGTGTGGCATATCCTGCGCGACCGCTGGCGAAGACGTAAGGGAAGTCGAGCATTTTG
Organism: uncultured Schlesneria sp.; assembly: GCA_903840265.1. Taxonomy (GTDB): domain Bacteria; phylum Planctomycetota; class Planctomycetia; order Planctomycetales; family Planctomycetaceae; genus Schlesneria. The sequence goes on along the minus strand of CAIMFH010000043.1, from coordinate 28,256 downwards.
TCGTCGGCACCGAGCTCCACGAACAAGTCGAATGTTTCGGAAAGCACTTCCTGGGGTCGAGCGTCCGGTCGGTCGATCTTATTCACGACGACGATGGGCTGCAGGCCGACTTCCAGTGCTTTCTTCAGCACGAAGCGGGTCTGTGGACGAGGGCCTTCGAAGGCGTCGACCAGCACCAGGGCACCGTCTGCCATTCGCAGCACGCGTTCAACTTCACCGCCGAAGTCAGCGTGGCCGGGGGTGTCGATGATGTTAATCTTGATGTCGCCATACATCAGCGCGATGTTCTTGGCGAGGATCGTGATGCCGCGTTCGCGTTCCAGATCGTTGGAATCGAGGATGCAATCCCCTTGCAGTTGCGATTCGCGAAACTGACCGCTCGACTTCAACAGGCAGTCCACCAGCGTGGTCTTACCATGGTCAACGTGGGCAATGATCGCAATATTTCGAATATCAAACCGTCGCATGATGCTCTCCGCGCCGCTGACGACAGACACCGTAGATCCGTGCCTTCTGGCTCACGAATGCCTAAAGTCCCTGCGGGCGATGTTAAAACTCGATGAGCGGGCTTCCGGCTAGGGAAGTTACTCAATTAGACATAAAGCAGACTGGCAGACCGGCCGGGAATGATGTTCAGTCGTGGGGGCGAAATCACGGGTAGGCAAGCTGACAGACAATTTAGGCATGCCGGGATTCACCGAGCAGGCGGGCCAAAAGAATAACAAACCCAGCCCGCTCAGAGAAGTCCGTAGTTGTGAAGACTTCATGAGATACTTCGGTTGCCCCCGTTCTATTGAGCGAGTTCAGGTCGTTAAGATGCATGACGCATCGGCAATATTAGATACCGGGCCATCTGGCTGACGTCGTTGCCTCAAAGCGGGAGACCGAAGAGTGATTTTTGACCGCAAGTTTTTTGCCTTACTGATGATAACGTGCTGGAGCCTCACCATGACTTCGATTTTTAGCCAGGCTGGCGAGTACGACCGCCCCGCCAAGTACGCTCAGCAAAGTCGCTCGGTCGTCGTGGCCAAGAATGGGATGGTCGCCACCAGCCAGCCACTGGCGGCGCAGGCGGGATTGGACGTGCTGAAAGCGGGCGGAAACGCGGTCGACGCCGCCATTGCCACGAATGCGATGCTCGGCGTCGTCGAACCGATGAGCTGCGGCATCGGCGGCGACCTGTTCGTGATCTACTGGGACAATACGACCAAAAAACTGTACGGACTGAATGCGTCGGGTCGGAGCCCTTACCTGCTGACTCGCGAGGTCCTTCGTCAAAAAGGGATGAAGGAAATCCCCGAGTTGGGACCGCTCTCCTGGTCGGTTCCCGGTTGCGTGGACGGTTGGGGGACTTTGCGAGCGAGATTCGGCACAAGACCGCTGGCAGCCTTGTTGCGTCCTGCCATCGAGACCGCCGAATCGGGCTATCCCGTCAGTGAGATCATTGCCGGTGGGTGGAAAGCCTCGGCCAAGAACCTATCAGCCTGGCCCGATTCGAAGCGAGTTTATCTGAAAGACGGACGAGCCCCCGAACAGGGCGAGATGTTCGCGCTGCCGGAATTGGCGGCTGCTTATCGGGAAATTGCGGCTGGTGGCCGAGACGCCTTCTACAGAGGACGCATTGCCAAAGAAATCGTCGCCTTCAGTGAAGTCGAGGGCGGCTACTTCAGCCTGCGCGATTTCGAAGATCACACCAGCGACTGGATCGATCCGGTTTCCACTACGTACCGCGGTCACACCGTTTGGGAGCTGCCACCCAGTGGCCAGGGAATCGCCGCGTTGCAGATGCTGAATCTGCTCGAACCATTCGATCTGAAGTCGCTCGGCCCCAAAAGCCCCGAGTACGTGCATCTGTTCGTCGAAGCTAAGAAGCTGGCCTTCGCCGATCGAGCCAAGTTCTATGCCGATCCAGCATTCGAGAAGCTTCCTACCACGCAATTGATCTCGAAGGCTTACGCCGATCGGCAACGCCCTAAAATCGACCTCGCCAAAGCAGCCGTCAACATCCAGGCCGGCGATCCGAAGCTGGAACACGGAGATACCGTCTATCTGACGGTCGTCGATAAAGACCGCAATTGCTGCTCGATGATCCAAAGCCTCTATTTCGGTTTCGGTTCGCAAGTCGTCCCCGGCCACGTCGGCTTCGCACTTCAGAATCGCGGCAGCTTGTTTGCGCTGGACGACACGCATCTCAATCGGCTGGAACCACACAAGCGGCCGTTTCACACGATCATCCCCGCGATGGTCACTAAAGACGGCCAGCCGTGGTTCAGCTTCGGTGTGATGGGAGGCGACATGCAGCCTCAAGGACATGTAGAAGTCCTCGTCAACATGATCGACTTCGGCATGAACCCCCAAATGGCCGGTGATGCGAGTCGCATCCGGCATGGTGGATCGGAAACACCGACGGGCATTCCCGAAGAGCCACACGGTGGAACCGTTTTTCTCGAAAGCGGGTTCCCGCCCGAAACACTAAGCAAACTCGAAGCGCTGGGACACAAGCTCGGAAAAGCCACCGGATCATACGGCGGCTACCAGGGAATCTTAATCGATCATGAACACGGCACACTCCACGGAGCCACAGACCCTAGGAAAGATGGAGCGGCTGTGGGATACTGAACCGGCGGCGTTTATCAGCCCACGATCTGGAGAAATTGCACAATGGACTCGGTGAAGATTCTCTCGTTGGTCGCAATGATTTCGGTGTCGGTGATCAGCCGCGCGGATGAACTGAACCGCAGCCCGCTCGCACTGTCTGCTCTGCAGGGAACTGTTTGCCTGACCGCGAACCACATCGGTCGGTCCATTAGTCTGGTCGATGTCGCGTCCGGCAAAGTGCTGCAGGAGCTAGTTGTCGGCAACGGCCCAGCGGACATTGCCTGGGTCGATGAATCGACAGCGATCGTCAGCTTGCTCCACGATGATGCGATCGCAGTCGTCGCGCGAGACAAAGACCGACTGGATCTCGTTCGCACAATCCCAGTAGGAGACGAGCCGCGAGGACTGGCGTTGTCGCACGATCGCAAGTCCGTCTACGTGGCCTTGGGTGGAGATGACACTATCGCACAGGTGGATTTGGCATCTTCATCCGTTGTGGCGAAGTTGCCGACTGCCGGTATTCCAAAAACAGTGCGGATCTCTCCTGATGGCCGCATGCTGGTCACGAGCACCGCAGTTCCAGCGACGATCTATGTCCACGACTTGGAATCCAGGCAACTAATCAGCGAACGCCGACTGTTTGACGGTGCGTTCAATCCAGGGGTCCCGGTGATCTCGAAAGACTCGAAATTGCTCGTGATCCCACATGCGGTCAATCGCGAATTCGCAGTCACGCCGCAAATGATTGACATCGGCTGGGTAATCGACAACCGCATTTCCAAACTGCCGCTGCCAGACGGGGAACCAAGCAGTCAGAAACAACTGGGTCTAGATATTCGCGGTAAAGCGGTCGGCGATGCTTACGCGGCCCTCTTCACCTCCGATGAATCGCGACTGGTCGTCTCCTGTGGCGGTACTCACGAACTGCTGGTGATTGATTTCACATCGATTCCCTGGCCCACCGGCGATCCCGGCGACTTCCTGCCCGCCGCAATGCAGAAAGATGCCTCCAAGTTTCGCCGCATCAAAGTCGGCGGACGTCCCATGGGAATGAGGTTGCTGGATGACCAAACCGTGGTCGTCGCCAACTATCTGTTGAACTGCCTGCAAGTCGTTGATCTGAATTCGGGAGACATCACAAAAACGATCTCGCTGGGCGGTCCGGAAGAACCTGATCTCGCACGACAAGGCGAAATCGTCTTCTACGATGCCGATCGCTCAATGCACTCGTGGTTCAGTTGTCATACCTGCCACACCGAAGGACATACCGCAGGGCAAGTGTTTGATACTCGCAACGACCGCAGCTTCGGAACGCCAAAGCTAACTCCCTCTTTGCGCGGTGTCGCCGAGACCGGCCCGTGGACTTGGCACGGTTGGCAAACCGATTTACACGACGCGATGAAGCGCTCGCTAACCGAGAGCATGGCCACCAAGCATCCCATCACTGACGAGGATGCGACCGCAATGGTCGCGTATCTGAAGACGTTGGCACATCCTGTCAATCCGCGTGCAACATCAACAGACACTGTACTAAACCAAAAGCAGGAACTGGGACGCACACTGTTCTCAGGCAAAGCCGGCTGCGCTTCCTGTCACAATGGTTCGCAATTCACTTCGAACGAAACCTTCGACGGTAAAGTCGAAGACCGCAAGGATCGCGACAGCAAATACAACCCACCCTCCCTGCGCGGTGTCGCTTCCAGACGCCGCTATCTCCACACGGGCAAGGCCCGCAGCCTGGAAGCGGTCCTCACGAAGTACCACCGCCCGGAAGACCTCGTCGGCGAATCACTGACGGACGAAGAACGAGATGCCTTGATCGAGTATCTGAAGTCGCTGTAGCGTGCTCGACAATAATTGCCTTGGTTTTGGGTGCCACGGTTTTGGAGTCTTCGACAAGGCCGTGTCTTTTCCAACCTCTGCAAACAGACCTCTTGCCGATCGTTCTCGACAGAGGAGGCAACTGTTCTTGACCCACGGCCAGCAAGTGTGATTCAGGACCTCCGGTGTCGAGATCGATAGATTACGGCTCATTCTTTGAGCCACGATGATCCACTACCGGTTTCCTGTCGTTACCATCTGAAAAGACTGCCAGTTCGTAGTTCTGGAGTCACCGAAATCGTCGTGCGGCCTCATCGAAGACACGGCCTTGTCGAGGACTCCAAAACCGTGGCGCCCCGTAATTCACGATGAACTTCTGGGGAAATGACCAAAGCGTTTGGAGCAAGTTGTGAGTTTGGATCAGATTTGGATTCATGTCGTCGACACGTTGCGAGAGCACTTCGTCAAAGTGCTCGTTGGCTTCTTGCTGATGATCGTCGGCTGGTACCTAGGCCGAGTGCGGGCTCGGGAACACTGGAAAAAACAAGAGTTTCTGGATCGCCTGAACATCTCACTGAATTCGATTGATCGCGGCGTCCTAAAGATCCGCACGCTCAGCGAAAAACGTGGGGAAGAAGTATTCCTCAACACCGTCGCAGCGGAAACGGTCACTCAGTTGGCTCGACGAACGACGGCTGCCGATCCAATCCTGCCGATCGCCAAAGATGACATGTGGTACTACCTGAATGCGATCCTGAACGACCTGTCAGAACAGTTCGCCACGGGAGCGATCAAGCGTGATATGGGCGGAACAGTGAATTGTGCCATGTACCTGGTGGCCCTCACCTGTGAAACGGCAGGCGATCTTCGCACTCGCAAAGTTCGAGCGATGGTCGTCAAGAAGTCCTTACTCACAGCTTTCCCGACCGAGCCCCCGCAGTTCGAATCCGACCGCCACGGCACTCGCTGGCAGACCTTACAGATACTCTCCTCCGAATACGCCAAGAACCCCTGGCGATTCCTGGAAGTCGAACTCTGCGTGTAACGCACATTCGTTCGATGCCACTAACTTGGCATCGTCGCGTCATCCGCTGTCTCCAAAGATCCAGCAGCCACTTCCGCACCTGCCATCGGCCCGACGTCTGTCTGATCGCCTGTGCCGGACATCACGGCCGCTTCGATTCGCGAGAACAGATCATCTTGAACTCGGGCCCGCTCGCGATCGATCTGATCAGGCGTCGCCCCCAGGTCGCGCAGCATCGTCACGGCCATCGACAGCGCCACTTCACCTTCACCCGAAGAGACTTCGCTGGCACCGGCGAGCAACAATGGGGGAACTTCGCGGAGATAGTTCGAACGGACTAGGATCTTAATCCCGGGATTCAAATCTCGGGCCTGCCGAATAACATCTTCCGTGCCGGGGATTCCCGCCACACTCAGGATCAGCGTCCCGGCGCGATCGACTCCCGCCGACAGCAGCGTGTCGCGGTGAACGGCATCGCCGTAGATGGCATCAATACCCTCTTTCTTGAGTTGGCGAACAGTCTCAATATTCATCTCGATAATGCATGGCGTAATGCCGTTTTCACGCAACAGCCGACTGACGGTGCGGCCCACAGGACCATAACCAGCCACCACCGCGCGATGCCTGGAGTCGGTCGAAGACTCTACCTTCTTGGTCGTTCCACCTGCGTCCGCTTGAGGTTGCACGACTCGAGAATTCAACCACCGCCACAGTCTGGGTTGACGCGATGCCCATGCTTCAATGGGGTTCACCAAGCGATAGAGCAGAGGGTTCAATGAGATCGAAACAATCGCGGCCGCGACAAGGGTATTGTTTGCCTGATCATTGAAGATATGCAGATCTTTACCGACGGAAGCCAGAATAAACGAGAACTCGCCGATCTGAGCCAGTGCCAGCGAGACCGCCAACCCCACTCGCACGGGATAGCCGAGAAACAGCACAAGGCAGATCGCGGCCAGCGGTTTGCCGATCAGGACGATCCCCAGTGTCAGAATCACGATCAGGGGCGAAGCCAGCAACGCTGATGGATCGAATAGCATTCCAACGGAGACGAAAAAGAGCACCGCGAACGCGTCACGCATCGGCAACGCCTCAGTCGCCGCTCGCAAGCTGAATTCAGATCGTCCCACGACCATTCCTGCCAGGAACGCACCCAACGCCATCGACACTCCGAACAACTTGGCCGACCCGACCGCGATTCCCAAGGCCGTCACCAGCACTGTCAACGTGAACAATTCACGAGACCGGGTCGCAGCGATCCTGCCGAGCAGCAGTGGAATCAGTCGGTCGCCGACTACAAACGTCAATCCGATCAACGCGCCCAGCTTGATCGCCGCGATCACGAGTGCGATCAGTATCCCACCAAATCCAGTGGCTCCTTCGCCAAACAACGCTGGCAACAGCACCAGCACGATGACCGTGAACAGATCCTCAACCACCAGCCAACCGACGGCGATGTGGCCAATCGGTGTGTGCATGTCGTTGTTGTCTGCCAGCACTCGCGTCAGCACGACGGTACTGGCCACGCTGATCGCCAATCCGAAAATGACTCCTGCTTCCCAACTGTAACCAACACTCCATCCCGCCAAAGCGCCCAGGATTGTGGCCACGATGCTTTGAGCAACCGCACCCGGAATGGCAATTCGCCGGACAGCCAGCAGATCTTTCAGATGAAAATGCAGGCCGACCCCGAACATCAGCAGGATGACGCCAATTTCTGCCAGTTGTTCGGCCAGTTCGCGATTGGCAACAAAACCAGGCGTGTTCGGCCCCACCACCAACCCGGCTAACAGATAGCCGACGATGGGCGAGAGCCCCATTCGATGGGTAATGTATCCCAGAATCAGGGCGGCGGTCAGACCACCTGTCAGCGTCGGAATGAGATCGTGCACGGTGAGACCAGATCTGTTTCAAGAGTATTGCTGATGAACCTGCCTGGATCTAATCGCGTTTTAGCGTCAGTTCTCCAGTCAGTTGACCCGAATAGCTGCGCGACCACCAGGCTCCGGTGGCGTTGCGTTGATCGACAGACGAAAACTTGTACTCATAGTACGTCAGCCGAACATACCGAGGTGGGTCGCGACCCAGCTTCGGATTTCCGATCAGCCGTGCGACCGATGGATTTCCTTCCAACAGCTTCTCCGCCAGTGCCACCAGCCAGTAGTCATTCCCTTTGGGATTGAGCGCCGCGAACCACATCTGCCAATCCAATCGAGGCATATGCGGTGCGACAATTGGTGGCGCGCGATTGATATTGCCGGGTTTGTACGGGAATTCGCAGGCCTCCCAAGTGTGACCGTCATCGCTGATTTCAACCACAATCTCGGGACGACTGGTCGTCATCACGCGAAATAAGCCATAGCCGTTGATCGTTCGATAAGGAGCGATTGGATTGAGCAACGTCGGTTCGGCCCAGGACAACAGCCATCGGTTGGCGAGATCCAGCGTTGTGACAACGGCTTTTGGCATCTTGTCGACCTGCTGCGTGCGGACCATTTCCCGAACAATCGTCAGCGAACTGAGAGCCAGCAGGACAACGGCGGCGGTCGTTCCAACCCACGTCCGCCATTGCGAACGTGTCGCATACATCGCCGCGATCGACCTAACGGCGGGCGACTGCCAGCGGATCAATCGCTGGAGCACGTGATCGTTGAGCAGCGGCAGACACAGGACGATCGTCTGCAGATTGAAGAAGCCAAAATTTCCCGTCGCTTCAATCGCGAGCATCAGCACAATCGTCGACAGCCCGAACAGGACTCGGCCTCGTCGGCCTGTGAAGATCAGGAATGGCAGCACCAATTCGACCACAAACATAAACAGCAGCGCGACCTGGTGACAGGTCAACGGTAGCTGATACGCATACCAACTGATCCAGTTCGGAATCGGCTGCGTGTAGTAATGAAATCGCAGCGCCGTTCCATCGTTCCAGGCCGCATCACCAGACAGCAACTTCGTCACCCCGGACAGGAATATCACTTTGAATGCCAATCCCCACAGCAACCAGCGAGCGGCAGGCAACATTGGCGAGGCCTGTTGCCAATCGACTCTCCACCCTCGCGGCGCGTAGAGCAGCGAACAGACGGTCATCTCGAGAAGTAACGTATCCCACTGGAAACTGAGAAACGCTTGCCCGGCGATGCACAGCGACAGATAGATTCCCCACAGCGCAACCAGCATCAGTCGCGGAGCAAATCCTGCAATCAACAACACGGATAAGCAGATTCCACTCGCACACCAAAGGTGCAGCATCAGATCGCTGGAACCAAGCCAGCAGACGCTGGGCAGCAATCGATAAGCATCGCCCCCAAACTTACCATAGGCCGCTTTGAAGAATGCGTCGGCTTGTAGCAACCCTTGCTGACCAACCAAGCCATGAATCTGAGACCACAGCGACCAGAACGCAATCAGATAAACGACGCCAAACGCCTGAATATAAACTCGTCGCGTGAAATCGTCGTCATGAGAAATGCTTGTCGACGGGCAGACCTTTAAGAGGGATTCAGTAAAGTCGAGATCCGCCTGTTTGGCGCGGATCGCTCCCGACACAGACACTCCAGCAATCGCTGCGGCCTGCAAAATCAGCCGGTCTGGCGCTGATTCCGCCTGAAGCATTCTTATCGATCCCTCTAAAGCCCATCTAACGTAACTGTGGCGTCCCGCGAACAGAGACCTGCTGTGTCTAACCCATGTTTCAACGCGACACGGAAGTGCGACCCGCACTAGATGTGGCTGGAAGAGCGCGCACCGCAGTTTAGCCGATCAGATCAACGAGGGAAGGGCGTAATCTCCGAAACACGGAGAAAACGAAATCGTTGCCGTCGCGAACTATCTTGTTTTGAACGGCGGTGCCGTGGCAGCAGGTAGTGGCGAGCAAGCACTGACGGTCCAACGTTCCAGATGGACGATCGCCGCCGTGTCGAAATCCATCACGCGAACCTCATACTGCGCCACGCCGAATGGCAATTCGTCACACAGCCACGTGTCGCATCGATACTGATGTGTTGGCTCGTTCTGGGGATAGTCGACCGCAGCGGCTGCCAACTGACACCGGAAAGCATCGCTTCGCAGTGGAAGATGGAGATACCGAAACTTGCCTGCTCGAAACTCTTTCTTCAAAGGAAGAGCACGGACAAACGTGAAGTCCGCCTGCTTCTGGTCGTTGGTCACGGACGCAGGGTCTTGCCATCGAACAAAGTCTGCCGTGGATTCCCCAGCGAGGAATCGCTCGACATCAATACGAAATCGTCGCACCGATTTCAGTTCGTCATCACCGTAAGCTTCGGAAACGTCCACTTCGACGAGACCTGCCGGAGTGTCCGACTCAATCTTGCTGCACGTCAGCCTTCGTCGTTTGACGGTTCCATCTGAATTCTGCGACGAAAATTCAATCCATGGCGAACCTTGTGGATCGGGGATCGACGGGAACCATGTCCACAGCTTCCGCGGCAGCTCGGCGGGCTTGCGCGTGTAGTCGATCCACTTCCAGGCTTCCATCCGGCGAAACAGCCACGGTTGCTGCCAGGGATTTTCGATCGGAACCCAGGCGGAAATGGCCGAGCATGCAAACAGCACGCATTGCAACCACCGCAGGACCGCGATTCGCGTCGCGAACTCGACAGCCGGAATAATTGCCAACAACCAAAATGGAATCAGCCAGAGTGCCCATCGCAATCCGCAACTGACGCCTCCATAATTGTAGTTATTCGTTCGAGTCATGTAGAAGCCGACGACCAAGACGGTCATCACGGCACCTAGTCGAACGAGTGTTCGCAGCGAAGCGTTTCGAATCGATCCGCTGAATAACCAGCCTGCTAACGACAGCAGAAACAACGGCGTCAGCGAAAAGATGCCGTGATGTCCAATGGTGCAATGCAGGAAGTAAGTCGCCGGCGAATCGAGGTTGCGGTCGACTCCATCAGGATCCATCCAGTAGCTGGGGACGCCATCAATCACGAATTCGTACTTCGCCGAACCATAGCTGGCATACGTCGGCTTCAGGCTGCCGGTCGCAATCACATTCGTCGCCAGGAACGCCGCTAGCGGCACGATCGCCGCCGGAACGTACCAACACAAAGTCTGGCGGATCGATGTCCGTGCGGCGAGAAAGAACGTCGCCAGTCCGAACGCCGCAGCCGGTAGCTCATTGGCGCACGCCCATCCTGCGGCAGCGCCGCACAATAGAAATGACCATGCTGAAGGTCGCTCTTCGGACAGCAGTTGCTGCAGCGCATACAGGCTGAGCATCACTCCGACAACGGCAACCGTGTGATTGTTCAACGTCATCAGAAATGGAGTGACCAGCGTTCCGAACGCAGTCGCTGCCAGCACAAACTGCCGGCACCAGCTCGAATCGGAAATACGCCTTAGCAGTCGAGACATCACAACTAATGACACCCCGAACGGGATCATGTTGACAACGATCAACACCAGCGATGTCACGGCATGCGTATTGTTGAGCAGTGTCCAGCCTGTCACGCGCTGAACGCACCAGGTCACTCCCGCGACAATGACACTAAGCAAAGGCGGCTTCGTCGAGTAAAAGTGACCGCCATCATGAATGATGTCGATCGAATCCCAACCCGACTCCTGCCGGATCTCGTCGATCTGAAACGTCCCTCGTTCCACGAGCGACCAAACCGTACACCACCGCGACCGATCGTTGGCACTCTGCAACGGCTTGGCATTCACCAGCGCAATGGTGTGCAGCAAGACCGCCAAAAAAATCAGCAGGCAAGCCCCCCAGCGTTCGGGCAGCGAGATCGTTTCACTAGTTTCATCCGACATCATCGAGGTGTTTCTTGTTCAAACAGCCTAGTTTCTATGCAACGTTCAGCCGCATCCTGCACGTTGGCTGAAGACTCCGCAAGTCTACATTGCGGTCGCATCCTCCACCGAGATTGCGAACGGTGGAATCTGGCATCAATTGCGTGAAGTCAGCCCGGCAGCAGCTTCGCCCCGCTCGCCATGATCATATCTGTTCTTGATTCGTGTGAATTCGTCCGATTCGTGGTCTATTCTACCTCTTCATTTTCGTGCCTTCAGTGTATTCCGTGGTTGGTCCTCTTCTCAGAGCAAAGACGTGGCTCTCGGCAGCGTGAGAATCCGGCGTTAGACTAACGAAGCGTCTGTCAGGCACTTGGCAAAATCCCACCGCAAGGCATCATCGCATGACTGGATCGTTCATTTCGCGAGCCTCAAGCCCCACGCAGGAACATGCCTACCAGCGCGGGCCGCGAATCGTCGCGATCGAAACGCTGATCCCGCATGACATCATGGCGGGGCTGATGCTGCTGCGAATCCATACCGACGCCGGGACCGTCGGTGGGGAACAGGTGATCGGACACGGCGAAACCTACTATATCCCGCATGCGGTGGCGGCGACCCTTCACGACTGGATGTCGCGACGACTGCTTGGTGCGGATGCGACAGCGATCGAGAGCCACTGGCGGTTCCTCTACGAGCGAGGAACCGCCTTTGGCGTTCGTGGCTGTGAACTACGCGCCATCTCGGCCATCGACGTTGCGCTATGGGACATCCTCGGCCAGTTGACGAAGCAGCCGATCTGGCGATTGCTCGGCGGACCCGTCCGCGATGCGATTCCCGTTTACAACAGTTGCGGCGGCCCGACTTATGGGCGGCGACCGAAGGATGCTCCCGATTCGCAGGGGTGGCCTGGTCATGGCGATCTCGGCAAAGCGGGGCCGCTGGAGGATAATTTCAACAGCGTGTTCCATGCGGCGGAACTCGCCGAAGAGTTACTGGAGGAAGGTTACACCGCAATGAAGCTGTGGTCGCTCGATCAGATCTATCGCGCGACCGGCGGACACCGCGTCTCGTGGCCAGACCTGAAAGAGGCATTGCAACCGATGCATCAGATCCGCGAACGAGTCGGATTGAAGATGGAGCTGATGCTGGATGGCCACGGATTCTTCTCGCTGCCAGCGGCGTTACGGATTGCCGAAGCGATGCGAGAGATCAAGCCGCTCTGGCTTGAGGATGTCATTCGTCCAGACAGCGTGGCGGCGATTGCCGATTTCCGCGATCGAGCCGGGGTGCCGATCGCCGTCAGTGAAATGCTGGTCAGTCGCGAAGAGTATCGGCAAGTGCTGCAACAGAATGCGGCAGACTACACGATGATCGATCCGACGTGGGTCGGCGGCATCAGCGAAACCCGCCGGGCCGCCGAGTTATCGCAAGTCTTCAACATCCCGTCGCTCATGCACGACTGCACGGGACCGCTGACCTTATTCGCCGGCCTGCAAGTCTCGGCGAGCTGCGCGAACATCACCTATCAAGAAACAGTGCGAGCCCACATTCGCACTCTTTATCCGCTACTGATCGACGAACCGCCCACCGTGAAAAAGGGACACATCGCCATTCCGGAGCGTCCTGGCCTGGGTGTGAGATTGCTGCCCGAGTTATTCACACCCGATCACTCGGGCTATCGCATCACGCGGCTGTAGGCAGGCCGGAAGAGTGGAACCACGGAACACACGGAAAACACGAAATGAATGAGGGAAAACGAAGTTAGATAAATGTGCCATCTTCTATGACTCGCCTCATTTTCCGTGTGTTCAGTGTATTCCGTGGTTCAAGTACTTTTTCGACGTGTCTTCGAGTATCAGGGCTTGCGGGAGGATAGGGTCGTACTTGGATCGCCTGTAATCTCTACAACTATCGAGGGACAATGCTGCAAGGATTTCGGTGGCTTGCAGGGAGTTAGCGGCGTTGCGACAGCAATCTCTGCCGGATTGTGCTGCAACTCGCCAAGTTCGCTATCGAAATCTGGCCACTTGCGAACCTTGCTCGCGAATGGCACGAATGCTGCTTTACTCGGGATCGTGAAGTTTAAAGCAGGACCAATTCGAAAGATGCGGCGATGCTTGTCAGATGACCCGTATTTGAGGGAATCAGCTTGCCCCATTTCTCGCAGCAGCAAATAATGGCGTCCTCGGTGATGTTGAATCGATTGGCAACATCTCAACGAACGGTGATCGTGAGGACGACGCATGTTGGCTGTGGAGATGAACTGGGACTTACTGAATCGCTATCAGGATGTCATGAGCCCCATCACGTTGGTGGGGACCATTATCGCAGCCACGGTAGCGGTCTGGTTGATCTTTCAGGTACGGGCACGGTTTCGCGAAGATTCCGGTCGTGCCGATGACAAACTCGAAATGCTGACACAGTTCAGAGAATTGCGTCAGCAGGGTGAGTTGACAGAGGATGAGTACCGATTGATAAAGGGTCGACTTGCACACGACGCCGCCCGTCAGATGGACGCAACCCCAAAGACCACAATGAAATCGGCAAAAGCTGCCGTTGGGGATGTCCAGCAGGAAGGTGGCACCGGAAACGCCGGGGAAACCGTTCAGGACGACTCAAATCGGCAAGTATCAAGATCCACGGACGAACCGCCGAACCTGAACTCGGCAACTGTGAAAAACTCGGAAATGAGATGAGTCTGGAATGATGCCGGACTCGGATGCGTGGGAAGTGTTGCAGGGCCAAGGACGCGCCGCTTGCTTTCATCAATGAGTTACTCACCGACGAACACCAATCGGCAGCGTTGAAGGAAAGCCAATGGCCTCGGGACGAGATTTTATGTCATCCGCCGGAAAACGTGGCGCGACCGGCAAAAAAAACGCCAATTGTTCGTTTTGTCGCAAGAGCTACCGAGAAGTCGGTCCGCTCGTGGAGGGCCCTGATGAGGTCTACATATGCGGCGAATGCATCGAACTTTGCCAGAGCATCCTGGATCAGGAGCGCAAACGGCGTGGTACCTCGACCAAGCTCTTTAGCCGCGTCCCCAGCCCGCGAGAGATCACCGAGCATCTCAACCAATACGTGATTGGTCAGGATCGCACGAAAAAGATTCTGTCCGTCGCGGTTCACAATCACTACAAGCGATTGATGGCCGCCTCCGATGCGGACAACGATGTCGAAATCGAAAAGTCCAACATCCTGCTGATCGGACCAACTGGTTCGGGCAAGACGTTGATGGCTCGTACGCTGGCTCGCCTGCTGCAAGTGCCGTTCGCCATCGGCGACGCGACCACCTTGACGGAAGCGGGATACGTCGGCGAGGACGTCGAAAACCTGCTCCTGAAGCTGCTGCATGCTGCTGATTTTGATATCGAAGTCGCTCAACGCGGAATCGTGTTCATCGACGAAATCGACAAGATTGGCAAGACATCGCAGAACGTCTCGATCACTCGCGACGTTTCCGGCGAAGGGGTTCAACAAGCCCTGCTGAAAATGCTCGAAGGAACTGTCGCCAATGTTCCGCCGCAAGGGGGACGCAAGCACCCCGAACAGCAGTACATTCAGATCGACACGACCAACATCCTGTTCATCTGTGGTGGAACGTTCGTCGGGCTGGAAGACATCATCGCCAAGCGAATGGGCAAGCGAACGATCGGCTTCGGTGCTCCTTCGGTCGAAGATCACACCGCTCGCAGCGGTAAGCTGCTGGGCCAGGCCTGTACGGACGATGTCATCGAATATGGCATGATTCCGGAACTGGTCGGACGTCTGCCAGTGGTCAGTGCGTTGTCTCCGCTGGAAGAAGAAGACCTGGTCAAGATTTTGACCGATCCGAAGAATTCGCTGGTCAAGCAGTACAAGAAGCTGTTCCAGATGGAAAATGCCGAACTGGAATTCATGCCGGAAGCTCTGCGAGAAATCGCTCGAATTGCGAAATCGAAAGAAACCGGGGCTCGTGGTCTGCGGTCAGTCGTCGAAGAATCGATGTTCGAAGTCATGTACCAGTTGCCGGACCAAGCGCCCGGCAAGAAGTACCTGATGACGCCAGAAGTCATCCGTGGCGAGACCAGTCTGCGTCCTCTGGACGATTCCGCCGCCGCCTGAAATGGGCTGCAATTCGGCAAATTGACACCGCCCGGCTCCTTTGAGTCGGGTGGTTTCATTAAATGCACTCGAAAAACCACCTTTGTAGGCCGAGTTTCGTTTGTGATGCGGATTCGCACTGGTGTATGATCATTTCCCTGCGATATCCCACCAAGATCATAGTCCCCGCCCGCGAAAGAGGCTGCCATGCAGGCTCGGCTCAAAGTTCTGCACGATAAAGCCAACGTCAAGCATGTCAAATTGCTGCCGGTGACGCTCATCGGCCGTAGTACCGAGTGCAATCTCAAGATCGCTTCCAGTCAGGTCAGCCGCAATCATTGCCGGATCACCTTGGGAGCTGATTCTGTCTTCGTGGAAGACTTGGGAAGTGCCAATGGAACACTGGTTGACGGCCAACTGATCCCCGCGCATCAGCCAACCGCGATTGCCCCCGGAACCCGACTGATCGTTGGCCCCGCCGAATTTCAGATCGACTACGTGGCATCCACAAGTGCGACAATGGTTTTGTCGCGAACAGGCGTTCCGCCGCAGCCAGAGCTTCCCCAGACGGAAGTCATCTCACAGGCAGACGTGAGTTCTGTCGCAGCGGTGGCGGCCACCGTTGCCCTCGCCGAAGTCGCTCCTGTCATTGCAGCAGTTGTAGCGCCGCCAGAAGTATCTCCACTGCACGAATTATTCGCCCCGCCAATCTCACTGGCTGCTCCGGGCGATACCGTCGAGTTGGAGCCGGGAACGACCTTCCCGGAAACTCAAGAAGCACCGGCAGAGACATCCGAAGACACGATATTCATGTTTCAGGAAACGCTTCCAGAATCCGGTCCTGAAGAGGAAGTCGCAGTCCCCGAAGCGCCTGCCAAAAAAGGGGGCCTGAAATCGTTATTTTCGATGTTCGGACGCAAAGCGAAACCAGCGGCAGATGAGGCCGCGGATCAAAGTGCCGTCAACGCCGTCGCGACACCAGGCGTATTTTTGCCCACGGTCGAAGCCGTGGCCGAAGTTATCGACGAACAAGCGATCGCGTCAGATCCCGTCGAAGAAAACGCTGAGGAAAAAGCCCCGTCAGAAGGTGGCTTTGATGATTTTCTATCTCAGTTCCAACAATAACCGGCCAGGCAGCATTGCCAGGACAAGGAGCCTCCGTCGATGTCAGGTGTTGAACAAGAATTGTTGTCGCTCAGCCGAAAACTGTTGACCTCGATTGATGCTGGCGATTGGAAGACGTACGAATCGTTGTGCTGCGAATCAATCACGTGCTTCGAGCCCGAAGCGCTGGGCCAGGTCGTGGCGGGACTGCCATTTCACAAGTTCTACTTCGATCTTCCTTCCTCACCGACGAAGCCAGCCAAACAATCGACGATCGCATCACCCCACGTGCGCCTGATGGGAAATGTCGCGGTCGTCTCCTACGTGCGCGTCGTTCAAAAACTTGACGGCAGCGGTGCCCCCATCTCCGCGGCCGCCATGGAAACCCGTGTCTGGGAAAAGAAAGACTCGGGCTGGAAGCACGTCCATTTCCATCGCAGCCCTTGCTGATGCGGCTAGATCATCGTGGGTGATTCTGCCCACGGGAATCATGAGATTTGGGGTGCCACGGTTTTGGAGTCGTCGACAAAGCCGTGTCTTCGCTTTCTGGGAGGGCGAGGCTCCTGCCGAGCCGCGCATGTCGATGGACCCACAATAACAGACAAGGCTCGGCAGGAACCTCGACCTCCCTCGCCAAACCCAAAACAGCTCTCATTGCATACGCTCATTAACAGCCGGAGACAGTCAGTTGACGGACCGTGTTTACCTGGATGGACTGCTGCTCACCCGTGACTTGATGTTCACCAGCAAAGTGACGGGCACCGCATCAGCATTGGGACTGAAATTCGAAACCCTGGGGTCTGTCGAACATCTGTGGTCGAAAGTTGTCGAGTCGCAGCCGCGCGCCGTATTCGTGGATTTAGGTTGTCTCGATTGTTCACCCACCATTGTGATGGAATACCTGAACCTTCAGCCGCGACCGACCGTGATTGGTTTCGGTTCGCACGTGGATGTCGAGCGGTTGGAGTCGGCCCGAGCCGCCGGCTTCGATAAAGTACTGCCCCGCAGCAAGTTTTCCGCGTCGCTGCCCGATCTTCTCCGCGAGACATTCGGGTTGACCGCGTGACCGCGGTCTAGAGCGCATCCCACCCGACGGTGGCGTCCCGCGAGCAGAAAACCGCTTATTCGAACCCCTGTTTCAACGCGACACGTCAGTGCGACACGCACCAGATCACGCAGGTTGCGTGGCGGGCTCCATCATCTCTTCGAGCCGCGTGAGAAGCTCATCCAGCCTTTGCTTCTCAAAGTCCGTCAGCTCGCTGTCACCGAACCGAATGACGTAGAACGAGTCGCTAATGGACTTCAGACGCTCTGGAAGTGACGCATCTTCAAGTTGACTCGACAATGAGTCGGCACTTTCGTCGACAAACTCACCCTGCGTTTGCGAGAGACCTCGTTGGCGGCCTTGGCGTTTCATCAACCGGACAAACCGTTCATAAAACTCGATCCGAGATCGCTGGCTATCGTCAGATTGCAAGGCCTTCTTTCTCCAACGGAATCGAAACCAGGATGACTTGCGACGCAGCAAGACGAGCAATCCTGCTAACGTCGCTAGTGTGAGTCCTCCAGGCACCGTCAGCCAGTTTCTGGGGTCGGCAATCATGGCCGCGATTCCAATCACGCTCGTCCAGGGCGAGTTCCAGAAATCGCGAACGGATTGCATGACCGATCTCAGCAGCTCTCTCAGTGGTTCGTAGATCAGGTCATTCTGGCGTTCGTAAGAGATATCCAACACATTGGACTCCCAGATGCCCGCTAATTTCGCTGTGATCGAAGTAAAGATATTCCGCTTCGAGCCCACGGCCGAGATCCCTTCCGCCCGCGCATCTTCGGGGGTCGCATCGTAGGTGACCCATTTTCGATTTCCGACCCACGCTTCGACCCAGACGTGTGCGAATCTCTTTTCGACGTTCAGTTCACCGTTTGGAAGTTCTTCTCCCCCCTTGAACCCTGCGGCCAGCCGTGCCGGAATCCCTACGGAACGCAGCATCAATGCCAAAGCAGAGGCGAAATACTGACAGTGACCCGCTCTGCGGCGAAAAATAAAGTCTTCGACGGGGTCCAAGCTTGCATCAACGGGTTGGGCCTCCAGCGAGTACGTAAATTGGCCGGAGTTCCGCAAGTACCCTTCAATAAACTGGGCCTTCTCCTCGTCGCTGAAGTTTTTCCCGGCCTTCAACTCGGCGGCTTCCACCAGTTCGCGACTGAACGCTTTCAACCGATCCAACGATTCAGAAACTTCCGTGCATCGCTTCAGGTACTGTCCAATTCGGTAGACGACCATCTCGGCGGGAGTGGCGATCATACCGGGTTCGTACCCCGCAGCGGGCAATCGTGTGTACGCGATATAGTCGAACGCGCCCGCAACAGACGGCAGACCTTCGTAACGCAGAATCAGATTGTTCGAAATCTGGAATTGCCCGCAGCGTCGATCGTCCATCGCGTACATGGCGACAGGTTGGCCCAGGCACAGCAAGATATCCGGTGAACCCCGGTCTAAGCGGATCTCTTGTCGCACGATGGGAACACCACTTCCGACCGCGGTTTCGGGATGGGCGGGGATCCTCGGTGTCTTATGAGTCGACCGTTCGGGCCGCCAGCGACCTGCGACGTACTCCGTCATCACAGCACCGCGAAATAGGGGTTCGCGCATGCCAATCGATTCCGCATAGGCTTGCGCGCTCAGGGGACGATTTGTCTGATTGTCAAACAGACGCATCGTCAGCACAGGATCGTTGCTCTCGAGAATAGGACCAATATCCCCCAAACGGATTTCTGTTGCCTGACCAGTGATTCGCCTCCGCATAGCCGGCGGCAACGAATCGTCCGAAATCCCCAGCGCGTTTCCGACCCATACCCGTGGAATCAAGGCAAAAAAGAAAATGCCAATCAACAGGCCTGCAAACGACGTGAACAACGTCCCGCTGACCAGTCGCATCGAGATCCAGTGCGCGTCATCTTCGAATCGGATCGAGTTGAACGCATGACCCTTGGCAGCCACATGGGAATCACCCGTCGACTCAGAGAAGTCCTGCGCGACGCGATACAGCGAAAAGACAGACAGCGTCCAGATGGCACCAAACAAATAAGCCACCATGCACAGTCCATACCACGTGGAATTCGTCAGGACCGCGCCGACGGCGATGTGCATGATCCCCAGCGCCATCAACAGCCAATAACGATAGATCGTCTTCCTCTGAAGCAAAACAATCCAAGTCAAGTAGACAATCAAATGGATTCCGGCCAGCAGTTTGCCTTCTTGGTTGTCGGAGAAAAACTCAATCGTGGCCGCGCCGAGAGCCGCAATCCCCCAGCCCATAGCGGCCGTGTCCGAGACTCCGCGATGAGACCCGTCCGGTTTGGTCCCTGACTCACACCACCAGTAAGCAAAGACTGTGATCGGCAACGAAATGAAGGGGATGGGACCATACTCGGCCAGACCCAACGCCAA
This sequence comes from uncultured Schlesneria sp., assembly GCA_903840265.1. Taxonomy (GTDB): domain Bacteria; phylum Planctomycetota; class Planctomycetia; order Planctomycetales; family Planctomycetaceae; genus Schlesneria. The sequence goes on along the minus strand of CAIMFH010000043.1, from coordinate 8,409 downwards.
GCCCACAAAGCCGGTTAAGACATAAACGCTCAACTTAAAGACTGTGGCAAGTCCCATGCATTTGGCCCTGACGGAGTTGTGTCCGCAGATAGCGTACACTTTTCGGGGGTCGCCTGTCATCCACTGAGGGCAAGCCTCTATCACATTCCGGGAGTGTGACACGTCCTGAGTCTTCGAAGGGCGTGGGATTTAGGCTTCATCCCTAACCACGCCCTTCGCAAAGCCTCAGAGCGTGCCACTCAAATTGAAAATAGGGATGGTTTCGATCGTCCAATAAGGACCGGTTGCGAACCACCATTCGTGATTCTAACATCCAGTGCTCAGAGATTTGCCCCGCGGAATTTTGATGGCCTGCCGACCACTGTGAGTCGCCTCAAATCCTGCTTCCGCCGCTTGAACCAGGATTCGATTGCTATGTGGAAGTTGTCGCAGGATCTGGCGATGGGAATCGCCATTATTCTCGCCTGTCTGATGATCCTGTTCCAGGAACAATGGTTCCTGGCCCAGACAACAAAAGGCCAGCGACTGGTCCAACGATTCGGCACGGTGCGTGCGCTCTGGATCCTGCGCGGCCTGTTACTTGCCGTCGCGATCCTCGGCGGCCTGCTAGCTGCCGGGATCATTCACCCCATTCGTTGGTAAGCCCCCAGGCCAGCATGGGCCTCTATCATCAGGCCCAAGGGGCCGGAACTTTGCCCAGCCGGGGTCCTGCGGCCCCGGAACAGATCTCCAATAATAACTCTTGAGGCCTGAATGGCCGGTCCTTTACTCCCCAGTATGCGCTCATCAAATTCATGCTTGGGGCGGCGACCGGCCCATTCAAATCGGGCATGGAATCAAGGCGCCTCGATCAAATAATACAACGTGTCAGGCCGCAGTCGTACAACGCTTCCCTCCTGCGTGTTCGATGTCCGTCCCCCGAATTGATCCAGAGACGTCACCTTCAGTTTCGCAGCATCCGCCCGCTTAAACTGCACCTGTCCTTCCAGCTTTCGCACCAGCCACGGGTTCTCTCCGATCGCGGTGATCTTCTGCCGATGATCACTCAGCGATTCCGTCTTGAACCCGGTCGCCTTTTCTTCCGTCATCACCTGGAGCAGCATCCGTTGCGACTTCGCAATCGGCTGCTCGTCGAGGCTCACCAGGATCACGTGAGCCAGATCCAGCGGAACCTTGATCGTCACATCCTTCAGCGCAATCTCGTGCGCCGCCTTCAAATCTCCACTGGCACCTTGAGCCGACGCCGAGTTAATCGTCAGCACTCCCAGCCCCCAGTCCAGCTTCAACTCATGCGTGCTGCTGGTCACCGTTTTCTGCATGTGATCCACCAGTGAAGAAAGAGGCTGCAACTTCGTCTTCGCCTTGGCATCCGTCGAGAACGCGACATGCGTACGACCGACGTAGTGCACCAGCGGATCAATCCGCTGACCCGGCTTCAACGCGATCCCTGCCGGAACGTCCTTCAACCGCAACTCGTCAAACGCGGCGTCCTGCGGCAACGGCGTCCCTTGCAGCTTCAACAGATCGTCGACACGCAACGTCAGATCCGCCATAACCTCGCCCGGCGTGACCAAACCGCGTCGATAGATCAGAGCCGCAGCCGGAAACTGCCCGAACTGAGTCGGCGCGGTCAGCGTCCACGGTTGCATGAAGTACCCCGGCTTCACAGACCAGTCGACTCCGTCCTTGGCGAAGTGAACGATGCTATCACTGTCCTGCAGCGCGCCAAATGTCGCGAGGTACAGCGGAGCCTCACCGCGATATCGATTCGGTCTGTTCCAGGTCGTCTCCGAAATCATCGACGGTTTATCGTCGTAGTGAACGTCCATCCCTGGATGAACAAACGACGCCGGTTTGCCCGGTTCTTCACTATCAAACTTCAAAGCGCTGCGATCAAGATACGTATGCCCGTCACGAATGGACCACTCGGCAGCATCACCTTCGTTCCGGCAGCCGAAATAGCCATGCCGATCAATGAAGTCACCTCCGCTATAAGAGTATTTCTCAAGTGGACCGAACACCTCGGGACTGGCAGTCACCCAGTTCGAAGCCGTGATCTGGCCCTTGAATCCTAGGTCTCGCAGAGCCTTCGTCGATTCGTCGTAAAATCGCTTCTGTGTTTCGACCAGGAATCGTGCCGTATCCTGATCGCGAGCGGTTCGATCATGAGCAACATTCCACAACGGGCGAAACGCCACGCGTCCTTCGTTGGCCACATCGCGCGGAATGGGTTGCGACTTCCAGGCCGCGAACGCCTTCTCAACGGAGCCGTATCGACTCTTCAACCATTCACCGAATCGAACTTCCATTGCTCGCAATTGAGGTTCGGGAATGTTCTTGTCATTGAACGTCCAGAAGAACAACGAATCCTCGTTCACCAGTTCCGCTCCAAAGACCGCCGGATCATCGATCAGCTTCTTGCCGGTGGTGGGACTCGGTGCGGTCAACAGAGCCTGCCACCAACTGCGATACTTCTCCTGAAACTTGGGATGAAAGTACAGCGTGGCGAACGCATGCGTCTTCCCATCGTATCCCGGCATCCAGTCGAGATCCGCCGGGGGATCGAACCACAGCGGAAAGTAGATCGAGAAGTGAGTGTAGATCCCCTCGGCCTTCATCGTTTCCACGACCTCAATCGCTCGCTGGATCCGCGCCGGATCAATTTCGCCGTGCTTGTCGAACATCGGACCATGCAGACGAACCAGGTTCACACCGTACTTCGCCAGTTGCCGCGCTTCACGCTTCAGCTCGTCGACTGACTTGGCGTTCGGCCCATTCACGGCCCAGAATCGAACCGCTTTCCCCGTTTGACTATGCACAAACTGCCCATCGCGACTCGCAATAAATCCCTGATCCCCCGCCACCTTTTCATTGAGCGACCGCAGATCAATTACCGACCCCGCGTCGAACGTATCCGCAGACGGATCAAATGCAAACCAGTCCGCTTCAGACGAGCCCGCCCCTTTCGCCGCATCGCCCGGTTTCAAGATTCCGCGCGGCGTGAATGGCGTTGTCGACAACACAAAGCAATCCAGTCCCCCATGATTGCTGTTGTCTCCATACATCCGAAAGGCAACAGTGTTGTCCCCTTTCTTCAGGTCAAAGCTACCCACCTTCATCCAGGCAATAAACCGCAGATCCGGTTTTCCATCGCCAGCAATATTGGTCGCATCACGAGCCGTCTTCTCCAGATCAATCGCCTGCCACTCCCCAGCGTTCAGCCGATACGACAGCTTCGCCAGAGTCGGGTTCGCCCGCACCCAGAACTCATACTTCCCACCCTCCGCCGCAGCGACAGCATACTCAGCCTCGCCCGGCTTCTTCTGATCGACATTACTGATCCAATCCCCACCCGAAAGCTGTTCCTTCTTCACCTGGTCATACCACCACGGATGTCGATTCATCGTCGACTTCGCAGGCTTCTCACCCTCGATCCAGATCGTTTCCGCGAACGCGGACGTCGCCATAAACAGCGTCAGGCAACACAGAGTGAGATGGATTCGCATCAGGGGAGCTCTCGGTACGAGGTTCACAGATTAGTGATCCCCATTGTGCCTTGGCTCAACGATTTGGGATAGCCTCCCCGCACTCCGGTGACTGGGCGAGGCGCAGGAGGTTGATGTGGCATCGAGTTTCCAATGCCATTCGTATTCGAAATACTGCTAACTTGAAGGCAATAGTGTCTATGTCCGAATGCGTTGACATTCGATTTCATCTAACTGACCGTGCGCGAGTTGCTTTTGGGAGGGCGAGACTCCTGCCGAGCCGCGCCTGTTATTGTGAATCCATCGAGATGCGCGGCTCGCCCTCCCAATCACGAACACTGTTTCGCTCTTTCATAAGGCCCAAAGGGCCGGAACTTTGCCCAGCCGGGGCCCTTCGGCCCCGGACCAGGCGCTCTACTACATCTTTTAAGGCCTGTAGGGCCGGTCCTTTCGTCCCACGCATATCCCTAATTCGAGTTTGTACCATACGACAGAGTTCGCGACGGGTGGCAGTCACATCGCCTCGGTGCTACGAATTCCCCTACCACAGGGTGATGACAAATCCAATTTGATCGATCGCATTTTGGGCGATCCCGTTGGTCGACCCCAGCTACCCCGCCGACAGCGAGGTTGCTGCCGCGCGGTCGTTCTCACTATCGTAATGCGGTGTCGTTTGACCGCACTTCGCGAGCCAAGACCTGCTTGGGCAACTCGAAAGGGACAAAGGCAATGAGACCATCCATACGACCTTTGATTCTCGTATTAATTCTCGCATTCGGCGGCCAGACTGTCGTGGCACAGCAATCACAAACTGCGGACGTCAAGGACGTGGTTGAGATGCACAGTGTCAAAGTTCTCATTCAACCCAAGTCCTGCCAGCCCTTTGAATGGAAGGTGGGTGACCGAGTGACTCTTGGTGTGACCGTGATCTCTGACAGCAGGCACCGAGTCATTGGCCTGGCAACAGATTGTTTGCTGGTTCAGGCAGACGTCCGCGAGAATCGCATTGAAGCTGTGGTTCTGACGACAGCGGCGCAGCGGGACCAGATTATGGCCGCGGCAGAAGTCAGCGAAATGTGGTTCGTCGCCATGCCCTATCGAGTAGAACATGCCCAGGCGTTCACAAAGGACGTCAAGTATGATGCCTTCCTCAAAGAGCATGTTGAGTATCGACCTGCCGACGAACGGGATTGGGGCCACGGTGCCCCGAAAGAGAGAATCGCTGCTCCTTCACCAGCCGAGATCCGCACGTTCCGAGGAACGGCCAGCAAGAGCCTCAACGGTACGGAGTGACTCGCACCCATGCACACCTTCTTCCACGGCTGGCGACGAAAGGCGGGCGTAGTGACGCTTGTGTTGGCGTGCTTGCTGACATCACTATGGGTCAGAAGTCTGTCCATAGCTGATGAAATCAATGTCGATCGCTATGGGTACATGTACGCATTGGAATCTAAGGCGGGGGACATTTGCTGTCTACGATGGACCGGTTGGGTAGGCGGCACAGTAACCTGGCAGACATCACCGCATCGTGACGGAGGCGCCCATTCATTCGATGGTGTTCACCGCTTTTCAGCGGGAACAAATTTCGGCCCCGATCTTTCGCACGTTGGGGAGACGGGAATTTATCCACCTGATAGGAGAGCAACTGGTCAGGGATTTCGAATTTCATACTCAGCATTTGTATTGCCCCTGACTCTACTCTCCGCCTACCTGATTCTCTGGAAGCCACGGACGCGAGTAACTCGCAGTCCATGAGTTCCTCCACGGTTGGTCTAGGCAAACCGTTATTGGACCAATAGCATCAGTCGAGCATCGACCAAACTTCAACGGAGGATCTTGTCCATGAGCGAACAATCACTCACTCGTCGTGGCGCGCTGATGGCTGCCGCAAGTCTTGGAAGTGCGCTGGCAGTCGCTGACGCGCAGGCCGGAGACATCAACTCTCGCGAACGGCGGCCCGCTGACACTCCTACGCAGTTTAAAATTTCCGTGACACTCACAGATGGCCAAGTCGTCACCTTCAATGCCACCCAGGCAACCATCGACTTCGGGACGCCTGCCATATTGCTTGTCAAGCCGTCCGGAATCGTCCCCGCGTGCATACCGACATTCGTACCAGGAGACACATCACCAACGTCACTAACTCCGATGCCAGAGCCGAACAGGCGTGTGGTTCCGCGCCCCGAAAATGATGCAAGTCCCTTAGAGTCACCCTTCGAGCGTGCATCATGACTAAGAACCCGCGTTAGGCCCCTTAGCGACTGGGTGGCTGGGGTCGACCAACGGGACCCCCAGAAAATGCCGACTCAGACGCTGCTGATGATCGCACGCCCACTGCATGACCTCTCAAGCCGAACGGTGGATTGGCCGGATTGATTGTCGAACAGACACGCACCTGGGGCTCCTTGGTCGACCCCAGCCACCCCGTCGCTCCTTCACAATCCGAAATCCGCACGTTCCGAGAAACAACAACCAAGAGCCTCAACGGTGCGGAGTGACTCGCACTCATGGACACCTTCTTTCACGGTTGGAGACGAAAGGCGGGGGTAGTACTGCTGGTGGTGGCACTGGTGTTGATGGTCGGGTGGATCCGAAGTGACATCGTGTTTGACCAAGTCGTCGTCTCAGGCAATGTATTCATCTCCCACAGCGGGTGCCTGGTCTGGAACTGGATGGGCTGGCATGACCCTGACCTCAACATCCTTCATTGGTACAGTGACACTGCATCGCCATTCGATGAAGACTGGTACGTGGGAACTGACGGAGTGAGACTGCCCTACTGGGCCCTCGCGATCCCCCTGACACTTCTCTCCGCCTACCTGCTTTTGTGGAAGCCAAGGAAGCAGACATCGCCAGCCGAAAACAGTTCCCAAAAATCGACGCTGCCAAGCGATTGAGCCTTCCCGCGACCAACCGAATGGGTGGCTGGGGTCGACCAACGGGAGCCCCCAGTGAAGTCTCACCAAGCCGTCTAGCACAACCAATCTGCAGGAATCGGATCAACAGCAAGTGGAATCGGAGAGCGGTCATCGTACCACGCGGCGCTCGACCACTTCCAATCACGCGGACGCGTGACAAGCCCCTTCCGAACCGGATTCGCGTGCAAATAGTCGATCATTTTCAGCAGCGTCTTCGGAGCGATCACATTGCGATCGTATCCCCCGCCGGATTGCCAGAAGAGCCGTTCAGTCTTTTGGCCGCGCTGGCGAGTGATCTTCGGCAACCACTGCGGAGCATTCGCCTCCAGGAATTCGACTCCCTGTCTCCCAACCGGAGCCTTGATGGCCTTCAGGATGCTGGAAATCGGATGCTCTTCTGAAGTCGGAAGCAAGATCACGTGAGCATGGTCAGGCATAAAGACATAAGCCCACAGTAGGAATGAGTGTTCCGTACGCGCGGTATCAATTGCCTCGGCCAGCCATTGGCAGGTCCGTTCCGCCTTGAGGAATGGGAATCGCCGATAGCAAGTAAATGTCAGTTCGTGAGCATGCCCCACTTCATTGATCGATTTTCGATGCCGCGCCATCGTCCAATCGCCTCGGTGCTACGACAACAACATAAGAATGAAAGATTCACGAACGGAACTCGCGAATCCTCATACAAAAGGGGATAACGATTCCAATTCGATCGATCGCATTTTCTGGGGGCTCCCGTTGGTCGACCCCAGCCACCCCGCCGCGCTGACGAGTGATCTTCGGCAACCACTGCGGAGCATTCGCCTCCAGGAATTCGACTCCCTGTCTCCCAACCGGAGCCTTGATGCCCTTGAGAATGCTGAAAATCGGATGCTCTTCTGAAGTCGGAAGCAAGATAATGTGAGCATGGTCAGGCATAAAGACATAAGCCCACAGTAGGAATGAGTGTTCCGTACGCGCGGCATCAATTGCCTCGGCCAGCCATTGGCAGGTCCGTTCCGCCTTGAGGAATGGGAATCGCCGATAGCAAGTAAATGTCACTTCGTGAGCATGCCCCACTTCGTCGACCGATTTTCGATGCCGCGCCACCGTCCAGTCGCCTCGGTGCTACGAGAACAACATCGGAATTCCGGAATCGTCTTACCCACGATTAATGACAAATTCAATTCGATTGACTTCATTCTGGGGGCTCCCGTTGGTCGACCCCAGCCACCCAGCCGCTAGATTCACGCGGACCACATCATGAGAATCGTGGCGGCGCATCAGCCCGGACTAATATTTTTGATTCATCAAAGCACCAGGAAAGTAAATCGTTGACCCACGACCCCATCGAATTGCTGGTGAGTTCTACTGTCTCCAAATGGATTGGGCGCGAATCCGAAGGCTCTAAACCTGGGAATTCCTCACCATGAACCACGAGAACAGGTCGCTGTTCAACCGCTCTTCCCAGCCCGTAAGCAACGACGAAGTGCTTATCCTGTGAGGCAATTCGAAGCCAGCGATCCGCGTCGACCCACCAGACAAAAAGACGATCGCGAAACTGGAATTTTGCACGGCCCCTGGTCCGAGCAGGCATCTGAAATCTCCGACGGCGAACGTTTCGGTAACTTGCCTCAAATCAGCGCCCCCCGTCGAGGACTCCGACATTGTAGCACCCGTGGGACCGAGTTCGCGACGACTTCGAGCAGCAAACATCTTCCATGGTCGCGATCTGTCACAAAACATCCACTTTTTTGAGGAAAACTGCCAAAAACAGGGTCGTTTTGTCCCCCATCGTCAAAAATTGTCCTGGGGTGTCAAAATCTGTCAGTGGCCTGCCACTCGGATGGTGAGTCGCGCTGTGGGGCTGCCGACTTTTTCTCATCAAAGCTTCAAAATCTCGGAAACACCCTCTAGCAGCCCGTGGTGAAAGTCGGGATTGACCGTTGACGCATGAAAAATTAGCGCTACCCTATGGCCGCCGTTTGTGGTCGGGTTCATAGGGAGGTTGGTTGAATGGCGATGGGTCG
>CAIMFH010000042.1 GCA_903840265.1 uncultured Schlesneria sp. | reverse complement strand
TTTTCAACTCATCCCCCCAAATAGTCGGATGAACCCAAAACTCGACCCCGCCGTGAAAGAAAGCGTACTTGAGGAGCCGATCTGGCGCCATCCACCAAACGTATACGTCTGGTTGCTGCCTCCGATCGCCGAGGCGATATCTGAGAGTTCGCTCACGACAGAATTCTGTACGGAATCGAGACCGACAATCATCCCGATGACGCCAATTTTCAGTATGAGGATGAGCTCACTCGAAACCACAAATCCTTGTTCGTCCCTGGCCAATTGCTTCAACACGTTCAACATTTTGCGATTACCTTTCAAAAGGAGTTCCCACCGACATTCGCGACCATGTCTTGACGCACCCACGATTGCCGTGCGCAGATACCTCAAGAGAGCTGATGGCAAGTCAGCTTGAGTCAGCTTTCAGCAGTGCCTGTGCCTGCCGTTTGCAAAACGGTCGATTGCCGCGGAGCGGTCGGAAGGTTTGCTGACAACAGCGATTGTGCTGTCGACGGTCGCCAGGAATCATTCTTCCGAATGTTCCCATTCGGTGAGTTGATCCTGAATTTGCCGCCGGAATTGCGGCATGCCGGTTCCGCTCAATCGCTCCAGAGCGTAATGAGCGGTCTGGATGGCGTCTGACATGTGACCGGCGCTGGCCTGGCATTGTGCCAGGTTGTAAAGGACTTGCAAGTTGTCTGGAGCGATCTGTCTGGCTCGAACGTATTCCATCAGCGCCGCTTCGAACTTTCCGGTGCGGGCCAGGACATTGCCAAGATTCATTCGCATGCCACCATGCTGCGGATGAACTGACAGACCTGCGCGATAGATGCGGATCGCCTCGTCGTATTTCCCCAATGCCGCCAGGCAGACACCCAGATTGTTATGAACTTTGGGATGAGATGGCCGCAGCCGAAGCACTGTCTGATACTGCTCGATCGCTTCCCGATGCTGACCCGCGTCACTAAACACGACACCGAGATTGAAGTGACACTGCCAATTGTTGCGAGTGACCGCAATCGCGTGTTCGTAAAGTCTGGTACTATTGCGCCACTGACCGATCTGCACGTAGGAAAGCACAACGTAAATCGGAATTAGCACCAGACCGGCGACGGGAATCCACCGAGTCAACGCAGCGTGCCGTCGCTGGTCTGACATGGCAATCGGGATTGAATTTTCAATCCGTTGAAAGCCAAAAGCGAGGATCATCAGCAACCCAATCTGGGGCAGGTACAGATAACGGTCGGCGATTGCCTGATGGCCGACTTGAACGATTCCAATCACCGGTATGAGCGTGCCGAGAAACCAGAGCCAGCCAATCAGCCGTGCGGGAAATAGTCTGCGCGAATTCCAGCACCAGACACTGATCAGCAGCAGAAGGCCCAGTGACAATGTTCCACAAACTGCGGAATCTCTGAAGCCGTCGCGAGGATAAAAGACCGAAAGTCGTGTCGGCCAGGCCGTCTTCGAAAGATACGTCACATAGGCATTGGGGGTATGGAGCAGACGGTCCAGCCGTGACACTTCGTCAAGGGAAATCACGGACGCCCCTTGTGATTTGATCGTCGCGACACACATCAATGCCGCGAGGACGAACCAGGGAAGCTTTTCGACGACACACCAGAGAATTCCGCTTCGTGGCAAAGGCGTGATCGATATCGTGTTGTCAGTAGCGTCTGCTGTCGCGGCGCTGGCGATTCGAATTCGCCCCAGCGGCCATGCGTCGAAGAGAAGGAGTACGCATGGAAATGTCACCATCATTGGCTTGGAGAGCAATCCCAGCCCATACATCACAGTGACTGACAGATACCAGAGGATCGCCCCTCGACTTGATGCCGCTCGCGTATAGCGGGCATACGCGATGAGCCCAAGCATCCAGAATAATCCGCTCAGGACATCCTTTCGTTCGGAAATCCACGCGACAGATTCGACATGAACCGGGTGAACCGCGAAGGCGGCAGCGGCCCAGCCCGATGGAAGCTGCCAACGCGTTAACTGTGAAAGTGCGAGATACAGCCCACAAACGGCAAGCACATGGATCAGAAGATTGACCGCGTGATGGCCCAAGGGCCGAACCCCAAACATTTCAACATCCAGCATCAGCGAGAGCCAGGTGAGCGGATGCCAATTCCCAGTTCGGTCGTCCGCACTCCAGGCCCATGTCCAACTTTCCGGCGATAATCCCTGCCGGACGTATTCGTTGTCAACGATATACAGCGGATCGTCATAGCTGACAAACCCACAGCAGACAACGCGTCCCATTGCAACGAGAGTCAGGAGTGAAAGGGCTGCCAGAATCCAGAGATCGTGCCTGACCTGCGTTCGCATAGACAAATACCATCGCAGGCAAAAGTAGAATCGATCGCAAAGGGCCGTACGTCCGGTGAAGCGACAAAGAAAGTGGTGCAACAATGCATTCCAGGTGCCAAACGTCTGAGCTCGATGTGAATGCGGGAAATCGCATGTGAAATGCGCAGTCGCGCATTCCAACGTGTGGTTGCGAACACACGACCGATTTATGAGTGAATTGTGTCGACTCAAAATATGTTGAGGCGTCGACAATTGACACGGATTGGCATTTGGGGGATGGATTCCCTTCGTTCCTTCCCGTTCGATTCGCACGATGACATGAATGGATTCGCCTGACCTTTCCGGTGCGCACGAATGACCCAGGATGTTTTGGCTTGTCACACGATCAGTCGGACCGACATCACAGCGACAACGAAGCTGCAAGTCCTGATCTCGTTCAGTGCGACCCTGTGCGTCATCCTTTGCGGCTTCAGTGATCTGCTGCTGCACTCTGGTGACGTCCTCACGGGAATCCACCGGGGGGGGCAAAACGACTTGACCGAGTGGTTCATTCGATCAAGTGAGTTTTCTACCGGTTCCTCAACCAATCACGAATGGCCCCTGTGGAATCCCTTTCTGGCGATGGGACAACCTCACGTCGGAAATCCGCAGTCCGCACTCTATTATCCTCCGAACTGGCTATTTCCACTTTTCGATATTCCGGTCTTTCTTTCCTGGCTGCTGGTGGTGCACCATCTGTCGGCGGCATTCGGCTGTCTTGTGCTGGGGCGGAATTGGGGCCTCCGCTGGTCAAGTAGCGTCTTGTCAGGAGTCGGTTTCGGCCTCGCACCGTACCTGATTGCCCAAACGGCGGAAGGACACTATGCCCAGATTGCGGCCATCGCCTGGATTCCCTGGACTTTTGTGGCCTATGAGCGATTTCGCCAACGGGGCGGGTTGAATTGGATTCCGATCAGCGCGTGTCTGTCTCTGAGTTTTTTCGCCGGGCATGTCCAGGAAACTCTTTATCTGATCATGCTGCTGTCCGCGGTGATCACCATGGAAGCAACCAGACATGTCTGGCGCAAGGAATTCCAACGGTCAGTGACACTTCTTGCCTGCTGGTTACTCACGGGAGTCGTGATGGTGGGACTGGTCGCCATTGATCTTGTTCCGATCTGGAGTGTCAGTCGACTCTCCACTCGTGTGCACGGCCTCGATCTCGCGGCCGCGGGCACGGGGCTTTGCACTCGAAACGTCCAGCAATTGGTCTTCCCGTTCGCGCACGGCCCCCCTGGGACTGGTGACGACTTTTGGGAAACCCTGTTTCACTTCGGGACGATTCTCTCGACGATCGCGTTCCTGGGTGCATTTCTGCGATGGGACCGAAGGGGAGTCAGGATCATGGTATTCCTGTTTCTCATTGCGACACTCTTTGCATTTGGCAATCAAACTCCATTCTTCAATTGCTGCTATCGACTGGTTCCTGGAGTCGCAGCCTTTCGCATGCCTTCCAGAATGTTGTTCTGCAGTTCGTTCTGCGTGGCAATGCTTGCAGGATTTGGTTTCGATGCGATCACCGACAAATTGCGTACGCTTGCTTCGAGATTCCAAAGGTGGCAATGTCGACTCAGCTTTGAAGGATTGACCGTGGTCCTGCTCGCCCTTGTGTCGGGGGAGTTGTGCATGTTCGCACACCAGGTACTTGCCACAATTCCCAGGCAGTACCTGCGCGGCCCGTCACGAGTTTCCGAGTTTTTTACGCGACAGGTGGAATTCGGGAGAGTACTGGCCGACCAGTTTGTCTACAGCGACCGCGAAGCCGTCCGGGACCAGGTCCTGCTGATGCGCGCCTACGAACCCGTGCGACTGTTGAGGTTTGCTGGATTGTTCGAGGCGATGACGAACAACGATGCGTCGATTGACCTGTCTGGGTATCAACCCCTGCAATTAGGTGCTTTTCGGAAATCGGGGCTGGATCTGGCGGGAGTACACTACGTTGTCACTGTCACGCGCCAGTCACAGCATCCGGGATGGAAGCTCGTCGAACAAGGTCACGTACCCGGTCCTGTCAGTCTTCGAGGACACCGCGCGACGTCGCTTCCGTTTTGGATTTACAAAAACGAATCACCATTGCCGCGTGCTTTCGTCCAAGGATGTGTGACCACATGCTCCGACTGGCCCCTGGCAATTCGAGCCTTGAAAAACAATGACTCGCGGAGGTCAATCATTCTGTCTGAAGATCGACTTGGTCCAGGTCCCCGGTCGGAATTCCGCGCCGCGAAGATCGTTGAGTACACTCCAAACCGCGTCATCATCGACGTCGAATGCCATGCAGCGGGGTATGCCGTCCTGACCGACTTGTACCACCCGGGATGGATTGCACGAATTGGTGATGCGAATGCACCTGTCATCCCCGTGAATTTTGGCTTTCGAGGCGTGCCGATTCCTGCGGGCCGACATCGGATCGTCATGCAATACGTGGTACCGGGGTTCCGGGTGGGTGCAGGATTAACGGGCATCACCATCGTATCGCTGCTGTTGCTGATGTACCGTCGAAATGCAATCTCACAATAGACTTCAGCGCATCAGCACTGCGAACAGGGAAAGCCCGCAAGGGACCGGAAGCCTGGCGGACGAGACCCAGCGCTCCATGTCTGCGCAGCACAACAACAGACTGTTGGTGATCGGGCCGACGCGCGGGAATTCGGCCGCCCGGTTGTGACGAGGCGCAAGTCGCTGCCAGCTTCGAACAATCACCGCGGCCGGCAATGTGAATGAGTTCCAGTGTCCGAGAGACATCACGTTCAGTCCTGCTTCCGTGGCTTGCTGTCGCAGCAGTCGTGAGGTGTACCGACGAAAGTGGCCGAGCGCACGATCCCAGTCTCCAAACAACCAGGGAATGGCGGGAACCGTTACGACAATCCCGCCTCCAGGGCGAAGTGTCCTCGCCACATCTCGCAGAACATCGACGGGATTGGACAAATGTTCCAGTACGTCAAGCATCACGACCACATCCAGCGAACCGTTGCCCACGGGCCAGGGCTTTGTCAAGTCGTGTACTCTCACGTCCGTCAGTCCGCGACTGCGCGCTCGTTCAACAGCGACGTCGCTGATATCAAATCCGGCCACTTCGTACCCAAGTTCACGAAAATGCTGTAGATTCCCAGCAGAACCGACGCCACCTTCCAGAAGTCGCCCGGGGGTCGGAAAGTACCGGGTCAGCAAGCTGGCAGCCAGCTTGCGTTTTGCAATGTGCCACCAGTACGTCTCTTCCAGCACAGCCAATTCATCAAGATGCCTGGGGTCCATGGTTCACACTCCGTTGAGGGACGACGGTCTTCACGCGACGAACGAGCGTTGAAGCGTGTTCATTGCAACTGCCTGTTGAGCATCGCGAATCAATGCAGGGCGATCAGGGTGCGGCGATACAAGCACAGGAATTGCGGCTGGAAGCGGCAGAACGTGCTCCTTCTCGATGGGATGGAAAAGATTCGCACCGCAGGTGAATCCCGCGATGATCACCAGCCACTGACAAATCACCGATAGCGGCATTTCGTGGAAGCGACTGTTGCGTGAGCGCATGCCGACGTTCAGTGGAAAACAAATCATTTCAATACCTCATTTCGGCCAGCAGCGGTTTCAACGTTGCGGTCTGGCGGAACGCGTGCCTGAACGTCGCGCGTTACACTTTTCAATTCAAGGATGATGCACATCTCGTCTTCGTAGACGGTGGTCCAGCCCACCAGCGGCTTGATCGCCTTGATCAAGCGCGGTTGCAATTCCTTGCAGATGACAACAGTCGTCGCACGATATCGGATGAGGATCTGGCCCAGTTCCGGGGCTCCGCGCGCCATTGCGAGATAATCATTCCAGACGTTCGGTGGAACAACGTGAACCGAGTTGGTTGTCGTGAGAAGCTGAAGTCCTTTGGGGCCGTCCCAGACCAGCCAGTCACCCCACCACTGAGGTGCGGCTACAAGCCCCTGCGGGGGGTGCTCACGCAGAAACCTGGTCGCCGCCAACGGTGTCAAGTGGCTGTAGAGGGACGTGGTCGAGGTCGCCGTTCGGGATAAGACGGCCTGGCGAACCGGCGACAGCGCGATTGTTGTCCACACCACGAGTCCCGCCACCATCGCAGTGGAGAATGATTTCCGCCGAAACAGCACTGCGATGAGCCCTGGTGTCGCGCGCGACTTTGCTGCATGGGCGGCCATTTGTCGAAGGACATCAGCAAGATGAGGGGTCAATGCCAGCATGACTGCAGGGGCATACCAACTGATCATTCTGACTCGCTCACACGTCGCCAGGCCAAATACCGCGACTTGCAGGACATCACCAGCCGTAACCCGAGTCCGACTGTATCTCAGCACGACGGTCAACAAGACCCAGGAACCGGCCATTGGGATCCATTCTGTCGACGTGATCACCAGTGGGTACCATTCCATAATCGACTTTAGATTTGGATTTGCTGAAAATGACAGTGTGTTGATCAGCAGGCCAAGCCCATAGGGATTGATTAGCGTTGCAATCAGCGCCAACGTGCTCAACAGCATCCAGCGGCAAAACCGCCGATCTCGCAGCACCGCCGTGACCGAGCGTGTTTGCCAGAGCGTTTCGATGCATTGCCCGGCCGCGTAGCTCCCCACCAACACCAGTCCCACGATGTACGACCCATGCAGATTTGCCCAGGCAACAAACAGAAGTGGGATGCCAATCCAGCAGGCCCATGAGAGCCTGGCAGGCTCGGACTTGCAATCGAAATCACTCTGCAGTCGGCTGCGCCGATCGTCAATTTGAACCAGAAGCAGGATTAGCACCGCAAAACAAAGAGAACCGAACATCTCGGGACGGATGATCGCGTTGCGATGGCGAGCTCCAAACCAAACGGCCAGAGCTCCCAGTACGGCGATCCCGGGGTGCTGACATTGCAGGAAAAATGCTCGAGCCAGAACGATATAGATCAACAAAACTGTGACGGCATGCAGAAGTCGATAGCATTCGGGATTTCCCTGACGACCGGCGATCGCCAGCAGGACCTGCCCCAGCCATGCTGTGTCAACGATTGGAACTCCGGCGGCGAGATCAACGAATGGCTCCTCAGTCGGAAGGTGTCCGTGATCGAGAATCCAGTTTCCATAAGCAATATGTCCCCAGACATCGGTGACGGCCAGTGGCATGTAGGCGTAGTGCATGAAGAATGCACAGAAACCAACGACGATCAGCAGATGGCGAAATTCAAGCGCCCAGTACTGACGCACGCTCCATAAACCCAAAGCGGATGTGCGAGTGGCGGGTTCCTGCGTGCATTCCGGGGTTGCCTGCGATCGTAATTGAGGAATTGGCATCTGCGAACCTTGTGATCAAGGGCGTTGAATCAATCAGAGAGGCATTCGTGGCAGTCACGACTTGGTCCAAGGACCTCACACCGTAGAGTTTTTTTGGGGCTGCAGTACTTCCCCCCCGTTAACGTCGCTTTCAGAACGGTCTCTCGGGCCGATCGATCCGTGAATCTGACTGGCGACCGCAGCAGTCATATTGACGCTTCGCTCAACGATGTATTGAGGTCGTGACTGGACTTGCTCGTAAATTGCAACAACGTATTCGCCAAGTACCGCAACTCCCAGTGCGTTGAGCGTCCCAAAGAATGACGCTGCGATCATGGCGGATGTCCAGCCGGGAACGGCCATCCCTGACGCGTAATTGTGATACAGGGCAAACAGTGACAGCCCCGCACACAGTGAGCACGAAGCGACTGCAATTCCGTAGAACGCCATCAGCGGGAAATTCGAGAACGAGAAAACTGCAGTCTTTGCCAGATGCACGAGCCCCCAGAATGAGACTCGAGGAGTTTTGTCATGTCGCGATTTTCGGGGAATGTCGATTCCAATCTGCTTGAAGCCGACCCACCGTCGCAGTCCCGCATAGAACCGTCCCCGCTCTGGCATGGACGCCACCTGAACCGCAACGCGTCGATCGATGAGTCCAAAGCTGCCGGCGTCCACGGGGATCGGCGTTTGCGAAATGGCCCGCAGTATTCGATAGAAGGCCCGAAACAACGTTCTTTTGACGAGGTTCTCTGTACGACTGGATCGAATGGCATAGACGACATCGTATCCCGCTTCCCACTGTTCCAGGAATCGTGGGATTGCCGATGGATCATCCTGCATGTCAGAGTCCATCACAATGACGGCATCACCACAAGCGGCCTGAAGTCCGGCCAGAAGCGCTGGCTGATGTCCGAAATTGCGGGACAGATGGATCACCTTCACGCGGAGATCATGCGCGGCGATCGCATCCAGTAGCTCAGCACTCCCATCCGAGGAGCCATCGTTGACAAAGATAATCTCAAATCGGTAGCCGCTGGAATGAAGGACGCCTGCCAGCGAGTCAGAAAGCGTCTTCAAGATCGCGATCTCGTTGAACGTCGGCAGAACGACGGATACCAATGGCGGTGATACGGTCAGGCGCGGCGTTCTCGTATTGGCGAAATCACTGCTGGCATCAAGATCCGACGTCGAAATACTGCGTTGCGCAGAGACTGGCAATGCCGTAGTCAGTTGGCCGTACTGCATGATCATCTCATCTTCAGTTCGTTGTGATTTGCCGATCATTATGCACCTTCACTCGGTTCCATTCGTGGAGAGGCGACAACCGGAGGTGTTAACGAAAGCGTGGATTTGAGGCGCGAGACGTCGACTGCGGCTGAAAGTGGTTTGAGGGTGGGTTGGCTGAATAGCCCGCCCCAGGCCCCTGAACATTTGTCGGACCAATCCCATCGAGGGATTCTGCCCAGGTCGAAGGAGCACCATGCATTGCCGAATAGTAAGCCTCGGCCCGTGCCGCGAGTCCGTCCTGCAGCGGTCCCAGGTAGGGCTGGCTCGGCGATTCACCCCAATGATAGGCCGCCTGCTGCTGGTACGGAACCATGCTGTAATTGTACGGTTTGAAGTAGTAATACCCGTGTGCTGCGGGTTCTCCCATCATCGGTGGAAACATGTTGCCGGAACTCATGTGCCATTTTGAACGGACTCTCAAGTCATTGAAATGGCAGGGAAGATGCGGATGGGAATACATCGGATACCGTGCAAAGGAATACGGAGTGACTGGAACAACGGGGTAGTAGGGATACGGGGCAACAATCGGGCCGACGTAGGGAGAGGGATAGGGCAGCGGCACAACCGGCGCGATCACTGGTGGACCGTAGGCCATCACAGGGAGGGGTCGAACGATTGGGTACCCGGTCAGAAGAAATGACGGTTGGGTCTGGCACCCAGGGCAGGCGACCGATGGAGGAGAATAGTATGGCACTTGCCCCTGCGGAACAGTCATCGTTCCCGGGTTCTGCTCAACTGGTGACGCATAGAGAGCATGGACTTCCAGCGACGCATCCGAAGGCGAGTCGTCTTGAGGCATTGTGACCGCCATGACGAGGATACAGATCAACATACTGTTTGGTGTCCTTTCCGTGTTGCATTGATTGACTCTCTCAAACCAATTCTCCCATCGGACGACGATGGGGTACCGGAGCTTGCGTGATCGCGCAAAGTGGCACCCGCCACCATTGTTCACAAGCACGAGCGCTGTGCATTCGCTACCGGATGCAAACCCAGATCATTCAGACTTTGCGGACCAATTGCCGCTGGCAGCGTCATGGGCTTGCGCTTGAGCGCATACTCAATTTCGTGACCCGACCGAACTTAAGTCCATCAGTGTTCCGCCGGTTGTTTCGCACATCGCATTTGTCTGGAGAATGCATCGCGCAGCGAATCCGAAGTCCGAATTCAAGCGTAAATCCGCCCCAGATGTTGGCCTTTGCTCGACAAGTGGACCACGATCAAGAGTTGTCGCCGGGCCTCAGAGATTCGCAATCTTCATCCTCATGCATGACCGGTTTCGCATGCTTTTGCGAAAACGCGCAAAATACCGCATCGATTTCTGATCGTTGGTTTTTCCCCCCCGAGCAGATGTGCTATGATGCACCAGATTGTTTGGGCAATAGGCCAATGAGGCTCAACGATGAAAGGAATCGATTCTTGAAGAACGGAGTAGTGTACATTGTGGACGACGATCCAGCCGTCCGCCAATCAATCGAAATGATGGTTCGCGTCATGGGATTGCGACCGGTGACGTTCGACAGCGCCGAGGAGTTTTTGCAATCGGGACCGGAACAAGTCGATGGATGTCTGATTGCAGACGTTCGAATGCTCGGCATGAGTGGCATGCAGTTGCTGACCGAGGTCGCAAATCGAAGGTGGAATCTTCCATCAATCATTATTACAGCCTACGCAGACGTGCGAATTGCGGTCCAATCGATTCGGGCAGGGGCAATCACGCTTCTGGAAAAGCCGTATCGTGATCAAGAACTGTGGGACGCAATCGTCGAGGCAATGGCGCTCAGCAACGCCGCCTATCAGACGAACTACTTGCGTCGAACCGTTCAGGATGGGCTGGCGACTTTGACGGCAGAAGAGCACCAGGTACTGCAGCAGATGGTGCAGGGAACTGCCAATAAACTGATCAGCCAGTTGCTTGATATCTCACCACGAACCGTCGACATTCGCCGACAATCCATTTTGAAGAAAATGGCCGCAGAAAATCCGATTCATTTGATCAGGCTGCTCGGGCAATCAGGCATCTCAATCGAACATCCGATATCGGGGTTGGTTGCGAACGAGGAATCCGTCAGTTGGCAGGACCATCAACTCAACGTCGCGACGCGCATACGCGCCGGATGATCACGCCATCGAGGATTTCAGTCTACGAAACGAAGGTAATGGCGGAATGGAGATCGAACTGAGGGATTTCGACGACACGCGACTTCAAGTTCTGGCGGCACTGGTTCATCAGTCGCGCCAGCCGCTGTTCGTGTTGCAGAATTATCTCAGTTCGATGAAGCATCTATCGGAGCGACTTCCTGATATACCAGAAACGCCACTGCTTCAAATCTGCATTCTCGAAATGCGTTCCGCTGTCGACACGCTACAGCGATCTCTGTCGCAATTGGCCAAACTCGAATCGCAGCGACAAACGGGTTCCGGCGAAGCCAATCTCTCTGAGTTCCTTGAAGAAACGATTCAGATCGCTCGTTTTTGCGCCTTTCGATGCAATGCCAGGATTATATGCACATATGAGAGCCTTCCTGCTGATTTGACAGTGTCGGACCCATCTGAATTGCAGCTGGAACTCGTTCAGTGGATCCTTGATGTATGCCGCATGGAAGCCCCCGGCGAAGGGACCGAGTTCATCGTCATCCTCACACTCTCAGTCAGCCGGACTGAATGTGGCATTACAATGAAGTCCGCCGGAGCGACGACAGACCGAGAAATGGTCATCGTCCGCACTCGCGCTGAAGGCTGCATTTCGAGCCTGGACGAACTGTCCGTCTAAGCCCTTCCGAAGGCGATCGATCCGGAGCGTCGGTTCGACGACTCGCTTGTAGACTTGCCAGCCCATGCCGAACGCGATTGTCGCGCCATTCCAAGTGGCATGCCACCGTTTGGCTTTGGCAGCGAAGGCCCGCGCAGCATCGCAACACTCAGGTGGCGTCACGCGAAAAGCTGCGTGTCCACGCACATTGCCACGTTGAATTGGATCACGTTCGAGTACTTCCGTCGTCCGTGTCGATACAACCGTCAGATTTGGCACGATCAGTGGATGGTGATTCGGCCGTGCTGATAACACAACGTTGATCAACCGAGATTTGGCGGAATGTTTAAATGCCAAGAGTGCTACCACACACCGCGAGACAAGAGCCGATGCGAACAACTGTTGGTGAACGCCGGGCATTCATGAAACCAGTATTCGTGGCCATGGTCGCTGTCTGGTGCATTGTGGTCATAACGAACGGGGCGGTCTCGGCACCTCCTCTACAAGCCCAGGCTGCGAACAACATTGACAAGACAATTCGGCACGTCACTGAACCCGAAGGGGAGCTTGGACTACTGCAGGGGCGATCCAAGATTTTGACCTTTCGGCGTCCAATACTTCGTGTATCGATTGCAGACCCGTCTGTCGCCGAATTCGTTGCATATCGTGAAGAAGAGGCCGAGTTCATTGGAAAAACAATCGGTACGACATCAGTGAGCGTGTGGACAGGCGCTGAAGACGATGTTCAGATCCTGAGTTTCCTGGTAACCGTCGAAGCTGATCAGGCTCCGACCAGCCGCCGGAATCTGGAATTGAAGCGATTGGAGCGCCAGGTCAATCTGCTTTTTCCGAACAGCACCGTTCGACTGTATCCGATGGCAGACAAAGTGATCGTCAAGGGGCAGGCAAGGGATGCTGAAGAAGCCAACAACATTCTTGCCGTGCTGCGGCGTCGCGGCAGCTCGAACGTCAATGCTGCTGGCGGTACGGCGGGCAATGTCACTGCGGACGCGACCGTGGCACAGTCCAGCAGCAGCGGGAATGACACGAATTTCAACAATGAACAAATCATCGATCTATTAAGAGTGCCCGGCGAGCAGCAAGTCATGTTGAAAGTCAAAATCGCCGAATTGAAGCGTTCTGCCGGACGAAACATCGGCGTCAAATACGACGTGCAATTCAAGGACTTTCTGTGGGGTTCCGCGCTCGCCGGAGTACCAAATGGTTATATCAGCGGGACGTTTGATGAAGGCCGCTTCAATATCTTCCTCGAAGCATTGGAATCTCAGCAGGTCGCCAAGATCCTGGCACAGCCCACGCTGACGACGCTCAGTGGCAGAACCGCCAATTTCATGTCCGGCGGTGAGTTTGCCGTACCAACAGTGGTTGGTGTGGGTGGGGCGCAGGCAGCCACCACGACCTTTCGCGGCTATGGAACGCTGCTCACGTTTACACCGACAGTGCTGGATAAGGATCGAATCCGACTTCAGGTTAATCCGCAATTCAGTACCTTGAACAAGGCCACCTCTGTAAATGGCATTTTCGGCCTCGACACGCGTTCGGCATCGACAATGGTCGAACTGCGCGAAGGCCAGGTCCTGGCAATTGCCGGCCTGACACAAAGTCAGCAATCCGGTGGCAAGTCCCGGATTCCGGGGATTGGCGATTGGCCGTTTATTGGGTCCGCATTCAATCGCCGTAATACGTCTTCTGATGAAGTCGAATTGCTCGTTGTTGTCAGTCCAGAAATTGTGCATGCGATGGAACCGGGGCAGGCACCCAGCATCCTGCCTGGAATGGAGGTGACCGAACCCACCGATTATGACTTCTATGCCCGCAATCGGATCGAAGGCCGACCAGGTCATCACCATCGCACCACGGTCTGGGACAATTACCGCGATCGGCTGTTGCATCCGCAGTTGTACTTCAACAGTTTTGAAAGCAGCGCGAATTACTACATGACGGGCAAGATTGGCTTCTCACAGTGATGCACATGTGAATTGTCAGTTGTCGACTGTTCCGTTCGATGCAATTCAGAAAGAACTGGCATGTCCATCATCAGGTCGATTGTCGTACTGTCGGCTGCCGTTGTCAGTGTGAGCACTTCCGGGTGTGTCCGAAACTACGTCGCAGTTCCTGCACCGATTCCTGAACCACCGGCACGGTTGGGTGCCACGGTGCAATCGAGTTTGATGATGCAGGAGGAGAACGGCGAAGCCAGTGACTTCGTCGTCTACGAACACGAGTTCGTCCAGGGGACTTGCCGACTGAATCCCGAAGGCGAATCACATCTCCGCCAGATTGCCGCCCGGGCAGCTCAGGTTTCATTCCCAATCATCGTCGAACATGCATCAGCGGAAATATCACCGGACGACCCGTGCTACGTTGCTTGCCCGACAATTGACTCTCAACGTAGAAATGCGATTGCCGTCGCTTTGACGATGATGGGCGTCGCGAATGCGAACGCGCGCGTTGTTTCTGGTCCCGCTTTGTCTCCTGGCCTTACCGCAGGAGAAGCCGATCGCGCCTACAATCAGGCAACCAGTCGCAGTGGCGGCGGGGCGGCAGGTGGAGCGGGCGGAGGTAGCTTCGCCGGCGGATTGGGTGGGGGCTTCTTCTGATGCTCGCTGAAATGACCTGTTGAGTTCGCGTGTGCCAATCACATTACAGTCCTCTGCTGAGTAATTGTCATGAACGGTCTTTACTACGGACCCGGCTGGCTGAGTTGCCTGCTCGTGCTATGCACGGCAACCGGTTGCAGGACTCTGCAGCTTCCCGCGTCAGTCGTCGCAGCAATGCCTGGGGAGCGAACTCGTTTCCAGAAGCAGAATTCGAATGCCCGGTTGCTGGAACAACAAAGCGAACTTGTGCAGGCCGAGCAGAGTTATCAGGATTTGGCCAGGCGATTTCCAAATCGTTACGAGGCTCACCAGCGACTCGGTATCATTGCTCAAAAGCGAGGTAACAAGGAAGAAGCACTCCGACACCTGAAAAGGGCTCGCGAGCTTGCTCCGCAAAACACAGATGTACTCGGAGATGTCGGGTTTGTGGAATACCTTGCAGGAAATTTTGCGCAGGCGGTTGAGACACTTCGACAGGCGCAGGAACTCAATCCGACACATCCGCGCATTCAGGCCAACCTGGCCATGGCGCTTGTTGCCTCAGGCGACGTCTCGACGGCACATCGCCTGTTCCGTCAAGGCGACGATGAAGTGGGTGCGTTGGTTTGCCTTGGATTTACGCTCATCCAGCACGGGAAGATTGAGGAGGGGCGGAGTGCATTTGAAAAGGCCGTACTGCTAGATCCTCACAATGCAAAGGCCGCCGAAGCAATCGTCCAACTGGCCGACTTGCCGAAAATGGGCTCGCCATCTCCAAGCAATCTTTCGAACCTGGGGATCGCGGTTCGAGACGGTGAGACCGTGACCGATGACATTGGATTGACAATCCTCAGCAGTGTGAATTCCAGTCGAGCAGTTCAGCTGTCACCATCCGTTCAATCGAAGGAAGGTCTTGCCACAAATGCGTTTGACGGGACGACCACGCGTGTTCAGGAACTAGTTCAAATTGGTTCGTCGTCGGAATCCGAAATTGCAACGGCAGCACCTGAGGATCTTCGTCACAATCCACCCAGAGAACCTGCGGGAAAATGGGTCAAGGTGATGAATTCGGGTGCAGAGACACGTGACGGATATCTGCATCACGAGTTGGCCCGACATTCCACCGTGGCGGTTAGCGACAATGATACGGACATGCCGCACGAATGGGGTGACGGCACCAAGCTTCGCTCGGTCGCCTTCGCGCGCCCTGGACCACAATTGATACCGGTCCAGAACGAGCGTGTCGCTGAAGCGGGTTCACTGAAGGAGCGCAGTGCGATGTCGAGCGGGGCTGTGATCAGCCCGCCTCCGATCTCTACTGTGCTGGCCGAACCTGCAACATTACGGACGGCAACGGCTCCGTCCCAAGTCGCGCTGTCGGTCGACACTTTTGCCGCCCACAAGGTCGACCTGGTTGCGGCGAACTGGATGCCGAATCCGGCAACGCCCGGGCACCTCTTGAATCAATCAGCGCTGTTTCGCGCCAACACGCAAGCCGACAATGACAGCCGATGGCACCTGGCCATGTCTCTTCTCGCCAATCACGAGCAACCGGAAGTCGCTCTGCGTGTAATCGCAGAATTGATGCCTGATCAGCCGGCCTTCGAGAGAATTGCAGCCTGGAAGTCCATTCAGCAATTGGGAAGTCCAGCTCAGATTGCTGGCCCGCGCCTGGTGACACTCGCCTCCACGACACGCGGGTTGGAAGCTGTAGAGTCTGCCTACGCCCTCTTCAAAACCTATGGGTGGCGCGAGTATGCCGATCGGCGCATCAGCACACTTGTGAATTCTTCGGATCAGGAAATCCATGAACGGGCATCCGAGGTACTCCGTCTGATACATCGATCTGAATGATCCCGTCGCTGGCCTGCATCAGAAGTTACCGGAGAAAGGACGTCGCATGGCCGTCTCGATACTTGAACGGATCAATACGCCCCTGGCTGATAGTAACAACAGGTTCACGGAAGTGACTTCCGTTGCTGAAGACATCACCAGTCGATATGAAGCCGACGCGAAATTGCGATTGTGCGGGCGAGCCATCAAAGCTTTCACACAGGGCATTGTGATCACGGATGCGTTGCAATCAGACAACCCGATCGTCTATGCCAGCCCCAGCTTTGAACGGTTGACGGGATACACTTCTGTGGAGGTATTGGGGCGGAACTGCCGGTTCCTGCAAGGTCCTGGCACCGACCGTGAGGTCATGGCTCGACTTCGGCAAGCGATTCAGGACGGACAACCATTCACCGCGGATCTGATCAATTATCGCAAGGACGGTATGCCGTTCTGAAACGAACTCTCCATTTCGCCGATTCACGACGACAATGGCCGAGTGACACATTTTGCAGGCACGCAAACAGACGTTACCGAGCGGCGACGATTGGAACGCCAGTTGAATCAGATGCAAAAACTGGAAGCGGTCGGACGTCTGACAGGTGGAATCGCTCATGATTTCAACAACATTCTGACAATCATCAACGGATACAGTGAGTTGCTGCTCGAGCAACTCTCAAAAGATGATCCACACGCCGACTTTGCGGAGCAGATCAAGCTTGCAGGCGATCGTGCGGCGGCGTTGACACATCAGTTGCTGGCGTTCAGCCGCGGGCAAATCCTCGAACCGATTGTGCTGGACTTGAATGCGGTCATTATGAGCCTGGAAAACATGCTCACGCGGCTAATCGGCGAAGACATTGATATCGCCTTCGAGCTCAGTACGGATCGGCCAGCGATTAAGGCCGATCGAGGTCAATTGGAGCAGGTCGTTTTGAACCTGTGTCTGAACGCTCGTGATGCAATGCCTCATGGCGGAAAGCTCGCGATCGAAACAATGTGCGTCGAATTGGATTTGAACGACTGCGCTACGCATTCCGAATCTCGTCCAGGTTGCTACGTACTCCTCGCCGTAAGTGACTCAGGTTGTGGCATCGACAAATCGGCATTAGGCCAGATCTTTGAGCCATTCTTCACGACGAAAACTCCTGACAAAGGGACCGGGTTGGGCCTCGCCACGGTATTTGGAATTGTCAAGCAGTCGCACGGTCACATCGACGTTGACAGCGAGCCTGGTTTGGGAACGTTGTTCAAAGTTTATTTTCCAATTCACAGTGCTGATGCGGTCGCCCATCCGATTCCCACTTCGTCTAACAACAGTCTGCGGGAGCCGATACTCGCGCAGAAGGTCTACCTTCACCTGAATTGAGAGCATAATTGTGTCTGAAATGAATTCAAACGTGGCTGCGCGATGCGATGATCTGTATCGTCAGAATTGGCCTTCCACCAAATTCTCGGCGGGAATTCCGGACAAGGCAAGTGAGAGCGACTTGGATCGATTGCAGTTGCTGGATCGTGTG
Organism: uncultured Schlesneria sp.; assembly: GCA_903840265.1. Taxonomy (GTDB): domain Bacteria; phylum Planctomycetota; class Planctomycetia; order Planctomycetales; family Planctomycetaceae; genus Schlesneria. The sequence continues at coordinate 40,687 of CAIMFH010000042.1, read as the reverse complement.
GACGGCGACCTGACGTTCTTGAGCGATTTGATTGAGATCTTCGCTGCCGATTTTCCCCGCGCACTAGCGACGATTCGCGGTGCGATCTTCGGGCGCGACGCGACGGGTTTGAATCGTGCTGCGCATGCTTTCAAGGGCGCTCTCTCGAATTTCGGAAATGGCAGATCATTTGACGAAGCTCAAAAGCTTGAACGCCTTGGTTTGGAACAAAAGTTTGCAGAGGCTGAAGTTTCCTACGGTGTTCTTGAAGATGCCGTGCAACAACTTCATGCCGCGCTAGCGACATTTATCGAGCGAGAGCCATCATTGGAACGTTCCGCAAACCCGGAAACTGAGATCGTCGTCGTGACCAGAACAAATGTGTCTTCGCAGGAATGAAAGCAGATCAATCGTGAAAGAGCGCATTCTGCTCGTCGACGATGAACCGAGCATGCTGGCACTGTATTCCCTGCAATTGAACGACGAATATGAACTTTCGATTGCGACCAGCGGAATGCTTGGAGTGGCATCCATTCAAGAGAGCGGGCCGTTCGCAGTTATCGTCTCGGACTTGGGAATGCCGAACATGAACGGTGCCCAGTTTCTGGCTCGTGCCCGCACGTTGGCTCCCGACAGCGTTCGCATGTTGTTAACAGGTCAAACTGACCTGAATTCCGCTGTCACCGCCGTGAACGAAGGCCGCATTTTCTGCTTCCTGACCAAACCCTGCCCGCGGGCCGATCTGTTGACGGCGATTCGATCGGGCGTCGAACAACATCATCTGCTTACGGCTGAGAAGGTACTTCTCGAACAGACGCTGCGCGGCAGCATTGAAGTACTCACGGAAGTTCTTTCCTTAGTCAGTCCTGCGGCATTTGGAAAAGCGTCACGAATTCGACGACTTGTTCAACAACTGGGAGAAGTGCTGCATGTTCCGAATCCGTGGTTGCTGGAAATCGCAGGGATGCTCTCCCAAATTGGTTGCATTGCCGTTCCCGAAGCCCTTCTGGCAAAGTTTCACTCCGGACATGCAATGACGAAGGAAGAGCGAACACAGTTTGAATTGCATGCCAAAGTGGGTGGGGATCTGATTTGCAAGATTCCACGATTGGAATCGGTTGCGCAAATGGTCTTTCACCAAAATCGCCGGTATGACAGTCAAATCGAAGAATCGGCTGGGGACGATTCCTTGTCCCTGCTCGGGGCGACCATTCTCAAGGTGGCTCTTGACTGCGAAGAATTGGAGTCACAAGGTTTGCACCGAGGCCAGGCATTGGAACGATTGCGAGAACGTGTGGGATGCTATGCCCCCACTGTGCTGCGCGCGATGGAACAACTTCCCGAAGATGCCAGCAGGTATGCATCGCGTGTCGTATCCGTGGCTGAATTGCGATGTCAGATGATCCTGGCCGAAGATCTGCTGAACAAGTCAGGAGTCGTCCTGGTCCGCAAGGGCCAGCAGATTTCAGCGGCGATGCTGACCCGCCTGATCAACCATACCATGAATGGCACCCTGCGCGACGCTATCCGAGTCTTTATCCCGGCGCACCTTACCGAAATCCATTCAAACAGTGTGCCAACGCGCGTGGGAACTTTCACATGCAAATCTTGATAGCTGACGATGAAGCCGTGTCCCGACGAATACTGGGACAATCATTGAGCAACTGGGGGTACAGCGTTGTCACCGTAACGGACGGCAGGGCGGCATGCCGGCTTCTGCAGTCAGAAAATGCGCCGCGGCTCGCCATTCTCGATTGGATGATGCCCGAGATGGATGGCATCGACGTCTGCCGCCAGCTCCGAGCAACGCCAACTGGAAGCCGCCCGTACCTGATTTTGCTAACGGCCAAATCAGGGAAAGATCACATTGTCGAAGGTCTGGAATGTGGCGCAGACGACTATGTCACAAAGCCATTCGATCGCGCAGAACTGCATGCCCGCATCCAGCAGGGACGGCGCATTCTGGAATTGCAAACAACGCTCATGGAACGCGTCCGTGAAGTGGAAGAATCCCTCGCGCAGGTCAAATACCTTCAGGGATTGCTGCCAATCTGCTGCTATTGCAAAAAAATCCGTGATGATCACAACTATTGGCAACAGGTCGATTCCTACCTCAGCACGCATCTCAAGACGACGTTCAGTCATGGCATTTGTCCTGACTGCCTGAAGTCCGCCGAACGAGAACTGGTGCGGGAAAATGCCGCCAATTCCACTGGGACCGTGCCATGAGGCCATGCCAATCGACGCTTTCAATTCGTAGCAGGCGACCCGCTGGCCGCGGACTGCTGCGCACGCTGATCACTCTCCATCAAGTATCTCACGCACTTTGCGCTCCAGATCAGACGGCGAAAACGGTTTCTGGAGAAAATTCACTCTCTCGCGCAACACATCGTGTCGGATAACGGCATCATCAGTGTGCCCGGAAATAAACAACACGCGCGCCTCAGGGTGTCGCATGGCGATTTGATTGGATACGTCCAGCCCACTGGCCCCGGGCATGACGACATCGGTGATCAGCAGATGAATCGGCCCGCAATGCGCGGCGGCAATTCGCACGGCCTCGTTGCCGTCTGCAGCTTCCAGAACCAGATATCCACTCCTGGCCAGAATGCGGCTCATTAATTGTCGCACACCGGCCTCGTCTTCCGCGAAAAGCACCGTTTCTGTTCCGCGCCGGCGAGTGACATTGCGTGACGGGGAATTCAGGCGTTCCGGCTGCTGTTCGACTTTGGGAAGGTACACTTTGAACGTGGAACCGACACTGACTTCGCTCTCTATGGCAATGTGGCCGCCGCTCTGCGTGACGATCCCGAACACGGTGGCCAATCCCAACCCGGTCCCTTGGCCCAACCCCTTGGTGGTAAAGAACGGCTCAAACGCCCTCGCTTGCACTTCCGGCGGCATTCCACCCCCAGTGTCCGTGACGCTTAGAAGAACGTGCGGTCCGCCGCAGGAGTCGGCATGGGTCCGAGTGTAAGTCTCATCCAAATCGATGTTGTGAGTCTCGATGGTCAAGCGGCCCCCCTTGGGCATTGCGTCGCGTGCGTTCACCGACAAGTTGAGCAACACCTGCTCGACTTGCCCAGGATCGGCCCGGACTGCCCACAGCGCAGAGTCCAGCGTGATAGACAGCGCGACATCCTCACCGATCAGCCGCCGGAGCATCTTCTCGGTTTCGGTCACGATATCATTCAGGTTCAGGGCCCGCGGAGCCAGGATCTGCTGGCGACTAAACGCCAGAAGTTGCCGAGTGAGACTCGCGGAACGCCTGCCAGCCTTATCGATTTCGTTGATCAGATTCCGCGACGAATCACCCTCCGGAAGTCTCTCCAGAAGCACTTCGCAGTACCCGTTGATGATGGTGAGCAGGTTGTTGAAATCGTGGGCCACGCCACCGGCAAGTTGCCCGAATGCTTCCATCTTCTGGGCCTGGCGAAACTGCTCTTCCAATTTGCGCCGCGCGGTCACGTCCACCTGAACTCCGACGAAGTGTGTCAGTTGGCCAGCCGAATTCCGAACAGGAGAGACCGACAATTCATTCCAGAAAAACGTCCCGTCCTTGCGATAGTTCACCAGTTCACCAGTTCGACGGTGCACGGCTCTTCGGCCCGGATCGCTTCGCGCAACTGGGCAACTGCAACCGGGGAAGTGTCCGCGCCTTGAAGAAACCGACAGTTGCGGCCGACCACTTCTTCCGACACATACCCGGTAATTCGTTCGAAGCCAGGACTGACATAAATGATCGGATTGTCCACATGAGCCGAGTCTGTGATCAACAGTCCCTGGGTCGCCGCCTGCATGGCTTGGTCGCGCAGTTGGAGAGCTTTCTCGGCCTGCCGACGGGAAGTTACGTCTTGCGCGAGCGAGAGAACGCCCTGAAAAACGCCGTCAGGGCTGAACAACGGCGTGTTGTGCCACTCGCAGTCAATCATCCGCCCCGCTTTCGTGCGATTCTCGCATCTACCGTGCGCGTTCATGTCCCCCACCGCAAGTTGAGCGAAGATTTCCGCTACGACTGCTTCGGACTGGGGTGGCACGATGGTTTCGGACGGAAGCTGTCCAAGAACCTCGGCCTCCATGTATCCGAAAATGTGCTCTGCGGCGGGGTTCCAGCGTGTATACCGGCCGTCCGGTCCACTCAACAGGTAAGCCAGCGGCATACGGTCGATCTGGAGAGTCAGTTGGGCGAGCAGCGTCCGCTGTCGCTCCTCGCTCATTCGCAACGCCCTCTCTGACCGTTTTCGCGCGGTGATGTCCCGAATATTGCACTGGATCACACGAACGTCACCGGCATCGTAACTGTTGCTGACGAACTCGACTTCGATCTGGCGACCGTCCTTGGTCGCAAGTGGGAGGTCATCATAGCGGACATAGCCCTGTTCCAGGAGCGTACGAAACGCCGACTTATTACTTTCAATGTCCTGGAACAGACCAATCTGCCACAATTCTTTCCCCATCAATTCGTCGAGTTGGTAACCGAGCATGTCAGTCAGGAAAGGGTTGGCATCGAGAATTTGTCCCGACGCCACATCGACGATCAGGATGCCATCCTGAGCCGCCTCGAACAGTCGGCGGTAGCGAATTTCACTCGCCCGCATCGCCTTTTCCGCCTGCTTCAGAGCCCGGCGAATCTCCACTTCTCGCAACTCCCGGACGAGGGCAGGTGCCAGTCCAGTCAGCGCGTCTTTTAGGACATAGTCGTTAGCTCCGGCACGCATCATCTGGACAGCGATGTCTTCACCGACCGTTCCCGAAACGACAATGAATGGGAGGTCCGGGTCGGTTTCCCGAACGGTGTCGAGACCAGCCTCGGCCCCAAACACATTCAAGGCGTAATCCGACAGAACGGCATCCCACGGGCAGTTCGCGAGCGCCGTCCGCAGCTTCTCGGCAGTTTCGACTCGTTCCCACGTCGGATTCAGTCCGCTGTTCCGCAAGGCACGAATCACCATTTCAGCATCATCGGATTTGTCCTCCACGATGATGATGCGGACCGGATGATCCATAGGACTGTTCTCCTTGGCGACCGGGTTAATGGTCGCGGCATTCCACCAACAGAAATTACAACGGCTCGCCCGCGTCCTAAAAGGATCACACATTGTGCAAAGAGAGCTTAATACCGATCCAAGCTGAGATGAGTAGGAACACACGCGAATACCTTCGTCCTTCATTCAACTCCAGCACTCTTGCAATATTGTACAGCATATTGATTGAGAAACACAGCACCAATGGCCAAGGCAGTGGTGCTGGTCGGCTGCTATTTTGATTGCTCGCCCCCGGATTGGCTAAGTATTATTTATCCATCGAGCCCCTCGAGCGCAGGTTCGGGGCTCGATGGCCAGTTGTGGATTCGTCCCCGGCTGGCCTTTTTTGTCGAATCATCCAACCCACCCCAACCGAATCGCGCCGCCGGGAATCGCGACTAGTTCAGTTTCCGAGGACTGCCGGAGTGTGTTCTTTCATTCGCTTCCAGAGATTGAATCCGCTTCCGGTTGTACTGGTAGAATGGTGCCGCTATCCTCGTTACTGCTTGACGTCTTGAATATGTCTTGGATACGGTGGCCTACCCCCCGCATATTTGGTCGCGGTGGACCCGGGCGAGGCAAGGAGAGACGCGATGCCGGTCGGCCACGTCTTCGAGGACATCGCCGACGCCATGCCGCAAATGGTGTGGCTCGCCGATCCCGACGGTGGAACCACCTACCACAACCGCCGCATTCTTGAGTACACCGGGCTGCCCGCAGGCGTCACCTTGGGAGCCGGGTGGGAACGGTTGGTTCACCCCGACGACGTGTTAGCGAGCCGGGCCACTTGGCTGCACTCCGTCAGGACCAAGGAGCCGTTCGAGACCGAGTATCGGCTCCGCCGGCACGACGGCGTGTACCGGCGGTTCCTCGCGCGTGCTCACACCCAGCTCGATAGCCGCGTCGTCCGCTGGGCCGGGACGTGTACCGACATCGAGGAACTGCGACGCACCGCTGGACTGCTCAATGCGGTCGCCAACGGGACCACCGACGCGGTGTTCGTCAAGGACAGGGAAGGCAAGTACCTGTTAGCGAACCCGGCCACAGCCCGGTTCGTGGGGCGAGCGGACGGCGACCTCCTGGGACGGACAGACGCAGAACTGTTCGACGCGGACAGCGCCCGTCTGGTGGAAGAGCGGGACCGGCACGTGATGACCACCGGGGTGGCGGAGACCGACGTGGAGGAGCTGACTGCGGCCGGGGTGACTCGCACCTACCTGGCCACTAAGGCACCGTACTTGGACGAGGACGGAGCCGTAATCGGCGTCATCGGCATCACCCGCGACATCACCGAGTTGAAGCGGTCCGCGGAGTCGCTCCGGGCGAGCGAGGAGCGGCAGCGGCTGGCCCTGCGCGGCGCTGGCGGGGCGCGTGGGACTGGAACCTGGACACAGGCGACATCTGGTGGTCGCCGGAGTTGTACGAGTTGTGGGGCGTCCAACCGGGAACGCCAATGAGCATCGCCGAGTCGCTGGCGGCCATCCACTCGGACGACCGCGAGTCGATCCACGTTGCCCTTGGGATAGCAATCGATCGGGGGGCGGACTACCGGTGTGAGTTCCGCATCCACCACCCGATGCTCGGCGAGCGCTGGATGGCGTCGTACGGGCAGGTGGCGCGCGACGAATCCGGCCACCCGACGCACCTGCGCGGCATCTCGCTCGACGTGACCGAGCGGAAGCGGCTGGCGGAAGAGCGGGACGCGCTGCTCGCCCGGCTCCAGCTCCAGTTCGAGCGGATGCCGCTGGCCTACATCCAGTTCGACGCCGACCTGCGTGTCACCGACTGGAACCCGGCCGCCGAGCGCATCTTCGGTTTCCAAAAGGACGAGGTGCTCGGAATGGGGCCCCCGTTCGAAAAGATCGTGCCCGTGTCATTCCAAGCGGAGGCGGAGCCGCTCCTGGCCCGCATTCAGGCCGGGGACATGGGTGCTGGACGAGGGCGGGCGGTTCACCGGCCTGCTCTGCCTCGCACAGGATATCACCGGGCGGCTAGTCTTGGAGGAGCAGTTCCGGCAGGCCCAAAAGATGGAGGCCGTGGGACAACTGGCTGGCGGCGTGGCCCACGACTTCAACAACCTGCTGACCATCATTTCAGGATACAGCGAGCTCTTGCTCGACATGATGGGAACTGGCAACTCGATGCGCGAGTCTGTCACGGCCATCAGCGAAGCCAGCGAACGAGCCGCTTCGCTCACCCGCCAATTACTGGCCTTCAGCCGCAAGACAGTGCTTTCGCCAAAGGTGCTGGACTTGAACGACGTCGTCCGGGAAACCGAGAAGCTTCTGCGACGGCTGATTGGCGAAGACGTCCTGTTGACTTCTGTTTTGGACGCGAAAATCAGCAAAGTAAAGGTCGATCCCGGCCAGTTGGGGCAAATCCTGATGAACCTGGCCGTCAATGCCCGGGACGCCATGACTAAGAATGGGAAGTTGACCATAGAAACGCGCAATGTCGAACTGGATCGCGAATATTCACGCTTGCGACCCGAAGTTCAGCAGGGGCAGTACGTCATGCTGTCGATGAGCGACAACGGAATTGGCATGACGGCAGAAGTGAAAGCCCGCATCTTCGAGCCGTTCTTCACAACAAAGGGGCCAGGCGAGGGTACCGGACTGGGACTGGCGGTGGTTCTGGGCGTTGTCAAGCAAAGCAACGGACATGTGGATGTCTATAGCGAGCCCGGGCTTGGCACGACTTTCAGAATTTACTTCCCTGCCGTGGAGGAAAAGGAATCTTCATCCAAAGTGATGGATGCCAGCACCCCTCAGCGTGGTACCGAGAAGATTCTGCTGGTGGAAGACGAGGATGGAGTGCGTGGGCTGGCGGTTCTTGCTTTGCAAACTTATGGTTACAAGGTGCTGGCGGCCAGCAATGGCAAGGAAATGATGCGGCTCGTGGAACAGCATCAGAGCGGGTTTGATTTGATGGTGACGGACGTGGTGATGCCGAGCATGAGCGGGCCAGATTTGGCCAAAGCCCTGCGACCTCGTTTTCCGCTCATGAAGGTACTTTACTGCAGTGGTTACACGGACGATGCTGTCGTCCGGCACGGCCTCCTCCAGGAAAACGTCGCCTTCCTTCAGAAGCCGTACACACCGCTCGCTCTCGTCAAGAGGGTGCGACAAGTTTTGGACGGGAAGTGAGTCGAGCGCGCGGTACGCGATTTGGCCTGACGATCTTTACGGCCTGAAAGGCCAAAACACACAGCCCCGGCACTGGGACTTCTTCTCCATCTTCGTGGTGACTCCCAACAATTCAACCGCCGAACAACAAATCGGAGGCAGATCGAGCTTGCTCCGAAGAGTCCGCTCGATCTGCAATTTCCGATCGTAGATCTTAGTCGCCGAGAGGCTGAAGGCAGCGAACCACTTCAACAAACCTGATCAAGCGGCAATGTTAGATCGAAAGCACGCGCACGGTCTCCAACTTGTTTGTTCAGTCGTGGAATTGCACGTTACACTCCATTTTGGTCAATACCGGGGCAGCGGTGATGCTCTCACCGTCTGAATTAAATCAGGTTGTAAATCGTAGAGACAGAACAATTCAGTCGCGCCGCCACTTCAGCCACTTTCGACATGTTGGAACTCCTTTCCTCAATGCTCGTTCAAGGGCGGGCGATTTTCCTTGACTGCGCCACGTCAGCATGACAGAGATTACGCGTACTGGCGTAACGGAATTCCGCAAACTCCAACACCTGACGACGCTCGACGTCAGCCAGTGTAATCTCCGTGGCTCGGCTGAAAGTGTCGTGCAAAAGAAAAACTTCTGCGATGACTGCTTCACTCCAGACGAAGTCGATTAGAAACACTTCTCATATTCCACCCCGTACATGACCATGTACAGGGTGAAACTCGCAAATCCCTTGCAATGCAGTAAACGACAGGCTGGAAATAGGTTACGCCCACGCCGCAATGATTTGCCAGTATCTGAAAACGCACGATATGGTGACAGACGACCTCTGACAGCTAAAAAAAAGCCCCTGGTGGACGGTCTCGTTGGCCGAGACCATCCACCAGGGGCAAAAGGACCATATTCCGCTCTGTGGGATTCTCTGACTGCTTCAGTCGGTTCTGGTTAGTGTGCCATTCGCCACGTCGCACCCACGTTGCGACTTCCGCCAACTTTGCCACTCTGCCGCAACAATCCTTATTCCAGATGAATCACGGGGTAGCCGCTTGATTCGACTCAACTCGCAGGCAAAGCACCTGTTCATTGCACGAACTTCGAATTATTCCGAAGTCTTTTCTTCTGGTGAAACGGAAGCCACTTTAGCAAATTTGAGAGCCCGCCGGATCCAAGCATCCGACATAGCGAAGTATCCAACCGCGGCAGGCATGGTTGCCCCAGGCTGTCGGAAATACTCTTCGACCTTCTTCGAGGTTTCCTTGGCCCAGTTTAATCGCAGTTTGCGACCATCGATATCTGTGGCATCAACGCCCAGCGACTTCGCATGTCGCAGGGCGGCGGCGATTGTTGGTTTGCTGACGCAGAAACGCTTGGCGAGGACCTCAAGTCCACACGGTTCGGACAATCTTGACTCCGCGACCGCAATCGCATTCTCCTCGGACCAGCACTGCTTGGCCGGAACTACTAATTCGTCAGTCCAGAACCAGTCCTTTGACAAGCGATCAAACCGATGCGGATCCAAGCTATAATCTGGACGCAGCACCCATTCCCATGGCTTGCTCTGATCATCACAAATCAGTCGCCTGGGACGAGTTGCCATATGCGGCAATTGCTCGGAAGACGTCGCGGAATCACACGAGGCGACGTCTTCGTCCGGCGTTTGCAGGCCACACATGTCGGTCAGGAAACCCATTTTGCACATGCGGATCCGAATACGGCCATCCGACGTCGCCCGAACCGAATCGACATGCCGTGCCAACTCTAGATTTGTTCGGCAGGGGTTATCCATCAAGAGGACCCGGCCGAGGTTGTTGATGATCTCGGCGAAGCACTCCGGAGACGAATTGCGAGCCAGCATCGCTTGCGCGACGCGGGACTTGGAAATCAACAATTCAATCTCTGAAATGCGTTCAGAGGCATCCACATACTGTTTTTGGATTGCATCGCGCAGGCTTGAATGCAATCGGGCATTTGCCAGTGACTGCATCCAGCCAGCTTGTTTATCGACGAGATTCTGCTGCTCAGCGATGAGCCCCTCCAGTTCCGCTGGCTGGGCCCGCTGCTGACGCTCGTGTTCTTGAGTAATCAGATTCTGGAATTCGCAAAAGACTTCACTTTGGCTGATTATTTGCGGTGACAGAGGTCCGTCCGTGGGATTACTGCCAACGAACAACCGACGGACCATGAGCTCCGTGATTCGATCCATCGTCCATCGTCCAACGTAACGGGACGGCAGTGCGATTCGTACAGGCTCCTGTTCGGACTCCAGGGCAATGGTACCGCACTTCATCGGAATCTGACGTGACAGTCTTCACTTTCGCCGCAACCATCGCCCGGTTGCAGTCTTCGCAGATAATCAAACCGCTCAACGAATATTTGAGCGGCACACCACGCAAACCTGACGGTCGCCGGGCTGCAGGTTGCTGCCGAGATTCCTGCACCGCCTTGCGCCGCTGTTTCCGCAGTTCCTGCACGCGATCAAATCGCTCGGTCGAAATCAATGGATCGCAGTAATCTTCAACGATCTGCTGGTCATCTTCTGAATTTCGCTCCAAGACGCGAACGTCGTCAACTTAACTTGCCGTAACTTGGCATCGTACCATGCGACCAACATAGATTTCATTTTTCAGCCATCGATCAATTGTATTCGCGTGAAACGGCTTGAACTCGGACGGGACCGTGGCATCGCAGTTCAACGTTTTCGCGATCAGCGTGGCGCCATAACCTTTCTCGTCGGCCAGCTCGAATGCCTTTTCGACGATGGGTCGAGTTTCCGGATTCGGGACGAGCTTGTTCAGCACAACCTGCTTGCGGGCGCGATTTTCGATGCGATCGACGGCCAAATGATAACCCATTGGAGGTGGGCCGCCCGGCCAGGTCTTCAGGTCAGCCGCATCACGCTTTCCCCGGGCAACCATATAACCTTTGATTTCAGATTCCTGTTTCCCGCGCCAGGATTCCATTGTCGTATACAATTGTCCTTCGACGGTGGTGGGATCGGCGAAATGACTGTTTGCGTCGAGCAACAAAACTCCCTGCTTCCGCAGGAATGTTCGAACTCCCACCGTGTCGTCATGGCGACCAATGCGTTCCGAGGTCTCCACAATAACGAGATCCGTCTGAATATTGCCCTTACTGATGTCGTCGATCAGTTGGACAAATCCTGGACGCTTGCTGAATACTCGACCGGTAATTCCAGCATCCTGGTACACGCTAACCTCCTGCCAACTCAACCCCTGCCGCGAGATTTCGTTGCGGATGGTCTCGAACTGCTGGTCCGGAGATCTCGGATTCTGGTCGTCCGACGACATTCTCCCATACATTACGAATTTCAGCGGCTGATGACGATCAAATTTTGACGATTTTGCCATTATTTGTAACTCCTTGGAGTGGGCGAGCCCTCAGTATCGCAATGACCAGCAGTGCCGAGGCTGCAGCAGCACGCACAGCGCGTGCATCACTCCCATAGGCATTCGCGCATTTCGGAAACGCGCAGATTGGAGGGTCACCACGAACCTGAAACTCCTTGAGGCACAATCGGGCATCGCAAGTCAGTTAACTCGCGAATGATGGGAGTCTTCCATCCGTGGCGATGGCATCGATTCGTTGCGGAGAGTCCGCGCTACGACACCGGCCAACCAGGCGAGCAATTGCCTCCGGGGTGAGCGATCGGTTGCTTGTGCAGAACATCCGATCCTTTCGCAAGAACCATCTTCGGGCACGGGGGAAGATTGACCAATTTTGTTAGTGGGCGCATTGCGTCCGCTTGACTTACGTCGCCGCATAAATTGCTCCTGGTTTGAGAGTTGGGAGACGGATGGCCGAAGAATCCGCCTCGAGCGGCATTTCGCCATGTCGCACCAATTGCCGCGAATATGAGTTCGGAGGGCGACGGATTCCATCCGGACCTTTAGTCGCGAGGCACCGCCACAAATTCACGAAGCTCCGCTTCGGTCACAGGTACCGCGGACTCGTGGCCACAGGAGACACATTGAGCCTGCACGGTGACCGTAGAAACATCCGTATCACTGATCCGAAACGATAGAATCGCAAGTGGTCCCGAGCATTCGGGACACCGGATCCGTCGACTTTCCAGGTATTCAGCGAGTCTCGCTAATGGGCGGTCGAACGTGGTGCTCGCCAGTTGATCCACATCATTTGAACTCCCCGATCGAATCATGCCAGCTCGATTCTGCTGTTGTTCCTCGAGGGCGAGTTGATAGCGCTGAGATGCGAAAAGTATCGCATGGACAAATTCCCAGTACACTTCGGTATTGTGCAACCTCTCGTCAATTTCTTCATCCGACACAGTTTCCAGAAACGCTCCTGCAGCGGCCAGAACATTTGGATCTGCCATGAAGAATCCGGACAATGGATGCAAAGCCAATACCTGCCCTCCAAACACATCCCATTCAAACCGATTGTCAAGGTGTTCAAGTGGCTGGTTCTGCCAATGCCAGAATCTCATAAACTTGCGGCTTAGGTCATCAACCCCAAGCTCGTTTAGTCTATTGAGAATGTGGATCCACGCATTCGCATAACAAAGAAAGAAGCTGACTTTTGAAGTGTATTCAAAATGGTTGAGGGCCAATCTCTCCTCTGGATTACCACCACGCTTGCGGACAGTTCTGGACCATGTTTCAACAACTTCGACGAAATCCCGAATGCGTCGATCTCCTCGCTTTTGAAATTCGGAGATTCCGTCCGCGACAAGCGGGTCGAGTATTCTTCGAACCGATTGCATCTCGATTCCAGTTGCAGTGAGGAGATTGCCTCCCAGCATTCCACCTAATGCAGCCGCGACACTGTTCCTATCCAATGGAGGTGCGTTCGCGGGCTGTCTTGCAAACTCAACGTCGTCGTTTTGGCGTTGGGCGGTAGGACTCCGTGGGGAAGCCAAGAATGCGTCGCGATACACATTCTGCATTGACTTGTTGTTTCCAAACAGCCTGTAGCAATTGGAAACCAACAGGTGTCTGATCTGGGATGGATCAACAGCGTCTCCGGTTGCTTGTGCTGCATGCCACCATAACTCAATGCATCTGTTTAGATTGCGATGTTCGGAATGCGTCGCCCTTGGTCCTCGCCGAAACTGCGACGAGTCCATCCAGTAGTAGTCGATATCACCAGTCTCACCCAGTGATAACGTCCGATGATGCAATTCAAAATCGAAGGTACATCCTGCCACGCGTACGTCGATGATTTGGGTGGGGAATCTCGATTCCGATTGTTCGCGTCGGGGCATTCCTCGTTCCTCGATCTGTGAATTCACCGCGGATCCCATTCACTGCAGAATTCTATCCAACACGCCATGCGCGAATGCCTATGAGGTAACTTGCGACCGGGAGTTTCTGGGTCAAATCTTGCCCGACCGGTTCAATGGATACCAGTAAGCAATCCCCCAATGGCCTGTCCCTCATCGACGATCACTCCTGCTGCCACCGATGCCTGTTCGTGGTCGGAACGCTACGGCACGCTCCATCGTCTGCAGCGAATAACCACCTTTCCACCGGGAATCACCGCTCCTTCCAAGGTTCGGCTTTACTGGCGGCGCGACCATTATGTAATGCAGTGGTGGGATCCGGGTGTCAAGCGGACTTTGTCAGATCGAGTCGATGGAGACCTGGTGGCGGCCTTGACCCGCATCCGCGAAATCGAAGCCAAGCTGCACGACCGGGGGACATCGCAGGCTGGTCGTCGTCGCCTGAGTTTCGTGGAATTATTGGACAGCTTTGAAGGCGACCTCCGAAAACGGGCGGATGCCGATGAAATCGATGTGCGGACCGTCCATCGCTACAAAAATGCACTGGCCTATTTGCGGCGATTTGTTGCACAGTCTGTAACCGCAACCCAATATCGCCATCCGGGGCATGTCGACCGGGACTTCGTGTTGCAGTTTCTGGCATTTCTGAAGTCACAAACCGTCACTCGTAATGGCGACAACGAAGGAACCAAGCGACCGCTGCGCAGTGTTGAGTACGTGCTGGAAACCGCCCACGCCGCTCTGGCATGGGCCGCTGATCCTGAGCGTGGAGCGTTGCTGGACAGCAGTTTTCGGAATCCATTTCGGGGGCAGGCCCGTGCCGTGCGGACGCGCGCACCGGATCCATGTACTGCTCCCACGATCACGATCGAAATGGCCATGAACTGGTTGCAGGCCTGTGATCTGTACCAGCGTCGTTTGTTCACTCCCCTGATCCTGTTCGGATTGCGGGCCGCCGAATTGACGTGGGTCCTGGCGGACGATGTCGATGATCAATGGTTTCACGTCCGCTGTCACCCGGAATTGGATCATCTGACCAAAGGTCTGCGGGACAAGAAATTCCCGCTGGGACGGGTACTTCCGCATCTGTCTGGTCCGACAGAAGGGGCGGCATTGTGGTTGCCACGCAGGTCATTCACACCCGCAGTCGGAGTGACACTCGACTCCCAGGGACTCCAGGCAGAATTTCATCAACGTCTGGCCAAGGCACCGCAATCCAGTGCGTTGAGTCGGCGGCAGATTCGCAACCAACTGTTACGCGAAGCTGGAGCCAGCGACTACGACCGCGTTGAACAGGAATTCCAGCAAATCGCCCGGACGCTGGATTGGCCCACACAGGCCACATTGAAAGGATTTCGGCACCTGTTTGCCACGGCGCTAGAGAACAGCGGCTGCCCTGAAAGTTACCGGCGGTATTTTCTGGGACACAGCCCTGGCAAGTCGGCAATTGTTACATACACCCACCTGGACCAGCTCGAACGCCATTTCGGCCGCTTGTTGGACGGAGAGTTTGCACCGATCATGGCTGTACTGGAATTGTCTGCCAGAGACGAACCGAGTGCGTCACGGTGAGTGACGCACTCAGAGTGGCTCACAAGCGGTACCTCACCACGATCCACGGGGTTACACGGTCATGAGTTCACCCGCCAGCAGATTGAGAGTGAAGTCCCGGTCGACGGGAACTCCCCGTAACCAACGGGTGAACTGGTGGAGCATCAGGCCAGCCGCCAAATTCGCGGTGTAGATGGTACTGCGGGCGGTACAGCGACCGGGTTGTGCCTCGCTCGGCTGAAACAGTGTCGTCGGGTAATGGTCGTGTCCCACCTCGACAGCCACGGTCAAGACCCGTACGACTTCCCCGAGCATTCGCCCATCCACCCAGAACGAGCAGGCCCGGCCCAGGACCCGCCAGATCGCGGCTCGCGTGGCAATCGAATCCACACAACAGAAGACCGCGTCACCACTCTGCTGACGTGCCCGAAACCGATCCCCCACGGTTGTCACCTGGATCGCAGGATCGATTTGGCGGATCACCTGCTCGGTGGCGGTCACCTTGAGGTTTCCCAGATCGTCGTTGAAGTAACCCTGGGTGGTAATGTTCGTGGGTTCGACGGTGTCAAAGTCAATCAGTTGCAGATGTCGGACGCCCAGTGCGGCCAACTGCAGAGCAACCTGCCGGCCAATGGCCCCCACGCCAATCACGGTGGCGGTCACAGCCTGTAACCGGTCGGGGGGAACCAGATCCGTCTGGCGGACAAATCGATCAGTCATCGCAAGCTCTCCAGGGGGGATATTGATGGTGAAGTCGGTCAGAGACGCGGGGAATGGCTCATCAACCCCGCGATCGTGCGCAGCCACTGCAGCACTTCGTGCTGCGGATCGGACTGTGCCAGCAGTTCACGGCTGAGATGTTCCACCGCGACGGTGTTCAACCAGCGCTTGGCCCGATTCATGAACCGGGCCCGAGTTCGCCGGGAGAGTTGCTCCCAGGGGGGATCAGCATGGGCTGTGATAAACTGGTGTCGGGCGACACAGTCCGCCACGCAGGCTTCGTCGTCAAAGTCGAGTGCGACACCTCCCGCCCGAGCCAGTGCCAGAGGATGCAGATAGTTTTCCAGGCTCCGTTTCGAGGTGAGGAACGCGCGGCAACCGGGACGGGCGTTCACCCGCACAATCGCCTGCAATCGAACCGCTGTCTCAGGTGCCACCTCCCGGTCCAAGAGGTGGATCTCGGGGCAGCGCAGGGGCGCAAAGCGATCTGACCAGGAGAGGACGTCGCCCCCGCCAAACGGGATGAACACCAGTCGTCCGTCCCGTTCACAATGTCCCAGATCCGGTAAAGACGGATCGTCACGTGACAGGTTGGCGGACAGGCGTCGCAGGAATTCGACATCGTGCCTGCCTTCGACCAGACAGAGAAGGGGCCGCACATGGCATTGGAAAACAGGCGAAGTTGGTGGATCCATCAAACCTCCGGAACATGACTTGAGGACAACGGCAGCGGTAGACGTTCACTCCGAGGGACAGTCATTGCCGCCGGGAATGTGGCAGACGCCGTCGGTTGGGCCGAGGGAGATCGAAACAGGCCTCGTCCTCCGGCAACCATGGCTGCAGGAAGGGATCTTCCGCAAACAGAATTTTCTCTGTCGCCTGGACGCACCGGTCATACTCCTCGGTCCAGGCCGCGTGATCAGTGGCGGCAAACGGAATCTGGAAGTCGACCTCAATTGGCAGTCGCAGTGCTCCCCCGGGCCCCGCCTGAAATCGCAGCCGGGCCGACGACTGTCCACCGCAGGCGACAATTGCCATCACGGCCCAGTCCGTGCGGCCGAAGACCCGTGCAAACGTCTCTTCGTCCACGCTGCTGGGCTGGGCCGAGTCCCCGGGATGGGTATGAATCCAGATCCTTCCAACCTGCTCCAGTCGGCGTCCCAGTTCGAGCTGCTGATCAAAGTAGTCAGCGACCGCCACATCGTCGAAGGCCACGGTGACGACCGTGCAGACTTGCGGGACCAGTACGAAGTCCGTGACCAGCAGTAAGTCATTCGCGGCGGAAATGCCGAACCCACCGACTTCGGTATGGCCGAGGTCTCGCAGAAATAGCAGTTTGGCCCACGCGGTCGGTGTGAACCGGAGCGTGGATCGTAACGGTGAGCGGAAGCCAGGCCGTGCTGGGTGGCTCCGCGTCCAGGACAGGGAGGGCATGATGGACTCCACAACAAGGGATTCGTTCAAACGGTTTGGACCGCAGCGACGCAGGTCCGGTGAGATTGCTCGAGACATTCCGCGCAAGCGCTCTCCCCGCACTGTTCACAGTGGCGGATGCACACGTCACACGCGGAATCTCCGCATTGCGGGCAGCTGGTACTGCAGTTCTCGCAGGTACTGTCATGGCAAGTGTCGCAGTAACAGCAGTCCCGTTCAGAGACCCTGTCGCCGCAGGCATGGCAGGCCGTGCAGTCCTCCCACTCGTCCAGGGAGGCGTAAGCACTGTGCACGTTGTAAGTCTGCAACGTCTGGATCACGATCTGGAAGAAATCACTGAACCGACCCGTACGCAGAGCACAGTCCAGCGAGGCACTCCCGTCTCCCTCGCAGAGACTTTCGCAGGATACATGGGGATGAGCGACATCCGGGGAGGCGGCCGAGCAGTTCGGGTTTTCGGCGATCACACGGTAGGTGGCCGTTCCTCCCAGTGTCTTCAGATCAAGCTCAATCCGAAACGAGCCGAGGGTAATCTCTTCCAGCGTAATTGGTTCGGTGATGACCGTCAGCGTCTGCTGGCGCAGATCGAACGTACAGTCAGGAAAGGTGTCGACCGTGGCCTGCAACTCTTCGTACAACTGCCGCTGGCAAGGTGGACCCGAATACGTGCCTCGGGGCGATAATCGGTGTTGTAGTTGCCCGAGACTCGTCTGCAACCGCTGCACTGTGTGCTGGAATTGCCGGGACAGGTGATCACCCGCTGCGGCCCAGTGGCGACCGGCAATTTGCTCCAGTTGCGATTCCAGTCGACGCGCGGCCAGCCAGCTTGCGTGATCGAGTTTCAACGGGCTTGTACGGGGATCAAGGCGGGCCAGCCGGGTTTCCAGGCGACCGGCCAGTCGCCACAGGGAACGATCAAAGGGGAGCATGGCAACTCCTTCAGAAGCACGGTTCCGCAGTCGCCGCGCATCGGCACGGCGACCGCGGAGCAGAATACGGGGAAAGACCTCAAGATCACCGACCGCGCAGGCTCACGCCCCTTCGATCTTGACGGGCGTGAATGTGACGCGATCGCCGGGTTGTAACACCTGCTCTGCCGCCGCTGGCTGGCGATTGACGCGAATCAGATAGTCGCTCGACTTGCCATTCGCGACACGCTGTGAAAACAGTTGCGAAACCGTGGTGCCCTCTTCGATCTCAATGTGATCGGCAAAGCCACCACCGTCGTTATTGATATACAACACCTTCATGGACAACTCCCAAGGGCAGGGTCAGGGCTCGAAACAGGGAACAGGGGCGATCGAAGGGACCGGGAAACGTCAGACGCAGGCCAAGTCGTCAGGCAGAAATACCTCGTCGTCGTCGTAGGGATAGGCGATATCGCACTCGGGACATTCGGCCCACTCGGGCAAACTGTCCTCCCCGGAAGTCAGGGGGACGTCACGCCCGCAACCGGGACATGCCAGGCACAAACTGTCGCCAACCTCGGCCACTGGCACATCGAGTGCGAGTGGGCTGAACCCACGTGACCGAATCGTACGGAGCGACTCGCCCGTGGCAGCTGCCAGGGCGCGTTGAAATTGATGGGTGGTCATCAGGAAATCTCCAGTAGGGATGAAACAGACGGACGCGCGCACTCCAGCTCCACGGCCGAGTGCGCCCAGACGATGAGCGAACGAAGGGTCGTGAAGGCGAGCGCAAAGGCGCTGGTGATGGAGACGAAGGCAGTCAGGCCCCCGCTACGGGCAGACGGTGTTCGGTGAGCCAGGCCACTTCGGCGGCCAGCGCATCGCTGCGGCGAGGGAACGGGCCGAGTTTCGGACCGTCGATCACATCTGCGAACCACTGACCGAATTGATCTGGTTCCACGTGGCTGGCGCGGGCAATGTTCAGAGCTCCCAGCGCGGACAGGTCGAGCAGTTCCGTGTAGAGCGTCGTGATATCACCATTCGGACGAATGACGAGTTCCATCAGCTGGACTCCCGTTGACTGGGCCGCAGGATCGTCCGGCGGGGACGATCGACCAGCATTCCATCCACCGACGCCTGCACCCCCGCGAGTTGCGAGGCAATCTGCTGGCGCCGGGATGCGTTGTCCCGCAGCTGCTGGGGCTCCACTCCCGTCAGAATCCGGCGAGCCTGCTCGACCAGGCCGTCCAGATCCGCATTGGAGCGAATGTTGAGCTGCTGGAACCGGGTGAAGAAGTCTTGCAGGTTTTCGACGGCCGAATCCCGAAAGACCTTCGGCTTGCCATCGTTGCCTCCGCTCAGTCGGTCAGTCAGGTGGGAGACCAGCCGGTTGAGTTCCCCCAGAAAGGCATCTTCTGCCAGCAGAACCGCCTCATCGAAACGGTTGGCCACCCGGCGGCACTCCTGTTCATACAGCTGGGGATTCAGGCGCTGGAGATATTCCGGGACTTCCACGCTGGGGAACTCCCAGCCGATCGCAAACAGTCCCTCCAGAGTGATTGGATAGTCACTGAGGTTGAACAGAGACCCGAGTCGATCACGGGCCGCATTGCGGAGTTCGGCATAATGCTGATCCAGGTTGGCCACGGCCTCTGCCAGTTCCGCCTGCAGTGACGTCATCTGGACGTCGAACTCCGCAATGTCCTCCTGGCGGATCAGCCGCAGGCCTGGCTCCGGAAATGGCAGCGAAGCTCCCTTCCAGTAGCAAACGATCCGCCCCCGCACGGCCGTCACGGATTTGAAGGCCGGGTGGGTGGTGTCGATCAGCTTTTTGCCGGCGGTCAGGAACTGACCTTCGGCCCCGAACGATTCGGCGGCTTGGGCCTTCTGTTCGGCACTGAGACTTTTGCGAGTACCGAACCAGGTGAAGGCCACCCGGACGGGGGCCATCGCCCCACGGAGCTTGTGGCCCGCACGGACTACGTCCGTGGAGCCCGTGGTGGGCTCCTCCATTTCCAGTACTTTAGGCATCGGGAATGCTCCTTGGGATGAAGGGGAGAAAAGCAGGTTTGTCGGCAGTTACGGTTCGTCCGCAATCGGCGACCAGGTGCAGGCCAGTCGGGAACTCACGACCGGGTCGTAGCCCGATAGTCGGGCGATTTCGCGGGCCGCGTCACACAGGGGTTTGTCACTGATATGACCGGGTTCCAGTCCGACGCATTCCATGGCTTCCGCCATCACGTCGGCTTCGAGCGGAACGAACCCCTGCGGGTGAATCTGGCGGATCAGTCGGGCATATTCCCGGGCCAGATCCCCGAGAAACCCTTCCAGGGGATGAGACATGGGCGGAGTTCCTTTCATGTTTCGAACAGCGAAATCAGTTGAGCGAGGAATCACGACGCACCTTGCGGCGGGGGCCTTCGGTCGCCGCCTGATGAACGTACAGTCCGGGTCGATCAGCACTCAGACATCGACCGCTCGCCCATTCGCGGAGCTTGGCCAGCGATTCTGAAGCAGTGTGGGCCACGGGGACCACGTTCGTGGCCGCTTCGGACAGCGGCATGTCCAGCAGGGCCGACAACCGACAGCAGGACTTGATCTCGGCCCCCGTCCAGTCGGTGTCAACCGGGATCGGCTGATTTGCGGGGATGTCATACTGACGACGGTAGAGTTGCCAGATCGTATGGCGTTCCGGCGCTCCGGGCAGGTCCAGAAAGAACACTCCATCGAGCCGTTCCGCCCGCGTGAACTCGGACGGCAACCGGCTGATGTCATTGGCAGTGCCGATGAAGAACACATCGGATTCGTGATCGGCCAGCCAGGACAGGAGCGTTCCGAACAGGCGGGTGGAAACTCCGCTGTCTCCGGCCCCGCCCACTCCCGACAATCCCTTTTCCAGTTCATCGACAAATAGAATGCAGGGGCTCATGGCATCGGCAATCTGCAAAGCCTGTCGAACGTTTCGTTCGGTCTCCCCCACCAGTCCCCCCAACAATGCGCCGATATCCAGTGTCAGTACGGGGCGGCCGACTTCATTCCCCAGAGATCGGCAAAAGGCCGACTTGCCGCAGCCGGGAGGGGATAGCAGCAGGGCTCCCCGCGCTTTCACCGATCGTCCCGGTTGCAGAGCCCGCTGGCAGAACACCTTGAGGGCGGACATGCCACCCAGCGCCGAGAAGTTCTCGCGGCCCCGATGCAAGGTGAGCAGATTCTGCTTCCGCAGGGACTGGGCTTTCAGTTCCCAGACGGATTCCGGTCGCAAGGCGTCATGTCGGGCCAGCGACAGGGCAAAGGCCCCTTCCGCCTCTTCCCTCGTCAGCCCGCAAGCTGCATCGAGCAAGGCCTGCCAGCCGGGACCGGTCGGCAAGCTGTCCGGCGCATCCGACAGGATCTCCCGGGCGATTGTGCCGAGTTGCTCCCGGTTCGGCAGAGCGTGATCAATGAACACGAACCGCTTCTCCAGTTCCAGCGGGAGCTGCACGATGGGAGACAGCACCACGACGAAGGTGCGATGCTGCTTCCCGACTTTGAGTTGTTCCGCCAAAACCTGAACCACTTCAGCACTGTTCAGATAGCGATGAAAGTTTGGCAGCAGGATCAGCGTGGTACCCATGTCAGCCCCGGCAGACGCGGCTGACGCCGGGGCGAGTGCTGGAAGGCCGCGCAGTAACGAAATGGGATCGGCAACTTCCGGGGCGGCAACTCCGGTACCGGTCGGCAGACGCAGTCCCCGGGCAATGTCCCAGATGGCCACAGTCCAGCCGGCTTGCTGACCGTGTTCCACCAGCTCTTTTTCGGCTTCGTCCGGCTCAAAGGTCTGGACCCACAAACCGCTGAAGGCGGCATTGATGTAATCGGTCAATTGCTCAATCAACGACATACGGGCTCCTTCGGGCAAATAGGGAATTTCCCTGGAGAAAACGAAAAGACCCCGCAGCGAGAACGCCGCGGGGTACAGGTGACGACTGCGCCAATTCTACATCGACGATTCCCGCTCCACCTGATCTCGCATGATCTGGCGGGCGTCTTCCAGGTTCAGCCGGGGACAATCTTCGGCAAGTGAGGCTTCGTCGGTGTAGATTCCGTTTGGATCACTCCAGCACAGCCAGGCGATTAACTCGTCACGGGTTCCCGTCTGGAGCAGATGCTGCTGGAAGTCGGGATCGTGGTATTCGAGCGGCGGCTTCCAGCCGAGTGATTCGGCAAGCAATGAAATCGTGACTTCGGCACCAATCTCATACGCCCGGACATCGCCCAGAATCTGGAACAACCGATCCAGAGATTGCATCAATTCAGAGCATTGGTCGGGCGTGAAGACTTGTCGGCCGTCGGGAAAGACATAGTCTGCCGGCGCCGAATCGAGATGAAATCCGAGACCAAAGTCTCGAACGAGTTGCCCCAGCCAAACTGTCGCTTCGTCAGTTGTACTTCGCTCGGGAAGGGTCAGATTCATGGGGATCGGTCTCCTGGAATCCATGGACTTCAGGGTGTAAGGAATTCGACATCCGGGTCCCCTTCCGGATCAAACCCTTGCATCTGCTCACACGCATCCCGCAAGGCGTGGTTGAATGCCGTTTCGACAGTGTCGCTCTCCAGCGCCGCCAGACCCACTTCCGCCAAGACATCGTCACTGAGTGAGGCCAGTCGCCGTGCCGCCTTACTGCGATCTCCGAAGTGTTGGCGGATGGCTGCGGGGTCGAACGAAAGACGGAGCGGCTCCCCTCGGAGCGTCGTAATTTCTTCAGTGGCCTTGGCCAGCATGGACATAGGTCTCCTCGGGTCGTGCTGAGCACTCATTGGCTCAGAGATTGTTGATTTTCCGTTGATGCAGCAGCATGAAACTCGGAGGTTAGTTGCTCGGTTTCGCGGACACCAAGTGCCGCTTCCAGGACCTTGCTGGCATCGCGACACGTGCCTCCTGCAAAGCCCTTCGTTTCGATCCGGGTCTCACCCTGCGGTGAGACTGTGACTTCGATGATCTGGGACATCAGGTTCCTCCAGAATGGTGAGAGCTGGGTTTAACAGGATCAGCCAGCGACAGCGATCTGGACGCGAATGGATCCATCCGTCAGGGCAAATTCCTGCACGGAATGCCCCTGCTTGCGCGCTTCGATCGTGGCTTTTTCAACGGCATACGACTGTAGGAATCGGTGCAGGTGCGACTCAGCCCCCCAGTGGCCATTGAAGTTGTCGTACTGCAGGTTACCGGTGGTGATGTCGCAGACGACTGGAAATTTCCAGTCGGGTAGTTCGACGACCAGCCCCGTGGCTTCGCTGTTGTAGAGCTGCGCCGTGCGTTGCTGGGGCACGGGTAGCTTCAGCCGTCGACAAGCGGCCTGAACAGCCACGGGATCTTTGACCTGAGTCCGGATCGACACGATATGGCTCATGGGGACGGTGGCTCCAGAGGGAGGGAAGAATCATCCCCGGCGGAACCGAGACGGCCGACCGTCGGTGCCGGGGAGGGTAATTCGCGGGTGCACACGAGAGGACTGGCGGACATCAGATCGTCCACCAGAGTTTCGGCCACGGCGTCCGACTCGGTCGGGTCCTGCGATCGTCGCAAGAGCAGGAGGCAGACGGACAGGGGGAGCAGCCCCAGGACCAGTGTGCCTAACTGCAAAATGCTCTGGGCGACGATCGGTTCCCGCTGCTGTTCGACGGCGAGTTCCCGTCGTTCAACCGCCAGATCCCGGCGGGCGGATTCGAGATCGTCCCGCTGCTGATACAGTTCCGCGCGTTCGGCCTGCCATTGTTGCTGCAGTGCCACCAACCGTTCGTTCTGGACGGCCTGGTGTTCCAGCTGTGCAGCCTGCTGCTCGGCGTGGCGGGTGGCCTGTTCCAGCAGTTGCGGTTCAGCCGGGTGCGTCGGGGGCCCCGACGGGAGGGACAGCAGAACCAGGAACACCACCACCGCCCCCACGACTGCGATCAGTTGTTTCATCCTTCCTCCGTTCCAACAGGACGCGATTCAACACCCGCTGCCAGCCCCGCCGTAATCGCCGTTCACGGGCGATCACGGCCACGCACAGCAGCACCACAAAACTCAACAAACCGACAATCTCCACCAAGAGAGTCCTCCTTCCTCAAAACATTCAGAGCGTGACAGTTAAGACGGTTCCTCAAGTAGTTATGACGCAGAACAGGGCAATGTTTAGTCGGTGCACCTGGTAGGACACGACGTGGATTCCGTGAGACAGAGCGGCCACTAAACACTGGACGGATGCGAAGCGAGAGAACGTCATGAAGCCCGGCAACGCCGATATCCGCAAAGTTACGCACCGCGGACGGCAGAGGAGGATGAATTCGCGCGCACTGCCAGCATTCGGGAAGCGGCGAAACGAACTGGGCGGCCGAAGAACCGGGTTGAGGACCGCAGGAAGGAAATGGGAGTTAGCCGGAATCCGGGCAATTCGTCGCCACAAATGTTGAGCTGATGTCCGCAAACCGGAGCAGCGAACGCACCCGGGATCTGACGGCAACCCCCGACTCTGACCTCAACGAGCGGTGGCCATGCGGCGACGGTGAGATGGTCCTGTTTCGGGCACACGACGCCCTCAAACATCTCCGCAACCCAATCCACACGAAAAAGGAGCCTCATCGTTGCCGAGCCCCGCAGGGCTGGCTCCTCTCACAGCTAACAGCCCCTCCAGCACGGCCGCAGCGCGTTCCAAGACCCGACACACGTCTCGTTTTGGAACTCGAACTCGTTCTGGTACTTCGGCCGAAGAAAAGACTGTCGCGTGCCACTCCACTGGCACTACGGCGACAAGACCCGCGAAGCGGTAGCACCTTCGCGGGCTTTTCGTTTCCTTGGGTGGGGAAGTTCCGATTGTAGGATTCGTGACAATCGCCCGGGTGTTTTTCCGAAGTTCCGTACTCTCGAATCGGCATCGGGGTTACAGAAACGATGCAACGACAGCATCATTGAACCCGGCAAACTCGTTATCTTTCATTCAAGCCGCATCAAGCGACCGAAATTAAAGTTACTTGGCGGACCACAAAGGTAAAGCTCGGCCAGTGGCATGGAGTTCCGCAGGTAATCCTCTGCGATCAATACTTTGAAGGGCGGTTCGGGCTCGTGGTGGCGCTGGCCAGGGTCGGGAAAGAGATGAATATCACCGATCCATTTCCGATTCCATCAGGTATTCCATCTCCATCGCCTTCGAATGTGAGAAGAGGGATTGGCGTCCGACTCGCATTGGTCATTGGACCGCTGCCATTGGTGATCCTCTTCTTTGTCCAGTTGTGGCAGCGTCCTCACTATCAATTCTTCCCGGTTTATCTCGCCGCGCTCGGCGCACTCTTCTGGATGTACCGGCCAGCAGATACTCTGGATGCGGTGCGATCATCGTTCTGGCAACGGTGTTTTCTGGCCGCAGGCTTTGCAATGTATCTGTCAGCAGCGTTGTTCTTCTCACCGTGGTTGGGGATTATCTCCTGTCTGCTGCTCGCTCCTGGCGCGTATCTCGACTTGCTGTCACGCCAGTCTGCCGGGAAGCTGATACCCGTGTGGGCAATCTCGTGGTTCGTTGTGCCGCCGCCGTTTGAGTGGGACGCGGACTTGCTGCAATGGCTGCGGCTGCGAACTTCGCATGCCACCGGTTTGGCACTGGACGCGATGGGGGTCATCTATCTCCGATCGGGGAACACATTCGAGGTCCCGGACCAGCGGTTCTTCGTCGACGACGCTTGCGGCGGCATTCACTCGCTATTGTCCATTGTTGGTGTGTCGCTCGTGTGGGGGGTGTATGTGCGATTGCCCGTGCCAGCCTTCATTTTCTCCGTGATGTGTGCCGCGGGAGCCGCGATCTCGCTGAACATCTTGCGCGTGCTCACGGTGGTGCTCGTCTATACACGCTGGGGACTGGATCTTTCCACGGGTTGGTTTCACGAACTGCTGGGTTTGGGTCTGTTTGTTGTCTTGGTTCTTTTTCTGTGGAGCGTCCAACATTTCTGGCTGTTCTTATTGGCGCCACTGAATGTGAACCTGCGAGAATTTACGGAGGACGAAGACGGACCGGATGACGTCGCCACCAGCCATGCTCTGGCCCCTGCGGAGGAACACATTCTGACGGCCACCGAGGCGCAAGATCCGGTGAAATCGGGCCGACAAATTTGGTGGGCCAAGGTGGCGGCCACGATCGCCCTGCTCTTGTGGATTCCTCAGTTCACGCACGGCATTCGAAATCTGGCGACTGCACCCTCGCTCCGAACGCCGTTCGATCCAAACGAAGCTGCAGTCATGGTGGATCAACAGGCCCTGCCGCCGGAACTTCAAGGCTGGAAACAGATCGATTATCGTTCAGTGCTGCGCGGCCGTCATGACCAGGATGGGGAGGTTTCGCGTCAATGGACCTATCAGGCTCCCTGGGGCCTGGTCGAGGTCTCATTCGATTTTCCATTCGCTGGGTTTCATCAATTGCAAATTTGCTATCAGGGAAGCGGTTGGACCCCGTCAATCCAAAATTCCGTTTCCACCGCATCGGCCCCGGCCGGCAGTTTTGAACGTGTCGCCTTGAAACGGCACGAATTCGAAGTCGGTACTTTGATCTACAGTCTGTGGGATGATCGAGGAACGCTCATCGCTCCTCGGGAAAGCTCGAACCGGAATGTACCGCTGATGGTGCGTCTGCGGAATCGACTCGCGCCCGCGGGAGCCACTTCTGCAACGGCCCCTCCGACAACCTACCAATTCCAGGTTCTGGTGACGGGCGAGTTCGCATTGAGCCAGGCGGAGCAGGACGAACTTTTGTTGTTCTTCATCGAAGCACGCGATCGGCTCCGCCTGCAGTTCACGGCGGATTCGCCGGTTCAGGCCGACCAGCCTGATTCCAGTTCCACCGATTCCTGAGGGATGACCGCTGACATGATGGCGCTTCTGGAATGGTTCAAAGAGTGGTTTTGGCCGCAATACTGGCTGTCGCGGCAGTGGTCTTCGCTGTGGAAGGGTCTTCCGGCGATGATTTGCATGGGTATCGGAATGGCAGCACTCGCAGCGGTGTGCCGTCAAGACGCCGGCGCACTTGCCGCCCGTTACGACAATGCGGCGACCCGCGCTCACGTCGACTCAAATCCAGTGGTGGAGAATCTCTGCCTGCGTCGACTGCTGGTGCTGCAACCAACCAATCGGCGGACGCGCTATCAGTACGCTGCGGCGCTGGCGTGCCAGAATGAGAACGAGGGACGGACTCAAATCATGCAGTCCCTCGCTCCACTCGATCGTCCAGGGTACGCACCTGCCCACTATTGGTTGGCACAACAATTGATGAACACAAAGACGGCGCTGTCACCCGCAAAGGTTAAACTGTTGGAACAACGTCTGGAGCTGTCATTGGTGGGTGAGGATGCTCAGCCCGCGGCGCGACTTCAACTTGTGGCCATTGCCCTTCGCTCTAAGCGTTGGGAGGTCGCTGCCCAACATCTTGAGGAACTTGTGCCACGGCGTCCCGATTTGCAGATGGCACTTGCTTCGGTGTATCGGCAGCAGGGTAATGAGATTTGGGCAACCGCAACATCTGGTCGTGCGGCAGCCTACTATGCGAGGCTTGTGCATCAGGCCCCGCAAGATGATGCCAGCCGTCTGCATTGGGCGGAAGCTCTGGTGTTCCAACGCAATCTTCGGGAGGCTCTCAAGGTCCTGCAAGCCGCGGACGCGGCCGAGACCGACCCGCGATACGGCTCGGCGATCGCTCAAGTGTTCCTGATGCAGATGGCCGGGGCGGGGCCCAGCCCCGCCCCCAGTGAGCTGAGCACATCCGCCGACGCCTTGACACCTGCCAATCGCCCGGTGTCAACACTGGAGCTGGCGTCTCAGATTGAACTGTTGGAACGAGCGATCCATTATGCCCCCAATCATCCAGTCGTCCTGAATGCGATTGCCCAGTTATCAACTCAAGAAACCCCAGAAGGTGATCAGGCACGCTCGTGGTTGAAAGAGGCTCTTGCTCGCGGAGACTCACCGGCGACAGTCCATTTAATTCTCGGGACAGCCGCAGCCACCAAGGGAGATGTGAAGGATGCTGTATTCCACCTGGAGCAGGCCGTCAAGAGGGATCCGAAGTTGGCCATGGCGGCGAACAATCTGGCCTATGTGCTGGCAGACTCAGACCCATCCCAACTTGAGCGTGCGTTGCGGCTTGTCGACGCAGCGCTGCATGTGATGCCCCAGCACCCGGAGATTCGCGAAACCCGCGGCCAAATCCTGCTGTTGCTGGGACGCCATCAGGAGGCCATTCTGGACCTTGAGTATGTTCTGAAAAAGCTGCCAAGTCGCAGACGGGTGCATGCAGGCTTGGCTGCCGCATATCGCGCTCTGGGAAACCTGGATCTTGCGGAACTGCACAAACGAATGGCAGAAGAACAGGAAAACAAGCCGGTGCCAGCTCAGCCGCCGCATTGAAGCGCACGCAGAGGCTAGCTCGTTGCCACGCGAGAAGAACGCTTTCGCAGCCGCTTCCGAAGTACGGGCAACCCCAGCAATGCACCGCTGAGGAGCGCAAGGGTCATTGCTGCGGGTTCAGGAACGGCCGAAACGTTATTGGCATTGGTGATGTTGTTGGTATCAAGTGTCACCGCGCCATTACGCGCCAGGGCGCTTCCACCCAAGATGCTTGCGCTGGTGTTCAGAGTGATGCTCGTGTTTGCAAGAATATGTCCTTCGAACGCAGTACCTGTTCCAAGCGTCGCGGAACTTCCGACCTGCCAAAAGACGCTGGCACCTGGCATCGAACCGCCATTGATTGTCACGACGGACGAGTTGCTTGCGGTGGTTAGGGTGCTTCCAATCTGAAAAACGAACTGCGCATTCGGGTCGCCCAGCTCATTGAGAGTCAGCGTCCCCGTCAATTGAGCTGAGGACGAGAAGGAATAGACTCCGGGCAGGAGTGTGAGACCACCAAGATCCTGACCCGACAAGTCCTGCGTGTGCGTCAACGCTACGATGGCATTGTACGCACCGGTGAGATCATTCTGAGCCTGAAGCGCGATGGCGTCCCCGGCGTGAATGCCGAAGGGGGACGCCACGGTCCCCGGGGGAAATCCCGTGATCGTGGAACCTGGGCTGACTCCCACGCTTCCACCGCTGATGAGAGATGGGCCGGTGTTGGTCACCGCCGTTCCAGCCAAGACCCCAAAATCTTCTGCCGTACCAAGGATAATTCCGGCGTTCAACTGCAATGGGAAGCCGACAAGTGCCAGAAATGCCACGGAAAGTAAAGACTCGCGATACATTTTGAATCCTCCTTTCGTTAACGAACCCGATACGGCCAGACTCCCTTCTCTTTCTCTTCAGGCGATGACATCAATCAACGGTACACCCAAGCCGATGTTGATTCACTATACAGTTGCAGACGCGAAATGCGAACGAAAATGAGTTTTCCAGGCGGTCGAATCTCAGACATTGGAACGTGGTTCGCAGCAGATGGCCGAATCGTCAGCGGCGTTTCGAGTTCAGCGGCGTGTTCCCGACGCCCAGTACGGAAGGTGAGCTGTTGGTTGCGACGGAAGACAACAAAGGGATTCCGATCGTTCGTCCAGTTGATGTGCTGCCTCCCGGCGCCCATCTCACGAAAGGCCAGAAGAAGAACAAGAAGAGGCTGGCTTGTGTGGGCTGCGTTTACTCGGTGGATCGTCACGTCCGCACTCCGGAAGAACTTGTCGCGACGCTCTTTCGCGACGAAGATCGACCACAGGTGACGCCACCACCGTCCCAGCATCGACGATATTGGGCTCGCCTGACTCGCGAAGTCCTCAACTCAGACGGCGAAATCGGAGAAATCAACGGTCAGCGCGATGTCGGCCGAGATTTTCGGCGAGCATCCGGTGCAAGTGTTGTTATGCGACGAATCAGAGCAAATTCGGCGTCGTCTGTCTCCACGCATCGTTTGCATTCGCACTCGCAGACCTGAACGACCGCGAGTCCGCTGATTGGAATACGACATGCCTGATCTAGGTCCGTACCTACGCGATTGACGGCAATCACGACGTCCTGACGAGCTTGAATGACAGGTCTCAGCCAGGACTCAAGGCGTCCCATGACGAGAACACCACTCCGCAGCAATGCCCAGAATCGGATTCTGAGAAAACGCGGCTTCCAGCTGACTTCTTTTCGTGGTCAGTCGCGTGTGTGTGTAAGTCCCTGTCATCCCCAGGCCATTCCGCGAGGTGTCCGACGTGGAGTGCCCCATCAGTTCGTTTCGGATCATGGGGTCGACATTCGCATCTTGCAGCGTCGTGGCAAACAGGTGTCGCAGGGTCTTGGGTGCGGTAATTTCCGGGGCACCGATTCGTGTCGTCAACCGTATGAATTCAGCCCGCAGTCGCTCAGACACGAGATGGCCCCAGTCTTTCCAGAGCTGAAGCGCCAGCCTGGCTTTCATGCTCCTGGAACAAACCGCTTTCTCGCTTGCTTCAAATTTCTGGGTTCGTCTCTCCAGCTCATTTTCGGCCGCTGAAATTCCGGACCAGGACGGAAGCTGTTCTGGGCAAAACCGACGCCGCAGAAAGGCCGGGCCATGCGTCCTGTTGCCAACAAACAGTTTCAGGACTTCGGCCAGACGTGGAATCAGCGGGATCATTCGTTCGGTGCGGGTCTTGATCTGCCAACCAAGTTTGACGCGGTTGCGAACAAACAGCAGGTTCTGTTGGAAATCGAGGTCCTCGGGAAGCAGCAGGTGGGCAAGTTCTCCGGGACGGAGCCCCGTCAGCATCAGCGTCAGGAAGATGGGAAGCTGCCAGTGATCGCATTCCTGCAGCAGGGCCATCTGCTGTTCTGATGTGGGAAGAATAATCTTTCGGTAATACTCAATCGGAAGACGCCCCAGTTCCAGTGCCGTGAACGGGTTCTCGGCATACGGAGACAGATGGCGTCGTTTCATGGCAAACGCAAACAAAGTTCGGCAGGTCTCCAAAATGTACAGAATCCCTCGATCGAGCAGCGGGCGTGTCGTCGAATGCTGGTGACCATTGGAGGCGACGCGAATGGTTCGCAGATAACGCACAAAGTCTTCGGCATGGCTGGCGTGAAAATTGGAGACGATCTTGATGGGACGCTCGGACTGCACATAGCGGATCAGATGCTGTGTCGCCGTTCGATACCTGCGAATCGTCTGGATCGAAGATCTCAAGACATGTTCGTGGCGAGCCAGCCATTTCTCGCGGAGGTCGACCAGCGAAATGGGCTCAAACGACAGCGAACTGGGTGCTCCCATTTCGAGTTGGCCATTGATCTGGGCCGCCGTCTGTCGGGCCAGGTCTTTGTTCGTGCCCACACGTGGCCGCCGCCGTTGCCCCTGTTCGTAATAACTCAGATACCAGACGCTCCCCCGCAGGTATCCCAGGACTTTACCAACTCGAAATTGCTCCGTCGGGGATTTCGATTTCGACCGGGCCGTCGACAACTTTGACGGTGTTACCGCGCGCCGTTTCGCCATGAAAAAAGTTTCCTCAGAGAACCCTCCCGCCACAAAACGCCACAAACAGCGCCACAAATCGGGGGTTCTGAGGAAGACTCAGAAATGCAACAACCCATGAGCCATAGGGTTACGGCTCATGGGCAGTCTGTTAAGCGGAGAGGGAGGGATTCGAACCCTCGGTGAGCTTGCACCCACACTGGTTTTCGAGACCAGCACAATCGGCCACTCTGTCACCTCTCCGGGTTTTCCCGTTCCTCTGTTGGAACAGATGGCGGGGGCGGGATGATAATCGGATTGCCGGTGGAGTGGCAAGGCTCACGCCCATTCGCAGGGCGAATCCGGAAGATCTTATTTGGGTAGTGGTTAGGGACTTGAATTCACGAGGGATTACGTTGCGACCGCTTGTTTGGCTGCCGCATCCAGTGCCCCGTATGCTCCAAAATCGTTGAACCAGAATCGCTTGGCAAACCGGTAGGCCCAGCTTCGTTCGGGAATCTCCTGACCGGGGCCGTATTGGCTGGGACGTGATTCCATTGCCAATAACTCGGCAACGGCGGTCTTTCGCACGGTCTGGTCTTCCGCATTGTGTAAGACGACCAGCTCGTGCAGCAGATCGGGGCGTTCCAGCACGATGCAGCCGCGAGTCGACTTGGCGGCCAGTTGGCGAAAGTCTCTCAGGAATTCCGACTGGCCAATCACATCTTTGATATGCCTTTGATCGTGAATCGATTCGCGAGCAAACTGAATGATCGGGCAGGGTTCGATGCCACCCCAGGGGTTGATGTGGTGCGTCAGTCCGGATGCCGCGGGGCAAATCGCCTGACCTTCGCCGTCATAGTACGCATCAATGATCCCGATCGGCTTTTTGACTCGCATGTCGACCACGAACTTGCGGATGCGCAATTGCTGTTCGCGAGTGAGCGACAGCTCGGGCTGCGGATTGGGACCCATTGGGCGATAGACGTGGAACCAGGCATACATGGCCCCCATCTCGATCAGGCGATCGAGCCACGCTTCATTCACCAAGTCATCAATGTTGGTCTGACAGACGCTAGTGCAGACCCCCGTGATCACTTTGTTTTTTAGGCAGTTTTGCAAGCCTTCCATCGTTTTTGACAGGACGTTCATTCGTCCGCGTCGTTCGTCACTGATGATCTCGGTCCCTTCGACGCTGATCAGCGGCGTGACATTGCCCATACGGCGAAGTTCTTTGGCAACCTCGTCGGTGATGAAATGTCCGTTGGTGAAGACTTGAAAATAGCAGTCGGGATGCGCCGCGAGGATTTCCAGCAACTGCGGGTGCATGAACGGTTCGCCGCCAACGATCCCGAAGAAATTGTTCCCCGCCTCTTTGGATTCCCTGATCAGCCGGTTCATGGCGTCGGCTTCGATGATCTGCTGCTTGGCGGCCACGTCGACCCAGCAGCCCTGGCATCGCAAATTGCAGCTATTGATTACCGAAATGTAGAGGAACGGTGGGAAGAATTCACCGCGTTTCATCTTTCGCTTGAATCGCTCAACTGACAGCATTCCCTTGAAGCCAAAGTTATACGCCAGCTTCCACAGTAAGCGTTTATCAGTTTCCAGCAACAGTCGCCGAGCCATTCTCAAATACATTGATCAGATTCCTTTGCGGAGGAGTGACCTCCGGTCTGTCGCTTGTTTTTACCGACAACGGATTTTAGCGACTTTCACTGGTCACCACACAACCAAATCTGTTTCGGGCTCACTGCGTGGCAGTCATCCGATGCGTCGGCTGTGGTCGGCCCGGTCGGAACATTTGTGCATTCCCGAATGTTGGCGTCGCACCGTGCGTACCGCACACTTCTCTAACCGTCTGATCGGCAAGCCGACCCAGGAGTTCGGGATCACAGGCGACTCGGGCGTTCACCACGAGGTCGACGTCGCTCGTCTTGGCATGCGAAGCCAGCGATAATTCCGGCTCCAAGTCGCGGCTGACGAGATTGGCGACGCCAAACGCGGCGGCGCTCAGGCCGATCACTTTCAAGTGAGCCACTTCCAGCCCATGTTCGACCAAGCGGTTTTTCAATCCGGCGACAATTTCAACCAGCAGGCCATCGAGGACAAATTCTTGAGGCGCCGTGATCTGGACGCTGCTGTTGAGCCACCCCAACTCCGCCTCACCTTCGGCGTAGGTGTCGTAATCGATGTCTAACACTCGGTGTCCGAACTCGCCAATTTGATCGAGGAACGCGAAGTAGGCTTCGAATCCCAGACCCGTTTTTGCCGACACCGCCAGGCGCGGGGTGTTGGGATACTGCTGGTCCAGCAGCGCGTGCAGTTCTGCTAACTCCGCGGGGGCGAGTTCATCAATACGATTAATCAGGATCAGGTCCGCCTCTTCCAACTGCTTCTGCAGGATATAGGCGGCCTTGGGCGAGAATCCGGTTCCGGGCTCGTTCTTTAGAATCTTCCGGCCCTGGCTCGGCTTGAGGATTACGCCATAAGGGGCAATCTGGAATTGAGACCGATAAAGCTGTCGGATTGGTTGGATCACGGTCGCCACGAGGTCGGTGCAACTTCCCACCGGTTCGGCCAGAATCAGATCAGGGGCCTGATCGCTACCCAACCCTTCGATCGTGGACATCAGATCTTCGAATCGGCAACAAAAACAAGCCCCTGCGACTTCGCCGACATCGAAGCCCTGTGAACGAAGCGATTTCGTGTCGACCAAATCAGCCGCTTGGTCATTCGTCACAATGGCGACATTCAAGCCCTGCGAGATGTAATGTCGAGCCAGTCGAGCGAGCGTCGTCGTCTTGCCGGCTCCTAAAAATCCGCCCACCATCACAAATCGAATCGACTTCGCCATTCAGATCACCCTGTCAGAAGATCACTCGTCGGTGTTCAGCTATCGATTGCAGCCCATGTCGAGTTTGTTGAGCACTCGCATGGGATTGGTTGACACTGAAAGTTGCCTGCCCCCATAGTAGACCTGACCCGCGTCCCGGCATCAACTTACGAATCGCTAACGCATGAGTTCTTCCGAATTAGACCTTCCTGCAATTCTCGGCGGCACGCCGGTTCGACCATCGGGGCCGCCAGAGTGGCCAGTGCTGGAAGATGCAACGAAAGACGTCCTCCGTTCGATGGTCGAAACGGGGGACTGGGGTCGATATCACGGTCGTTTTGTCCCAGAACTGTGTCGGCAACTGTCCGAATATCATGCGGTCGAGCACGCGCTGGTCTGCTGTAGCGGTACGGCGGCGATCGAGCTGGCGCTGCGCGGCGTGGGTGTTCAAGAGGGCGACGAAGTCATCCTGGCGGCCTACGACTTCAAAGCGAATTTCCAGAATGTGCTGCATCTGAAGGCGACTCCGGTCCTGATTGACCTCGATCCCGCGACATTCCAGTTCGATCCTTCGCAGTTGACGGCCGCGATCACGCCCAAGACGCGTGCGATTCTGGTCTCGCACCTCCACGGCGGTGTCGTCGACATGCGGCAGGTTCGCCTAATCGCCGAATCGAAGGAAATCGCAATCATCGAAGATGCGTGCCAAAACCCTGGTGCAATGCTCTATGGGCAGCGAGCTGGAACTTGGGGCGCTGTCGGCGTGCTGAGTTTTGGTGGCAGCAAATTACTCACCTCTGGTCGAGGTGGTGCCATTCTGACATCACAAAGCGTGATTGCCGAACGAATCAAGCGGTGCGTTCTACGAGGAAATGACGCCTATCCTCTCTCCGAAATCCAAGCCGCCCTGGTAATTCCTCAGTTGGAAGCCCTCGACGTGATGAATGAGCGGCGAGGCAGTGCCGTTTGCCAACTTTGTTCGGCGCTCGCTGGTCTGGAGGGGCTCACGGCTTTGCAAATGCCGACACAGGAACTGCAGCCCGGTTATTACAAGCTGGGCTTCCGCTTCACAGCGAGTCACTTTGGATTATCGCGAGAACACTTCGTCTCGGCGCTGCGAGCGGAGGGAATCGCGATGGACGCGGGCTTCCGCAGTAATCATCTGATTCACGGCTCGCGTCGGTTCCGTGCTATCGGAGAACTGACAGAGGCAACTCGCGCGGATCAAGAGATCGTCACGCTTCATCACCCGGTGTTATTGGGAGACGGATCTGCAATCCAGCAAGTCGTCCAAGCCATTCAGAAGGTGCATCGCTACGCGTTGCAAATAGCTGCGGTCGCGCCGCCGAGCGAACAACCATGACTGTCACGCGATAATGTCTTTGACGACATTTCCAGCGACATCCGTCAGGCGATAGTCGCGACCACCATGGCGATATGTGAGCCGAGTATGATCGATCCCCAGCAAGTGCAAGATGGTGGCGTGGAAGTCATGGACATGCACGCGATTCTCTGCGACGGTGGCGCCCAGTTCGTCGGTGCTACCGTAGCTGGTGCCCCCCTTCACTCCGCCGCCCGCCATCCAAGATGAGAAGCAGGCGCTGTGATGTCCGCGGCCCTTGTCGCCATCGACGCCAGGCGTCCGGCCGAATTCTGTAGTCCAGACAACAAGGGTGTCTTCGAGCATGCCGCGTTGCTTCAGGTCTTTCAGCAAGCCGGCAATCGGTTGATCGATCGCCTTCGCGTGACTCGCATGATCGGCCATATTGCCATGTTGATCCCAGTTATCACTGGAACTTCCGTCGATCAACTCGATGAATCGTACTCCGCGTTCGGCGAGCCGCCGTGCGACCAGACACTTCCAGGCAAAGCCCGCCGGCTGGTCTGGCTTGTGTCCATACATGTCCATCGTCTCGCGCGTTTCGCTTGAGACATCGAAGGCTTCGCGAGCTTCGGTCTGCATGTGAAACGCCGTCTCAAAAGTCCGGATGCGAGCCGCCAGTTCCTGATCGTCTCCACGACTGGCCGCATGGCGACGGTTCAATCCCTGGGCAAAGCTGAGTTCGGCCTGCTGGACTGCCGCCTGCGGCGTCCGTCGGTCGAGGTCGGCGATCGGAGTCGCTCCCGGAACAACACGAACCCCTTGATGATACGCGGGAAGGAAGTCGTTGGCGTAGACTTGCGTCCCGGCGTAGGGAAGCTGCTGGGCCAGGACCATGAACGACGGCATATTCTGATTCATCGTCCCCAGGCCATAGCTGACCCAGGAACCGATGCTCGGTCGCGAGAAGAAGAATGAACCCGTGTGAATGGCCAACGTGGCCTGGTAGTGTTCATTGTCGTCGGACTTCATCGACTTGATCAGGCAGATATCGTCCATGCGCTCCCGCACGTGGGGAAACAAGTCGCTGACCAGTGTTCCGCACTGTCCGCCCGGTTTGAACTGCCATAGCGGTTTCAACAGGACCTTCTGCTGGTTCGAAAGCCCGCCACCGATCCCCATTGTCTTGCCGTCCGCAGCGAACAGCTTCGGTTTGAAGTCGAAGCTGTCCATGTGAGACACACCACCATTGGAAAAGATGAAGATCACCCGTTTCGCTTTGGCCGGAAAGTGTGTTTGCTTCGGTGAGAGCGGATCCGCTTTCGCCCGTGCCGAATCCGCCAGCAATTCCGACAGCATTCCAGGCACTAGCATCGATCCCGCTGCCAGACTGCGCAGCAGATGCCGACGGCCGATTAGATGATTCATGGCATTCAATCCTCTGTGCGACTGAATCGTCACACTACGGAAAAGACGTTGCGATTCAGTCGATGTAGACAAATTCGTTCAGCCGGAACATCGCACGGAACAAGGCCTGCCACCTCTGCGATTCTAACTGATCGTCCGGAAGTTTCGTCGAGGCTAACTTTTGCAGAATGTCTGTTAAGAAACGGCTTGCTGCTTCGCTGTCTTCAAGGCTGGGTTTGCGGCCAAGGATTAACAGATACGCCAATTCGAGTCGTTCGGGGATTGTTGATCGTTCCGATCGAATCCGCTTTTCCAGGCCAGCCGCTTGCTGATGTACGAATACATCGTTCAGCAAGTACAGCGCCTGCAACGGCGTCGTGCTGTTCAGTCGCTGAGGCGTGCTCGTCGAAGGATCGGGGCCGTCAAAAATCGCCAGATACGGATGTCGTTGGATCCGCTGCGTCATCAGATAGACGCTGCGGCGATTGCTTTCGTAGACGGCCTTGAATGGGTTGTGCTGAGTGAACTTCCACTCGGATTGCGATGGAAATGGATGAGGACCACCGGGCGAGGCGTCGAGTTGTCCGCCGAGTTGCAGCAGGGTGTCGCGAATCGATTCCGCATCCAGTCGATTGCGAGGGAACGCTACCAGCAATTCATTTGTCGGATCGAGTTCCTTGGTACGCTCATCGCGATTTCCCGATAGTCGATAGGTCCTCGACAGTACGATTTGCCGGTGCATCGACTTGATCGACCAGCCATGCGTCATGAACTGCGTTGCCAGGTGATCCAAAAGTTCAGGATTCGCAGGCGCCTTCCCCTGGCGCCCAAAATCATTTGGCGTCGGCACCAAACCTTTACCAAAGTGATACAGCCAGATGCGATTCACCATCACTCGCGCGGTGAGTGGGTTGCTCGGTTCGACGATCCAGTTGGCAAGCTGCAGTCGGCCACTTGACCGATCGTCGTCTGACAATCTCGCTCCAGTCAGCACTGTCAGAAAATGCCGAGGGACAATCGCACCGAGTTTGGCGGGATCACCCTTCTGCTGAATTGCTGCATCTTCGATCTTGGAACTCTCGGCGACCGCATAGGCCAGTTCGAAAGGTAGCGGCGAATTTGCATGCTGTTGAGCGTTCTGGCGGGCCTCGTCGATCTGCTTCTTGAAGTCGCCGCGACGATCTTCTGGTGCCTCCTTCTGCTCGTTTTCGAGTTGCTTCACCCTCGCATCGAGTTCCCCTTGCTTCTGCTTCCGCTCTTGATTAATTCGCTGCGCTTCCGCCTCTGGAATCAGCGGAATTAAATCTCGCTGCTTTTGTTCGAGTTCAATCCCCGGCCACGGATAGCGCGTGCTGCTGAAGATGCCGTACAGGCCGTAGTAGTCGTCCGCGGTCAGGGGGTCGAATTTGTGATTGTGACATCGCGCACAATTGATCGTTGTGCCGAGAAACGTTCGACCGAGATTGTCGATCGTATCTTCGATCGTTAGATGCTGGGGATAGTCATCGACGCGCGAACCGAATCGTCTGGCGTTCGCAATGTAGCCGGTTGCGACTAAGCGCTCACGCGATTCCTCAGGTGTCCCTCCGAGCAGGTCGCCCGCCAATTGCTCTCGGACAAACTGATCATACGGTAGATCGCGATTGAACGCGTCGATGACCCAATTACGATAGCGATACATTTGCGGAATCGGAAAATCGGAGTTATCGCCGGCCGTGTCGGAATAACGGACCACGTCGAGCCAATGTCGTCCCCATCGCTCGCCGTATTGTTTCGACTGCAACAGTCTCTCGACAACTTTGTTGTATGCCTGAGTAGAGGTGTCGGCCTCAAAGTCAGCGATCTCGGCCGGTGTCGGTGGTAAGCCGATCAGATCGTAGGTGACTCGTCTCAGTAAAGTCGGTTTGTCTGCATCGGCAGCAGGATGAAGTCCTGCGCCTTCGATCTTCGCCAGCACGAAGCGATCGATGTCATTGGCAGACCAGGTCTTGTCCTTCACCAACGGCACTGACGGCGAAACGAGCGGCTTGAGAGACCAGAAATCGCGGGCCTTGTCCCAATCGATCGATGACTTGGGCTTTCGTATTGTCGCGGTGTCGCTTGTTCGGGGGTCGGGTGCGCGTAGCATCACCCAGCGTTCGAGATCAGCAATTTCGTGCGCTGCCAGTTTTCCCTCGGGCGGCATCTTCAAGTCCGGGTCGGTTTGTCGGATGGCTCGGATTAACAAGCTGCCATTGGGATCGCCGGGAACAATTGGGGGCTCGGTATCGCCTCCCTTTATGAGACCCGGACGCGAATCGACCAGCAGATTGCCACCCAACTCTTTGGATTCCTGGCTGTGACATTCATAGCAGTGCTTAACTAGAACGGGACGAATCTTGTTTTCGAAGAAGGCGAGTTCCTCATCGGTGGGCTGCGAGTTGAACGCGGATTCCAGCGGATTCGGGAGTGGCCCTGAACCCGTCCAGACTTCAACTCCCG
Organism: uncultured Schlesneria sp.; assembly: GCA_903840265.1. GTDB lineage: Bacteria > Planctomycetota > Planctomycetia > Planctomycetales > Planctomycetaceae > Schlesneria. The sequence goes on along the minus strand of CAIMFH010000042.1, from coordinate 1,243 downwards.
ATAGATTCGCATCGCCGCCGCGCGCGGAAACTCGGATCACGCCATCGACCGGGCGAACCCGCCAGGGCCCCAGACGCTTCCATGATCCACCGGGCCCGCTGGCAAATCGATCTAAGATCTTGCGGTCATTCACTAGCACCGAGAACGTCGTCGACTCGTTGTCTTCCCACACGTAGAGGCAGACCTGGTAGTTGCCGGCGGGAATATTCAGCAGATCAACATCGATCTCACGAGCCCAACGGCTGCTGCGAATCATCTTCGCTCGTTCGGGATCGGTGCTTGGCTTCAGCGCTACCGATTGATTATCGAATCCGTCTCCGTTGCATCGCAAGTTCGGCGTATTTCCCGCGTCCCATTGATTGCCATCAATCGTGACCGCGGGCCCGTGCAAATTGATTCCGCGAAAGAACTTTGCCGCCGTGGGATCGGCCGCGATGGCCTCGGTCGCGACCATGGTCGCAACGACTAGCAGCAAATAGCGAACTCGCGAGTACACCTAAATTGACTCCAACCGAAAACACCGCAAGAGCCGAGATCATTGGAAGTTCACTATTTGATCGTGGCATTCTCTAAGATACGAGGCGATAATGCGGAAATCTTTTGTCGTTTTGCGACACTTTGAAAATGGATTGATCAATCGCATGGCTGCTCCTTTCATCCGTATCGGTCTGGTCATGGAGCATTCCCTGTCTTTCTACCGCCAAATCCTGCGAGGGATCAAAACCTTTGCCAGCGATCGTCCGGACTGGCTGTTTACCCCGATCGCCGCCGATCCTAAAGCCGTAGAACTGGTCAAGCCACTTCGCTGCCACGGCTACATTGCGCACATTTTTCATCGGCCCCTGGGGCTGAAGCTGCGATCACTGAAACGTCCGGTCATCAACGTTTCGGGTGTCTTGCCTGATCTGCCGTTCCCGCGAGTCGTCAGCGATCATGTGGAAGTGGGGCGGCAAGCTGGCAGACATCTGGTGTCGAACGGGCTGCGCCATCTTGCGTTCGTGGGATACCGCAGTCACGAGTTTTCTGTCGAACGAGAACGCGGGCTGCGAGAGATCGCTAGCGAGATTGGAACGACGGTCCACTCCTTCTACGAACAGAATCGCCGTCTCGAAGATCCGACGGGAGTCTGGCGCTGGAATGAGCCGCTGTTGAGCTGGCTGCGTGGCCTGCCCAAGCCGATCGGTATCGTCGCGAGTCATGATACACAGGGAGCCCAAGTCGCCGAGTATTGCCATCAACTGCA
>CAIMFH010000041.1 GCA_903840265.1 uncultured Schlesneria sp. | reverse complement strand
TTTCCTTACGATTTGGCAGAATTTGTCAGTCCATGGCAGGGTTTTCGGGGGGGTGACAGTTTTTTCACGGGGAAACGCGGTGTTGCGGACAGAAAAGTGACAGAGATCGCTGGCATTCGCGCTCGAGGCCAAGCTGGCGATTGGGCGTTGATTGGTGGTGTGATAGTGGGGCGTCATGTGGTCACGTTCTCCTTAATCTGTGCGCAGTTAGTTCCGGACTGGGTGGGCCGACGCGGCTGTTGAGCTGTGCGAGGGTGCATTGGCTAAGTTGTCATGTGAACATGCATTGAGAGTAGGGTTGTGTGTTGTTGGGCCAGGGGGCTTACGCCCCCCGCTCAGGGAATGAGGTGGGGGCCGCGTGTTCGTTGTCGTCATCAATTGAGGAACAGGGACCTCTGATCTTCCGCTAAGAGAGCGGCCCAGAGGCGTGTCCGTTGGTTACGGTACACCTGCGACTATTGTCGTCACCCTGATTGTCCGGTTTGTGGTGCGCTGAACAAGACGGTGTTTGGAAAACTTGGGATCTATTTTCGAAGTTGTCACTGACAAATTTTGACACCCCAGGACAACTTTTGACATTGGGGGACAAAACAGCCCTGTTTTTGGCCGTTTTCCTCAAAAAAGTGCGTGTTTACTGACAGTTGAGTTGCGACTGCAATGGTAGATCTGAAACGTGCTGTGAGGACCTTTTTCTGGGCCACCAATGAACGACTGCACCCGACTTCATTCGCGCTGGTAACTGGCGATGTTGCGGACGGTGGGGTCTACTTAGTGCAACTCGAACTCGCACGGGGCGATGCACACGCGGGTAAACCAAGGCGAGATGTCGGGCGATGAACGGTTCAAGATGAGAGTTACGAAGGAGTCACTGATGCTGCCGGATCAATTCACCAGACGCGGCTTTCTGCAAGCGGCCGGCGCCATGGCATTGTCGGCGGCGGCATCCGCGGCTCCGTCGCTGCCCGCGAAAATTGGATTTGGCTTCAGCCTGTATGGCATGAAGTCGCTGAAGGTCGTTCAAGCCTTAAGAGTGTGTGCCGACATCGGCTACAGCAGCGTTGAACTGGCGTGCCTGAAGGATTGGCCTTGCGCCCCCGAGTTGTTGCACAAGCCAGAGCGAGCCGCCCTGCGAACCGAACTCGAAGGGCTGGCACTGGATCTTCCCTGCTTGATGGAGAATCTGACGCTGCTCGTTCCTGACGAGCAACATCGAACCAATCTCGAACGCCTTAAAAATGTCTGCCAGCTGGGGCACGACCTTTCGCCCGACGCCACGCCGATCGTCGAAACGGTGCTTGGCGGGAAGCCAGATCAATGGGAGACTGTCCGCGAGCAAATGGTCGTGAAGCTGCGCGAGTGGGAAAAGGTGGCCGCGTCGCAGCAGACCGTGGTCGCCATCAAGGCTCACGTCCTCGGTGCGTTGCATACCCCGCAAGATGCCAAATGGCTGGTGCAACAGGTTGGCAGTCCCTGGATCCGCTTGGTTTATGACTACAGCCATTTCCAGCGACAGCACCTGACATTGAAAGAGTCACTGGCGACGATGTTGCCCGAGACGGCATTCGTGCATGTCAAAGATAACCTGACAGCGGACGGCAAGACCGAATTCGTCCTGCCAGGAGATGCAGGCGACATCGACTACACGGAATACCTGAAACAACTGCGCGATGGCGGATACCGTGGAGCCCTCGTTGTCGAAGTGAGCGGCCAAGTGTCAAACAAACCGGGTTACGACCCGATTGTTGCCGCAAAACGCTGCTACAAGAATCTGCAGCCTGCGTTCGTTAAGGCGGGGTTGCGCGTCGAGGCGTGATGGTAAGCGATGGGAGGGCCCTTATGGGTCCCCTTCATCAGTGCGAGACTGCCGGGTCTGATCGCTCGCAGGTTCTTCATAACCCGCCTGTTGTATCGTTGATTCAGGACGGATCTTCGCCACTCGAGTCGCTTGCACGCGTCCAGCGATATGCCCAGCCACAACTCCTCCCAGGTACAGAGGCGTTCCTAGACCGGGAACAAACGTGGAGACGGAATCACCGAGATAGGTGCCGTACGCAGGATACAGCACGCGATCCGCGGCCTGCTCGTCTTCGACTGTTCCCTCCGCGCGCAAATAGCTGACGGCGTCATTGGTGGCCACGGCTTCGTACCACAGCGGTGTGATGGGAAGCAGGTAACCGGCCGCGTACGTTCCCTTGTAATAACGCCGCGCGAAGTCCTTGGCATGACCTCCTTCGTGAATCGCCACCGCTGGGACATCCGAGTAGATGTGCAGCGTGTTCGTGAACGGGTTGAAGTGGTCGCCCCCAATTAAGCGGCCGGGAAAGACGGTTTCGCCCAACCAACTCACGGTTCCCAGTGTATATCGCCAACCCCATCCCACCGATTTATTCGCGACGAGCCGCTTCCAATCTTGACCGGGAGCGTATTGATTCAGCCGGACTTTGACCGTCGTGAGTTCGTTCTTCGTCAGATAGTCGGCGATCGCTTGCTCGGTTTCCGGTGACACGTTGTGGTTTTCGATCCGGCGGTTCCACAGCAGGATTTTGTCGGGTATTCCCACAACCCAGCCGACGCCGTCGATAAATCGCCGTGGCTGACCTCGCTCGATCTGTGCCCCCGTGATGTCTGCCAACTGCTGAGATTCGTAGTAGCGTGCGTGAGCCCCGTAGTGATACGGTGCCGTCACGCAACCGCATAGAAGCAGGCAGACGACGTAACACGACAACCCGCATAAAAATCGGCTATGGATCCTCTGACTAATGGTGGCGAACACCATCGCAGAAACTCGAAATTGAATAGGAATTGGGGAGTTGGAAGCGCGGGATCGTAACTTCAAGCGACAACTTCGAGAAGATCGAGTGCAAGTTGCCCTAATACCCTGGCCTGAAATTGGCTTGACCGTTTTCCTGGAATCGGGGACAAGACCTGCCGGATCGAACGACGGTTAGCCGAAACTTCGTCTGCTGCGGCATGTTGCCGGGGTATGCAAACGGAGGCGAGCCATTCAATCCAAGGTGTGATGTTCGATTATCGACGTAGTCCATGTCGATCGCAGCGACGGGAAGGAGTCTCGTCGCGGGACGCAGGAGGCGTTTGTTTTGGTATCGTCTGTTCCAGCATTCCCGGCCGCAGCGAGTTTGCGGCGACTGCTTCCACAAGCGAGCTTTGTCGGTTGCGCGAACATCTGCGCGACCGATGCCTTCGATAATAGCCATGATGTCCAGCCTGGCAGCCTGTTCGCTGTCGTGAATGGATCGAAATTGGATGGCTCGCAATTCGTCCATGAGGCGATTGCTCACGGGGCGACATCGTTATTGACTGATCGTCCACTGGCAGATGTTTCTATTCCGCAGTGCATCGTGCCTGATGTCCGTTCTGCGTACTCGCGGTTGTGCGAAGCCCTCGCGGGAGACCCATCGCGACGCCTGGATATCGCCGGCGTGACTGGAACCAATGGTAAAACAACGACGACCTGGCTGATTCGCAGTCTGCTGGCCCATGCCGGTGACCGCTGCGGAGTCCTGGGAACTGTCGAGTACTCCGATGGAGTCTCGACCGAGTCATCCACCTTGACGACTCCGGCGTCGCGCCCCATGGCCGGCTGGCTGGGACGAATGGTGGCCTCAGGAACACGCCGCGCGGCGATCGAGATTTCCAGTCACGCGCTCGATCAGCGACGTGCCGCAGGAATCGAGTTGGAAGCGGCCGTTGTCACGAACATCACGCAGGACCATTTCGACTATCATCGTGGATTCGAACCGTACCGCGAAGCAAAAGCTCGCATTCTGGAACTCGTCCGTCCTGGCGGCTTGATCGCCTTGAACATGGACGACCCGGGAAGCTGGTCGCTACGCGACCGCGTGCATGATTCGGCATCGTTTGTTTCATTCGGTCTTAAATCCGGTGGCGATATCCACGCCCAGATTCGCGAAGAATCGCTGGGGGGGATTCGTTTTCGATTGTCGATTCACGGGCGAACACTCGACTGTGCGACCACCATGATCGGTCGGCACAACGTCTCGAACTGCCTGGCTGCCGCCGCCGTGGGAGCACACCTCTGCCTTTCTCCCGAAGACATCGTCGCGGGGATCGAGCAATTTCATTGTGTCCCCGGACGCCTGGAACGAATTCACTGCGGCCAGCCGTACGATGTTTTTGTCGACTACGCTCACACCGACGATGCCCTGCGACGATGCCTGCAAAGCCTGCGAGGAATCACGCCGGGCCGAGTCATCTGCGTCTTCGGAGCGGGCGGAGATCGTGATCGGACCAAGCGTCCACTGTTAGGGCGCGCCGCGACGATGGCTGATATCGCGATCGTGACCAGCGACAATCCACGATCTGAAGATCCCAACCGGATTATCGACGAGATTCTGGCTGGCATGTCGGGATCATCGACAGTTCCCATCATCGAGCCAGACCGAATGGCCGCCATCGACAAGGCGCTGCAGGTGGCGCGACCCGGCGATTGTGTGTTGATCGCCGGTAAGGGGCACGAGACCGAACAAATCATCGGTGATCGACGATTCCCATTCGACGATCGGCAAGTCGCCAGAAGCTTCCTTTGCGAACAATGGCGTCCGCTCGCGGGACAACCTAGGCGAGCAAGTGCCTGAAATGGAACACGTCAGCCTGCACGATCTGATGCTCGCCACAGGTGGATGCCTGTCGGCCGTGCCATCGCCCGACTCCACCGTTCAACAGATCTGCACTGACACTCGCCAGCTCAAACGTGGCGACGTGTTCTGGGCGTTGAAGGGTGAACACTACGACGGGCACGACTATATCGCCCAGGCATTCGATCGAGGTGCCGCCTTCTGTGTCGCTTCGAGTAATGCCTCAGTTCCTACGGGTCCAGCACTACTGGTCCCGGATACTGGTGCGGCGCTCATGCAGTTCGCTAAGTGGTATCGCGGAACGCTCGACGCCCTGGTGGTCGGCTTGACGGGGAGCGTGGGAAAGACAACGACCCGTGACTTGATTCATGTCGCGCTGGCCTCTGAATTCGAAGGGATTCGCAGCCGCCGAAATTTCAACAATACGATCGGCCTCCCCTTGAGCTTGCTCGACGCCGATCATCGCCACGAATTTATCGTGTTGGAAATGGGGGCCTCGCGAATCGGCGACATTGCCGAACTTGCTGCGGTGGCCACTCCGGAAATCGGTGTTGTGACCGCCGTCGGCCCGGCTCATTTGAAGACCTTTGGCAGCCTGGAAGCCATTATTCAGGGCAAGGGTGAACTACTGGAGGGCCTTCCCTTCACGGGGTTCGCCGTACTCCCTGGCGATGATCCCATCTTGCGACAGATGGCTGATCGAGCCCCCTGCCCTGTGATTTTCGTGGGTGAAGGGGACGACAATCATCTGCAGGCGACTCGAGTCCGCGCCTCGTTTGAGGGCCTCCAGTTTCGCGTCGATGGCTGCGATTTCACAGTCCCTGTCTGTGGTCGACACCATCTGTCGAACGCATTGTGTGCCATCGCCATCGCTCGGGAAATTGGCGTGCGAATGAATTCCGTGGCACAGGGCCTCGAACGATTTGAACCGATCGAAGGTCGTTCACAACTGAAAACAATTGGTCAATGGACCGTCATTGATGACACGTACAATGCCAGTCCCTTGTCGGTGTCGGCGGCCTGTCGCATGTTGCCTGACCTGGAACTTCCGGGGATCGGTCGTCGAGTCGTGGTCCTTGGCGACATGCGAGAACTCGGTGCGTCCGCCGCAGAAGAGCATCGGCAGATCGGCAAATTGATCGCCGACCTGAAAATTGATCTTGTCGTGGCCTGCGGCGAGCACGCGGATGACATTGCAGACGGTGCCGAGGCGGCGGGGATGGATTCGCACTGCATCGCGGCGGCTCCGGATCAGGAAACAATGAAAGCCGTGCTCGACTGCTGGCTGGAACCGGGCGATGTGGTCCTGGTGAAAGGATCACGAGCAACGCATATGGAACGCATTGTCGAATGGCTGAAAGATCGAGCCGCCATTGATGAGAACTTACGAGGACAGCAGCAACACAGGCACTGTGCCTGACGTTGCGATCAGAAAATAGTGAAGCGTTTTTGCAGTTTCGTCACGAGCGAAAAGGGTTTGCGGGAATCCTTGATCAGATCCGGGTCGCGCTGGGTTTGGACGCATTTGGCTTGATGAAGTGGTTACTGGGTCAATCATTTCATCTCTAGTCGCGTGACGAAAACTGGGCCCGGATGCCGGAACATTGCTTCTGGCATCCGGGATTTCTTTTACCGTAGATATTGTCGGCGTAAACGCACAAGGCCCTGTGATGCTGGTTTGGTTACTGAAACAATACGCTCCCTTCTTCGAACAGTTGTCGGGAGCATCGACAGGTGATTCGCGAGTCTTCCTGACTGCTCGCATGGCCCTGGCAGCGATGGTCTCGTTCCTCACCGCACTCATCTGCGGACCAATCGCCATCCGCTGGTTGAAAGGTCGCTTTCGTGAGCGAATCGACAGTGCCTCTGCCAGACTCAACGAACTGCATGCCTCGAAAAGCAACACGCCGACGATGGGCGGACTGTTCATCGTGGCGGGGATCGTCGTCGCGGCTGTTGGCTGTGGCGACCTTTCGAATCGTTATCTCCAGCAGGCATTGATCCTCGTCATCGGCTTCGCTGCCATCGGAGCGATTGACGACTGGATCAAGATCAGCACTCGCAAACGTGGCGTGACGGTGCGTCAAAAGTTCTCGGCCCAGATGATTCTGGCAATGGCGGTCTGTAGCTGGCTCTACATGGTGCAATTGAGCCAACCACAGGGGTTGGAGTTGATCTTTCCAATCGGTCGACAGGGGATCTTCATTGGTGTCGCGTTTATCGCTTGGGCCGCTTTCGTCATCGTCGGAAGTTCGAATGGCGTCAATTTGACTGACGGCCTGGACGGTCTAGCCGGGGGCTGTCTGATCTTCGCAGGTTCCGCGTTCGCAGTGCTGACCTATCTGAGCGGCCACCGCACGATGGCAGAATACTTGGACATCCCACATATGGTCGGAGCGGGAGAGTTAAGCGTCCTCTTCGCCGCCATGGTCGGCGCGATGCTCGGCTTTCTGTGGTACAACTGCCATCCCGCCCAAGTCTTCATGGGCGACACGGGTTCACTTCCGACTGGGGCATTGCTGGGCTACGGAGCTTTGGTGATTCGCCAGGAAGTGTTGCTGGTGATTATTGGCGGTGTGTTTGTCATCGAGACACTGAGCGTCATTGCACAAGTCACCGGCTTTCGGCTCACGGGCAAACGTGTGCTGTTATGCAGTCCGCTCCACAATCACTTCGTGTTTCGAGGTGACCCCGAGACAAAAATCGTCGTCCGTTTCTGGATCAGTTCGGCGTTGTTGGCATTGCTCGGGATTGCCAGTTTGAAGATTCGTTGAGTCGACTTTCGCGTACTGTAGTGACTCAGATTCGCGACAATCGCCATATTCGATACGTCTGACTGCTGTCGCGGGCACATTGCCAACGAAGGTGATTTCCCTCGAAGTCCAGGCCATGGACTGCCGATGGGGACTCGGATGGACTCGTTCTCGTCCTCCGCCAGAAATCCCCACCGAACCATTCGACATGATGGATTTTCAACGGCAACTATTTGTCGCCCTGACGCTGCTGCTGGTCGGCTTCGGCCTGCTGATGGTGTACAGCGCTAGCGTCACGTCATGGCCGACGCAGTTTGAGCGTGTTTATTTGTCGCGCCATCTGATGTTCCTCGCCATCGGATTGGTGGCGGCCGTCATCGCGGGAACGCGACCACCTGCATTCTGGAAGCACGTCGCCCCGTGGCTGTTTGTTTTGACAATCATGTTGCTGCTGGCGGTGCTGGTGCCAGGGATCGGATCGCGTGTCAAAGGGGCACAGCGCTGGGTTCGCATCGCGGGCATCTCGGTTCAACCGTCTGAACTGGCCAAGATCGCCGTGCCTCTCATGCTGTGCTGGATACTCGATCGGAATCGATCACGTTTGAATCATGTGGTGTTGGGAACGATTCCGTTCGCGATTCCAACAGTGATCGCAGTCTCGCTGGTTCTAATTGAACCGGATCTGGGGACCGCGCTATTCCTGCTTGGCGGCGCGACCTTGGTTCTGCTTGCTGGTGGCTGGCCGCTGCGAAACTTCGTGCTGGGAGGTGCCGCCGCAGTGCCGGCATGCTTGTCAATCCTAGTGATGAAGCCCTATCAACGACAACGCGTGGTCGGCTTTTTCGAGACGTGGGCCGATTTCGAAGCCGCCCCATATCAGTTGCAACAGTCGCTCGTTTCCATGGGATCGGGCGGGCTGCTTGGCGTTGGCCTCGGTCGAGGATGGCAAAAGCTCAGTTTCCTTCCGGAAGCTAATACCGATTTCGTCTTCGCTGTGATTGGCGAAGAACTCGGTTTGCTGGGGACGCTCAGTCTGCTGGCTCTCTGGTGCGGACTGTACTTGAACGGCTTGCGGATGCTGAACCGGCTGGATCCCGGTAGCTTTTCGTTTGTCGCAGGTTTCGTCTTGCTGACACAGGTCGTCGGCCAGGCCCTATTGAATGTCGCCGTGGTGACGGCCATGGTCCCTCCCAAAGGGATCTCACACCCGTTGATCAGCGCGGGGGGAAGCAACTTGATCGTCAGCTTGATCTCTCTCGCAATCGTCTACAGCCTGACGCGCGAAGCCGCACCAGAAGCGAGTCCGATCGCGAACCGTTGAAGGGACGAATTGTAGTCTCGCTGTCCCCAAGGATTGATTGTCGGTGGCTAACCGCTTCTCACGACGAGATTTTCAGCTAGACATTCCGATGCTCGCGTAGCAGGATATTGATGGATTGTGCCCCTCAAGTTCTGCAGCGAGCAAGGAGTTCTCAAATGCTGACTCTTTCGACTGGACGCCGATATACGGAGTGTGACGGAACGACGCGGCGAAATTTCTTGCAGGCAGGGGCCTTGGGAGGCGTCGGGCTGACTCTGGCCGATCTTCTCGCCGCGCGGACTCAAGCTGCGGAAACTGGCCAACCAGTAAAATCGACATCGGTCGTCTGGTTATGGTTGGGAGGTGGCCCGACCCACATCGAAACATTCGATCCGAAAATGACGGCACCGTCGGAATACCGCAGCGTCACAGGTGAGACGCTCACGAACGTCCCTGGACTGACAATTGGCGGCCACTTCAACGAGACTTCGCAAGTCGCGGACAAGATGGCATTCGTTCGCTCTTTCGCACACACCAACAGCGGGCATGGGGGCGGAACTCATTACGTGATGACCGGGTATGACAATCGAAACGTCGACAATGGGGGACTTCCCACTCGACCATCGATTGGTTCGATTACGTCCAAGGTTCGCGGCTCGAATCATCCGCAGAATGGGATGCCGACTTATGTTCGATTGGGAAACATCGGTGCCGATGGCCCTGCCTTCCTGGGACCGGCCTACGCTCCATTCGATCCGAACGGACAAGCTCGTCGAAACATGAATCTCGAAACGAAATACGATCGATTCGACGACCGTCGGGAACTGCTGAGCAGTCTTGATCGCTTTCAACGTGAATCCGATACTCGCGGTGTGATGAACGGCCTTGATGCCTTCGAGCAGCAGGCCTTTCATATGCTGCTCGGCAAGTCGTCCGATGCGTTCAATGTCGATAAGGAAGACGAATCGACACGCAAGCGGTACGGCAAGGATCCTTTGGCTCAGCAGATGCTTGTTGCTCGCCGCCTGGTGGAAGCCGGTTGTGGATTTGTCACGATCAACTATGGCGGCTGGGATATGCATGGAACGATTGAGCAAAGCCTGAAACGCCGCGTTCCAGCACTCGATCACGCGATCGCCTCGTTCGTGACGGACATCGCTGCACGGGGCCTGACTGAGGATGTGCTGCTCGTCATCTCAGGTGAATTCGGTCGGACGCCACGAATTAATCGCAATGGCGGACGTGATCACTGGGCACCTCTGAGCACGCTCGCCTTGTCCGGCGGCAGCTTCCAGATGGGTCAGGTCGTCGGTGATTCGATGTCCAAAGCCGACGTCCCCAAGACCAGTCCCATCAGACCGCAAGATCTGATGGCCACGGTCTTCCATCACCTGGGCCTGGACCCGAAAACACAGTTCGTCAATCAAGGCGGCCGACCCGTCTATATGCTCGAACAAGGCCAAGTGATCTCCGAATTGGTCTGAGTGTCGAAAGTCCGATCACCGTCACCACTGGAGTCCGCCTTGATGCGAAACACCTTGTTCCTTCTTGCGGCCTTGGCTGCAATGCCAGCCATCGCGGCGGATTCCGCGTTTGAACCGGGTGTCTGGACCAAGGTAACACCCGCCGGTGTCGTGATGACTCGTGAGAACCACGTGTTCTGTCAGGGGGTCACACTGGATTTGAAGAACCCTCGCACGTTGTATCTTTGCATCTGCGCCTATGACGCTGCGAAGGGGGGACTCTTCAAGACTGTTGATAGCGGTGCGACTTGGAAAAAGATTGGGCAACTGGATGAACCGCTACATGTGGCGATCGACCCAGACGACTCGAATCATCTCTACTGCGTCGACGGCGTTCGCGGTGGGACGCTCGGCTTCTGGGATTCTCGAGACGGAGGTGAAAGCTGGTCGATGCCTGAAGGATTCAAGAAGGTCACAGAGAAGCCGGTCGGCACACGGGATCTATACCACCTGGCAACCGATCCAACCGACTTCAAGCACATCCTGGTCAGCTTCCATTCGCCATGGGCCGACGGGAAGAATTGCGGAGTGCTGGAGAGCAAAGATGGTGGTGAATCCTGGGTTGCTCACGATGCCCCTCCAACTCTAAAGGGGGGATACGGAATGGCCGTGTTCTTCCTGTTTGACCCCGCTAAGAAAATTGGCGATGGCCAGACATGGTTGTTTACGGCGCAGGAGGGTGGCTTCTTCAAGACGACCGACGCCGGCAAGTCCTGGTCGCTGGTCTACCGATCGCAGATGACTCATGGCGGCAATCAAATCTATCGAGCGAAGGACGGGACCCTGTATTCCGGCGGATATCAATATCCCGCTCGCAGCACGGATAATGGATCATCCTGGCAGCCGATCAAGCAGGGGTTGCCCTATAGCTGGTACATGGGGATCTGCGGCGATGGGCAGAACATCTACACCGCGAGCACTGGCGAAAAGCAGCCGTTTTTTGTGTCCGCCGAAAGTGATGGCGTTACGTGGAAGCCGATGAACGACCGGAAGTTCTCGGCCGTCCCGTTCGAGATGGCTCTCGATCCAGTGAACCGGATTCTCTACTCGGCAAGCTGGGAAGAAGGACTGCTGGCGATCAAACTGCCTGCCGACAAATAAATCGGCAACGGCAGCTTCAATGCTGGACGCAACTGTGGCCAATCTTGCCAAGAGATTGGGTCTTCAAGGCAGTCACACTTCTCGTCCTGAATAAAGAGGCTCGATGACCGCTCCATTCCGTAGGGCGTTCGGTCGACCGAGTGGATCTTGTAGATGGACCTCTTCGCCGATGCCCATCGCGTTGTACACGGTCGTACAGAGATCGGCGGGCGACCAAGCTCGTGAAACGGGATAAGCCGCGATGGAGTCTGATTGACCGATGACCTGACCGCCACGGACTCCCGCGCCGGCTGCCAGCAATGAATAGACGGACGCCCAGTGGTCGCGACCGGGGAGCGCCTCGCCAGGCAAATTGGAGACCTTTGGGGTCCGACCAAATTCGCTCATCACGATCACCAGAGTTTGATCCAGCAATCCGCTCGCCGACAGATCATCCATTAATGCGGCGAGACCTCGATCTACCTGCGGCAGCAAGGTGTTCTTGAGTTTGCCCCAGTTGTCGACGTGTGTGTCCCAGGTTTGCACGATCCCCATCGTTGCCTGAATCACGGGAACGCCGACTTCCACCAATCGGCGAGCCAACAGCAGCGACTGACCGAATTTGTTGCGGCCGTAACGATCGCGGGTTTCGGGAGTTTCGCGGTCAAGCTGGAAGGACGTGGTCACCTTGGCCGAGGTCAATAGTGAGAATGCAACTCCCTGCTGATCGGTAAACGCCTTCGATCGATCAGCACCCAGTGGAAGCGGCGCATCGACGTGATCGAGTAATTCGCGACGTGACTTCAAGCGCTGCGGAGTGACACCGGCCTGAAGTGACAGTGCATCGACCTTGAACGACGGATCGTTCGGATCCTGGCTGATCTGCCATGGGTCATGTTTGGGACCGAGGAACCCGGAATACTGACCCGGCCAGGTCAACGGCCCTTCGATGTAGTAGTTCGGCAGCGAGACCCCTGTCGGCACTCCATTGGAACTGGGCCGCAGATAATCGACGGCCGCGGCCATGTTCGGAAAGTCGGTCCGTGACTGGACGCGATCCAGGTCACTGGCTCCGCGTGGAACCGGCGTTGGTCGACCCGTCAACGCGACGTGTGTTGCCAACAGGTGATTGTGTTCGGTGTGCGACATGCTTCGCACGATCGACCACCGATTCGCTTGCTCCGCCAAAAATGGCAGATGCTCGCTGAACGCGACCCCCGGGATCGATGTGGAGATTGACGAAAACTCGCCACGAATTTCGAGGGCCGCCTGCGGTTTGGGATCGAGCGTATCGAGTTGACTCAGGCCACCACTCATCAGGACAAATACAACGGATTTTGCTCGTCCAACTCCCGGATCGGCGAAGACGGTGGGTGATAGTGCTGGCAACCCGGCGGCGACAACTCCGGCAGCAGAAGCTTGCAGAAAGCCGCGCCGTCCCACGCGATAAAGTGGATCATGCATCTTGCGGTCTCACCGAGTGAGGAAGTCAGGCAGGAAAGTTGGCGGGCATCCCAACTAGTGTATCGGATCGTTTCCTCACAACAAGGCAAGCTTTTATGGAAGGAGTGAAATCTTCAAAGCCATTTTCATGCCTAACTTCCGGCCAGACTTGGAATTGACGCTATTTTTGCAATGACTTAGAACCCGGTGCGGTCTGAGGCGAGAAACGTCCGGTGAACCTGGTAACTGCAGGCCGCTTCGGATGGAGCCTGCGCGAATGATGTCGAATGAATCTCTGACCCGCCGCGATCTGCTGACGCTTGTCGCCTATTCGGTCTTGTTGTTTGGCGTAGCGATCGTCAGTGGACGACCGCTGACCCTGCATGAATGCGTGCTGCCGCAAACGGCTCGTTCGATGTTCGCGGACCATGACTTCGTGATTCCGAAGATCAATGGGCACGTGGCGATGGGCGCCGACAGTGCCATGCCGTCGGAACCGTGGGTCGAAAGCCCGCCGCTCCCACAGTGGATTACTGTCGCGCTGGCGACACCATTTGGGCGGTGCGACAGTGAAGCCATCGTTCGCATCGGTCCCATGCTGGTCGGAACGCTCGTCGTGCTGCTGACAGCGTGGATGGCGACATTGTGGTATGGCCGATCGTTAGGGCTGCTGGCAGGGCTGGTGCTCGCCACGACGCTGGAATTCACTCGCTACAGTTGGCTGGCTGAGGACGAGATTTACCTTTGCGGAATCGTGACGGCCGTCGTCGCACTCTTCGTGAAGATTGAATTCGGGGGCGGCCAGGCTCAACTGGGCGTCGATCCGAATCAGTCTTGGCTTCGCTATGTGATGACGATTTTGTTCGGTGCTCGTTCAAGATGGTTCACGGCATTCTACATCGCGATGGGAGCCACCAATCTCGTCAAGGGGTTGGCGTTCGGAACCGTCATGGCTTCCATTCCTTTGTTCGCCTTTCTGGTGCTCAGTCTGCAACCCAAACGCGTTGCGAAGTACGTCTGGGTCTGGGGAGTCGTCCTGTTTCTGGGAGTGATGTTCGCCTGGCCGCTGGCCGCCTACAGCCGATACCCGGACGCATTCGATGTCTGGCACTTCGACCTGTTCGGACGTCTGCGGGGAACCTACAAAGAGATCAACGAGCCGATCTGGTATTATCCCGTCAACCTCTTGTGGATGCTGATGCCCTGGACGATCGTGATCCCCTTGGGACTGGTTGTCACCCGCACCGCCGCCTGGCGCGATCGCACGTCACCCGAACGATTCTTATGGTGCTGGGCCTTCCTGGTCCCTGCGGTCTTCACGATTCCCGGTGGGAAGCATCACCACTACATGCTGCATGCAATCGCGCCTTGGGCGATCTTAGGAGCACTGGGAGTTCGTCAACTTCGCACTCTGGCATTGAGATGGCCGCAGTGGCTGACACATCCTGCGACCAGCGCGGTTGGCTATGGACTGCCTGCCGTCGTTGCTTTGACGATCCTTGGTTCGAAGGTCCCTGGACCAAATTGGTTACCAATTGCGTTGATGTGCGCGATTCCACTTGTCGCTGGATTACTGGCCTTCGCGATGATTGATCGAGCCGCTTGGCGTGCTGGGGCCGTCGCCTTCATCACATTGCTGGGGTGCTACATCAGCGGCCATTTCTACGCTGCTGAACACATCGACAGCAACCGGCATGATGTCACTTTCCTGAGATCGGTCCGGCAACGCGTTGAAGCTGACCAACTGCCAATTCTTGTTGATATGAGCGCGAATTCATTTCATGGGTTGATGGGCCTGTTTTACATGCCCGACGATGCGATCCTGCTGCATAATCCCAGCTTTCTGGGTGCCGCCGAGATCACGGCTCCCGAAGTCTTCGTCATCGCGATGGAATCGCTGAAGGGCGAGATCGCGGCCTGGGGTACCGTGGAAGCGCTCGAAACGAGTAAACGAATTCCTCGCGCCCGAACTTCGAAGGACAAACTGACTCTGTTTCGGTTGAAGTTTGATGAGAGCGTTGCTCGACTTCCCGCTCACAACATTCGCGTCACGCCCATGCAGGCGATGAACCGTGCCGCCGGACCATTCTTGTCACCGAAACTGGCCGAAAAGCTCGAAGTCGGCACGACGAAGTAATCGTTCGCGCAAAGACGAATGCGCTGCCGACGGAGTGCTGCAACTCGCCAGCGGTGCGCGATTCTCACCGTGCCGCGACTGACCTTCGAAGGCGTGACCAGCATCCATTGCCAAATTGGTTGCGCCGCGTCACGATTCTCGCCAGTCTCAACTTCTGGAAAGAACATCATGCTGACACTCGAGAGATTTTCGTTTGGCGTCGGAGACCGATTCGCTCATCAGGCGAAGGCACAACTGCGGGCCTTCCAAATGCTGGCGAAAGACGGCGTCGAAGTCGTGCCGGTTTGGAATAAATCGAATCGCGAGCACACGTTTATCGGGTCGGAACCTCAAAGCGTCTTCGATGCCGCTCAAGCTGCGGTCAAAGAACTGAACTGGACGCCGGGCTGGCATATCGATGCCGACCACATTCGGTTGGAAACAGTCGACCGTTTCATGAGTTGCTCTGATTTCTTCACGATCGATGTCGCGGACTCGATCGGTAAGCCCGCGTCAGCGAGCGACGTGCAGCAATTTGTCGCGAGACATCCCGAATTGGTGGGCAACCTCAGTATTCCTGGGATTAGTGCTCCCCTCGTGATCACTCGGCAGGATGTCGAACGAGTGGCTGCCAAGTACTTGCTGGCGGTGCAGGATGCCGGAAAGATTTATCGCTATATCGCGGCCGCAAAAGGTGAAGCGAAGATCATCGCGGAAGTCTCGATGGACGAGACGGATGCGCCGCAGACTCCACCTGAACTGCTGATCATTCTCGCCGCGCTCGCCGACGAGAAAGTGCAACTGCAAACAATCGCGCCGAAGTTCACTGGTCGATTTAACAAAGGAGTCGACTACGTCGGCGATCTCGTCCAGTTCGAGAAGGAATTCAACGACGATCTGGCGGTGATTGCACACGCCGTCAAGCAATATGGGCTGCCAGCCAACTTGAAGCTCAGCGTTCACAGCGGTAGCGATAAGTTCAGTATCTACCCGATCATTCGGAATGCATTGCAACGTACCGGAGCCGGCTTGCACGTGAAGACCGCTGGGACAACCTGGCTGGAAGAACTAATCGGACTGTCCGAAGCGGGTGGCGATGGACTGGCACTGGCCAAAGAAATCTACGCGTACGCTCTTGAGCACGTCGACGAATTGTGTGCACCGTATGCCAGCGTGATCGACATTGACCGTGCCAAACTGCCCAGTGCTTCGACGGTAAACAGTTGGACCGGTCCACAATTGGCAAATGCATTGCGACATATTCCCAATCATCCCGAGTTCAACGCGAACATTCGTCAATTGCTGCACGTCTCGTTCAAGATCGCGGCGAAAGCGGGGACTCGCTATACCGACTTGTTGAAGGCGAACGAAGCAATCGTCGCCAAGCAGGTCACAGAGAACATCTACGAACGTCATATGCGGCCGTTGTTCATCGGATGATCGCCGCAGAGAACGTCGTTTTGCTTCAGGAAAGCCAATATGCAAACTCGCACGCTCGGCAAGACCGGTCTGGAACTTCCGATCCTCAGCTTTGGCGCGTCGTCGCTGGGACAGGAATTTCGCAGTGTCCAATTGGAAGACGCACTGCAAAGCGTGCGAGTCGCCTTGGATTGCGGCCTGAACTTTATCGACACCTCGCCGTTCTACGGCCGGGGAATGAGCGAAGTGATGCTCGGTATCGCACTACGCGGGGTTCCCCGCGACAGCTATACCCTGTGCACCAAACTCGGCCGTTACGACCTCAGCCATTTTGACTTCAGTGCAAAGCGTGTTGCCGAAAGTGTCGACGTCAGCCTGCATCGCCTGGGGACAGATCACCTCGACATTATCCTCTGCCACGACATCGAATTTGTGCCGATGCAGCAAATCGTCGATGTGACGATTCCGGCACTCCGCAAGATTCAGCAATCGGGCAAAGTGCGATTCATCGGATTCAGCGGCTATCCACAGAAGATCTTCCGCTTTATCTGTGACCAGACGGATATTGACTGCGTGCTGTCATATAACCAGTACACCTTGCAAAACACGCGATTCGTCGATGAATCGGTTCCCTATTTGAAGGCTAAAGGTGTCGGCGTGATGAATGCGGGGCCGTTCAGCGCACGCCTGCTGACGAACGCTCCATTGCCGGCCTGGCTGAAAGAACCGGAAGCGGTGAAAGACGCTGCTCGACGCGCGGCCGCCTTGTGCGCCAAGCACGGCGTCGACATCGCGAAGCTCGCCGTCCAGTTTTCGTGTGCTCATCCCGATGTTGCCACCACTGTCGCTGGCAGTGCGAATCCGACTAACATTCGCAACTGGGCTCAATGGCTCGCTGAGCCGATCGATGAGCAACTGCTTCGTGACGTGCAGGCCATATTTGCACCCGTTAAAAACCTGGGCCACGCAGAAGGATTGCCGGAAAACAATTGATGCGCCTTCAGTCTCATTTCAATAGGACAAATGGGACGTAGAGGACGAATAGGGCTGACTCCAAGAGAGAGACGAGCCTTCTTACACCGCCGCCTCTTTGCGGGCCGCTCGCCAATCGGCGAACCATTGAATGACATAGAAGAACACGGGCGTCAGCAGGATCCCGAACATCGTGACCCCCAGCATTCCCGCGAACACGGCAACACCCAGCGTGCGTCGCATTTCGGCACCAGCGCCCTGACCGATCATCAAGGGTACCACGCCGAGGATGAATGCCAACGACGTCATGATGATCGGTCGCAGCCGCAGTTGGCATGCATCCAGCGTCGCCTGAAAACGATCAACACCCGCCTCGTGACGAGACCGCGCGAATTCGACGATCAAAATCGCATTCTTACACGCCAACCCGACCAGCACGACGAAGCCGATTTGCGTGAAGATGTTGATGTCCATATTGGCAAACAGCACTCCGGCAATGGAGCACAGCAGGCACATTGGCACCACCAGGATGACTGCCAGTGGCAAGGCCCAGCTTTCGTACTGTGCCGCCAGCACGAGGAATACGAGCACCACGGCCAGCAGGAACGCGTACATGGCAGTATTTCCGGCCTGCAATTGCAGCAACGCCAACTCGGTCCATTCCGATCGCATCCCCTGGACCAGCCCCTTGTTGGAAATATCTTCCATCAGTTTGATCGCTTGACCAGAACTCGTCCCCGGACCCGCGTTCGCGTTGATTACGGCTGACGAATACAGGTTGTATCTCAGCAGCATCACCGGCCCCGTCGTTTCTCTGACGGTGGCCACCGACGACAGCGGCACCATCTCACCGTGAGAATTGCGTACCTTCAGTCGTCTCAGGTCGTCCGTCTTCATGCGGAACTTGGAGTCGGCCTGAACGTTGACCTGCCATGTACGACCGAAGCGATTGAAGTCATTCACGTACAACGATCCGAAGTGGACCTGCAGAGTATTGAAGAGCTCGGCGATGGAAACTCCCATGGTCTTCGCAGCGGCGCGATCGATATCGAGGTACAACCACGGGGTGTCGGCGCGAAAACTGGTAAAGAGTCCGCGTAGCCCGGGCTCGCGATTCGCTTCATCCACAATCTGCTGACTGACATCTTCCAGCGTGCTCAGCCCATTGTCGCCGCGATCTTCAATCACAATCTTAAATCCGCCTGCGGTCCCCAGTCCGTCGACAGGAGGAGCCCCGAAGACGTTGATCATCCCATCGGCAATCTGTGCGTCGAATTTCTCTTTCAACCCCTCGGCAATGATGTCCGCCGTCAACCCATGATGAGCCCGACTGTGAAAATCTTTCAGCATGACATACATCGTGCCGAAGTTAGGAGCGTTCGCCCCCAACAGAATCGACTGTCCGGCAATGGCCATCGTATGGTCCACTCCATCCGCCTTCCCGGCGATCTCTTCCAGTCGCACCATGACCTGGTTGGTCCGGTCGAGCGAAGCAGAATCGGGAAGCTGTACGTTCACCAGCAGATACCCCTTGTCCTGCGAAGGAATGAAGCCGGTCGGGGTCTTTTGAAAGAGGTCGTACGTCAGGTAGAGCAGGCCGCCGTAGAGCAGCAGAACCAAAGCACTGCCGCGCATCATCACGGCAACCGTTCTCACATAGCCCGTGGTCACCGCTGAAAACGCATAGTTGAAGATGCGGAAGAACCATCCCAATAGACCATTGACCAACCCGGCCGTCATCCAGGCCACGGCCGCACCGATCACAGCACAAATCCACGGAAGCATCGCTGCGACATCGGGCGAGAGTGCTGCCACAGAGTCGGCAAACTGTGTCGTAATCCAAGGGGCCAGGAACGAATATCCGAGCCAGCCACCGACAATCATCAATCCAAACCGAGGCAGCGCATCCCCATGCCCGTGCGTCTTGGGCTTGAGCAGCAGCGTCGCCAAGGCCGGACTAAGAGTCAGCGAGTTGAACGCCGAAATGAGCGTCGAAATCGCGATCGTGATGGCGAACTGCCGGAAAAACTGCCCGACGATCCCGGAGATAAACGCACACGGTATGAAGACCGCCGTGAGCACCAGTCCCACCGCAACAACGGGACCGGACACTTCGTCCATCGCGCGAATCGCCGCATCACGCGGCGACAATCCTTCCTCGATATGGTGTTCCACGGCTTCAACGACGACGATAGCGTCGTCAACGACGATCCCGATCGCCAGCACCAAGCCGAACAGAGTCAACGTATTCAAGCTGAAGCCGACAGCCAACATCGCCGCAAATGTCCCGATAACAGCAACGGGAACAGCGACCAGAGGAATAATTGCGGCTCGCCATCCCTGCAGGAACACCAACACCACCACGGCCACCAGCAGCACGGCATCGCGCAGGGAGTGGAAAACTTCGTTCACCGATTCTTGAATGAACGGTGTCGTGTCATACACGATGGAATACTCGACACCTTTCGGGAATCGCTGTCGCATATCTTCCATCTTGGCGCGGACCAATTGAGCGGTCTGCAATGCATTCGATCCCGGAAGCTGGTAGACAGACAACGCCACCGACGGCTTGCCGTCCAGCGTACAAAACTGGTCGTACCCCAAGGCACCTAGTTCCGTATGTGACACGTCCTGCAATCGGATCAATCGCGAATCGTCGCTGGATTTGAGAATCATCCGGCCAAATTGGTCGTCTTCCGTCAATCGACCCAGGGTACTCATCGTGTATTGGAAGACCTGGTCTTTCGGTGCCGGTGGCTGACCGATCTGGCCTGCAGCGACTTGCGTGTTCTGTTGCTCAATCGCCTGGATGATGTCTGTTGTTCCAAGATTTCGGACAGCCATCTGATCGGGATCCAGCCAGATGCGCATGCTATAGTCGCGCTGACCCAGAAACGAAATGTCGCCGACCCCCGCCAGCCGCGACAATTCATCGCGCAATTGAATTGTCGCATAGTTACTGAGGTACAGGTTGTCGCGCGATCCATCGGGCGAGTAGAGGTTGATGATCACCAGTTGGCTGGGCGATTTCTTTTTGACCGTCACCCCTCGGCGTTGCACCAGCGGTGGCAAAATCGGCTGAGCGAGTGCGACGCGGTTCTGCACCATGACCTGGGCCAGATTCAGATCCGTCCCTGGGCGGAACGTGACCGTCAGCGTGAAGTTGCCGTCGTTGGTGCATTGAGACGACATGTACATCATGCTCTCGACGCCGTTGACCTGCTGTTCGATCGGCGCGGCGACGGTATCGGCGACCGTCTTGGCATTGGCACCCGGATAGACGGCCGACACTTCCACAGTCGGCGGAGTGATCTCGGGATATTGAGTGACCGGCAGATTAAAGACGGCCAGGAGCCCAGCGAGCGTGATCACGATGGAGAGCACGGTCGCGAAGATGGGCCGATCGATAAAGAAACGCGAAAACATAAATCAACTCGCGGTCATGCGGACGAAGTTGACCTCGTCCTAAACTCTTCAACAGGTGAACCGAATGGCGTCAGCCCCCGAAATAGTTGGAGTGCTGCACTTGTGGCCAACCAATTTTGGTCCGGGGGCTGACGCTTGCCGGTTTACCTCGTCCTCTGAAATTCGTCGACGGTCGTCCTTCAAGTTCAGTGGACAGTTTCCTCTTCATTTACCACTGCAATCGTTGCGGGAATCGTGTCTGAATCTGATTCCTGAGCGGCGATTGATGGCTTCGTGCTCCGAGATTGTGGTGCCTTTGCAGCCGCCAACCGTTGATAAGTACGCGTGACGAATCGCCGCGCAAATCCAAACTGCAGAGTGTCGATGATCGCACGCCCCACTCGCGGCACGATGCCGGTCGAGAAGAGATGCCATTCACTCATCCAGTCGATGACATAGAAGAAAATCGGTGTCAGAAAAATACCGAAGAATGTCACGCCCAACATGCCGCTGAAGACCGCTGTCCCGAGGGCTCGCCGCATTTCAAAGCCAGCACCATGGGCAACGACTAGCGGCAGCACTCCCAGGATGAAGGCGAACGAAGTCATCATGATCGGCCGAAGACGGAGCTCACACGCTTGGAGCGTCGCTTCGCGTCGAGGAACGCCGGTCTCACGGCGGTACTTGGCGAATTCCACGATCAAGATGGCATTCTTACTCGCCAACCCGATCAGCACCACGAACCCGATTTGCGTAAAGACGTTGATATCCATCTTGGCGTAACCGACCCCGGCGATCGAACTGAGTACGCACATCGGAACCACGAGAATAACCGCCAACGGCAGCGCCCAGCTTTCATAAAGGGCGGCGAGCACCAGAAAGACGAAGGCCACGGAGAAAGCAAACACCACCATCCCTGTGTTGCCGGCAATCTGCTCGAGGTAGGCGATTTCAGTCCATTCAGGCTTGATCGAGTCGGGCAATTCGCGATCGCACAGCCGTATCAACGCCGCATTGGCCTGCCCAGTGCTGTATCCGGGGGCCACGTTGCCCTGAATTGCTGCCGCGGGGTACATGTTGTATCTCGTCAACACGAGCGGCCCGCTAATCTGCCGAACTGTGGATACGGTCCCTAGCGGTACCATCTGGCCATGAATGCTGCGAACGCGCAGCTTCCTGACGTCTTCCACTTCATTTCGGAAGCGTGCGTCGGCCTGCACGATGACCTGCCAGGTGCGGCCGAATCGATTGAAATCGTTGACGTATCGCGAACCCAAATACGCCTGCATGGTCCCAAACACGTCGCCCAGGTTCACTCCCTGCATCAGGCAGGCATCTCGATCGACATCCGCAAACAACTGAGGTGAATTCGCTTTGAAAACCGTGAACAGGCCCGAGACTGCGGGTTCGCCCGGCGTTCGGACGGTTTCGCCGTTGACCTTCGTTTCCATCGACTTGCTTTTGTCGATCAGGCTATCCGTCTGGGCCTGCAGCATTTCCAAACCAACGTCACCGCGGTCTTCAATCATCAACTTGAATCCGCCGGCACGTCCCAGACCGGACACAGCGGGTGGAGCGAACAACTGCAGGCTGGCTTCCGGAATCTCGGCGGCCATCCGTTTCCGAAGATTTGCCAAAATCGCTTCGGCTCCCTGCGTGGCCGGGTCGTGACGATCTGCGAAATCTTTCAGGATGATGAACATCGAACCGAAATTCGATCCGTACGCACTGAGTGTGAACGAGTTGCCCGCGACCGAATTGACGTTTTTGACACCTGGTGTTTCCGACGCGATTTTCTCGATCTTTGCGATGACTTCGCGTGTGCGAATGGCCGATGAAGCGTCGGGCAACTGGACGCTGGCGACCAGGTATCCCTTGTCTTGAGAAGGGATGAACCCCGTCGGAAGCTGGTTGAATCCCCAGTAGGTCAACCAGAGCAATCCGCCATAGACGATCAGCACCAATGCGGGGACGCGCAAAAGTCGTCCGACAATGCGTGAGTAAATGGTTGTCGAAAACTTAAATCCACTGTTGAAGAGTCTAAAGAACCAACCCAGAGACACATCGATCAGCCAGGTGAGAATGTCCCGCTTGGCCGATCGCGGCTTGAGCAACATTGCGGCCAGCGCGGGGCTGAGCGTCAGGGAGTTCAATGTCGAGATAATCGTCGAAATGGCGATCGTCAGCGCGAACTGCCGAAAGAACTGGCCCACGATTCCCGAAATGAATGCGCACGGAATGAACACGGCACTCAGGACGAGGCCCACTGCAATCACAGGACTGGCCACTTCATGCATCGCCTGCCGGGCGGCATCGCGAGGGGCCAGACCTTGTTCGATATGATGCTCTACCGCTTCGACCACGACGATTGCATCGTCGACGACGATCCCGATGGCCAACACGAGTCCGAAGAGCGTGAGGTTATTTAGACTAAAACCCACGATCGCCATGGCGGCAAATGTCCCGATGATGGCGACGGGAACAGCGATCAACGGAATGATGGCCGCACGCCATCCCTGCAAAAAGACCAACACCACAATAGCAACCAGGATGATCGCGTCGCGAAGAGCGTTAATCACCTCACCCACGGATTCGCGAATGAACGGCGTCGTGTCGTACCCAATGGCGTATTCAACCCCTTCAGGAAAATCCTGAGACAGTTCTTTCATCTTCGCTTTGACTTGATCGGCTGTATCCAATGCGTTCGCATCAGGAAGCTGAAAAATGGCCAGACCGACAGTCGGCTTGCCGTCGAATCGATTGCTGACATCCTGACTACGGGCGTTGATCTCCACGCGACCGATATCTTTGATCCGGACCAGTTGACCATGCTCACCGGTTCGAACAATCACGTCTTCAAATTCTTCGACTTCCGTCAGGCGACCTTTGACGCTGAGCGGCACCTGAAGCAGTTGTCCTTTTTCCGAAGGCGGCTGACCGATTTGCCCCGTTGCAATCTGCAGGTTTTGCTCGCGTAGCGAGTTAACGACATCCTGAACCGCAATACCGCGAACGGCCAGTTTTTCGGGATCGACCCAGATGCGCATGCTGTAGTCGCGCTGGCCAAACACCAGAACTTCGCTGATGCCGGGTAAACGGGAAAGTTCATCTTTCAGACGCAAGACCGCGTAGTTGCTGAGATAAAGCTGATCATAGCGCTCATCGGGCGAGTTCAGACTGACGGTCAGCAGAATATCGGGCGAACGTTTCTTAGTCGTCACGCCGGTCTGCCGAACGACGTCCGGTAGCGACGGTATCGCCAGGCTGACTCGGTTTTGAACCAATACCTGACAGAGGTTTAAGTTGACGCCGGGCTTGAACGTGACCGTCAACGTGTAAGAACCGTCGTTGGTGCTTTGCGAAGTCATGTACAACATGTCTTGCACGCCGTTCACCTGTTGCTCAATCGGCGCGGCTACTGTTTGAGCAACCACCTGGGCACTTGCCCCGGGATAGTTGCAGTCGACCTGAATGGTCGGTGGCGCGACGGGTGGATATTGAGCAATCGGCAATGTAAAGACGGCGATCCCACCCGCTAACGTGATCAAGATGGAGATCACGGAGGCAAAGATCGGCCGGTCGATGAAGAACTGAGAGAACACTGTCAGTCTTTACCGTGTTCAGGAGGTTTGGTTTCGGCAGTGGCAGTCTTGGTTACAGGCGGAGGACTGGCTGAGAACTTAGCCGCATCAGAAGGAAGCACAAAAGGTCGGACCGCGACTTTCGTTCCAGGGCGAACGCGCTGCAGGCCCGAAACCACGATGCGATCTTGAAGAGACACGTCACCTTCGATCACTCGCCGACCACCGCGCGACATCCCCACCGTGACACGACGATAAGCAATCTCGTCGTTGTCGTTGACGACATACACGAATCGCTGACCTTGATCAGCGCCCAACGCCTCTTCGCGAATCATCATCGCCGGATGGGGAACGCCGATTGGTACCTGCACTCGCACGAACATCCCGGGTGCCAGGAAGCGATATTGGTTTTCGACGATGGCCCGCAACCGCAACGTACCTGTCGTGGCGTCGACCTGGTTGTCGATGAAATTGACCGTTCCTTCGAGCGGGAAATCTTCTTCGTCTGCCAGCCCGATCTTCACTTTCGTTTCACTGTCGCGGGCAGACTTCATCTTCCCCTGCTGGATCAGGCGGCGAATTCGCAAGACGGTCCGCTCATCGACGTCGAAATAAGCATGAATCTTGTTCAACGAGACAATCGTTGCCAAAGGCGTATCGTCGGCCTTCACCAGATTTCCTGGATCGACCAATCGACGACTAATTTGACCATCGAGTGGCGAGGTGATCTTCGTAAAAGCCAGATTCAATTCAGCAGCATCCTGGCTGGCAACCGCCGCGTCCAAAGTTGCCAGGGCTTCACTATGATCGGACTCAGCGCTTTCGAAGACTTCCTGAGTAATCGTCTTCTTCTCGATCAATTGCCGGGCTCGGGTCAACTGTCGTGAAAAGCGATCCATGCGAGCTTTCGCCTGCGCGGTCGTGGCGCGAGCCTTTTCGACTTCTGCCTTGTACGACCGCGGATCGACTTCGGCCAGAACGTCACCCGCCTTGACATCGGCACCGTCCTCAAACATCACTTTATCGAGATACCCGGTCACGCGTGCGCGAACTTCGACTGTGTTCACGGCCATCGTCCGGCCGGTAAATTCTTCCGTTTCTGTCACAATCTCTTCGATTGGAGACGCAATGAAAACTTCTGGGGGTTTCGGCGGGGGGGCCTTGGCAACCTGCGCGTGACATCCCGCAACAGCCACTATTCCCAGAATCGCTAGCAATGACCAGCGGCGATCAGCCTCGCCAAATATTTGCATAGTGACTTCTTGATACCCTCAGGGTGATGGCATGAGCCTTCGGTTGTTACTTATCAACTTCTTCAGAAATGACTGACCAGTCAGTATTTAGCCATGATACCGCAATGGATGGACATTCTTCAAGCAGAACATCATCCTTCTGACATACACTTCAATTCGAAGCTCCTTACAGAGTTTTTCGAACATTTCTGGAAATTCAGATCGATGTCGGCCAAGTCATCAACCAACCGTCCATCACGGGCGGATCGTCGCACGGAACGTCAACAGGCCATCATTGAGGCTGCTGCCAAGCTGTTCGCACAACTTGGTTACAGCGGTTGCGAGATGGAACGCGTCTCCACCGAACTGGGCATCGCGAAAGGAACCCTCTACCTCTACTTCCCCGGCAAGCAGGATTTGTTCTTTGCCTGCGTCGATTTGGGAATGAGTCAGATGCAAGAAGCAATTCGTGAGGCCACGGCGACAGCGAGCGACCCATTTGAAATGATCGCACGGGCGATTCGTGCCTACCTTAATTTCTTCGATGAAAATCCTCATTACGTCGAACTGATCATTCAGGAACGAGCCAACTTCAAAGATCGCAAACGCCCCACATACTTCGAACACCGCGATGCCAACCGTGGCCCCTGGCGGCAACTTTACACCGACCTCGTCGCCGAAGGAAAACTACGCGACGATGTTCCTGTCGAGCAGATGCTCAACAGTGTTGGGAACATGATCTACGGGACGATGTTCACCAACCTCTTCATTGGCCGAAGTATTTCTCTCGACGAGCAGTACCACGCGATCTATGAGATCGCATTGCGTGGAATCACCCGCCAGACAGCGAATTAATCACGCGAATCTGAATCAGGATGCGGCTCCTACCAACTCCAGAAAGCGGGTCGCAAACTTGGGACCAGTTCCCGTGCCTTCATGTTTAAAGAACACGTAGACTCGATTCCAATCTTGAGCTTTGATGTTCTTGATCCAGTGGCGCAGGTCTTTGTCGGAATACTCTTCGCGCCGTAGTCGCACGTATCCCCAGTCAGTAGTACTGAACAGTTTGACGGGGGGAAGATCTTCCGCGTCCGCCACACATAACGCGCAGGAATGGGCACGAAGGCAGTCGAACACTTCGTCGTCAAACCAGCTCTCGTGTCGGAACTCGAACGTGATGGGCGTTCTGTTGTCGACGATGCTCAGAAAGCCGTCCAACCGCGCCAAGTCCTTCTTGAAGTTCGGCGGCAATTGAAACAGCAGCGGTCCCTGCTGTGATTTCAAAACCGCAGCCGTCTGCAGAAGTTCGTCAACCTGCTCTGCACAGTCATTCAGTCGCTTGCGATGAGTAATCGTCTGTGGGGCCTTCAGCACGAAACGAAACGACTTGGGAGTCTGCTGAGCCCACGACTCCACGACGCTCGCGGCAGGCATGCGATAGAACGAATTGTTGATCTCGACCGTGGAAAACCGCTGCGAGTAATACTCCAGCATCTCCTTTTGCGGCAGCTTCTCGGGATAGAAACTCCCTTTCCACTCTTTGTAGCTGTACCCGCTCGTCCCAACCAGAAATTGCATGTTCTGCACCCGGACTCTGTAGTCACCTTCTTGCTTGATCCATGAGAGGTAGGACGCTTAGCTTAACAAAAAGTTCACGTTGGGGTACCTACCCCAGAAGCATAGGCAGAGCGTTGGTATAGTGAGCCGATGCCGACTTCACGGACAGTGAAACACTCTGCTTGCCATTTCAAGAGTCGCTATGGATCTCCCGCTTTCTTCATCGACCCCGCCTGTCGCGCCGCCAATCCGATCACAGCGATATCTGAAAGGGTTCTTCGTTGGACTGGGTGGTCTGATCATCGGAGGGGTCGTCTATTCCCAACCGCTAGGGCGCGAGATGGGGGTGCATCTGTTGGGATTATGCGGCCCGCGCTCGATTCCATGGCTACTATCTGCGTTCGAAGATTCGAACGGGAACGTTAACAAAGCGGCCTATGATAACATCAGAAAAATGGGGCCGGCAGCCGCACCAGGCCTTCTGGCGGAACTCAAGAGTTCGTGGCTGACCACTCGGGTCTATGCCGCGACGATGCTCAGCCTGCAGGAAATTATGGCTGGACGGGAATCGGCCATTTGTGGGGAATTGCTGAAACTTCTCGATGACGACAAGCGAGAGGCGAGATTGGCGGCGATAAACGCACTGGCTTCACTGGCGAGCTCTGGTTCTGCTGCCTTGCCGAAATTGTTGACAATGCTCGGCGACGATGATATCGAGACCCGAATCGGCGCGATGCACGCGATCGTCGCGATTGACCGCGACTCGCCCGCCACCCTACTGATCGTGCTAGAACGGTTAAAAGACGCAGAGTGGCTGGTCCGAGCGGACGCCTGTGCAACGCTCGAAAAGATCGGTACGTGTGACCCCCGTGCGATGGCTGCATTGATGGCGCTACTGCAAGATCCGGTGCCCGAGGTGAGAGCCAATGCGGTCGATTACCTTGGTGAGATTGGCCCGATCGGCAAAGCAGCAATTCCACGCCTTCGGGTCTTGGCGAAGGAAGACCCGAGCGAAGTGGTCCGTATGCAAGCCGCCCAATCGATCAAGAGCTTAGAAAATACGACTTCTCCTTAATTACTGGCGAACGACCTTCAGCGTTCTCGACAAGTCTGTTTGTCCGTATCACCATTGCCGGAACGAAATCCGATCTGCCTGTCCTCAAACTGGCTCTACGTAAATCGACATTACAGCTTTGCGTTGGAGGTAGCCCACTGTTTGAAATGTGTTTGTCCAATGCGTGGGTTTTCCTTGGGCATCAGGCTTTGATCGTTCACGTCGATGCCGAAATAACGCGCGCTCGGATCGGTGACGACCTGATGCGAATCACCAACGGAATCCAGGTAACGTCGTACCATGTCGTCAAGATGGATCGCCTCTGGCCCCGCCACCTCAATGGTGTCGTTCAAGGGTGCTTGAACGGCGACATCAGCCACGCACGCGGCCACATCATCCGACACGATCGGCTGAAAAAGCGTATGCGGTAATCGCACTGTCTGCCCTTCAGTAGCCGATTGGGCAATACTACCAATGAATTCGAAGAACTGCGTCGCACGCACAATCGTGTAAGGTATCTTCGAGGCCTTGATCAAGGTTTCTTGAACCATCTTGGCGCGGAAGTATCCACTTGTCAGTAAACGTTCAGTCCCGACGACTGACAGGGCGACGTGGTGTTCCACGCCGGCGACCTGCTCCGCAGCCGCCAGATTGAGTCCCGCCGTTTCGAAGAACTCCATCACGGGCCCATCTTCGAATGAGGGTGAGTTTGCCACGTCGACAACAACGTCTGTACCGACCATCGCTTCCGCCAGACCTTCGCCTGTCAGGAAATTGACCCCGGTCGATGGCGAACCGACCAGAACCTCATGTCCCTGTGAGCGTAGATTATTGACGACTTTCTTTCCAATCAGTCCACTTCCACCGATCACAAGAATCTTCATCGCTTGTCTCCTTATTCTAAATGACCATTCAATGGACGCAGTCGCTACGTCCGATGTGCTCCCTACGCCTTTGGCGTTGGATTCTCATCACATGGCCGCATTGCGCTTAGGTTCACGTACTGGCGTCACGGCGAAGAGCAGAAACGCCGCCGCGGCCGCTGAGAGAACCGAATAGTCGAGCGGTGGCTTGAGTCCAAACGCCACCGCCATCGTGGTCGCGAATGTCGTTAGCAGGATCGCAGCGGCGAGGGCGACCCATCGCAACTGGATGCCAGCGATCAGGCCAATCGCAATTACCACCTCAGCGATGGTCGCCAACCAGCCGATGGGAGACACGATCTGAAGCGGCAAGAACCAATTCAACTTTGCGACATACCCTTCGTAGCGTGCAATGTTTCCCCAGGCGACTCCAGCGCTATCGGGGTGGCCCCCAAAAACCGCTGCGGTCGGCGACGGCCGAAAGGAACGACATCGCCAGAGAGATCCGCACCGCCCAACAGGCTAACTTCACACTTCGATCATTCAACATAGGTCGCCTACACCGATCGATCTTTAGTGGCAACGTTCAGTTGATCTGGGTGCCACGGACTTGGAGTCCTCGACATGGCCGTATTTTCAGACCAAGGACACGGCCAAGACTTGCAATGACCGAGGAATTATTCTTTTTTAGGCTCGGGAATCGCAACTTCTTTCGCGTCGCGCGGATGCACGACGACTGCAATCAAACGCGTGATTCCTTTTGCGGCCGGATTCTTCGACACTCGATGCAGGCAGCCTGTTGGCTCGTAAAACGTCTCGCCCGCTTTGTAGATCTTTGTCGGTTGATCATCGACCCCCAACTCGTATTCGCCCTCCAGAACATAGACAAACACCGGACCGGGATGACGATGAGACATGCCCGCTTCACCTGGCTTTAGGGTCACTTCGACCATTGTCACTTTGGCCTCTTTTCCATCCAGCTTCTCGACGATGTCGCGAGCGGATAGCAACTTGACCGACTCCCCGTCCTTATGATCATGGAGGTGGGCGAACGTCATTCCGCAGGCCCCCAGTGCGACTCCGACCACCAGCACCAATAAACTGCGATTCATAATTGCTCCTCTGCTGAGTTCACTTGTTGTGGATGCGACCACCCCATTCACTATCAAGGACGAATACAGTCTGAAATTTGTGACAGGGACTAGGTTCTTTTTCTTAAATCATGATTCAGAAAGCACATAAACTGCGACGGGCACTATTGTTGTGAAATGCGAACGAACGATCACCTTTCGATACGCGAACCTGAATTGCAGTTGTCGTGTCAGAGTCGCAGTTCAATCCCCATTCCGAGGAGATACCGATGATTCGATCAATGGCCGCTACCGACACCGCTGTGTTGTTAAGCCCTGTCGCCTCGTCCTCGGAAGGATTCCATGCCCGCTTCGATTACTCTGCTCGATGTCACCTGGTCCCCGCCTGACCGCCCACCACTCTTCTCGCACTTGAACCTGAGTTTCGGCACGACCAGAACCGGCTTAGTTGGCCGGAACGGTGTCGGTAAGACGACGCTCCTCAAGCTGATCACGGGTGAACTGCAGCTTCAGACGGGGCACGTCTCCGTCATTGGCAGTCTCGGCATCATGCGGCAGACCGTTCAGGTGAGCCCCCATGAAACAGTGGCTGACCTCTTCGGAGTCACTCAAGCACTCTCTATTCTGCATCGCGCCGAACAAGGCGAGGCGACTGACAACGAACTGGCTGATGCGGATTGGACTCTCGAAACGCGCCTGGCGTCGGCGCTCAGTAGACTTGGCCTGCGTGTTCCTGCAAACACGCTGCTGACAACAATGTCGGGTGGTCAGCGAACCCGAGCCGGTCTGGCCGCCCTCCTCTTCGCAGAACCAGACTTCCTGCTACTCGATGAGCCTACCAACAACCTCGACCGCGAGGGCCGCGAGGCCGTCATTAGCTTGCTCGCGAGTTGGCGGTCGGGTGCCATTGTGGTCAGCCATGATCGAGAACTGCTCGAAACCATGGATGCGATCGTGGAACTGACCACTCTGGGAGCCACACGATACGGCGGCAATTGGACCACCTATCGCGAACTCAAAGCCCAAGAGCTTGCGGCAGCAAAACGCGAACTGGCCGACGCCGAGAAGCGCGTCGCCGATGTCAATCGCAGTGCCCAGGCCACCGCCGAACGACACGATCGAACAAGCAGCAACGGTCGTAAAAATGCACTGAAGGGTGGCGCGCCGCGCATCGTCCTCGGCGGAATGAAGAACCGCAGTGAAAACACCAGCGGTGAGAACGCTCGCCTCGCCGAACGTCGTCGTGACGAAGCCCTCGACGCGGCGGCCGTCGCTCGCGAGCGAATCGAGATCCTGCAACCCCTCACCGTGCAACTTCCGCCAACTCACCTCCCTCCTGGCAAGACGGTCCTCAGATTCGAAGAGATCACAGTCGGCTATGAGCCGGATCAGCCAATCCTTCGCGATCTCTCTGTCGATATCATCGGACCAGAACGCCTGGCGATCACGGGCTCCAACGGTTCGGGTAAAACTACCGTGCTGGCAGTCATCGCCGCGCAACTCACTCCGTGGACTGGCAAGGTCGACGTACTCACCGACTTTGCCCTGCTCGATCAGCGAATGAGCGTCCTCGACCCCGCAACCTCAATCCGCGACAACTTTCATCGACTCAGCCCGGGCGCGGATGAGAATGCCTGCCGAACAGCGCTCGCCCGTTTCATGTTCCGAGCCGAAGCCGCATTGCAGATCGTCTCCACTCTCAGCGGCGGCCAACTGCTGCGAGCAGGCCTCGCCTGCGTCTTGGGCGGATTAACACCCCCTCCCCTCCTGATCCTCGATGAGCCAACAAATCACTTGGACATCGACTCCATTGAAGCCGTCGAAGCCGGACTGCGAGGCTATGATGGAGCGCTACTGGTCGTCAGTCATGACGAAGCGTTCCTCATCGCGATCGGAATCACTCGGCGCTTAGAGCTAACCAGTCGATAAAGATGACGCCCGAGGGCAAGCGGCCCAATTATGCCGGCGGCATTGGCACGAGTCGCTCGCAGATCAGCGTCAGGATGGCAACCAGCCCAAGGTAGGCCATTAGTCCCGGGCTGTCGGCCGTCTTGGGGGCCTTCCCCGTCAGTGCGGTCAAAACGCCTCCGATCATCAGTAGTGCGAGCAGGCCCGATGCCTCTTGCCCTTCGCACAGAGACATGATGGCACCCAGCCCCAACACCGCCAGCCAGCGTTGGTTTGTGCTCATTGATCGGAAGGCTCGGCCACCGTCGAGTGAGGCGAACGGCAACAAGTTGAACAGATTGATAAATGCCCCCAAATGGGCGATCGCCAGAAAAATCGGCAGACCAGTGGCAAGATTCAAGAGGTAAGATCCCAGCGCCGCCCCCAGGCCCCACCACGGCCCGGCAAGGCCACAGCGGGCGTCTTGCCGTGGGTCGCCCAGCGATTGCTGCAAACGGACGATCGCGCCCAGACCGGGGATGAACATCGGGGCGCTGGCCTTCACGCCGTACCGCATCAGCGTCACAACATGCCCCATCTCGTGGATATAGATCGAGATCACCAGCCCCAAGGCGAGGGGCCAGCCAAACATGGTCCAGTAGACCCCGAATGACAGCATCATCGATGTGAATGTACTGGCCTTGGTCAGCCCCAGCAGCAGTACCTTTCCCTTGGTGAGTGCCAGCAGCACAAAGGCATTGAACTTCCAGAGAATCAGGCCGATCGCTCCCAGACCGGCGGCTTTACCAACCCCCTTACCATTCGACTTCTCTGCGGCAGGCGGCGGGGAGGGCAGAGTATCGACCACCTGACCAAGGTCGGTGATCTTCGCCTGGATGGTGTCGTACTGCCGCGTGCCGGGCGGCAGAAGTTCAAGCGCTTCACGCCAGGCGACCAGGGCGTCGATGGGGCTGGTGGCCCGCGTGGCCGTATCGGCCAATGCCTTCAGGCGATCAGAATGAATCAGCCGCCGGCAGGTGGGGCAGGCCAGCAGGTTCGGAGCGAGTTCGGTACCGCAGGCCGGACAATGGAGCGTCGGATCAGGCATTCGCGGGGGCCAGGTCTGGAGTGTGGCCGATGTTGTGTGGGCCAGTGATAACGAGTTCCACCTTGCGAGTCAGCTTGAATGCTTCCCAGAGCGCAAACCCCACAATCAACATGCCGATCGGTTGCGAGAACCAGGAGATGACCGGCAGCGCCAGCAGGAACGCAGCGACCATGATGATGGCGAACACGAGATCCAGGGTTGTTAGCTCTTTCTGAGGAATAGCCTCGTCCTCCATCGCGATATTAGCTTCCGGATTGGCCGCCGCACCCGCTTGTGCATCCCCCGCCTTCTCGGCGACTTGTTGTTGCGCAACGGCGGCTTCCTTGTCTTTAATCTGCGTCAACAATTCCGGGATGATCAGAGCCGAATAGCTCATGGCAATGGCGAAATACGTGCAACAGACGGCGATCACTTGATAGATCGCCCCCCCTCGCCCGCCAGAGCAGCTCCGAACAACGGTTCCCACCATGTATCCGACGAGAATCGAAATCAGACCAATCTCATAGCCAGTTAATTTGAGGATGGTGAAGTAAATTAGGAATCCGGCAATCGACGCGGCCAGGCCACCAAAGCACGCTTTTACGAAACGAGGGAAACCCGCACCGCCAGTCAGGTGCTCTTTCACCGCTGTGCTGCAAGGCTCGCAGAGAATCGCGCCATTGACCTGATAATACTGGTCGGGGATCTCCAAGTGGCAAGCGGTGCAGGTCGCTCCATCGGTGGTCGGCGCCGAGTATTCCGCCTCATCGAGTTGAAGTTCACGGGCGTCGGACTCAATCGGTGTCTGGTCGTTCATCCCGCGGATTCCAGAAAGGGTATTTGAATTCGCTTGCCGCTAAGAGACTCAACTCCCCACTATTGAACGCGATTCTGCACGCAACTTCCAGCGATCATTAAGCAGGCCTCGCAACATCGCGTTGTTGCAGGCTGACTCGGACCTGTTTTGCGCAGTTCGCGGCAATCTCGGCGGTGAGAATCGGGCGGCATTCGGGGCTGAACCGTTACAATTTACCTTGCCTATTCAAGTGACTTGAGAGCCGCAACAGCTATGATGCCGTACTTGTTATCAGGTCGAGACATCGGAATGAATCCAATTGCCTCCGTTCTTACGGAAGAGCAGTTGGAGATGTCGCTTCTTCGAGCAATGATTTATCCAAAGGAAACGAAATGCCAAAGATTCTAGTCCTTTACTATTCGATGTATGGTCATGTCGAAACGATGGCGGGCGCGGTCGCCGAAGGGGCTCGGTCTGTTGAAGGTGCCGAAGTCATTCTCAAACGAGTCCCCGAAACAATGCCACCGGACGTGGCCCAAAAGTATGGAGCAAAGCTCGATCAGTCGGCACCCGTCGCCTCGCCGAAAGAACTCGGCGAATACGACGCGATCATCTTCGGCTCACCTACCCGGTTTGGAAATATGACCGCCCAGATGCGCAACTTCCTCGACCAAACCGGAGGCCTGTGGGTCCAAGGTGGACTCGTTGGCAAGGTCGGCAGTGTCTTCACCAGTACCGGTACTGGTGGCGGCAACGAAAGCACGATCATCAGCTTCGTCACCACCTTAATGCATCACGGCATGATCTACGTCGGTTTGCCATATGCCTGTCCTGAACTCGCCGACATCACCGAAGTCAAAGGCGGTTCCCCCTGGGGAGCCGCCACCATCGCGGGCGCAGACGGTAGCCGACAACCCAGCGCGAAAGAGTTGGCAATGGCCCGCTTCCAAGGCAATCACGTCGCCAGCATCGCTAAGAAACTGTTTGGATGAGGTCGAACTCGGCTCGACGGGTCGCAAGGTGCTCACCGACCTCGATCTGCCCGGAAACTGTAAGGCAATATTCCGTTGATCTTGATCCGGCGTTTCGGCCTCGAAGCCATGAAGCACGTGCCACTGTTTAGTCTGCTTTGAGACAAACAGTGCTGGTGACGATCAACACGCCGCGATTCAAACGGCCCAAAAAAAAGCGGAGGGAGTAGAAAACAGACCGAGTCGAGCCGATCAGGCTCCCTTCCGTCTACTTTCTACTCTCTCCGCTCGACTCACTATTTTTGCCGTAGCGGCAAAATCGGGCTGACAGGATTCGAACCTGCGACCTCTTGACCCCCAGTCAAGCGCGCTAGCCAAGCTGCGCCACAGCCCGTTGTTGTGGACATCCCGAGATGCGAAGAAGTTTTCCTCGCAAAGCGGCGTCCTGAGGCAGCACTATCGCGGCTGTTCAGGCGG
>CAIMFH010000040.1 GCA_903840265.1 uncultured Schlesneria sp. | reverse complement strand
GTGGTGCAGCCTTTCGATATGTACTATCGACTGCAGTATACGACACGGTCGGGCGGGGCAAACCTGGACTGGTTCACAACTCCAATCATCGACAAACCTGCCTTCATGATGCGTGCCGCCTACGGTGCACGTTACATGGCGATCCGTGAAACGTTTCAGTTCGACGGTGCCGACAGCGGGTTGGGATACACGCTGAGTGTTCCTACCAGTGGTGGGGGAGGCACAGGGACCGGTACCGGTGTTACGACCACAGGCAATGGTTTCCTGAGTCCAGTCACTTTGGAACCACTGGTTGCCTTAAATATCATGCAGTCTCTGCTCAGTTCGTCTGTGACGACTCAGCTTGCCGGTCCTGAAGCGGGCTTCCGGTTCGACATCGGACGCGACAAGTTCAAGATCTGGACGACTTCGAAACTCGGCCTGCTGGTCAACTACTCGTCACGAAATCTGAGCGGTTACAACATCGGTGATGCGTACTACGCCAAGCCAACAGGAACGATCACCGACCCGACGGTTATGCCGCGAAACAACGCTGCAGCGACGCGATTTGCACATGAGGATTCCACAACCGCCTTGTCACCCCTGTTTGAGCAGTCGATCTTCGGGAAGGCTAAGCTGTTCCAGTATGTTCCAGTGCTGAAGAAGTCCAAGGTGCTCAGTGCCGCCGACTTCCAGGCCGGATATACCGTGATCGTGGTCGGCAACGTCTATCGGCCCTCGCAAGACATTAATTGGCAGGCGTACCCAATCAGCCCGCTGCTTAACGACAAGCGAGGATCATTCATCACCAGCAACTACAGTTTCGGTATGAGCTGGGAATACTAACCGCAGCGATACTGGCGGCACCATCACATTAGCAGACACCCGGCACGAAAATCGTGCCGGGTTTTTTTTTGTTAGCGCGTGGTCAAACTCTATATGTTACGGCAATTCCCTGATCCGTAAATTCTTGAATTCGACGGGAGCACCTTCGGACTCCAAGCATAAGTATCCGGTGCTCGGCTCGCATTTGGTACCGCCAGACACCTCTTCGCCATTTACCCACAGTCGAACTTCGGCGTTGATAGCGCGGACGTAGTAGTGGTTCCATTCGCCCACACCTTTGCTCAGGTTCTTGCGAGGAAAGCTGCGTGAGCCGGCGGGCGCGACGGGCGGAAACGGCGTCATTTTAGACTTCCCAACGGGAAAGACATCGCCGTTGGTCGTGAACCAGTCGGGCTTCTTGCCAGTCGACTTTTCATATTGCTCGGCATAACCGTGATCCAAAACCTGAACTTCGATACCCCCCGGCGGCAAGCTGTTCGGTTTCAAATCTGTCAGCGCCTCTTCAGTGGCCCAGACGAAGATACCCGAATTGCCACCGGATTTCAGATGTCGCCACGTGGCGACAAGTTCAAAATTCGTGATCTTATTCTGAGATCGTGTCACGCCGACAGGCTTGCCCGTGCAGTGAACGATTCCGTCTTTCCAAGTCCAGGTATCAGCGTCGGTGTTGACGTTAACGAAGTCGGCCTCGCCAAGTTCGCGCCATCCGAGTCCGGTCCCATCGATCGTGGCCTTCGGTAAATCAATTGAATCTTGAGCGCTGACAGCTCCCAGCGACAATAGAAAACATCCACTGATTCGGACGACCGCGCCGCGTAAAGAACTGTTCATTCGACAACCCTCGTGAGTTTCAAGTTAATGAATCGCCCATTTCACAGCATTAGTTCTACCGAGATGGGATCGGGAGAGGTAGCAATGACAGATCGAGCGTTGGTTCTCGTCGGCGATCGGGCACAACGGTTTGTCGAGGAATAATGGCTGCCGACTTCGCGCCGCTAAACGGCTGACGTAATCTGATGTTCGAGTACTAACCCGTTTGCAGGAACTCGCCCTATGCATCATGTCTGTCACCCGCGACTTTCGATTGGGATTTGCCTGATGATGGCGCTTGCTGGTTGTCAGCAGGCCGCATCAACTTCGGTTCCTTCGTCTAGTAGTTCTTCGACGAGCGAGTTGAGCAAGCCGACTGACATCACCCTTGCCCTCAATTGGTTTCCTGAAGCAGAGCACGGAGGGTTTTACGCCGCACTAGTTCATGGCTACTACGAATCAGAGGGACTGAAGGTGACGATTCGGCCGGGAGGCCCCGGCGTTCGAGTGATCGCCGATGTGGCGAGTGGCGTCGTCAATTTTGGTGTTGATAACGCGGATAAGCTTCTCGTTTGGCGCGCTCAGCAGGCAGATGCCGTGGCGGTGATGGGGCCAATTCAAGACAGCCCGCGTTGCATCATGGTGCATCAGAGCAGTGGGCTGACGAAGCTCGAAGACCTGGCGTCAAAACGCCCCTTCACTTTGGGGATCAACTCAGATCAGCCGTTCGCTCAGTTCTTGAAAAAGCGAGTCAATCTGGCCGATGTTCAGATCGTGAAATATCCGGGCAACGTCGCTCAGTTCCTGGAGAATTCTGACTATGGTCAGCAAGCGTACAGCTTTAGCGAACCGTTTCTCGCCCAGCAGAAGGAGGGCGACCCCTTGTGCCTGATGCTGTCCGAACTGGGATTCAACACTTACACCAGCCTGTTGATCGCGCAGCGGGAAATGATCGACAAGCAGCCGGAACTGGTTGAGAAAATGACACGGGCCTCGATTCGCGGATGGCAGAAGTATCTGGCCGAGCCCGATGCCACCAACAAATACATTCATGAACAAAATCGAGAGATGGGATTGGATGTGTTGGAGTTCGGCGCTGCGGAATTGAAGCCGCTTTGTCTACCGAAGCATTTTCCTACCGAGCGATTTGGCGAGATGACAGCCGAGCGTTGGCAGACGTTGGCC
Source organism: uncultured Schlesneria sp. (assembly GCA_903840265.1). GTDB lineage: Bacteria > Planctomycetota > Planctomycetia > Planctomycetales > Planctomycetaceae > Schlesneria. Next base: position 48,442 of record CAIMFH010000040.1, on the reverse strand, counting down.
GATCAGATGGTCGAAATCGGTTCGCTCAAGGCTGATACGGTGAAAGCGGAAGAGGCCTTCACAACGAAGTTTCTAAAATCGAACCGTTGAGAGGTGCGCCGCCTCTGCGAGTCTTCGAATGCCCGATGCAGCCAACGGAAGGGCAGACATTTTTGAAAATGCGTCAACATGCTGCCATTGAGGCATCGTGACATGGCCGCTAAAAACATAACGAGCCGGACAAGGGTCCGGCTCGGTAGCATTCGCGATTGTAATCACTGTCATCGAAGCAAACGATGCGAAGTCGCGGGGCTCGTTAGCGAATAGCTGGCGGTGTGAAGCAGGTTGCCTGCAACCTACTTGATGGTGCTCTCAGACTTGATGGGCACCGCGCCACGTTGATGTTCACGCTGAATCGCTTCATAAACTTCTTGACGATGAACTGGAATTTCGGTGGGAGCTTCGATGCCCAGCCGAACTTTGTCGCCACGAATGTCGACGACGGTGATCTTGATGTTGTCGCCGATGAAAATGCTTTCATCGCGTTGGCGGGATAGTACGAGCATTTGGTTGTCTCCTTAATCCAACGCCGGCAGCGTTGCTCTGACGCCCCGGCGGATCTCCCAGGTGGCAGTCTCTCCAGATTTCCTCACACAGCAGCACACGGTTGACTCGATTTTGTTGGACTTCACATTGTGTGATCGGTCCAAGTCGCTCAGGGCGAGTCACAACCTTTCCGCTTCCGGTTCGTCCCCCGTCTGGCCGAACATGTCGCGGATTGCGTTGATCTCAATCAGTTTCATTGTTTGATCTGAACAACTTATGAATCGTCATAGTCCACCACGCCTTGGCAACGCGATAGACGGAAATTCGACTTCGTTCCGAAATGGGTGTTGGACTTGTCCGTTGGTAACGAATAGTCCGCGAGCGGTGCATGGTCCTGCCGGACAAGTTATAACGATCATGCTGGCAGTCGCTGCGTCGCGACTGCCACATCCATAATCACGACCGGGAGCAGGTATCAATGAATGGACGGCTTGGATTCAGAGTCATGAACGGTCTTCTGCAGGCGGCCATCGTGGGATCGCTACTTGTCGCTTCAGTACAGGCTGCGGAGCCGATCCGAGTGTTGATTGTCGATGGCCAGAACAATCACAACTGGAAAAGCACGACACCGATCCTGAAGGACTTCTTGCTGAAGACCGGACGATTCACAGTAGATGTGGTGACCAGTCCACCGAACGGCCAGCCCAAAGAGGCTTGGAACAGCTTCCGTCCCAAGTTTACTGACTACGGTGCCGTGGTGAGCAACTACAATGGCGAACTTTGGCCGGAACCTGTTCAACGCGATCTGGAAAGCTACGTCTCTAATGGCGGTGGTCTGGTCATCGTGCATGCGGCGAACAACGCATTTACGGAATGGCCAGAATACAACAAAATGATCGGTCTCGGCTGGCGGGGGGCCGATTTCGGCCCGCGAGTGACCGTCGATAACGATGGCAAGGTTGTTGAGACGGCGAAAGGCGAGGGGCCTGGCGCTGGTCACGGGGCTCAGCACGATTTCGCGATCGTCGTTCGAGACCGCGAACACCCGGTCATGAAGGGAATTCCCGCCGAATGGATGCACGTGAAGGATGAGTTGTATCACGGTCAACGCGGTCCAGCCGCCAACATGCACGTACTGGCGACCGCCTTCGCGGCGAAAGGGGTAGGGGGAACGGAAGCCAATGAACCAATGGTTTGGTGGATTCCCTATGGAAAGGGAAAAGTCTTCACCAACGTGATGGGCCACGCGGACTATTCGATGAAATGTGTCGGATTCCAGACAATCATCGATCGCGGCACGGAATGGGTTGCGACGGGCAAGGTGACGATCCCTGTTCCTGAGAAATTCCCGACTGCGACGACGACACTGTCGGATGACGCGGCGAAGTAGTTGGTTTGTTAGATGCCGTGCGGGCGGTAGTCATCGCCGTCCGCACTGGTGAAGTTATCGTTGGCGGCTTCGGCGGCCCGCGTTCTTGGCGAACGCAGCTACGGCGGAGCTTGAGTTCTTTAGTGAAAGTCGCGCGACTTATTGCCGACTTCGCCGAGCAGCGGGGTTAAATCTTCCATCCGGTCTACAACCAGATGGATCGTTCCATGTTGCTGTTGCAGAATGCCATGGGCAATTATGGCTGTGGCACCGCGAGCAATCTTGCGAAATCGTTCCCATGTATTCACGTGAACCACCAGATTCGCTGTGCCGGTTTCGTCCTCCAGCGTCATAAAGGTGATCCCCTTTGCGGTGGCGGGACGTTGCCGGATCAGTACTAGGCCTGCCACCCGGCAGCGCCGATCTTTTTTACTCTCGTCAGTCAGACTCGTCGCCAAACTCACACCGCATTTATCCAAGTCTGCTCGGATAAAGCTCAACGGATGATCGCGCAGTGTCATTCCCGACGATTGATAGTCGGCAAATGTCTCTTGTACTGATGTCATTTGCGGCAACTGAGCAGGTGACTCGTTGTCATCGACGCCGGCAAACAGAGGTCCCGGATCAGGATCTGGCAGAGACTGCCACAACGAATCGCGACGGTTGAGTTGCAGAGATCGAAAGACGTCACCTCGCGACAGGCAGCTCGCGACTGCGTTACTTGCTCTTGTACGATGAAAGAAGTCATCCATCGATGTGAAAGGGCGAGAGCCTCTGGCCGCGACGATAATGTTGGCGTCGGCCTGAGAGAGTCCTTTTAACACACGGAAGCCGAGTCGTAACGCAGGAGACTCTTTGGCAGATGTGGCCTCCAGTGTGCAGTCCCATTCACTGTGATTGATGTCGATCGGTAGGACGACGACGTCATGTCTGCGAGCATCTGCCACTAATTGAGGCGGCGCATAGAATCCCATTGGTTGCGAGTTGATCAGCGCGGCAGTGAAAGCGGCAGGATAATAGTGCTTCAGCCATGCCGACACCCAGACGAGGATGGCGAACGAACACGCGTGGGATTCAGGGAAGCCATATTCTCCGAAACCAGAAAGTTGTCGAAAGAGACGGTCAGCAAATTCCCTGGGGTAACCGTTGGCGATGATTCCGTCGATTAGTTTTTTGTGAAACGTTTCAATGACGCCTTGTCGCCTCCACGCCCCCATCGCTCGCCGAAATTGATCTGCTTCGTCGGCGGAGAATCCCCCAACGACTTTGACCAACTTCATTGCCTGTTCCTGGAATATGGGAACTCCCAACGTTCTGTCCAGAACAGGGCCGATGAGATCATCGATCGGTTTGTAACTGTCTCGATCTGCTCGCTGACGTAGATAGGGATTAACCATGTCTCCTTGAATGGGGCCTGGCCGAACCAATGCGACTTCGATCACCAGATCATAGAAGCAATTGGGGTTCATTCTGGGCAGCATGCTCATCTGAGCACGCGATTCGACCTGAAACACGCCGATTGTGTCTGCGCGACCGATCATCTCGAAGACGGCTTGATTGCTTTTGTCCGCTTGTATCGTACTGATTGTCAAATCTTTACGGTGATGTTGTTTTATCAGAGCGAAAGCCCGCCGAATGGCGGAAAGCATTCCTAATGCCAACACGTCGACTTTCAAAATACCCAAGACATCGAGATCGTCTTTATCAAATTCAATGACAGTGCGACCGGGCATCGATGCGTTTTCAATTGGCACCAATTCACACAGTGGGCTATCTGTTAAGACGAGCCCGCCGACGTGTTGTGAGAGATGTCGAGGGAAGCCGAGCAATTCCGTAACGAGCAATACCAGGTTGCGACCCAGACGCGATTCAGGCGGCAGTCCGGCCTCGCGAAGGCGCGTGATCAGGTCTTTGGGGTCTTGATAGTGATCGATGTACTTGGCCAGGACATCGACACGGTCGAGAGACAGTCCCAGCGCTTTGCCAACATCTCGGATTGCCGAACGCGGGCGATAGCAGATGACCGTCGCTGTCATTCCGGATCGTTCGCGACCATATTTCTCGTAGACGTACTGGATGACCTCTTCGCGACGACTGTGCTCAAAATCAATATCGATGTCCGGCGCTTCGTTTCGCTCTTTGCTCAGGAATCGCTCGAACAGCACCTCTGATGTGTCGGGATCAACTGGAGTGACACGTAGGCAATAGCAGACGGCGGAATTCGCTGCGGACCCGCGTCCCTGGCACAGTATCTTTCGCTCCTCCGCAAATCGCACCAGATCCCACACCGTTAAAAAATAGGCGGCGTAGTTCAATTCACTGATGAGCGATAACTCTTTGTTAATCAGCCCCTGCACCTTATCAGGTACACCTTTGGGATAGCGTTTGTCTGCTCCTTCCTGTGTCAATTGGATGAGATGCTCCATCTGGGTCACACCCGGTGGGCAAATCTCTTTGGGGTAGTCGTATCGCAGTTCTTCGAGTGAAAAGTGGCAGCGATTGGCGATTTCGATCGTGTTTGTGATTGCAGTGGGGTACATCGCAAACAGCGAGGCCATTTCGATAGCCGACTTCAGATGTCGGTCGGCATTGGGCCAGCGTCGATAGCCGAGTTCTTCGACCGAGCAACCATGCCTGATCGCAGCCAGCACGTCATGAAGTCGCTGGCGTTCCCGCACATGATACTGCACGTCATTGGCTGCGACTAAGGGAAGATCGAGTTGCTGAGAATCCGCCATCCATTTATGGAGTTGCCGAAGATCATCGCCACCCCGATGCAGTTCGGCCAGCAGGTAAAGTCGGCCATCAAAAGCCTCTCGCAGTTGGCGTGCTGAATCGACCAGTGATGTTGCTGCTTCCCGTAAGACTAGTCCCGCGATCAACCCTTCCGAATGCTCTATAACATCGGACAGGGCGAGGCTGCACTCTCCTTTTGGAGCGTTACGTCGTCCACGAGTGATCAGTCGGCAAAGGCGTCCGTAGCCAACTCGGTTCATCGACCAGAGAACGATTGGCGGAGCATCGGCGGGGGTGATCTCGGCACCGATTAATAACTTCATTCCCAGATCTTTCGCGGCGACATGAGCGCGAACCACGCCGGCAACGCTGTTGCGATCTGTAATCGCCAACGCGGCATGACCAAGTTCACTGGCGCGTGTCACCAATTCGTCAGGATGAGATGCGGCTGACAGGAATGAAAAATTCGAACGACAATGCAGTTCGGCATAGAGCCCTTGGTGAGAATCTGTGCTCTTTGTCGAAGCCGCTATCGAAGGGCGGGGGCGGCGTTTGTCGGGGGGCTGTTCGGGCATAGGTTGTTGCCGCTGAAGGCTCAGTCGAATGTCCCGTGGATGAACCAGTCTTGTTGATCAAGTCGTCGAAAAATCCAGAAGTGATGTCCGGTATGAACTTCGATCCGGAAGTAATCGCGATTGGCCGAGACAACACGCCACCAACCGGTTTCAATTCGCTCCTGCCAACTGCGAACGACGTGATGTTCCTGATGATTCCATCGAAACGATTGCGGCAGGCCGTCCGGTGCGATTGCCAGGGCCTCGATTGATTCTGGCTGCGTGAATAAAGATGTGGGACGTTGAGAAAGCTTGGTCTTAAGGCATTCCGGATCGATCGATGTTCTCATTTCAGGATCAGTGCATGGCTCATAGGCAACCGCCACTTCTGGTTGGGCTTCTGGTAGTAAACGCCCCCGCAAGACCGTTCGAGAACCCAACCGATTGCTTAATCGGTCCAGCAATGTCACGACTTCGCGATCCTTGTCGGTTCCAGGTTCGTGTCCGAACAAGTCGCGTTGAGCCGTTTGTAAAGAACCTGTTACGACTGCTTCCAGATGAATCGAATCCATTTCATCGGGTAAGTCTGCACGCTCCCATTGCAGACAAAGCATCTCGAAAGTGTGCCGGGCGTGATCTGTCGGGACAGTGAATCCAACGTGGAATTCATAGGAGCGTCGGCGACAGTCGCGAAGTACACATCGTAATTGCCGTAGTCCTTCGCGACGCTTTGTGAGCCTGCTCAAAAGGTCTTCCAGTAATTCCTGGCTGACGGCATGCAATACTTCGCGACTCTTGATGGGAAACTCACCTTCCCAATGCACAGCGAACGGTTCACGAGGTTTCTCGGCCACAAAGAATTCGGGCTCGTCACCAAAGGCTTGATCGAGCCGCTTCAGCAACAGCGGTCCAAATCGCGAAGGAATGCTGGCTCGCGGAAGAACTTGGATTTGCGAGATCGTGCGGAGTCCTAGCTCCTGCAGTACGCTGAGAATATTGACCGTGAGCCTCAGCGCTGCGAGGGGGAGTGGAGGCAATACCGCAGGCAATTGTGAGGAAGACACAACTGCTGGCGACTTCTGTTTGGCAAGGAAATGAGCGGCAGCCCAAGCTGCGCCGATCGTGGTTGCGATCGCTACACGAGGCAGAAATTCGCGAGCTCTAAAAGTTTCTGAAAGACGGCTGGCCAAGTCCTGATCGCCGCCAAACAGGTGTAAACAGCCGGTCACATCCAGCAGCAGGGACTCAGGGAATTCGGCGTCTTCGATACCGAAGAGTGGAGTGAAGCATTCACAGTCAATCGCCAATTGCCGCAGTCTGTCGAGGTCTGCTGCTGGATCAAATGCTTGAAAATGCGGCTCACGAACCGTCGTCTTCGCCTTGCGAGGTGCGAGATTGCAGTCCATCAACGTTTCGGCTTCGGCCAGAGGCATCCCGCGCCTGACCCCTTGTCGAAAAGGAATTTTTGAAGCGGCGATGACTCGCTTCCCGCGACCGGTTGTGGAATAGACCACGACAGAGCGAGATTTAAGCCGAGGTTGCTCGTACTGCAGGCGCTGCAGAGGCCAACTCGGAAACCAAACACACGCGACCGTCTGCATCTTGCAGTTCCACGAGGACCAATTTCGCCGCAGCCATCAATTCTTTTCTGGCTCGCAACAGTTCCACTTGCAGTCGCCTACGCGGCTGCCACGGATCGCTTGATCCTGATGTCGCTAGGGGGCGCACCAGGATGCGATACTCAGCCCATGACGGCTGATGCTGAGCTCTCTCCGACCGCAGCAGGATGCCCAGTGTTCCTCCCGTTTCAGCGGCCAGTTGCAGTCGACGAAACGACGTCGTTGAAAGGTGATCGAATTCGCAGACTACCGCACCCACACCTCGTGTTCGCAATGCTTGTTCAACAACCCACAGCGCATCTGCTGATCGTTGAGGTCTGACAAGAACCAGGCGTTGCAGATCCAACGAAAGTGCCGCCAGACCCGCCAGATGTAATTGAGACCGACTATCGACAAAAATCCAATAATCATTCCCAACCGCTGGCTGACTAGCCAAAACCGCTAGACTCAGGCTGCCTGCTCCCTTCACGTCAGACAACCATTCCACTAATCCTCCACGGAATGAGGAGATGTTGGGTAGCAGTCGATGCAAGCCGATTTCTGATGAGGATGGCTCAGAGACACCAGGCACAAGGCGGACGCGCGAGCGTTCAAGTTGGCGTAGGCGGGCTGATAGCTCGGCGAGTATTGGAGAGGTCATCAGGAGTATCTCCGCAAGACCCCAACCAATACGCCACGAATTTCAACCTCTTTCACTTTTATGGGTTTGAATCGTGAATTCTCGGGTTTCAGCAACACGTGATCTTTGCGGCGAAAGAAACGTTTCAACGTCGCTTCACCATCGATAATAGCGGCGACGATTTCGCCATCACGGCAGGTTTCTTGTCGTCGGATAATTGCGATATCCCCATCACCAATCAGAGCCTCGATCATGGATTCGCCCTTCACGCGCAGGCCGAAGTGCCGATCTGGATCGTAGGCTTCGCCCAAGTCGATTTGCTCATCCGGTTCGGAATGCTCGATGGCTTCAATCGGTTGCCCGGCCGCAATCGAACCGAGAATCGATAACCCCTGCCGCTTGGTTGCGGAAGCGGCCAAACCATATTGATGTCCATGTTTTTCGAGTAGACCTTGCTCACGAAGCCGAGTGAAAATCCGCTGGATACTGGTTGGAGAGCGATGCTTAAAATGAGTCGCAATTTCGCTGATGGAGGGCATCCGCCGTTGCTGGCGATGCATGTCTTGCAGGAACCTCAAGACTGCCTCGTCCGTAAGTGGATTAGATGTTCGCATGACAGAAGTCACTCAGGGTCCGCTGAAGATTGAATACGATCGTATTCAAAAGATGGCGATTTGGGAGACTGCTGTCAATGGCAAGATATGATCGCGAAGAGCCAAAGGCGATTTGCGACTGGATCCGGTCTCGCTGGTTCAAGGCCAAGCCTGAATCACATGCTTCGGCTGGCACATATTCCGATGAGTGGATGCCAAAAGAGTCTTCACCGAACTCCAACTTTGTTCATGACAACGAAAACACGAACAAAGTTGGAGTCCAAGCGGAATTGCACCTGCAACCAGTGAGCGGAGCCCATTAAGGCCACACAGATTGGGGCGGGCATCCCATCGTAAGAAAGAGCTCAAAAATTCGGGCGACGGAAGCGAACGGCATACCCAAGTGTAATCCGCAAGCTTAACGGATGTTGCGCGAGTTGAGATCTATTTGATGGAAGTGACAGGACACTTGGTTCTCGAAATGTGCCATATTCTCATCAAGCCGCTGCGGCATCAGGGCAATCGCTTGTCTTTCGGTCGCGGTCTGAAAAAGCGAGTCGATTCTTTCACGACACGCGCTCGCGAGGCAATTCGGACCAGCAGCGTAAGAAGATAATTACGCCATCCCGGAACCGTGTACTGCTTTCCACGGGAGAGTGCTTTTAAAGCCCGTTTCACCACAAAGTCGACCGTGTGGGAGGCATGTTTTTGCAGCCAACCCGAGGCACCCGCGATATCGAAGAACTGGGTCCGTGTCACCCCTGCACAAACGGCGGTTACCGTAATCCCACGCCCGCGAAGCTCACAGTGGAGTGCTTCGCTGAAATGCAGTACGAAAGCCTTACTGGCTGCATAAACGCCCATGTATGCGACAGGCTGAAATGCGGACAGGGACGACATATTCAAAATCGCTCCGCGGCCTCGCTCCAACATTCCCGGCAAGACCCGGTAAGTTAATTCGGTGAGTGCCAGCACGTTCAATCGAATCATGTCCAGCATTCGATCCACGTCGACGTTATCGACCTCGCCAACAACACCAAATCCAGCGTTGTTCACTAGCAATTCAATCGTGATGCCCTGCTGGGCAATCTCATCAAGAATACGCTTCGGTGCTGCCGGATCGATCAGATCCGCTTGAATGACATGGCAGCGCGTTCCGTGCTGCAAGTGGAGTTCTGCAGACAGTTTAGTGAGAATCTCACCTCGCCGGGCGACCAAAACAAGATGCATCCCGCGAGCTGCCAGTTGGCGCGCAAATTCCTCGCCGAGCCCCGACGAGGCTCCAGTTACAAGCGCCCACTGATTTGCCAGTTGTTTCCACACGCGATTGGTTCCGCGTCATGCGTCCTGTAGCGTTGTCGGAAAATGGCCTCCCTACCACTTGTAGAGCCCGAGAAACTCTAATGCAGCCGGTTTCCATACCCGTCGAATCACACGGACACGTGTGAAATAGCGATCAGCGGCACCCACCACCTTGCTCACCATTTCAACAGACTGAATGTTCGGACGATACCAAAATTACGAACCTCTCGATAGCGCACGTCCAAGAAACGGAATCGGTTACGTCGTTGCACTTCAAGAATTTCTGGTGAGTAACGACAAATGTAGAGGTTTCTACCGCCTCCGCCAAAGGTACAATCTCCCGAGATTTTGAAATTGTGGACTTCACTCCAACGATGTCACTCCGGCCAGCGTAAGTGCTGACAGGGTGACGAAATGCTTGACACCATGACCGATGTGGAACTGTCCGAATCGGACGATGTAACGGGTGCCGTCAATGAGGCGCGTCTCGTCGAAGAAGCGCGCAAAGGAAATCGACAAGCGTTCGGCGAACTTGTCATGAGATATGAGCGACGGCTGATTCGTGTGATTCAGCAGTTCGTGAAAAGTCCGGAACTCGCTGAAGATCTGGCGCAGGATACCTTCCTGAAAGTGTATGAGAGGCTGGATCAGTTCGATCCCTCTCGTCGCTTCGGGCCGTGGCTGTTTCGAATTGGTGTGAATCAGACTCTGGACTACATCCGTCGGCGGAAACGCCGGGGTTGGTGGTTGCTGTTCACGGACCGTAATGCCGACAAGTCTCCTGATCCTGAGGTCGCTGATCCGCGGCAGGCGATGGATCTGCAGCAAGAGGTCGAAGCTGTGTTGGATCAAATTCCAGAGAACTATCGCATCGTGCTGATGCTGCGGGATCTGCAGAATTTTTCGACTTCAGAAATTGCGACGATGCTCAATCGCAAAGAGGCGACCATTCGATGGCGTCTGGCGGAAGCTCGCAACATGTTTCAAGAGATTTGGGTCAAGCGTCGCGATGCCAAGACAAGTCCGATTCCAAAGACGCCTGCCAAATCCGACGGAATGTCAGCGTAAATGGATTGTTGGTTGGGTGACCAGAATTTTAGTGATAAGGTGCTGATCATGAACTGTCGACAAGCCAGCCGGCTTCTTCCATTGTGGGTTGGTCACGATCTGGCTGACTCGTTAGAGGCTGAAGCTCTTCAGGTTCATTTATCGAAATGCCCTGACTGTTCGATGCAGCGGCGACAGCTTCAATCCAGTCTTGATGCCTTGCAGTCAATCTCAACGACATCATCTGCAATCGAAGCATCTGCCCCTAGTTTGTGGCCTCGGCTGGCGATGGTGCTGACGGATATTCCGCGTCGGCGAGATCAGTTCAATGGCTGGATTCCAGCGGCGGCGATGGCGATGGCTGCTGCTGTCATGGTGGCTGTGTCGGTCGTTCAAGTTCAACGTGATATGGGAACTTCCAATCAGGCCGCTGTCAGCCAGGATCCGCCGAATCACGGCCGGCGCAACCTGTTTGAGACTGACCCTCGATTTGTTCCCGGGAATGGTCGCAAACAAGATCTGCAGATTCGCGGCCTAGTAGCAAATCCTTCGCCGAATTTCTGATGGATCGCGGGCCAAGATCTCTTGCACAGAGGGATCTGGTTCTCGCCGACTGTTCACCGCAAGCTCATTGTGCACGCTCGTCTGTTACCAGACTGGATTGCCGTAATACGAGCCCCCGTAGACCGGCGCACCGTATCCGAATCCACCGTAGTTCACCACGCCATACCCCAAGCCGCCGACGCCGAAGGGGCCCGCACCAAACGCACCGGAAGTGAACGGTCCGTAGCTTCGGTACATGAACATCTGGTTGTTCAGAATGTTTTGATAAACCAGGTTCTGGGTCATTTGTCCTTGAAGAAGGCGTCGATCGTATTCGCGCTTCAAGTGATCTCGGTACGCTTGGACCTGCTGCAGATTCAACTTCGCCTGATCCAGCGCGGCCTGCTGGGTTGGATCTGTAGACGATGCCGTCGGCACAGAGGCCTTTTCTGTCTTGGTCGACCGTTCTTGATACGCGGCAACAAGTGCGCTCAGTTGCTGCGCATTCATGGTCGCCAACAGCCGCTGAGCCTCTGCCGATTTCTTTTCATCGAATGCCGAATCAATCACGAGTCGCGCCAGCAACCATGTTCGCATTTCTTCGGCGCTGTTGGTGGCCGGAACCACAGAAGTGTCGGCCGCTGGTGCAGGGGGAACGCCGATTTCGCTCTGGCCAAATATCGTCAGAACGATGAGCAGGGAGTACATGTCGGCTCTCCGATTTCTAGCTTCGAGGAAGATCACCCAATTTCATCATACAGAGCGATATTTCCAGTGCGAGGGAAAATTGGTTCCGAGCCCATTCGCACGGGGTGGGATCACTTTTCAATGGGAAAATGCACATCCACTTTCCCGTGCATGGTGTACAGTCGGAACTTTTCTCCATCGTGAATCAGCAGGCCACTGGATTTGTTTTCGCTGATCGGCTGCAATGGATTTCCACGATACTTGGTCCAGTGGATCAAGTCGTTTGAGGTCGCCAAACCGGTGGCCCACAAACTGGGTTGAGTGGCATCATCCGGCTTTTTTGTCCCGTGAATGACTGCATAATACCGGCCGGCATGTTTCACAATTTGATTCATCGCGATCAAGTCGCGATCAAATTCATCAGGTCCAGGGCTGAGGACAGGATCGTCCTGGGCGTTGGTGAAGACTTTTAGATCTTTCGACTTGGCAAGCCAGATTCCTTTGTCGCCACGTTCATAAAACAGATGCCAGACCCCACCTTCCAACCACGCGGTAGGGGTGCCGAATGGTCCATCGCTGATCGGCTCTCCGTTCGTCATTCGAACGTCCAGTGGGCCAATGCGCGTCCAGGCAATTCCATCGCGCGACGTCAATAGCTGGGCCCGATCCTGTTCGCCCTCCGCAAACATGTAGAGTGTTCCGTCGCTCCGAATGATGCAGACATCTTCCACCCAATGCTCGCGATAGATCGGATTTTGTGGATGTCGTTTCCAGGCCAATCCATCTACGGATGTGGCGTACCCGAGCATTTTCTGGCCGGGGCGAGTTCCGTCGTAGCCGGTGTACCACATGCGCCAAACATCGCCGTCGCGCATGATCCAGCCGCGTTCTCGAATCTTAACGTCCCAATGCCCCTCGCCTTCCGCAGTGAAGACGGGGTTGGCCGCGATTGGTGCGAATCGAGTTAGCTCTTTGGGAAATAACTCATCGGCGTTCAGCTTCGTGATCAGCGTGAAAATTGCGATCACAGCCAAACTGCGTCGCATCGTATTTCTGGTCATGGGTGTTCCTCCGTGGAGGATGACTATAATGATCGCATGACAGATCCGTCGATTGAACCACGCGAGAAGGTCAAAACGTTTCCTGCCGCTCCCGGTGTGTACCTGATGAAGGACGGTCGCGGGCGAGTGATCTATGTGGGAAAAGCGGTGAACCTGCGCAATCGCGCAGGCAGTTATTTTACAAAGCAGGCGGCCGAGGACTTTCGGACAGCGAACTTAGTTCTTGAGATCAAAGATCTCGATTACATTCAGGTCGACAGCGAAGTTGATGCGTTGCTGCTTGAAGCGCGTCTGATCAAGGACATTCAGCCTCCTTTCAATACGGAACTGAAAGACGACAAGACGTTTCCGTATCTGGAAATCTTCGTACGCGAAGAATTCCCTCGCGTCGAATTCACTCGCAAGCCGCGGCCTCGTGGCACAAAGCTATATGGCCCGTTCACGAACGCCAAGAAGTTACGCGGCGCGATTGCGGTCTTGCAGCAAGTCTTTAAGTTTCGAACCTGCTCATTGGATATCAAGCAGGACGACGAGCGCTGGCGCTGGTTCCGGCCCTGTTTGCTGGCAAGCATCAATCAATGTACGGCTCCCTGCAATCTCAGAATCAGTCGCGACGAATATCGGCGGGACATTCGGAAATTGAGGCTGTTTCTGGAAGGAAAAAAGGAGCGGCTGTTCCGTGAATTGCGAGAAGAAATGGCATCCGCCGCGAAGGAGTTGAAGTTCGAAAAGGCGGCTCGGTTGCGAGATCAGGTCAAAGCACTGGAAAACTTGAACCTGCGCGGCGACCTGAAACAGCATGCTCAGCCGGAAGTGTTTCAAGTTGATCCCCGTCGAGGGCTGCTAGGTCTGAAGAAGATTTTCGATCTTCCCTCGCTTCCGCGACGAATTGAAGGAATGGACATCGCTCACCTGCAAGGAGGCGAGACCGTCGCCAGCTGTGTGCAATTCATTGATGGGCTGCCATTCAAACATGGCTATAAGCGTTTCAAGATCCGAACCGTTGATGGCGTTGACGATTTTGCATCCATGCGCGAAGTGGTCAGCCGCCATTTTCGTCGAATACAGCAGGAAGGAGGATCGTTTCCCGACATCCTATTGATCGATGGCGGCAAAGGTCAATTGGCGGCAGCCATGGCAGCACTCGACAGTATTGGAGTCGTCGCCCCCTTCGTCTGCTCGCTTGCGAAGCGAGAAGAAGAGATCTTTCTACCAGGACAGTCGGAGCCAAAGCTGCTCAGCAAACATTCGTATGCGCTACGATTACTTCAATATGTACGCGACGAGTCGCATCGATTTGCTCAAAGCTACCATCATCTTTTGCGGAAAAAATCGACGCTCGATGAGTAGGCTTGTGGATCGGCTACTAGGCAGTCTGCCAAGTTGACTCGTCGTGACAGCAATCCAGTCGGAGGATAAACTGATCCGAGTTCCACTTGTTCCCCGGGATTTTTTGCGTAATTGAGGCATCCATGCAGCCTGATTGTCGACGGCTGATCGCAGGTTTCCTCTTTGCGGCCGTTTCCTTATGTCTGTCTTCGCCGCGACCAACGCCGGCTGACGAACCATCTCAAGCAGCAGTGGCCGCCTGGATCAAGGCTCAGATTAAGGATGAGCGGCTAAAAGTCGAGTTCTATGATCCTGCAAAGCCGCCGAGGAGATTTCCCGGTTGGACCGACTTCGAATTTCGTGTGATCTACGAATACAACTATCGCTTCGCGATGCACACGAAGAAGAAGCAAAAAATCGGGGTCATCGAGATCAAACCCAAATTTACCCGCGTCGATGTGCCCGTCACGAACCGGACATTGCTGCCTAACTCGCTCGCAGGCGAAACGTGGTACCAGGCTCCTTTGGCCAAACACGAACTGGAACATATCCGTGTCGGGTTGCATCCACGTCTGGTGCTGCTGACGCGACATCTTGTCGAGAAAATCGAAGTCATCGAAGTGCCTGCGGAGTCACTTTCCGAAGTCACCCGGGAATGGGTCGCCAAGCATGTCGACGAGGCTGTCGCGATTCGTAAAGATGCGATCCAGGCGTTTGTGACTCGCATCAATGCCAAGATCGATTCTGTCACGAGACACGGCGCGACGCCCTATCCGGATTGGGACTTGTTTCTCGATGGCCTGTATCTGAAGGAGAACTTAGATGAGTTCAAGTTTCCCTATCTCTCGGAAGTGCTGGACTTGATCGAGAGTCCAGATTACAAGAAGGCGCGATTTGCTATTCCAGAACCGGATGACAGAGAACGGCCGTCGAAGAGTGGCAAATCGACGGAGTAGCCCTGACCACGACGCGCGCCCGCCTGAGAGCCCGACAAATTTATGGTAGCCTACGATCCCAACAAGTGGACAAGTCACCTTTTCGACATCGAAGGATCGCTTGTCAGAGAGATCATGGGTCGCGTTTCCATTTGCGTAGCTTGGTCGGCAATCGTTGTCGCCCTCTATGACTATGGTCCTCCGTTTTTCGACCGACTGGCTATCGTCGAAACCGCCCACTCGATGATCGGTCCATCGCTCGGCCTATTGTTGGTCTTTCGCACGAATTCCTCCTACGACCGATTTTGGGAGGGGCGAAAGCAGTGGGGCGGGATCGTCAATGAAACGCGAAATCTCGCTCGACAGGCCGAATCCTGGTTGTCGGCTGACCGCGAACTGGCGAACACGGTCATCCGCTGGACTAGTGCCTTTGCCTTTGCAACGATGAATCGATTGCGAGATCAGAAGAGCATTGGAATCGCTCGCGAAGGTCTGCCGGCTGACCAGGTGTCAGCCATCGAACAGGCGGGGCATGTGCCACTGGCCGTTTCCAGAAAGCTAACGGCGTTGTTGCACGACGCCCAAAAGCGAGGGCTGCTCGATGCAGTCCAATTGCGGTCAATCGATTTGAATATCCAGGCTCTGATTGATTACTGCGGAGCTTGCGAACGGATTCGTTCGACTCCGGCACCGTTCGGATATGTCGTCCATTTGCGACGGGCGCTGTTTCTCTACTGCCTGACGCTGCCGCTGGCCCTGATTCGGAACTACGGTTGGGAAACAGTGCCGGTCACCTTGGTGATCTCGTACATCTTATTCGGCATCGAAGAGATTGGTGTGGAGATCGAAAACCCGTTCGAATTGATGATTAACGACCTACCGCTGGAGTCCATTTGCGAGACCATCGACCGGGATCTCCGTGGAATCACCAATGCTACGGAGTTGGTCCGCGCTGGCTGAGAACTCTCGTTGTCGCCAGTTCATCTTTGTCCGAGCGACGGCATTCTGAGCAGTATGATGGCATGGCAGGCGGCGCAAATCAGTCCCAGCCCAACCGCAGCGAGCCCCAGAAGAGCTTGATGCTCGTTGCCTCCTCCCCCAATGGACAGCAATGCCATGATAAATCCTGTGAAGATCATGGTCCCGATCATGGTTCCCAAGGCGAGCACGAACGCCCCCGAGCGCAAATACAACGAATAAATGGCGGTCAAGTGAATCAGGAACAATAAGTTCATCAGCCACCACCAGAAGCCAGGTTCGTCGCCAAGTTCGCGAAGGAATTCGAGACCGCCCGGTAAACAGAAACTGACGGCCAGCGCAAGGAAACCTGGAAATGTCGCGATGGCGCAACCGAAGATTTTAGAATAGACCAAGTTCAGGGTGGATTCTGGCAGCATCAGTAACGATGACAATGTCTGACCGCGGATTTCATCATGGAACACCCGTGACGCACACAGGGCGATATCGATTGCCAGCAATGGATGCGCGAAGAACTGAAAGCCGTGAGTCACATCGTCCCAGCGAATCGTATAGCCCGCATTCGCATGCCAAGGACGATTGGCGGCAAAGCAAAGCGTGTAAAGCCCCGCATAGAGCAGGCAGCGGATGATCAACCCGGCCCAGCCGCCCGCTGTGAAGAAGAAGTCCTTCCAGACCAACGGTAAGCTCCAGGCGCGACCGGCGCTGAAAAAGCGCAAATGCCTGTTCGTCCGCCGCGCGACCAGCCCTCGAGAACTTGTGTCCGTTGATGGCTCTTTGGCGACAAACCCGAACAGGCCGAGTGCTAACAGGAAGCAGATCAGTCCGCCCAACGTATTGCTCACGATTTGCGGTGACCAGATAAATTGGTGCCCGGTCGCCGTGGCTTCGTACAGATCGGTGATAATGGTCGATCGAGCAATCCAGTCGAGGCTGGTCAGCAGCAAGTTGTGGAGGGGATTTGCAGTCGTCCATTGCAACTCGGTCAGCAAATACATTCGGCCGGCATAAGCGAAGGCCGGAATGGAGAGGTAACCCACCAGCCAGAACGTCGTCAGCCCCGAGGCATTTCGGTTCGTGCGACAGGCGACTGAGCACAGCAATCCAACATTGGCCAACAGAATCGTGTAGGCCAAGAGTGAGGTATAAGCGGACGCAATCTGCACTGGCATCAATCCCCCCATGGTCACGGCCAGCAGCGTGAAGGGATACTGAATCGCCAGCAAAAGCGAAACTTGGAACAACCGGCTTGTCGATTTGCCGAGCAAGATCCCGAGGGCGCTGATCCCGGCCATCGTCATCAGTCCCAACGTATCTTCTTCCTTTTCCTCAGAAATCACGGTGGAAAAGAAACTGACGCCCAGGAGTGTCACGAAGGCGGCGTTCAAATACATGACGCAGCGAAAGAAGTAGAGGCCGGGGGCACCAAACGACGTCGTCGTTTCATGAACAATCCAGAGCGTGAAATAGATCACGACCAATAGCAGAAGCCAGAGCAGATGCATTCTCAGGGAACGCGATTCGGTTCGCAGCGATCGAAAGAAAAGGGCAGAGATTCCTCGCCCGAATGATAGGACTCGCTGCAACATGTTCGAAGTTCAACCCTATTTTGAACCGAGTTCCTGCAATCGCGCGGCGATCATCATCTGAAACACGAAGCAGACCAGACTCATCAAAATCCAAACAGTGACTGTGGCAGCGAGCGCTCCCATCGAATCGCGGACCGCGCCGCGACCAACGACCAGAAACAGTAACTGCCAGACGGGGCAGCACAGGCTGATGGGAGCCATGACAAAAATCGCGAGCGGAAGCGCACCCCATTTCACGAACAGGCTCAAGAGCGCGACCAGGTGCAAGAATATGGTGACCCCTAAGATAATTCCCCACGTAAAGGGATCGATCAGGGTCTCCATGGCGATTGAAACATCAACGCCGGGAAGCAATAGAGTTCCCAAGCATAGGCAAATAATGGATGGCAACAGTCCCAGAAGGCATCCCAACGCCTTGGTATAGGCCAGGTAGGGAATGCTTCGTGGAAGCATCAAGAGTGACGACAACGTCTGCAGTCGGACTTCGTCGTGGAAGATTCGGGCAGCGAGAATACACGCTTCGATCCCGATCGCGGCTAGCAGGAGTAAAACGTACGACTTGCCGATATCGCCCCATTGAAGGCCATTGCCACCCCAGGTGTAGTTGACATAGACTGTTGCGACCAGCAGCAGGGCGTACGCGAAGACTTTAATGACGGCAAAGCTATAGCCCCCGGCAATGAACTGAAAATCCTTCCAAGCGAGCGGCATGGCCCAAGATCTTCCTGGGCTGAACAGCCGCATCCGACTGGTCGACTTGAGAACGAGCCCGCGGCTGACTCCGCCCGAATTCGCTTTGCCGGTACTCGGAATGAAGACCAGCCAGGCGATGCAGAAGCAGATCAGTCCACCAACAAAATTTGTCACCACCTGCGTGCTGATAATCGGCTCGTTGAAACCTGTTTCCATGATCCGCCAGTGAATCCGCCAGTAAACCGAAGATTCGGCGCTCCACTCCAGCAATCGGAACAGGGGTTGGCCATACCATGTGGACTGCGGGAATCCAACTCGAGTCAGTTCCGCGGTCAGTGCGGGGGCGAATGACGGCGTCGTTGCATAAAGGACAAGCAGCAGTGTCGTCAGGCCTGCCGCGCTGCCACCTCGCTCGCAAATTGTGGAAAAGACGAGCGCCACATTCGCCAGTAGCGCCATGAAAGCCAACAACGCGACATACGCTGCCAGGATTTGATGAGGAGTCACCCCGCCGAGCGTGACAGCCAGGAGCATAAACGGGAACTGCACAATGAGTAGCATCGATGCTTGAATCAGTCTGCTGGTAGATTTGCCCAGCAGAATTCCCAGCGGATTCAGTCCCGCCATGATCAGCAGCCCAAGTGTTTCTTCTTCTTTTTCTTCCGTAATCGCGGAAGCGAAGAAGCCAATACCGGCGCACGTGATAAAGATTTCATTGAGCAGGGCGATGGATTTGAAAAACTGCAGTCCAGGTGCGCCGTACATCCCTGCGGTGATCGACGCGAACAGCAACGAGAGATAGATAAAGCCGACAAAACAGAGTCGGAACACGTGGTTCCGCAGTTGGCGCGCGTCCTGCCGCAATGATCGAGTCAGAAGAGCAAGTAGTCCGTGGAACATCGGATAGCCATCAAGGAAGCGGGGAGACAGACAACTCTCAGGTGTCGATGGGTCAGCTACCTGACTCCTCGCTCTGTGAGATCCATGAACGCTTCGTTCAGGTGGCGTTTATCTTCCGCGAAAGCCGAAATGGGGATGTTCAGCCCGATGATTCCCTGCAGCAGTTGATTCGTATCCAGTCGCGTCTCGTCAAACTCAATCCGATACTCAGGCCGTCCTTCAAGTTGCTCGACTTTCAGGACTCCGGCTAATGCCTGCAGATGTTCCGTCCACCCATCTGCTTCACCTGAGACCGTCAAACGAAACGCGGGGTGTTCATCACTCGTGAGCAGCAAACCGTGCATCGAACCGCTGTACTTCACTTTGCCGCGATCAATGATGGTCACGGAATCACAGAGTTCTGCTAACTCGCTGAGGATATGCGAGCTGATGAAGATGGTCTTACCCATCGACCGCAGGGCCTTCAGGATTTCCATCAATTCGATCCGTGCTCGTGGATCCAATCCCGAAGCCGGTTCATCGAGCAGCAGCAGGTCAGGGTCATTGACTAACACGCGTGCGAGGCTGGTTCGTTGCTGCATACCGCGAGACAAGCCGCTAATCAGATCGTTCTTGCGGCCATCCATGTCGGTCAGCGCCAGTACCTCATCAATCACACGAGTTCGCTGGCTGAAAGACAGGCCGTACGCCGCGGCGAAGAAGTCAAGGTATTCGTACACAGTCATCTGACGGTAGGTGCTGAAATGGTCCGGCATGAACCCGATCTTGCGGCGGACTTGCTTCTGTTCGTCGACCACGTCGTGTCCAAAGACTTTGACGACACCGAACTGAGGTCGCAGCAATGTGCAGATGATTTTCAGTGACGTTGTCTTTCCGGCACCATTCGGGCCGACGAAACCATGCAGCGACTGCGGCATGACTTGAAAGCTAACGTGATCCAGTGCTCGCCGTCCTTTGAAAGAGTGGACAACATCGTCAACTTCAATCACAGGTTGGGCGGTACCAGAAGACTTGGCGTTGCTCATCAGTAATTCCCAATCGAAGCGAAGTAATGCAGAAAGAGTTGAGACGAGAGCGATTCAATGGTCACTGCGCAGGTAGCGGCACATCAACACAGTACAAAACCTCTCCATTGTGTCCGCCGAGGCTGGTGCTTTGAACGGCGAATTCGGCGGGCATCTTGGCATACAGGAAGATTCGCACCAGGTCGGGCGGCAGTCGCACTTGTCGGGCTTCGCTCTCTCTGGCGACGTTCAAGCTGCGAGACAGCAACGGCGTATACATCTGGTTGAAGCGATCTTTCACCGTCGGCCCTTCATGCTGATAGTCGTATCCGTATCCATATTGATTGCGAGACCAGTTCTGCATGTTTTGCACCTTCAACATCGAGGCTGCGTCGCCAGCATCGCCAGCCAATTTCAGCTTTCCATTTTGCCAGTGCAGGGTGTAGAACCGGTCACCGAACAACGCGTTGACGAACTGGGTCTCTTCTGGCTTCACTCCGTCAATACTCAATTCCAATTCTGCGAGACGAGCGTCGGCCAGTTTAAAGCTGTCTACTTTGATCTTGGGGCTTCCGGCAGGCAGTTTGATTCGGATGGCAAACTCTCGATTAGAAAACGGTGGAATGTCGACCCGGAAAGAGCCGTCCGCGCCGTTGTTAATCTCACCGTTGACCTGCTCACTTTCGTTGCATGTCGAGTAGAGTGCCCCGCGACCATTGTGTTTGATCGTGTAGTAGGCACCACTGGTAACAAACACATTCGACCACGCAGCAACATCCAGACCTCCGTCTGGCAACGCCTTCGCGATGGCAACCGAATGAACGGCGGTTGCCTCGCCATAACCTCGTTGTCCTACGATCGAAAACAGAAAACTGAACAGGACCACCGTTCCCAGTAGTCCGGCATAGACAACACGGAAGTCCGACCAGCGTTTGCCTAATAGATAACAGCCGGGGAAGACCATGGCGATGTAGACCCAGAACATGAAGTGGAGCAAGATCCAGTTGTGTTCTGGCTTGGTCATCTCCTTCAGCTGGCCCATGAACGAACTGGCCGAGAATGGATCGGCCCCTTCTCCGTAGGCATTGGGGTTTGCCTGATTCTGCTCCGTGGGATCGACATAGTCGATTGGATCTTCAGGCTTCTCATTGGGTTGCAGGTGGTTCTTGGGAAGGCTGACGAACGCCTGGCGAGCCTCGTCTTCATTAAATTGGGCCCTCTGCATTCCCACCTTCATCACTCGACCCGCTCCGTAGCGACGATCGTCGAGCGGGGAATTCAATACGGCCAGCGGACCAGAAAAATCGGGGAACTTGCCGTTGGAACCGTGCAGCAGCACCACCGTTCCACCCAAGTCGATCCACTCCAGAAAGCATTCCTTCTGGGTCGGGATCCAAGTCCTAGGCTCTCGATCAAGTGCTACGACCTGCAGTCCGTCGGTCGCTGAAATGAACGAGGGGAAGAGATTCTCGGGCATCCGCCTGAGAACGCCGCCTCGCGGTCCCAATCCGGAAGAATCGTCGAGAATGACACGTTGGTACTTTGCGACTCGCGGCTGAGGAACCTCGACAGTCTCGCCGCGGCCATACTGCAACCACCACGTTTCATTGCCGACGGAGTTGCCCCAGGCCCCGTTGACGTAGGGATAGAACTGAACCCATTTCGACGAAAACGGTGCCAAGCTGACTGGTTCGACAATTCTCGCATCGACGGTCGCAGCCCCGCCAAGTTTCTTCACCAGGCGCATTTCGCCGTCGAATGGCTGCGGAGTCGGGTTGCGAACCAGCACTGAGAGAATATTGAAGCGGTTCAAGGCGACCTTGCCATTAAACCCCCAACGCATATCCTCAATATCAATGGCGCTGGCGAGGCCGGACATGAGTTGCCAGGCAATCACGATTGCCGCAACGGATCTTGTTGACGAGCAAATGATGCTGCGGAATGACTGCCGGCCTTCTCTGACCATTGACGCGTCCTTCTGAATCTCCAATTCGCCCCATTGAGAAGCTGATGTCGTTCGCCAACGGGTCGAGAGGGAGATTGGATCACTCATTTTTATTCCCGAGGAGCAGGCGACAGCCGATTGGTGTCGTCATCGTCTCCCGCATTCGCACTGTGAATATCTGCGATTTCAAATTGGAAGTGTGTTGCTGGTTGGTTGGATTTCGATTTGTCATGACGATCCGCTACCGGTTCCAACCGCCCGACGAGCCGTCCGAAATTCAACAAGGCATTCCGTCTGATTCCCCATAGCATGCCGCCAATGATCAGAAAATGGAACAGCACCGGAAACCACTCCATGGGCAAAACATCACTCTTGATAAATCCGTCGAGCAGCCAAGTATTTTGATTGTCTTCAAAGACGACTGACCAGGGATCGAACCAGTCGATCATCGCGAGCAGCAGCAGTTGTGGCATTTCAATGAACCACGGCGCGGATAATATCCAATCCAGCAACTTCGGTAGACCGCATGTGGCTACCAGAACGAGGACCACCGCCATGATGGCTCGAAACTGATTTCGCAGGCGTAGGCCGAATTGGAAACCGAGCGAGCCAATCAGCGGCAAGTAAAAGAGAACTGCGCAGCTTCGTTTGACCAACAGCATCACGAGATTGTCGCCGAATTGCGTTGTCTGAAACGCCAGCACGGTCATGAGTGGAACTGACACGATTGCGATCAGGCGATACAGCCCCGCCATCTTCTGCGAAACGATTTCCGCCGAGGTGATTGGCGTTGCTAGTAGAACATCCAAAGTTTGTCTGACGCGATCATTTGGCGCCAGGCTGGTCGATACCATCGCCACGACTAACACTGCCAGAAACCAAAGTCCTTTCCACACCATCGTGACCAGTCCATCAAAATGAGAATTCGTCGAGATCGCCTGCCAAGTCAGTAATCCGATCAGCGGGCACTCGACTAACAAAATCATTCGCCACACATGTCGGGGTTGGTTGACCAACCGCAGCCGCCTTTCATGCCAGGCGACCGGACGATCAATCGGCAAATCGAGTGAACGGCTTCGTCCACCGAAAGGGAGCAGCCGATCGAGCGACGAGAACAATTGATCCAGCCGTTTGGATATCGATCGTGCCCGAGACCACGATTCGGTCCCCAATCGCCGCCACAAGAAAACTCGTGCCAGCGCCAAACAGATCCATCCAGACAACAGCAAGGGAATGGAGGCACCGACCGTATTCTCAAACGTCGCGTCCCCGATGTCAGCCGAAAGCCGAAAGGTGTTAAAAGGAGCGGCGAGTCCTGCATCCAACTCATCCGAATCGGAGAATTCGATCACCATTGGGTCGATGGCATTGGCGTCAAAAGAGTCATCCAGCACAAAGCGACTTAGCAGGCCGGGGCCCGACAGAGGATACAAAGTCAACACGTGCCGGATGGAGAAAGCGAGTTGGTATCGATCAGATTCGTCGGGACTCGCCATCGCAAAATCGAGTACGCCGAATCGCACAATCGACACGCAAACCAATTGCCATACCCATGGAACCAGCAGGAAAGTCGCCGCCCCCGCTAAGTAGGCTCCCAGCGTGGCACCGACGGTCGTTCTGAACCATGCCGAACATAACAATGCAAAGCATCCAATTTGAAATGCTGTGATCGTCAAGACATAGACCGATTTCAAAACATCAGTGAGCTCAACGCCACCAAGTCCATAGGCCATCGCTTCCAGGGGCAACGACAAAAGTAAGAACGATCCGATGGCCGCCAACCGACTACCTAACTTTTCAAGCAGGATCGTCCACCCGCCCAGCTTGGTCAGCTTGAGCAAAGGTAGGGTCATGCGCTCCTTCTCAACGGAGATGGCCCCGCATGTCATGACTGGCAGAAAGAGGTAAAGTCCCCAGAATTGCCAATTCACCAATTGCTCGAAGAGTGATTTTCCTTGCCCCAAGACCTCAAAGGAATCCGGTCGAAATTGGCCGGTCCACTTTGAATAAAACCAAAGGGCTGCCGCATAGAGCGTTACGGCATACAAAGTCCGCAAGACGAATGTTCGCGGCCGAGCGGCAAGTTGAGTTAACTCGCGGGCAAGCAGCGGCAGTCCAAACTTTGTCACGATAGACTGCATCGGCCATCGCTCGTTTGATGCCACCAGATCGCGAAACGGAACTTCAACGATTATGGCCTTCCGTATTGAGACCAGACAACTGAGTCGCCAGAATCCGGCCAGACGAGTTGTGCTGAGCGCGGACATTTGCCCGACTCACGATCGATCACGCTCCTCTACTTGTTATGCTATTGCTGAAATCCACCGACGCTCCAAAAAATCCTGTGTGCCGCTTACCATGTCCCACCCTGACCCAAATACCGCTGTCCTGTTGATTGCGCACGGAAGCCGCCGTGCGGAAGCGAACGATGATCTAGTTCAGCTGGCGAATCTGGTCTCTGATCGAGGTCACTACCAGATCGTCGAGGTTTCTTATCTGGAGTTGGCCGAGCCTTCGATTCCCCAAGGGGGACGGAAGTGCGTTGATCGCGGGGCCCGTCTGGTGCTGATGATGCCCTATTTCCTGTCAGCCGGCGTGCATGTTGTGAATGATCTGCAGGCCATGCGAAGTGATCTGGCCGCCCAGTTTCCGCAGGTCGAGTTTGTCCTGTGCCCTCACTTGGGCCTGCATCCGCTGATGGCCGATATCGTGCTTGATCGACTGACAGAACGAAAGTAGCCCCGCAATGCGGGGCTACGAATGAAACTTGGCTTCGTGACGTCAACTTATTTGGGATCGACGATCGCGCCATCGGTTGGTTTGTCTGTCTTGCCTTCTTCAACTTTCACGGGAGCATCAACCGGCTTTTCATCTTTGTGCTCGTGATGAACGCCATCCAGATGATAGTCAATGTGCCCCGAATAAGGCTTGTCGCCAATCTTGACGTTCAGATTCCCGTGAATCATCCCGGCATCCAGGAGGGAATGCACCGCAGCTTCATCGACGAGTTCGAAGCGAGACGACTTTTCTTCGCCTTCGCCTTCGAGAGGCACGGCCTTCAGGGTGAGCGCCTTCTTTTCTTCGGGCGTGATCAGAACTTCTTTGGCTGCGATTGGCGACGCGGTCTTGGCGTCTTTGCCTAAGACGAAGACTCGCAAGGTGTGAGCGTCGGCATCGACGACCACTTCCGCGTGATACTCTTCGTCTCCAAGTTCAACGATGCTACCGCCGTGCGGACCCTTGGCTCCATGATCGTGTTCGTCATGGACCGCTGGAGCTTTCTTGAGGTCACCGGTCTTCTTGTAGTCCGATTTGCCGTCCGAGCATCCGATGCCGCCGAGAAGTAATCCGCCGGAGATCAGTGCCGCCAGTGTAAATCGCTCCATCGCTTCATTTCCTTAGAGAGTCGTGATTTTACTTTACAATAGGTCAGTCGGACCTCTCGGCCCGATGCATTCCATGAAAGTCTCGCGAATCGCTGCTGCCGACGCAATGCTCAAGACCTTATCCTCTGACACGCTTATTTGCCGAATTCGATCTCGTCGAGACAGTTATGGAGCTCGTCTTCGCCGCCAATCAGTGCTAAGAATCGTACCCCAAATTAGGCGACAGCCAACGTTCTATTTCGGCCCGCGGCATGTCTTTCCGCCGTGCGTAGTCTTCGACTTGGTCGCGGGTGATTTTGTCGACGCTGAAATATCTTGCCTCCGGATGCGCAAAGTATAAACCGCTGACGCTGGATGCAGGATGCATCGCATAGCTTTCGGTTAAAAGAATACTTGTTTGGGCCTCTGCATCGAGCAACTCGAAGAGCTTTGGCTTCTCGGTATGGTCGGGGCAGGCGGGATAGCCATAGGCGGGGCGAATGCCGCGATATTTCTCGGAAATCAGTTCGTTCATCGACAGGCCTTCGTCACGGCCGTAGCCCCAATCGAGTCGCGCCTGTCGATGCAGGTACTCCGCAAAGGCTTCGGCCAAACGGTCTGCCAAGGCCTTGGTCATGATCGAAAGATAGTCGTCATGCAATTCGTTCTGGAATTTATCGGCGAGTTCATCGCAACCGATTCCCGTCGTGACCGCGAATGCGCCCAGATAATCCGTACGGCCCGATTCGATCGGAGCAATGTAGTCAGCCAATGATCGGAAATCGCTTTGTCCAGGACGTTCCCATTGCTGGCGAAGCATCGGGAATCGGACCGTCGATGAGGTGGCCTCAGGCGTCGTTCCTGGAACAGTGACGACGATGTCGTCCCCCTGCGACGCGGCTTGCCAGAACCCGTAGACGCCGCGTGCTGTCAGCAGTTTTTCATCGACGATCCGCTTCAATAGGTTCTGCGCATCGTCGAAGACCTTTTGAGCCTGGTCACCCACCACCGGGTCTTCGAAGATCTTGGGGTATTTGCCTCGCAACTCCCACGTCTGAAAGAATGGGGACCAGTCGATGTAGGGGACAAGTTCCGCCAGCGGAACGTCATTCAGCACACGCGTACCCAGGAACTCAGGCGTGTCGATGCGCACGCTGGACCAGTCGGTGGCATAACGTCTCTGCAAAGCATCGGCATACGGAACCAGTTTTCGCGCCGACTGCATCGCTTCGTAATTCGAGCGATCGCGCTGTTGTATCGAGCGAACTTTCGTGACGTAATCTGCTTTTCGAGTGGGGTCGAGCAGACTCTCCACGGCTGGAACTGAGAGTGACGCATCGACCACATGAACCACTGGTTGATCGAAGTGTGGCGCGATCTTAACGGCCGTGTGTTTTGCGGAAGTTGTCGCTCCACCGATCAACAGCGGGACAGTGAAACCCTGGCGTTGCATTTCTTTGGCAACGTGAGCCATTTCATCGAGCGAGGGCGTGATCAGTCCGCTCAGGCCGATAATGTCCGCGCCTTCGGCCTTCGCCGCTTCCAGGATCTTATCGCAGCCGACCATCACTCCCAGGTCGATCACGTCAAAGTTATTGCAACGCAGAACGACGCCGACGATGTTCTTCCCGATGTCATGGACATCTCCTTTTACAGTGGCGATGACAATTTTCCCACGGGACGATCGGCCGACAGCAACTTCCTTGAGTTCTGCAGTCGGTGGAGCCTCCGCTGCGGCCTTCGCTTTCTCGGCCTCCATGAATGGTTCAAGATAGGCGACCGCCTTCTTCATGACGCGTGCGCTCTTCACCACTTGCGGCAGGAACATCTTTCCTTCACCGAAGAGTTGACCGACAACGGTCATCCCGTCCATCAACGGCCCCTGGATCACCTCCAGTGGCTTGCCGTACTTCACGCGGGCTTCTTCTGTATCAACGTCGATAAAGTCGGTAATTCCCCTCAGCAAAGCATGCTTCAATCGATCTTCAATGGTGCCTAAACGCCATTCCTCGACCCCCGCCGGTCCCGTATCTTCTTTGACTCCCTTAAACTTCTCCGAGAATGCAATAAGTCGCTCAGTGGCCTCGGGGTGGCGATTGAGGAGGACGTCTTCGATATACCCCATTAGTTCCTTGTCGACATCCTCGTAAACGGCCAGTTGGCCTGCGTTCACGATCCCCATGTCCAAGCCAGCCTTGATGGCGTGATACAGGAACGCGGCATTCATCGCTTCGCGGACGACGTCGTTGCCGCGGAACGAAAACGAAACGTTACTGACTCCACCCGACGTTCGCGCGTAGGGGCATTCCTGCTTGATCCGACGTAGCGCCTCGATGAATTCAACGGCGTAGTTGGCGTGCTCTTCCATCCCCGTGCCAACGGTCAAAATATTGGCATCAAAGATGATGTCTTCAGGAGGCACGCCTGCCTGCTGCGTCAGCAGATCGTACGCACGTTTGCAGATTCGGACCTTCTCGTCACAGGAGGTTGCCTGCCCGACTTCATCGAAGGCCATCACGACCATGGCCGCTCCATAGCGACGAATTCGACGAGCTTGTTCCAGGAACTTCGCTTCACCTTCCTTCAAGCTGATTGAATTGACGACCCCTTTGCCGTCCAAGCACTTTAGCCCGGCCTCAATGACATCGAACTTCGAACTGTCGACCATCACCGGGACTTTATTGACGTCTGGATCGTCTGAGATCAGATTGACGAACTGCGTCATCTCTTTCTGGCTGTCGAGTAGCCCTTCGTCCATGTTGACGTCGACCATGTTCGCGCCGCCTTCGACCTGTTGGCCGGCGATCGCAATGGCTTCGTCGTACTTCTCGTCTTTGATCAGCCTCGCGAATTTACGTGATCCGGTGACGTTGGTTCGTTCACCGATCATCATGAAATTCGAGTTGGATGTCAGCTCGAATCGTTCTTTGCCACAGTAGGCTGTCACTCGATGAATATCAGGGATACGACGTGGTGCGACCCCATCCACCGCTTCCGCGATGGACTTGATGAAATCGGGATTGGTACCGCAGCACCCACCGACGATGTTGACCCAACCATTCAGCGCGAAGTCTCGCAGATTCGCGGAGACTTCTGCTGGATTCGAGTCGAACCCGCCGAATCCGTCGGGCATGCCGGCATTCGGATAGCAACTGATATATTTCGGCGCCAGGTTCGCCAGCGCCTCCATATAGGGTCTCATCTGCTTCGGGCCGAGCGCACAGTTCAGGCCGATCGTCAGCATTGGGGCATGCGATACCGATGTCCAGAATGCTTCGACAGACTGAGCGGTCAGAGTGCGGCCACCGGTAAAGATCGTACCGGAAACCATCACGGGCAATCTGACACCCAACTCGGCAAAGACGTCCTCGATGGCGAACAGAGACGCTTTCATGTTGAGCGTGTCGAATGACGTTTCCGGCAGCAGCAGATCGATTCCCCCTTCAATCAACCCGCGGATTTGCTCGGCATACGATGCCACCATTTCATCGAATGTGACGGGCCGAAATCCCGGTTTGTCGGCATTAAACGACAGCATCTTTTTCGTAGGGCCGATACTCCCTGCGACAAAGCGTGGCTTGTTGGGAGTGATCGTCGCAAACTCATCACAGACACCTCGCGCCAGCTTGGCGGCCTCGAAGTTCATCTCACGAGTCAGATGAGCCAGGCCGAATTCTTCCAATGTAATTGGCTGCGCACCGAAGGAGTTGGTTTCGATGATGTCCGCGCCAGCCGCCAGGTACTGACGGTGAATCTCGGCAATCATTTTCGGCTGCGTCAAAACCAGCACATCGCTGGCATTCTTCAGATCAATCGAATGCTTTAGAAAGCGATCACCGCGATAGTCAGCCTCAGTCGGCTCATAGCGATGAATCATCGTCCCCATCGCCCCATCCAGGACCAGGATGCGCTCGGAGAGGAGTTGTTCGAAGTAGCCTTCAGGACGAGTTGGCATAGCGAAGTTGTCAGCGGTTAAGGGAATGAACGAAAGGAGTTGCCATCAGTATTATGGGAATACCTGAAAGGGCAAGATCGACCGCACTTTGGGATGCGATCATGCCGCGAGTTAGCTTTGGCTTGTCGAAAGCCAGCAGGATCAGGTCGCTAACCACTGGTGCCCAGGCCGAGAGCTTCGATGATTCGAGTGCAGGCGTGGCTTTTGTTCAGGCAGTACAGATGCAGGCCCGGAACGCCTTCGTCGATCAGTTCGCGGCACTGGGCCGTCGCATACTCAACGCCAATTTCATATTGCGCATTCTTGTCGTCCTTAACCGCTTCCAGACGAGCCGCCAGAGATGTCGGAATCACAGCGCCGCACATGGCGGTGATCCGCTGGATCCGGGCAAACTCAGTGATGGGCATAATTCCGGGGATCACGGGAACGCCCAATCGTTCTCTGGCAAGGAGATCACGGAAGCGGAAAAAGTTCGCGTTCTTGAAGAATAGTTGGGTGTAAACTGCATCCGCGCCCGTCTTGATCTTGCGAACGAGGTTCTGGAAATCAACCTCAAAGCTGGCGGCACCCGGATGCTTTTCCGGATAGCCAGCCACTCCGATGCCCATCTCGGGAAAATGCTCTCGGATGAGAGCGACTAACTCGTTGGCATACATCAATCCACCGTCGACCGGCTTGAACTCGGCTTGCCCCGCCGGTGCATCACCGCGAAGTGCCATAATATTCCGGACGCCCGCATTTGATGCAAACTTCAGCCACTCAATAAGTTCTGCCCGCGTGCTGCCGACGCATGTGAAGTGAGCGGTCGCTGGCAGACCGGTGCCAGATTGGATCTCCTGACACCACTCCACTGTCCGTTTGCTGGTCGATCCACCGGCACCATAGGTACAGGAGACGAAAGCAGGCCCAAAGGGGGCGAGTTCGCGCAGCGTCTGACGCAGAGACTCATCCCCCTCCGGCGTCTTCGGAGGAAAGATTTCAATCGACAGGCCGAAACGCTTCCCGGCGTAAAAATCTCGAATACGCATCCAACAAGTCCTTGCAACGGCATTGGTTGTGAGGCGAGAGAATAAAGGATCGCTTGCGAATCTGCCACAATGCCAACCCCTGAAGTTCAGTATCCCGTCATGACGGATCTCTTCGAGACCGGGATGATCACCCATCATTAACACCGTCACGGAGACCGAAGAACAGTGCTGTGATGGCGACACCGCTGGACGCTGTCGCTACAATCTTGCAACTTCTTGTGGCGCGAGTTCAGGACGTGTACTCCGCCATTCAACGTCCATTGGAACGAATTGTGAATCGTTCCGCTTAGGTTTCAGGAGGATCATTGAATATGGCAACGGCAACATTGCCCAAGGCATCGGCTCCAGCGAACGACAAAAAACTGGCTTACAAAGTGAAGGACATGTCTCTGGCCGAATGGGGCCGTAAAGAGATCGATATCGCCGAAAACGAAATGCCCGGCTTGATGTCGCTGCGCAAGAAGTACGGTGCCACCAAGCCGCTGGCAGGGGCTCGCATTGCCGGCTGTCTGCATATGA
Source organism: uncultured Schlesneria sp. (assembly GCA_903840265.1). Classification (GTDB taxonomy): domain Bacteria; phylum Planctomycetota; class Planctomycetia; order Planctomycetales; family Planctomycetaceae; genus Schlesneria. Next base: position 17,547 of record CAIMFH010000040.1, on the reverse strand, counting down.
CGATTCAGACCGCAGTTCTGATCGAAACGTTGACCGCCCTGGGTGCTGAAGTCACCTGGAGCAGCTGCAACATTTTCTCGACGCAAGATCAAGCCGCTGCTGCGATTGCAGCAACCGGAGTCCCTGTTTACGCGTGGAAGGGAATGACCAACGAAGAATTCGATTGGTGCATCGAGCAGACGCTGTTCTTCCCGGACGGTAAGCCACTGAACTTGATCCTGGACGACGGCGGCGATTTAACCGCCATGGTCCACGACAAGTTCCCCGAACTGCTGCCCGGAATCAAAGGGATCAGCGAAGAAACGACTACTGGCGTGCATCGCCTGGTTCAAATGCACGAACGTGGCGAACTGAAGATTCCTTCGATCAACGTCAACGACTCGGTGACGAAGAGCAAGTTTGACAACCTGTACGGCTGCCGCGAATCGCTGGCCGACGGCATCAAGCGAGCCACCGACGTTATGATCGCTGGTAAAGTTGTCGTCGTGGCTGGTTACGGTGACGTGGGTAAAGGCTGCGCAATCTCGATGCAGCGCTACGGTGCTCGCGTGATCGTCACCGAAATCGATCCGATCTGCGCTCTGCAGGCCGCGATGGAAGGCTTCGAAGTCACGACGATGGAAGACGCTGCCTCCGAAGGCAATATCTTCGTCACGACGACTGGCTGTTGCGACATCATCCGTGGCGAACACATTGCCAAGATGAAGAACGACGCCATCATCTGCAACATCGGTCACTTCGATATTGAAATCGACGTCGCCTGGATGGAAGCCCAGGTGACGTCTGGCAAAGCCAAGAAGATCAACATCAAGCCTTCGGGCAATGGTGGTCCCGTCGATAAGTACACTTTCGCGGACACCGGTCGCAGCATCCTGCTGCTGGCACAAGGCCGCTTGGTGAATCTCGGTTGTGCAACCGGTCACCCTTCGTTCGTGATGTCCAACAGCTTCACCAACCAGACGTTGGCTCAGCTGGCGTTGTGGACCGAAACCGACAAGTACCCCTTGGGTGTCCATCGCCTGCCGAAAGAACTCGACGAAGAAGTCGCTCGGCTGCACTTGGAGACCATCGGTGTCAAGCTGTCGAAGCTGACGAAGAAGCAGTCCGACTACCTTGGTCTGCCTGTAAATGGCCCATTCAAGCCAGACCACTACCGCTACTAATTGCGATTGTTCAAGTAGTGAACTTGATCTTGTCCCCGCTTCGAAGTCTTTCGGAGCGGGGATTTTTCGTAATGTTCGATTAACCTGTTATAAGTCACTACTGATTGTTAGTATCGGCAATTCGTCATGCGTAAAGTGTCTCTCGGAATTCCATGGGCCTGTTTTTCCGGTGGGTGACTATGATTACGGTGTCCTGTCCAGACTGTGGCAAATCTTACAAGTTGAAGCCGACCTTGATTGGCAAAAAAGGTCGTTGCAAGGTCTGTGATTCGAGTTTCACGATTGAAGACCCTTCTGGCGGCGGCGTTGAAGATGACGATAACGTCTATGCCGCGCCGGCTCCTCGGCAGGCCCCACCGTCAGTGCCCGCGAAATCGAAGCCAACCAAGCCCGCTGCGGCCGACGACGATGAGTTCGCAGGGTTGAATTCGGTCCGGTCCAAGGATGATGCTGTCGAAGAACTGCCCGAACTTCCTTCCCGAGGTAAGCGAGAAACAAGCACCAGGGACGTTCAGCGTAAGCCTGCTACAACGCCAGCGAAGACGAAAAAACACTCCTCGTCATCCGGGGGCGGATTTGTTCTTGGAGGACCGATCTCGGCATTTCTATCTGCGGGCATCGGCGGCAGTATTGGGGCCGTTATATGGGGAGCGATCGCATACTTCGCCCACGCTGAAGTCGGCTACGTGGCTTGGGGTGTCGGTGGCCTGGTCGGCTTCTGTGTGAGGATGGGTGCCGGAGACATGGACGAAGGGATCGCGGGATTCATTGCCGCCGGAGGGGCGGTCGTCTCGATCTTGGCTGGAAAATTGCTGGCAGGTTATTTCATTGTCCAATGGCTGATCAAGGACGGACAAATACCTGCGGCGATCGCTGCTGAAGCGCAGTGGCCGCTTGTTCGGATCGCCTTCATGAGCAGTTTTGGGGTCATGGACATTATATTCTTCGTGCTCGCGATCGCGACGGCCTTCAAACTGGGCTCGGGTCAGTCAGACAGCGACTGATCCCTGCTTGATTTCCCGTGACAATTATCATCACGATCTTGGCTGTCGCTTCGTCAAAATGCGGTGAGATCCCAACAGTTCACCTTCGCATAAGAGCTCTAAAGCAAACACCCCTTCGTGTGGTACGGGCAGTACTGGCAGGGGCAGCGTCAATTGGACCGTCTCCAGTGGATTGCGGCAGTCGACCTTGAACTCAAACGTAAATAAGACGTTGTTCTGGTTCAGATCAACATAACGCAACTCAAATGATCGCTGCCCGTTGATCTCGGTCAAGCTGACGTATGCTGATGGCGAACCAGCACGGAGAAATTGGTTCAAAGGCACCTGCTGTTGAGCGGGTTGCTGCCCAGCTTGGCCTGATGCTCCTTGCCCCCCTCCTTTGTCACCATTCCCCGCACCATCTTGGGGTGCTGACTCTGAGGATTGATTCTCATGCGGAATGTAGAAGATCGTGCCGAAAATACCGCAGATCACGAACTTTCCTGTCGCTTGATCCTGATAGATCTGATCGGCAACTAGTAGAGCTTGAAGAACAGGCGCAGCCATGAGGAACTCAGCGTAGGGCGAGAATCAGATCAATTATGAAAGGACGATAGCACAAATTCTTCCGCAAGACTGCCATTGCGAGCTCAACAATTCACCGTTCGCTCACCGGCAATCGCGAGCATTCTCAATGATTGAGAGTCTTCATCCGTCACTTCGAACGATGAACTGCTCGCGGCTCTTTCGTATTGCCTCGTCGATAGAACGAAAAAGTGGCGCGAACGAACATGAACCTTCACAAACCCGGTTGAGTCAGAGTGCATTGGCGAGTCGACGAACTGGCCATGGCATATCCACGGGTCGCGTTTGGAATGCCGCTGAAAGTATTTGTTATGCCCCGCCAGTGAGCGAAAACAATCTTCGATTCTTCACAAATCGGCATCCTTAGCGGGACCTGAAGAATTAGCAATCTCTTCACCGGCTGCTCACGACGGCGCGTAGTCTATCTGCAAGTGTCCGCGACTTGGTCGCAGTTCGTCTGGAGTTGCGGGTGCGTTCAATTTGTTGCTTATTTCCGGAGGAACGTGTTATGGCCCAAATGTCCACGAGACCATCTTCGCCGCGTCGTTCTCGTCGGTTGGCGTTTACGCTGATCGAATTGCTGGTGGTCATAGCGATCATCGCGGTCTTAATCGCCCTGCTTCTACCCGCTGTACAGCAGGCGCGCGAGGCAGCGCGACGAACACAATGTCGAAACAATCTCAAGCAGATCGGGCTGGCCCTACACAATTACGCGTCGTCCCACAGCAAGTTTCCGCCTGGCCGACAGGCGCCCGATATGGTGACCGCAGCAACGGGAGTCCCGATTGCTTCTTACACAAGTTACACGGCGGCGAATTCGACTGCCAATGCATCCAACCGGTCAGTACACGTGATGATTCTGCCTTTTTTGGATCAGGGGAATGTCTACAACTTGATCAATTTTAACGGTCGCTGGGCGCAACAAATGACGACTGGCGGAGGTGTCACTCCGATCAATCCCAATTACCAGGCATTTGTGAATACCGGCGGAATGTTTGTTTGCCCCTCTGACGTCAACATTGGCAGTCTCACCACCGAAAACAACTACGTTTACAACTTTGGTGGTTCAACACCGTACGAAGGTGCAGAGCGATCGGGAGCGCAAAACAATCTCACTGCAACCTTTACCTCGGCGAGCCAGGGGCTGTTGTCCTGTAGCGGCAATGGAGCGTTCACGATCGGTCGGAGCTTGGATACGGCCTCGTTCATGGACGGCATGTCAAATACCGTGATGTTCGCCGAACGAACTCGAGGCAGCGGGGGAAATGTGGCAACGGCCCTTCCGAAGCCGGAAGACGTGATTACCGATCCAAATCGAAACGCGACAACCATGGCAGATCCGGACGCCATGTATCGAGACTGTGGAAGCGCACCCCCGTTGGTCTCGACATTCAACTTCTCGTCGTTTGGTCGCTGGTTGCCGGGGACCGATTTCTCGAACGGCTGGCCTTGGGCCGCGTACTCGGGATCGATGTACAACCACATGGCGCAGCCTAACTGGAAGGGGTCAGACTGCGGAATTCTCAGTGCCATTTCCGATACACCTGGTGAAGCCGCCATTATCTCTGCTCGCAGTCGTCACACGGGCGGAGTGCATTGCATGATGGCGGATGGCAGCGTGCGATTTGCCAGTGAAAACGTTGATCTACTCGTTTGGCGAGCTCTTGGGACTCGAGACGTTGGTGAGGTAGTCGGCGAATTTTGAAATCCATGCTCTGGCCTTTGACGAGGATCTAATCAATGTTGCGGAACTGTTTTCTGCTACTTCTGATCATTTGTTCCGTTGGCTGCGCCCGGGATCAGATTGCGGCCAAAACTCGATCAAGCGAACAAGAGTTTCAGCTTGGTCGTGAAGCCTTCGAAAAAAAGGACTATGATGGGGCTACGCGTCATTTGGATGTAGCTTTACAGCAGCAAGGGTTGAATGCTGACTTGGCCGCAGAGGCCCTGATGATGCGTGCTAAATCCAACATTCAACTCGGCCGACCAACGGAGGCTCTGCGCGACCTGGATGAAGTCAGCAAAGGACCTGCCCCCCGAGAAGATGTGCTGGCGACCAGAGGCGACGTCGCAATATTGCAAGGAGATCTCGAAGAAGGACGACGCTTGTATTCGAAGGCGCAAAAGTTGAATCCGGCCATCAAATTACCCGAAACATTGTGAGACCAGATTTGTCTGGCATAGCACATAGGAATTTCAATGCAAGCGAAGATTGCGTTTCTGACGATCGTCCTCTCCGTCCAGAGCTGTTTCGCCTGGTCCGAAGGGGGACATCATCTAATTGCTGTGATGGCGTTCGAGACACTGTCACCAGATCAACAATTTGAGCTATCAACGATATTGAAGTCGCATCCGCGATTTGCGGAAGATTTCAATGTGCCTGAGAAAATTCATGAGCCAGCAGAGATTCAGCGCTGGCTGGTTGGTCGAGCGGGATACTGGCCCGATGTCGCCAGATCTCAACCGACGTTTACCCGGCCCAGTTGGCACTATCAACTTGGCGCGGCATTGGTGGTCGGCGAGCCGGTGAATGTACCCGCAACACCAGGACCACTTCCTGCTGACGCGACGATGGAGACAGGCAATCTTCATATCGCTCAGGCGATGCAGTTGTGTCGATCTGTTCTGAAAGACAAGACCCGTCCAAACTCCGAACGCGCCTTGGCAATTTGCTGGTTGATTCATCTCGTCGGTGATTCACATCAACCTTGTCACGCAGGCAGCCTCTACTACGCAAAGGTTTTCCCGGAAGGTGATCGTGGCGCGAACTCCATTCCAACAAAACAGTCCAAAAACCTGCATGCGCTCTGGGATGGGTTGCTGGGACCGCTATTCGATGCGGGCGACGTTCAACGAAGAGAACGGTCCATTGTCGCTGATCGTGCGATCTGGAAAGAGGCACAGATGGCCGCCAGATCAAGTGGTGGGCTTGATCCGCTTCGCTGGTTGAGCGAGAGCGCGGAAGTAGGCCGCAGTCACGTCTATACGAAAGAGATTTTGACTCCCATTGAGGCCGTCGCTAGAGGGAAAGTCTCCGCCGTCGAAGAAATCGATCTGTCCGAAAACTATCTTCAAGCGGCCGGAAAAATCGCTAGGAAACGCGCCGCGTTTTCTGCGTGTCGACTAGCCGCCATCTTGGGTGAAGACTTGTAACGCGCGAACGTTGCTCAAATGAAACCCGTCGGTTGAAAGGCTTCTCCGATCACTTCCGCCGACGGAATTTCGAGCCACTTGTCGAGGATCGTTGCATAAACAGAACGGAAATCGATATTGAATTTCAGGTCCCCATCGGTGAGATCCGTCAGGCTTGGATAGGTGCCGTGGAGTCCTCCCTTTCCCGTGGGAGTGAGCGCGAACAGCATCGAAGCGGCACCGTGATCAGTTCCCAGGCTTCCGTTCTCGGCGACGCGCCGGCCGAATTCAGAGTAAGTGGCTAACACGACTCGATCTGATAACTTGTGCTCGGCCAGATCTTGCTCGAACGCGCGAATTGCTCCGGACAGTTCCGCCATCAGAGCTGCATGACCAGGTTGCTGTTGTGAGTGCGTATCGAATCCGTCGAGTGAGACAACAAACATCCGGGCTGGCAGATCTGCGGTGAGCATTTGAGCGACCAACTTCAATCGGCTCGCCAGCCCGGTGCTCGGATAATTGACCGTCGTGCGATAAGTCGCCGACAGGCTCTTCAGTCGCTCGGCACTGGTCAATGCCGTTGTCGTCGCGCGCCGCAAGAAATCGAGTTCTCCGGAAGCCGGATCAGCGACAAGCTTTTTAATCGTCGTCCGAATTCGATCGCGATTTGCAGTTGGCCCCTGACCATCAACGAGCTGGAAGTCCTCCAGGCGATGCAGCGATGGCACGTTGACGCGAGTGCTGACAAACGCCAGTGGCAGCTTGTCTGATCCCAACGACAGCGCCTCGGCTAATGCGGGTTGTCGGTCAAATTGCCACTCCGAGGCCCGACCCAGCCAGCCATCGCGTGGGTTGTCGTTAAGAGGCTGCGCGGATTGCCAGATGTCCATCGAACGAAAGTGAGATCGGTCAGGATTCGGGTAGCCAACCCCCTGAAGAATCGCCAGCTTCCCCTCTTCGTAGAGTTCTCGCAGACCAGTCAAGTTCGGGTGCAGCCCGACTTGGTCATTGAGTCGCAGAACTTGCGGTTTAGGAATTCCAATCCCTGGCCGAGCTTTCTCATAGGCAGGATCGCCGTGCGGGATCAGCGTATTCAGTCCGTCATTGCCGCCCGCTAGCTGGATCAGGACGAGTACCCGCTTGTCACGCGCTGCAACTCCAGCGGCCTCGGCGGCTGTTACGAGAAATCGAGGTGGTATCGCCCCCAACGAGATCAATCCGGCTGATCCGAGGAGTTGCAGGAATTCACGGCGGGTGGAAGAGGGCATCGCTGCATCCAGACAGAGTTATTGCAAATCGCGAATTCGTGATTAGTAGAGTTGGTATTCCGGCAATGACAGGATGAGTTGGATCGTGGCTCTCAATTTCTGTAGGGAATTCCCTTCCGCCAATTGATGAAGAGCCACCAGGCTCGCATGTAATTCACCTTCGACCAAGTCGCCCATTAACAGGCGTCCAAGACCTGCGACAATGGAATCACTCGTTTCACTTGCTACGTCGGTCACCGAACCCCGCAAGCTCGCGAGCTGTTCGGTGGAAGCGAGTTCCGTTGCAAAGTTCGTGCGGAGCAAAATGGATGAAGAATTGATCCAAAGTCGCCCTCCTTCCCATCCCTTAACCGAAGGAGGCTCAAAAACGTCCTGACCTAGGTTGGCAAGCAACTTTGTAATCGAGGGCCATTTGACGGTGGCTGCCAGCGCGCGTAGCGAACCGACGACCAGATCCAAGGGAGACTTGATCAGCGACCGACGATTTGCACCGTCGTAGAAAACTTGCGATGAAAACAACTCACGAAGTACTGGCAGCATGACAAAGTCATGGAGCCGGATTCGCGTTGCGACAGCCTCGATCAATTCCTGTTTTGGTTCTGAGCAAACAAACGTCTTTAGTAGTTTCATCGCCAGGAATCTTGGACAAGCTGGCTGGGAAAGACAAAGATCAACGATCGCAGCGCCATCGAAATTGCCAACTTTTCCGAACACGGTCTTTTCTGTCTCGTCATGCTGCGACTGGTTGAACCAAAAGACCCCCTCTCGCACATGCCAACCGCTGAATGCTCGGGCGGCCTCTTGAATGTCCTTTTCCGTGTAGTTCCCGACCCCCAGGGCGAATAGTTCCATAATCTCGCGGGCGAAGTTTTCGTTGGGGTGTCGCTTTCGATTGGCGTTGCCATCGAGCCAGACCAGCATCGCAGTATCGCGAGACATTCCGTGCAGCAACTGCTGGAAGTGACCAAGGGCATGTTTGCGAATCAGTGCATTCTGATTCAGCATCTGGGCGACGGACCGCACTTTGTCGAATGAGGTGGCGAAGTGGTTGTGCCAGAGGAGCGACATCTTCTCGGCCAGTGGATTTGCAGTCGCCCACATCCGATACAGCCACCAGATCTTCAGATCGGTGATTTCACCCGTCGCCAACGCCGTCTTGCGCAATGCCAATTCAGCCTGTTGAAATTCAATAGGCTCGGGTTGAGTGTTCAGTAGTCGCTCGATCGTCTCGGCTGGACCACTTTGAATTGCCAAGTCCAACTCGGCGGAGGTATACCCAAACTGCGATCGGCCCAGCAAATGAGCAGCTTCGCGAGCGGTCCAGGTGCGATCACTCGTGAAATCCAATGGAGCCAGCAATCCCGCGGGTGGTTCAAGATTCGGCATGACCGCAGCCTTTACTTGTCAGCGAGCAACTCAACCGATCAATCGTGGAAGGCAATCAAAGCGGATTACTTCCAACCACCACTCAGTTCCAGTCGCATATGATCTGCATATTGAACTGTGTCGAAATGAATGGCCGTCATTCGTCGAAGCAGTGTGCAGACGGCCTCCAATTCTCGGGCGGACTGTTCGGCGGTCTTCCCGTTTTGAATGCTCTTGGCATGAATCACGGCAGCATTTGCTTCGAGCAATCGCGCCGCCACAACGGGAGACAGTTCTTGGACGATATTCGGAATGCTGCCAGCGGTTGCTGATTCTACAGGCCGCTTATTCTGCTGAGCGTCGATCAATTGGCGACAAAGCCCCAGGCTGGACGACAAGATGAAGCGATTATCGATCAGAGCCGATGCCGGTTGGAAATTGTACGCGGTCGCCAACTGATCCCCTTTGGGACGCTGGAGGTAGCGCGCGAAATTGACCTGCACGTCGTGATAGCTTTCGGATGACTGCACCCACAATTGTCGCTTTTGCTTGGCGGCCTCCAAATTCGAGATGGTCAGAATCGTCTGTGCGACGACGTTCAAGATGTCTGCTCCTTCTGTCGGCTTGGCCAACTCGATGACCAGTCCAAACGCTGGAAGCTGGACACCAGGTTTGCCATCGAGATAGGAGTAATCCTGAGGTGCCGAGACAAAGGCGACTCGTCCTGTCAGGAAGGGGAGCACATCTTCAGCAAAGTCTTTGCCCGGCAAAAACGTGGCGAGCCCCGTTTCGAACTTGTCGAATTCAGGCTGCAGCTTTGGTTCCAGCAATTGCTCTCGCGCTTTGTACCATTTCAGAATATTTCGCGAGAACGAAAAAACGCCCAATCGTTCCGGCACTTCCATTGTCATTGGCAACAATGGCTGTGCAGGATCTAGAACCATCGCTCTGTGCGCATCGTCTAGATCACTCACTTTGCCAGCAACGGCAGACTGGATTGAATAGCCAGAGTCGCTAATGTCCACGGTCATCCCCAAGTAGGGGCTTTTGGCTGCATACTCAAGCAATCCACCGTAGAGGAGGGAGACGACAGGGTTATCCAACTTCTCGGGAACGACTCGTTTGCCCAGAAGTTGACTGACTTTCGTCAGATTGACGCAGATCTGAACGGTGTGTTGTGTTCCCAGTTGCTGGGCCATTAACTTCCAACTGACTTCGGACCCCAGGCCGCTGTCACGAGACGTCGTCAGGTTCGTCAAGGTCTGTGATAACAGTTCAGAACTCTTGCTGGCGACAATCCAGCGATCTGTGATGACGACCTGATTCCCGTCTTTCGACTTGAAAGCCTTCCCACCACCAGCGCGGTCCGAGATGGAGACAGCGTCGCCCGCGAACGCTGCGAGTGGCGTGAGTTTTTCGAGCAGCTTCGACAAGTCTGCGGCATTTTTGACGCGGATGACCAAGACGCCCTCTGGCTGATGACCGTCGACGGGCGGATACACACCCAACACAAGGCGGTCGCCGAGGTAAGTCTTCGCGATCGTCCAAAGATCCATCCCCAACTGGGCTTCCAAAATCGCTTTTCCGGCAAGCGCCTTACGAGCCGGATCTGTTTTGATCGCCTCCTGGTAAAGGGGGCTATTGAGATATCCCTTCAACGTCTCCGATGTTTCAATTCGCTCGATGATCGATGCCAATCCTGAAACTTCCGCTGTGGCGACGGCACCGGTCGGCAAGCGGTCAACCAGAGAACCCTCACTTACGGTGTCTGCGGCACGTGCGTCGCCTTGGCACATCAACCCCAAAACAACAGTCAGAAAGAGGATCGATGACAGGCAACGTGACATGACACAACTCCAACAGTGACGAATCGCACTCAATCTGGCAGGAATTACCTCGCCCAACCGATCGAGGTTTCACTGCGTATGGATGTGGAAGACCTCTGACTTGCCGCCTGAACACTCCTCGCTCAATCCGATGTTGCCGGCCAGATTGGCCTTACGGACCTTAGCAGATCGGGGGCAGTCGTTTCGTGTGGTCCATTGAGGGCAGAAGAGCAGGGGTGCAGGCATCATTGGGTTCTGTTTCCTTACGATTTGGCAGAATTTGTCAGTCCATGGCAGGGTTTTCAGGGGGGTGACAGTTTTTTCACGTGGAAACGCGATGTCGCGGACAGAAAAGTGACAGAGATCGCTGGCATTATCGCTCGAGGCCAATCTGGCGATTGGGCCCCTGTTCGGCGCGGGTCTCCCGACCCCGCCGAAACGTGTGACCGGAGGTCTCCTTTTCCCTGGCGCAGAAACGGTGCCTGAAAGTGCCCGGGACTGGAGACCTTCGGTCGGCGGTTTCGGCGGGGTCGGGAGACGGTCGGGAGACCCGCGCCGAACAAAAAGACCCGCGCCGAGCGAGGGCGATTGAGTTGTCATGTGAACCCATACGGTAAGCGGGGTTGTGTGTTGTTGGGCCAGGGGGCTTACGCCCCCCGCTCAGAAAGAGGTGGGGGCCGAGTGGTCTATGTTGTCATCAACTGAGAAACAGGGACCTCTGATCTTCCGCTAAGAGAGCGGCCCAGAGGCGTGTCCGTTGGTTACGGTACACCTGCGACTATTGTCGTGACCCTGATTGTCCGTTTTGTGGTGCGCTGATCAAGACGGTGTTTGGAAAACTTGGGGTCTTTTTTCGAAGTTATCACTGACAACTTTTGACACCCCAGGACAGTTTTTGACATTGGGGGACAAAACAGCCCTGTTTTTGGCTGTTTTCCTCAAAAAAGTGCGTGTTTACTGACAGTTGATTTAGCGACTGAAAAGTAGGCCTGAAAAGTGCTGCAGAATGCTGGCAGGATGAGATTGCAAATCTCACATTTTCAATTGTGAGGACGGTAGGACCAAGGCCTCCCGCAATCTTTGCGAGCCCACCAATGAACGACTGCACCCTGCAGGTTCAAAACTCCTGCTTGACGGGTGACAATTGCGGCTGGTAATGGCACACTTAAGGCATCGCCATTGTGATCTGAGCGAACGACTATTGACTGACAACCTGATCCTCAAGGGCTTCTGAATGAAGATTCGACCACTGTTGATTGCGTTCCTGCTGGCCGCTGCTTCGGCATCGGCTGGAGCACAGGATTTGGAACTGAAAAAGGGGGACCATATCTGCATCATCGGCAATACGCTGGCCGAGCGTATGCAGCATGATGGATCGCTGGAAGCCCGCCTTTATTCTCGATTTGCTGACTACGACCTCGTCTTCCGCAATCTCGGGTACAGCGGCGACGAGATCGACGGTTACAAGAACGGCAATCATCGGATGCGATCCATGTCTTTTGGATCTCAAGACGAATGGCTGTCAGGAAACGCTCCTTGCCCTCAACCCAATAAGCTGTCGCCTCGTGATCAGGGCAAAGTTCGCGAGAACCGCTTTGAACTCACCAATACCAAGGCCGACGTCGTCTTCGCGTTTTATGGATACAACGAATCGACGGCAGGGAATGACGGGCTGCCGGCGTTCCGCAAGAACGTCGAAGAATTTGTCCAGCATGTGCTGAGCCAGAAGTACAACGGCAAGTCTGCCCCGCGTCTGGTGCTGTTCTCGCCCACCGCTCATGAGTTTCTTGATACTCCAAACTTGCCGAGCAAGGCTGAAGTTGACGCGTCCAACGCGCGGATCAAGGCTTACACCGAGGTGCTGGCGGAAGTTGCCAAGGCGAAGCAAGTCCAGTTCGTCGATCTGTTCACCCCGACCCTCGAGGCATTTGGGAAAGGGGCACCGAACACGATCAATGGCATCCATCTGAACCCAAATGGTGAAAGCCTCGTCGCCTCAATTGCCGAACGTGGGTTGTTCCCTACTGGCCTCGTCACCAAGCGCGATGCGGCAGCGCTGGAACGTATTCGCAGCGCCGTTCAGGACAAGAATTTTTACTGGTACATGCGATACCGCGTGACGGACGGTTTTTCGACCTATGGCGATCGTGCGTTCCTAAAGTTCTCGGAAGGCCCCGGCGGCTATGGGGACGGACTGTCGAACTACTCGGTCGCCCAGCGTGAACTGGACGTACTGGATACGTTGACTGCGAATCGAGACAAGGTTGTTTGGGATGCTGCCCAAGGCAAGACGGCCAAAGCGGACGACAGCAATCTGCCAGAATTCATTCCGGTGATCACGAACAAGCCCGGACCACTGGAAGGGGGCAAGCACCTGTTCCTGTCGGGTGAAGAGTCGATTAGCAAGATGACCGTTCATAAGAACATGAAGGTCGAACTGTTTGCTGATGAAAAGATGTTTCCGGAGCTGGTGAAACCCGTCCAGATGGCCTTCGATACCAAGGGCCGGTTGTGGGTTGCCTGTTGGCGGACGTATCCGCACTGGAAGCCAACGCAGAAGATGGACGACCGGTTGCTGATCCTGGAAGACACCAACGGCGATGGCAAAGCAGATAAGTGTACGACGTTCGCGGGGGACATCCACAACCCGACGGGGTTTGAATTCTGGAATGGTGGCGTGCTGGTGGCTCAGGGACCGGACCTACTGTTCCTGAAGGATACCAATGGCGACGACAAGTACGACGTGAAGGAACGAATCGTTCACGGTTTCGACACCGCCGACACGCATCATACGATCAACAGCTTCGTACTGGATCCGGGTGGATCGATCTACATGCAGGAAGGAACCTTCCATCATTCGCAGATCGAATCGCCATACGGAGCACCACGTCGTGTCGCCAATGGCGCGGTCTTCCGCTACGAGCCGCGAACGCAGAAGGCCGATGTGTACGTCTCCTTCGGCTTTGCCAATCCCCACGGACATATCTTCGATGGCTGGGGTCGCGATGTCGTCTGGGATGGAACAGGATCGCAACCCTATCACGCCGTGCTGTTCTCTGGCGACATCGACTACCCACACAAGCATGCCAGTCCGCCGCAAGTGTACAAGCAGCGGACACGCCCTTGTTCGGGGACCGAAGTTCTCAGCAGCAGCCACTTCCCAGAAGAGTTCCGTGGGAACATTCTCGTCAACAACGTGATTGGCTTCCAGGGGATTCTGCAGTACAAGCCACAGGACAAAGATTCCAGCTTGACGGCAGTGGAAGTCGATCCGATCGTGTTCTCATCGGACCCGAATTTCCGTCCTGGCGACACAGAAGTGGGGCCTGACGGCGCTATCTACTTCACGGACTGGCAGAATCCGATCATCGGCCACATGCAGCACAACCTGCGTGATCCCAGCCGCGATCACGATCATGGCCGCGTCTATCGCGTTCGATACGAAGGCCGCGATTTGCTGAAGCCGGTTGCCATTGCAGGTCAACCAATCGACAAGCTACTTGATCTGCTGAAGCATCCCGATAACCGAACCCGGCACCTCGCACGGATTGAGCTTTCAGGGCGTCCTTCGACCGATGTGATTCCTGCCGCTAAGAAGTGGGTTGCCGCATTGGATACAGGTGATGCCAACTACGAGCATCATGTTCTGGAAGCATTGTGGTTGCATCAGAGCCACAATGTCGTCGATGCGGATCTCTTGAAGAAGGTGCTTAAGTCACCTGAGCCGAAAGCCCGGGCGGCAGCAACGCGCGTCCTCGGTAGTTGGAAAGATCGTGTTGCCGATCCGCTCGAATTGCTTCGCGCGGCGGTCAATGACGAAAGCGGTGCAGTGCGATTGCAGGGAGTCTGGGCGCTTAGTTTCTTCAACGGTGCCGACGCAGCTAAAGCTGCCGAAGTTGTTGTTGAGTCTCTGATTCATCCGCAAGATGAATACCTGAAGCATCAGCTCAACGAGACGAACAAGACGCTGGATCGACGGGCCAAGAAATAGTGTGACTGGCGTTTTGAGAATGAAGTCAACCGGAGCGGCATTGGCCGCTCCGGCTATTGTATGGCCTGACAACGTAACGGAATTGCGAAGACCTCGATTTTGGCTCCGCATTGCTGGGTTATGGAGTTATCTGGAATGAGACGATTCTTGCGAGCAACCATGCTCGTCGTGGCCTTGATGGAATGTGGCGTTGCGTCGGTGTGTGGCGACGAAACTGAAAGTGCCGTCGGCCCGCTGATGAAGCTGTTTCAAGGTGGCCGTCTACCTGCAGAACGACAGGGGACCGTTGTCGAAATGATCTGCAGTCGCGGCAACGCGAACGACTTGAAGGTCGTCTTCGACAAGATCGTACAACCCGATGGATTCACGCCCGAACTGCGGTTGAAAGCCATGCAGTGGATGACCGATGCGGCTGTCACCAGGAAAGTGAAGCCAGCCGGCGAACTGGTTGCATTAGAGAAACTTGTCGCGGGCGACGCTGCCGCCGCGAACCCCGCATTGCAACAGGCGTCGATCAAACTCGCTTCCACATGGAAAGACGCAGCGATACTTCCGGCGCTGCAGTCGCTGGCGACCGACTCGAAGACGAAGTCTGAATTGCGAAGAGTCGCGATTGAGGGACTAGTCGCAATCGGCAGCACCGAATCGAAGTCGACACTGTTGAAACTTGTCGGCAAAGAGTTGCCATTGCCGGTTCGGATGCAGGCCGCTGCTGGCTTATCTGGAATGGACCTGGCCGCTGCGGCACAAGCCGGGGCACAGGTCTTGGCCGATGCGACGGCGAAAGACAACCCCGACGAAATGATCGCGGCATTTCTGGATCGCAAAGGAGGGGCCGACATCCTGGCCGCGGAGCTCGCCAAACAAAAACTCACCGCTGATGTCGCCAAACGATCACTACGTTACATCTACTCCGTTGGGCGAAGCGACGCAGCACTTTCAGATGTGCTGAGCAAAGCGGCGGGAATCGCCGCAGATGCGCCGCCACCGACTCCTGAAGAGGTCACGAGGATTGCTGCCGATGTGATTTCTAAGGGTGACGCGGCCCGCGGAGAGAAGATCTTCCGGCGAAAAGATCTGAACTGCATGAAATGCCACAGTGTCAGTCGCGCGGGTGGACAGGTAGGACCCGAGTTGAGCGCCGTTGGCGGTTCATCGCCGGTTGATTATGTCCTGAACTCGATTCTCAATCCGAATCTCGCCGTGAAAGAACAATATGTCACGCGAATCTTTGCACTGGATAACGGCAAAGTGCTGACCGGAGTTGTCATTGATCGAGATGACGTGCGGATCAACATTCGGGACGCCAATGGAGCCGTCGTCAAAATCCCGGTAGCGGATATCGACGAAGAACTCGAAGGCAAATCACTGATGCCACAGGGGCTGACTAAGTTTCTCACTCGCGACGAATTGCTGGACCTGGCGAAGTTCATCTCGGAACTCGGCAAGCCAGGTCCGTATGCCGTGCAGCAGTCGAAGACCATCCAGCGCTGGCGAGTTTTGCGCCAGCCGCCACCGCAACTGACTGACGAAGTGCCTCACTTGGAGCATATCAGGCAGTTTGTTCTGGGAAGCCAGCCGACAGATTGGGATTCGGCATATGGTCGCGTATCTGGCATTCTTCCATTGGAAGAGCTTCGAGGGAGCGACAAACCGGCAGTGTTAATTCTACAAGGCGAAGTCAACGTCAGTGCCGCTGGTAAGGCGACTGTTCTTGTGACCTCGACAGAGCCCGTGCAGACGTGGTTCGATACCGATGCCTTTGACTCCAAAAAATTTGACGTGGAACTGACGCCAGGCCGGCATCTCATCACGTTGCGGGTCGAAGTCTCCGGTCGTGATGCTCCGGAGCTACGCGTCGAATTGAAGACCCCGAATGATTCTTCTGCCAATTACGAAGTGATCGGCGGCCCGTAGGGCTCGTCAGGAATTCACGATGAGCTCACAGGGATTGCGACGGCACCGCACCCGCCTGTTGGCTCAGGATCTCGCGAACTTTGTGAGTCAGTTCGCTCGGCGAGAATGGCTTCCGGATAAAATTGCATTCAGATCTGATCTTTTCCGTTCGGCTCGCAATTCCGTTGAGAAGTCCGGACAAGTTTGGGTAACCCGACATCAGGATCACCTTGATCTGCGGATGTGAACTGCCG
This sequence comes from uncultured Schlesneria sp., assembly GCA_903840265.1. Taxonomy (GTDB): domain Bacteria; phylum Planctomycetota; class Planctomycetia; order Planctomycetales; family Planctomycetaceae; genus Schlesneria. The sequence goes on along the minus strand of CAIMFH010000040.1, from coordinate 1,084 downwards.
ATGTGACTAGCCAACTGACGCCCGCCCAAGTTGGGCATGAGGACATCAGCAAGGATCAACTTGATGGATGGGTCTTGATCGCAAATCCGAAGTGCAGCCTCTCCGCTGTTTGCGTACAGGACTTCGTAGCCAGCCCCCTTCAGAACGGCTCCCACATAACGGCAGATGCCTTCATCGTCATCGACGACCAGGATTCGATCTGGATCTACCGGTATTGCCTGGGGAGTGGCGTCAGCCACATTCTCTAGACTGACCGGTTGCAAGCTCATGGCTATTACCTCACAAGCAATTTGACGGACATCTTGAGCGAATGAATCGCTAGGTACGGACTGGTGCAGCGCAAATATCGCTTGGAAATTGTTTGATGGGCAGGAATTCACCCGCATCGAGAGATCCCCGATGAACTTCGCACACCGGTTGTGCCGTGGGCGCAGATTGTATCCATCCTGAGATCCGCATGTGGTTAGAAAGTGGCCGACGATCATTGGGCCAACTACTCGGTCACTGCGCGTCGAGACTTTCTCGCACTTTTTTGGTGAGAGAAAGCGCTGTAAACGGCTTTTGAAGGAAATCGGCGGCGGAGCTTAGGATTCCGTGTCGAACCACAGAATCCTCTGTATAGCCGGACATGAAAAGAATCTTGATCTCAGGGCGTTGTTTGTGGAGATGTTCCACGAGTTGCCGTCCCCCCATGACAGGCATCACGACATCCGTGATGACCAGCTTGACCGGATCGAGTTCATTTTCAAGTTGCTCGATCGCCTGCTTTCCATTGCTGGCTTCTCGCACGACATATCCACTGGATCGCAAAATCTTGGCGGCCAATGCGCGAACGCTATCTTCGTCCTCGACGAGCAGGACTGTCTCCGTACCTCGTAGTATTTCCTGCGGAGTTGGTTCGGCATTGGGAACCGCTTCACCTGCTGAGCTGTATGCAGGCAAGTACACTTTAAAAGTCGTACCGAGACCAACTTCGCTGTACACATCAATATGGCCATTGCTCTGCTTCACGATGCCATAGACAGTTGGCAGGCCGAGACCGGTTCCCTTGTCCGCCTCTTTTGTCGTAAAGAATGGCTCGAAG
>CAIMFH010000039.1 GCA_903840265.1 uncultured Schlesneria sp. | reverse complement strand
GGGAGCATTGATGTCCAGCCTGCAGGCACTCGATGAACGCCAGCAGTTCATGGTCATCTTCTATGACGACAAACCCCACCTGATCAAACTGCACGACGAAACGAAGCCGACGATGGCGAAGGCGACCGATCTGAACAAGACCCTCGCTCGCCAGAAGATCTCGGGGATTCAGCCAGGGTCCGGAACCGACCACTTGCCGCCACTGGAAATGGCACTGCGGACCAATCCCGACGTGATCTTCTTTCTGACGGACGCACTGGAGCCGCCGTTGTGGCCGAAGGACCTGGAACGGATCAGGACGATGAATGGTGGTCGCGTGCGGATTCACAGCATTGAATTCGGACAGGGCCCGGAACTGGGTGTGGATGCCAACCTCGGGAACTTCCTGCGCAAGCTAGCCAATCAGAACGGCGGATCGTACCGCTATCACGATGTCACGCGATTCAAGGGCTAAACGACTGTTTTCTTTCGGCCCAAGGGGCCAGCCGTTCATTTAGCCCGGGCCCTTAGGCCCGGGAATCAGAGACCATTAATGAAGTTCGAAGGCCTGAAGGGCCGTCCGTTCAGATTGCTCCTAAACATCTCGGCTCAATCGAATTAATCTGTGATGCCAAGCTATGCAGATACCTATGAGTTCGAACTACTCGACATGGCCGTGTCTTCGACTGAAGATAAGCCAACGGTGCGATCATCACTCGAGACGCTCGTCCTCAACGTAGACAGCACACTCCGTGTGCTGAGCGCGGCACACGGAGTGTGCCGTCTACTTTGCGTGTACTTCATTGCCGCGACCGCCATCTGCTCCGCTCAGGATCGCGTGATCATTCAGCAACCGGGTGGCAGTCGCTTGCCCTATTCCGGCTACGTCGACGATTACACTGGTCGCGAGGTGATTCTACGCACGAAAACGGGCGAGGGGTTGAAGCGTTTCCCGCGCGAAGATGTCATTCAGGTGCAGACCGCCTATACCGCTCATCACGAGAAAGGTCGGCAACTGCTGGCCAATGGCAAGCCCACTGAAGCCAAGGTCGAACTGACTCAGGCCTTGAAGGAAGAAGATCGAGCGTGGGTGCGTCGCGAGATTCTGGCTCAACTGGTCCGGTGCGCATTGTGGAATGGCAACTATCGCGCGGCGGTGCCATTGTTCCTGTCGATCGTCGAATCGGATCCCGAGACGATTCACTATGGCCTGGCACCGCTGGCTTGGGGAGACACGGTGTCAGATGCGGGCCTGAAGGTCGACTCACGGGTCTGGTTGGCAGACAAGTCGCCGGTCTCACAACTGATCGGAGCCAGCCATCTGCTGTTTGATCGTGAACTCAATGATCAGGCCGAAAAGATCCTGCGACAACTGGCTCGCGATGTGAATATCAAAATCCAGCGCCTGGCTCAGATGCAGTTGTGGCGAGTCCGATCATTGGGCGGAGCGGCCACCCCAAATGAACTGGGCCGCTGGGAAGCCGCGATCGACGAGTTGCCCGAAGAACTGCGAGTCGGCGGCTACTTTGTGCTGGGGCAAACCTTCCGCCGACAACACCAGCCCGAACGAGCGGCAGCCATGCTGCTGTGGCTCCCGTTGGTCTACGATGCCGACCGCTACCTGGCGGCTCGAGCCTGCTTTGACGCGGCCGAACTGGTCGCCTCGTTTGGCGATCACGCTCAGGCCACAACGCTGTATAGTGAATTGGTGTTTCGTTTCGGCGATACGCCGTACGGTCGACAGGCCGAAGAACGCTGGAAGAAACTGCGAGGCGAAACCGCGGGACCAACACCGGATCCCCCCGAGAAGTCTCGCTGACACGGTCTATTCGAGTCACCCTCTTCCAGTAGGACGGGTTTCCAACCCGTCATTCTTCGCAGCGCACGATGCGCCATGAAGACGAAATCTCAACTCAATAGGCCAGAGCCAAGGCAATGGGCTGGAAGCCCATCCGACAGGAGTACGGCCATGTCGAGGATGTGTCGATATGCGAAAATGCCACCTCGTGTGAGGTGGCAATCGGACATTTCAACAGCAGCAGCGTCAGGCAACCTGCGCTTCTTACAACAAGCTGGCAGCGGCTACTTCGCCGGAGCTGCAGTTGTTCCGCCTTCGGCTTTGGCTTTCATCTCGGCATGTTGCTTATCGAGTTCAGCCTTTTGTTCCGGGGTCACGGTCGGAATTTTCTTGGGCTCTGCTCCGCCACCGCAGCCAATGAACGCGGCGGACAGAACGATAGCGGAAATTGACAGGCGGCTCGAGATCATGTTTTTGATTGCCCTGATTGAAGGAAGAAAAGAGCGATACGCTCGGAAATCGACACATGCGACCCAATGCTAACATCAGTCGCGCCGACAATGAAGTCAACCGCAGATTCAGGAACTTGCTACCGCCGATCAAGGGGGACTAACGGCGAGCGATGTGTTGGTACCCGCAGCCGGACAAATTGCAGGGCACCTCCTGTTGGCTATCGGTAGCAGGTTCCTCGTTTACGATGGGC
>CAIMFH010000038.1 GCA_903840265.1 uncultured Schlesneria sp. | reverse complement strand
GGGAGCATTGATGTCCAGCCTGCAGGCACTCGATGAACGCCAGCAGTTCATGGTCATCTTCTATGACGACAAACCCCACCTGATCAAACTGCACGACGAAACGAAGCCGACGATGGCGAAGGCGACCGATCTGAACAAGACGCTCGCTCGCCAGAAGATCTCGGGGATTCAGCCAGGGTCCGGGACCGACCACTTGCCGCCGCTGGAAATGGCTCTGCGGACGAATCCCGACGTGATCTTCTTTCTGACGGATGCACTGGAACCGCCGTTGTGGCCGAAGGACTTGGAACGAATCAGGACGATGAATGGTGGTCGCGTGCGGATTCACAGCATCGAATTCGGACAGGGCCCGGAACTGGGTGTGGATGCCAACCTCGGGAACTTCCTGCGCAAGCTAGCCAATCAGAACGGCGGATCGTACCGCTATCACGATGTGACGCGATTCAAGGGCTAAACGACCGTGCGCGATTCTGCTCACTTGAATCATAAGCGCGGTGTGCCACGGACTCGGGGTTCTCGACGTGTTGATCTCTTCGTGGCTTCTAATGTAGACAGCACACTCCGTGTGCTGAGCGCGGTACACGGAGAGTGCCGTCTACATTGTGTGGCACTTAGCGTGGGTAACGACCTTCGTGTGAGGACTCTGGGTGGCACTGGCGGCCGCTCTGGGCTGCCAGTGTCTTCGCGTTGCTGCAATCGCTCTAATCGCATGAAGAGCCTGTGTGACAACTCGCGTCGCCAAGCGTTTACTGCGGCTTGTCAATTCGGTAAGACACTGGCAACGCAAAGCCGTCGCCAGTGCCACCCACCGTCTTCAGGTGAGCCGCGCTGCGTCAGCACGCGGACCGATCAACAACGTGACTTCATCGACACGAACAAGTCCTCACGGTTTGTCCTCGCATCTTCCAAGGTCTCCAGAGTCGACAGCACACTCCGTGTGCTGAGCTCGGCATGCTCCGCGTGCCGTCTACTTTGCGTGTTCTTCATTGCCACGACCGCCATCTGCTCCGCTCAGGATCGCGTGATCATTCAGCAACCGGGTGGCAGTCGCCTGCCCTATTCCGGCTACGTCGACGATTACACCGGGCGCGAAGTGATCCTGCGAACGAAAACGGGCGAGGGGTTGAAGCGTTTCCCGCGCGAAGATGTCATTCAGGTGCAGACCGCTTATACCGCTCATCACGAGAAAGGTCGGCAACTGCTGGCCAATGGCAAGCCCACTGAAGCCAAGGTCGAACTGACTCAGGCCTTGAAGGAAGAAGATCGAGCGTGGGTGCGTCGCGAGATCCTGGCTCAACTGGTCCGGTGCGCATTGTGGAATGGCAACTATCGCGCGGCGGTGCCGTTGTTTCTGTCGATCGTCGAATCGGATCCCGAGACGATTCACTATGGCCTGGCTCCGCTGGCCTGGGGCGATACGGTGTCAGATGCGGGCCTGAAGGTCGACTCACGGGTCTGGTTGGCAGACAAGTCGCCGGTCTCGCAACTGATCGGCGCCAGCCATCTGCTGTTTGATCGCGAACTCAATGATCAGGCCGAAAAGATCCTGCGACAACTGGCTCGCGACGTGAATATCAAGGTCCAGCGACTGGCTCAGATGCAGTTGTGGCGAGTCCGATCATTGGGCGGAGCGGCCACCCCAAATGAACTGGGCCGCTGGGAAGCCGCGATCGACGAGTTACCCGAAGAACTGCGAGTCGGCGGCTACTATGTGCTGGGGCAAACCTTCCGCCGACAACACCAGCCCGAACGAGCGGCAGCGATGCTGCTGTGGCTCCCGTTGGTCTACGATGCAGACCGCTACCTGGCGGCTCGAGCCTGCTTTGACGCGGCCGAACTGGTCGCCTCGTTTGGCGATCACGCTCAGGCCACAACGCTGTATAGTGAATTGGTGTTTCGTTTCGGTGATACGCCCTACGGTCGACAGGCCGAAGAACGCTGGAAGAAACTGCGAGGCGAAACCCCGGGGCCGACACCGAATCCCCCCGAGAAGTCTCGCTGAGATAGATCGAGTGGCGATAAAAAAAGAGCCGTCTCACAAAGAGGCGGCTCTATCAGATTGCCGGCGAAATCAGGCCTTCAACTGACTATCTCGCGAATAGTATCGCGACTACTTCGCTGGGGCCGCAGCTGCTCCGCCTTCGGCTTTGGCTTTCATCTCGGCATGTTGCTTATCGAGTTCAGCCTTTTGTTCTGGGGTCACGGTCGGAATTTTCTTGGGCTCTGCTCCGCCGCCGCAGCCAATGAACGCGGCGGACAGAACGATAGCGGAAATTGACAGACGGCTTGAGATCATGTTTTTGATTGCCCTGATTGAAGGAAGAAAAGAGCGATACGCTCGGAAATCGACACGTACGGCCCAATGCTAACATCAGTCGCGCCGACAATGAAGTCAACCGCAGATTCGGGAACTTGCTACCGCCGATCAAGGGGGACTTACGGCGAGCGATGTGTTGGTACCCGCAGCCGGACAAATTGCAGGGCACCTCCTGTTGGCTATCGGTAGCAGGTTCCTCGTTTACGATGGGCCATTCCAGCCCTCACATCATGCAATCGTTGCCTGGAGGAGTTTCAGACACTTCCTTGAATCGATTCTAAGTATGTGAGATTCTGACTATTCAATTCGTTACGGCAAAACAACCGTTCTGGTGTTGGTTTCAACTTTCCTATCTGGTGTCCAAAATGCGGGCCATTGTTAACTGGTGCGTTACTCACCGCTTGACGATGATCTTGCTTGTCGTGCTTGCGCTTGTCTCTGGTTTTGTGTTGACACAGGCCTGGAGCGGCATTGACGGGGTATCGCAGAAGGATCTTGATCGAGCGAAGGAGTCGTTCAAGCTCAAGTATGGACGCGCCGCCAATCGAGTAGATGCCCTCTCGTGGTTGGCCGAGTCGTATTTATCCAGAGGCCGAACCACCGATGCAATTCAGTGCTTTTCCAGGATCCCGACGACGCATCCGGTGTATGGTCATATGGCTCGCTATCAGCAGGCGCGAGCGCTTCTGAGTCTTCATCGGTCCGTGGATGCTGAAGCAGAATTTCGAGCTTTAATTGCTGCCGAAGATCAACACCCGGAAATTCAGGCCAAGTATCTAATTGATGCCCGTCAACGGCTCAGGCATATTCTTGAGGTTGAGCTGAGGTTCGAAGAACGAAAGCAGTTACTTCACGGAACCATATTGCGCGGCGAAGGAGATTTCTTCGAGGTGGTCGCGTACTGCTTCCCGAGCCATCTGCGATGGAACGGGCCGGAGGCCGTTCAATGGATTGATGAATTTCATGGCGCTGACGCTGATAATCATTGGATCAAGACCGCCTTGGGCCGATATCGAACTGGTCAGGGCCAACTGGCGGAAGCTCGAAAATTGCTGGAAGAAGTTGTTCATGATCGCCCGACTGATCGCTGGGCGATTGCCGCGCTGATTGCCTGTTTGCGAGAGATGGATGATCAGGACGAGTTAAGTCGCAGGTTCAACGCACTTCCTTCACTGGCGGCTGATGATCCTTGGTTGCTCCTTATTCAGCGAGGCCAAATCGCGAACGAGCGGGGTCGGCCTCAGGACGCGGTTGCAGCATTTCAGTTGCTTTTGAAGCAGGACCCGACGAGTTCCGAGGCCTGGGCCGGATTGACCAGATCGTATCTGGAGTTGAACGATCTACCGCGCAGAAAGCATGCACTGGCTAAATCGTCTGTTCTTGGCCGCATTCAAAATAATCTTGGTAAGATTTTTCGGAAGCCCGAGGACCCCGATTCTTATTTATTTGTGTTGGATATGTGTGCAGAGATTGACCTCAATCAGGAGGGGCGGATCTTGTCACAGTTCGTTGGGCGATTGGCCCCTGATAATCCTAAAGTGATTGCGGCGGTCGAATTGTTTCGACAGCGGGCCACCACACCCGATTCCCACTCTGTTTTGGAATAGGCAAATGCCAAGTCCGGTCGAACAGGTGCACTTTAACGGACAAGTCATTGTCGTTCTGATAAGCATTGCCATACTCAGTTCGGGATGTCAGCCGTCGTCAGCCCCTCAGCAAAAAGGGCCTCACGAATCTCTGAGTAGTCAGAGTTCTTCTGCAACGCGAGTACCACAATTGGCTCCCGCCAAAAAGAGTCCCTCCGTTCCGTTTAGATTCCGGGATGCCACAAGTGACTGGGGACTGAACTTCACTCGATTTGACGACATGCGCGGCGACAACCGGATCCAGGAATTGCTGGGAGGAGGCGCGGCGCTTGTCGACTTTGACCTCGACGGAACTCTGGATCTGTTTCTGGTTCAGGGATGCCGACTGCCTTTGCGAGAAAAGACCAGCGCGTACACCAACGAGATGTATCGCAATCGTGGTCGATTTGAAAAAGTCACAGAGGTCGCCGGGCTTGTTGCGCATGGCTACTACAGTGGCTGTGAGGCTGGCGACTACGATGAAGATGGATTCCCAGACTTGTTTCTGTCCGCCTATGGTCGCTCCGGACTTTGGCGTAACAACGGCGATGGCACCTTTCAAGCACTGGCAGATGGTGGAGGGTTAGCCAGGGAATCCTGGACCACCAGTTCTGCGTGGGCGGACTTCAATGGCGATGGTCTGCTGGATCTTTTTGCTGCGACCTATGCCAAGGCTGACGATGATCCGCCGATGATCTGTAAAGAACCGCGCAGCCCAACTGGTACGAAGTCCTGCTCGCCGATCCTCTTTCCCGCGTTGGATGATTTTCTTTTCGTCAACGACGGTCATGGCCGTTTCGAGGATGTGACACGAAGTGCTGGAATCACCGGGCTCGACGGTCGGGGCCAGGGAACCGTGGCTTGTGACCTGACGGGAGATGGATGGTGTGACATCTTCGTCGCGAATGACACGACGCCAAGCTTCCTTTACGTAAATCAAACTGGGAAAAATGAAAAGACGCAGATCGCCGGTCGGGAATTGTTGCTACCTCAATTTGAAGAACGCGGCATCGAGTTCGGTGTCGCACTGAATGCTGATGGCAAAGCAACCGCTGCGATGGGGGTGGGGCACGGCGACTATGACGGCGACGGATGGCCTGATCTATTCATCACAAATTTCTTCCTCGAGACGAATACTCTGTTTCGAAATCTGGGGGGAGCGGCATTCGCAGACGTGTCCAACTCTTCACGACTTGGTCCCCCCAGTCGCAATACGCTGGCCTTCGGAACTGAGTTCCTCGATGTCGATCACGATGGATGGCTTGACTTGGTCGTCCCCACGGGCCACATCGAAGATCGACCGTGGTCTAAAAACGAACCCTACCGAATGCGACCTCATCTCTTTCGGAATGATCGGAACGGTCGATTCACGGAAGTCTCATCCGAAGCTGGTTCGTATTTCACTTCGGAATGGATTGGACGCGGGCTGGCCACTGGTGATGTCGATCGGGATGGAGATCTCGATTTTGTCGTCAGCAATCAAATTGACCCGTCACTTTTAGTTCTTAATGAAACTCCAGCTTCCGGCTCAAGCGTTGTGATCAAACCGGTAGGTCGTTTTCGTTCGCCCCGATGTGGAATTGGAGCACGCGTGATCGCAACAGGGATCATTCCTCAGGTGCTATCTCGTGACATCGCTGGCGGTGGCAGTTTCTTATCGACCTGTGCCCAGGAATTACACTGCGGGCTTGGCGACAAAAAGTCGATCGCCGAAATCCAACTGCTGTGGCCCGATGGACAGGTAGATCGTTGGTCCAACGTGCAGGCCGGTTACTACGTCGCTATCCAAGGGGGACAGTTGTTCCGCATCCATTTCCCCGCGGAATAGCGGCCGTTGTCGGGGGGATGCCCTCCCCGCAGGTTGTTGAAGCCACTTCTTTGTGAGGATTAGGAAGAGGGTTCGTCCCAAACCTAAGCTGTGCCAACAGAGCTTCGCAAGGTCCATCTGCGATGAACTGTAAGCGCCGGCGGGATCATCACTATAAAAAGAAGAAGCCCGGACAACAGGCCGGGCTTCTCAATAAACAGCGCATAACGAACTTGATGATCAAGTCGCTTAGAAATCGCCGACCGTTTCGCCCGCAGCTCTGGTCTGGATGGCCTTGTGGACATTGCCATCGATATTCTGGGAAACGAATCGTGTGGAACCATCCGCCATCAGGCAATGCACGCCGCCCACGTGCAAGCTTTTCGGACCAGCCTGGCCGTCACCGCCGGAAAAACCGCCCATGCCGATCTGCGTATTGTTGTAGTCGGCTGGGCCCCAGCAGTCGTCGCCGTTCGTGTGGTTATTGTTTGGGCTGCCCCCTTCATTGATACCGTAACAGTCACCAGTTTGGCTGGCACCACCGATCATGTTGTTACAGTTTCCCACCAAACCTGAACCGGGACGACCTGATACAAATACGCCACGCGGATCATTCTGATTCCAGCCGGCACGGATTTCCCAAACCATCGACGTATTGGATGTTCCGTCATTCACCTGGGCGATATTGCAACCACCTTGGTTTCCAAACATGCCGGCATTCGTGCCTGTATTCGCGTACCAATCATTCATGTTTCCGATTGCAACACCGCTGGCAGCATAACTAGCTCGCGAAAACTGCTGATTGTTCGTCACGAACATATTGCCGCCATTTGCACTACCATCGCTCGGGCACCACTGTGAAGATAGTTTCGCCTGCTGGAGTGGTACGTTTGTCGGATCGAAGATCGAGAGATTCGCATTGAACTGGTTGTAAAGCGGGGCCTGATCAATGTATGGCAGGATCATGATTCGCCAACCGGCACCTTGATTTGTTCCGCCCCATCCTCCGGTATCAATGCTGGCAGTTCGCCAGATCTGCCCAGGAGGGAACATTCTCGCGGTGTCGTGATAATTGTGCAGTGCCAAGCCGAGTTGCTTCAGATTGTTCTTGCATTGCGTGCGGCGAGCCGCTTCGCGTGCCTGCTGAACTGCTGGTAACAGCAGAGCAATCAGGACGGCGATGATGGCGATGACCACGAGCAACTC
>CAIMFH010000037.1 GCA_903840265.1 uncultured Schlesneria sp. | reverse complement strand
GGCGTGCAATTGCGGATCGGGCAGGCCATCGACGGGCCGGGACGTGGTATGGATGAATTCCGCCCAGGCCATGTTGCCGGTGACACGGTCTTCATCCTTGCCGCCCATGCGGACGCGGGTCTTCATTTCCGCTTCCATCTCTCGCATCGTCTCATCGACGGCGCTACGGAACGCATCCATGATCCCCTCGTCACCGCTCATTGCGTAAAGCAGGGAAACCGACTTCGGCACCGAGAAGGTGAAGTCGTAACCCACCGTCCGCTCGGTACGTGTTCGCACCGTCAGCGGTTCTCCGGTCCTTGGATCGAGATTGTCGCACAGCCGCTCAAAGGAGAATTTGTCTACCGTACCTTCCAGCCCAAGGCGGGCGGCACCCTTTCCGCCCCAGGAACCCACGAGTTCCTGACCTTCGCTGTAATAGTCCGCCGTCGCGTAGTAACGCTTGGCGTCCTTGGCACTGTCCTGTTGCGTGATGCGGATCATGCCTTATTTTAGGCTATCACAGATTCGTTAATTGTTCCTTAACTGTTCTGTGCTCCACCGCAGCCATCCTACGTTTGCGAGGATTTGCCTTTCCTCAATGTCACCGATGCGCGACCGAATCGTCACTCCGAAGTTATGATCTGATTATTCCCATCGGCGTTTTTTTTCGACCGATCCTTGCTTTCGCTTGCCGGACACTTGGTGCTTCACGCCAACGCGATACATCGCTCTGGCGCAGTTGTCACGGACGCTTCTCGTTGTCGCCAACAGGCCATTCTTGACTCCCGATGCCCGCCGGGGTAGAGAAAGACATAAAGAGAATCAACCCTGGCGCTTGGGCCGCACCGCGAATTTCTTCAGCGTTGGTTCGAAGTTCCCTGGATGGAACCGTTTTTCAATTCCGTTGACATGATGAGGCCTTATGCCAAATGAACATGAGATCAAGAGCGAGAAGATTCTGGTCAAGACGATCTTCTCGACCATGTGGTTTCGCATTCCTGAATACCAGCGCCCCTACATCTGGTCGAAAGACGAAGTCAACGAACTGCTGGATGATCTGACGTTTGCCCAGCAAGAGAAAACCGATCAGGAGTATTTTCTCGGCTCATTCGTGTTTCAGGCGAAAAAGGCTGATCCGGCACACGGTCACGAATTCGACGAAAACGACCTGCTGGACGGGCAGCAACGGATGACGACACTCCTGCTGCTGTTCGGTTGCATCCGCGACTTGTCGCCGGATCAAGAGGCCAAGGACGACTGCCAGAGCTGCATCTTCCAGAAGGGCAGCCAGTACAAGAACGTCCCCGAGCGCAACCGCATCGTGTTCGCCATTCGCGACGAAGTGCAGTCATTCGTTGACGAATTCATCAAAACGCCCGGCGGCACGGATCGCGAGAAGGACCTCGCCGCGATTGTCGCGAAGCAGACCGACAAATCCCTGCAAAACATGGCCCAGGCCGTGCTGGAGATTCGCAGGTTGCCCAAGGTGAACGTGATCGCGTTCGAGCTGATTACAATCATGCCCAATACCTTCCAGAACGCCGGAAGATGATGCAGTGGTGGGCTGATTACCTTGATGGACTGCGAGAATAGTCCGCAGCCGGTCAGCTCAAGAAGATTCTTTCTGCGGTTCGCATGCCCGCCGCCAAGATGGAAAAACCCGGGAAGCGGGTTCCTGTAAGCTCCAATCGGAGTCCGTCAGGATGGGACGTTTCCAACCGCGATCTGCTCGTGGGCGATCCTGAATCAACACCGGATGTCTCCGCTCGATTCATTCTCAAGGAATTTGAGCGGGTGGCTACGTCGATCACGAAGGATGACGTGCTTGCTCATCATGAAGACTCGTATCGGAGCATCTGTTGAAGCAGGTTTACGAACAGATTCGGGAAGAAAACGCGGCATGAACAGCGGCGGCATTTAGACAATTGGAGTGAGGCAATGGCCAAACGAGTTTTCTTCAGCTTCCATTACCAAGACGTGATCGACTTCCGGGCGAACGTCGTGCGCAATCATTGGCTCACTAAGCCAGATCGCGAGGATGCCGGTTTCTTTGATGCGTCAGTGTGGGAATCCGCGAAAAGGACGAACCCCACGGCGGTCAAACGCCTCATTCATTCAGGATTGGAAGGCACATCGGTAACGTGTGTGTTGATCGGCTCGCAGACGTATGCCCGCCCGTGGGTTCGGTACGAGATCATGAAGAGTTTCCGCAAAGGGAACCGCATTCTTGGCGTGCATATCAACTCAATAACCGGCAAGGACAAGCTAACCAAGTATCAAGGGCCAAATCCGCTCGAATACCTGGGGGTCACGTTTTCCACCAGTGGCGATACGGGCACACTCTACGAAAAAACCGATGGGAAGTGGCAGGAGTATTCGGAGATTGACGGGGCTGCGACATACCAACCGTTGCGAGTTGAGGCCGACATCCCTTCCGCCTCACGTTGAAGAAGCCACCTGGTTAACTTCCGCCGTCCAAGTCTGATAATCGGCGAAAACAACAGTCACTCGACACACGATTGAATTGGCGTTTCATGTTTGCCACGCGAACGGGACTTGTTTCCCTTGCCCGCAAATGGTTGAGATACTCGGCGAAGTGGTCCACAAGTGGTGTCGTCTGGTGATCGGCGGTCGCAGCCTCGATCGGGGAGATAACTTCGGCCTTGATCAGTTCGGCCCTTCGTTCCAGTTTTGAAAGAACTGAACGAGCGGCATCTTCATCTCGACAGCCGGTCGAGACCTTGCAAAGCAAACCTGTACCATCTCGGTACTTTGCAACGTAGGTAGCGGATGTCACGACGATTCGATGCGTGCCATCCTTGCCAATGATATCATGGGCTCGACAGTCGAAGTTGACGGCCTATGGCGCATTGCGTGGAATCGAGCGTGGCTGGAAGAAACGGGAGTGAGTTTGGGCTGACTCCCTCAGCCCGAGCGGGGCTCAAAGTCGGGCACGTGGAAGCGTGTCGACGACAAGCATGTCCGTGAAGCAGTCCGTTCACTACTCTGTTTCACTTGTGCGAGTTACGCCGATTCGAATGTCATTCCATCCGGCCGCGTTTTTCCTTACACTCCTCGCGTTGCTTTGACCCCGATGAATTCGATCATTCGTGCGCCTCGTGGTGTTTTGGCAGAACGAAAATATCTTGCGTCTCGCCAAGATGTTTTGGAACCGACTTGTTTCGTTTAGGCTCTTTGAGGAACTGTACTCGTGGCTGCTTCGACTTCAATTCTTGCGGACAAACTGCACGAATACCCCCAGCAAAATGTGATCGACGGAACTCGCGGAGGAGCTACTTCGGTTCTCGATGACTGCCTCGACAAGTACGGCGGGGTGCTGCAACTTTTGCACCGCTACGCCGGCCGGACATTCTGTACCCCGGGCAAACGCATTCGCCTCGACGAGCGATCGTACTATCCGGACTATATGGGCGGTACCGGTCTCGATGAACTCTGGATGTGTTGCACCGTTCCCATCGTCACCGGTGTCATCGATACACGCACGAAGAAAGCACCGTTTCGCGAGGGAGAAGCGCACGTCCTTGCTTCCGACGGGCAAGTTATTTCGCTCCAGGATCTGATCGCCGCCAATCCACAGGCCGTCATCGGTGAAAAGGTTACGAAATTTTCGACAGAACTGTTCGGCAAACCGACCTGGCCGATTGTGTCGAAGAAGTTCGACAATTTGAATCCGATTCCGGATCACCTTCACTGGTCAAAGTGGGAAGTGTATGACATCAACTCTTTCGACAATCCCGGCGTCAGCGCGTCGCATTATCACACGACAGCCATGGGACTGTACTCGTTCGTGACGAGAGATCAGTTCCTCGCCTGCATGAAAAGCTTCGGAAAGGGCGAGTACAACGGGATCCGGCACTTGGCACCACATACGATGATGCAACTGGATAACGGCTTCGTGATGCCGAATGGCGTGCTGCATTCACCGACAAACCTTTGCACACACGAACTTCACGTCACGATGGATGAGCACTTCCTGGCCGAGGATCTAACGCTTGACGGTCGTATTGGCGCAAAAGATGCGTTTTACGCTTGTCGGGAAGAGGATTATCCCAAGGCCCGGCATGAAGACTGGGATTACCTGGTTGAAAAGTTCGACTTCGCAGCGAACCAGGATCCGGATTTCGTCTTGAAGAACTCCCGTCCGGCAATCGCTGCTGAAGAATTTAAAGGCCATGGGGTCGACGCCAAGTGGATCGTTTACGGTGATTTCCTCGGCGACCAGAAGTGCTCGATTCTCAGACTGACCTTGCAGCCTGGTGCCAAGACGAATTTTCGTCCCGAGTGCCCCGCGCTGTTCCATACGAACGGTGGAAAGGGACGCGTCGGAAAACTCGACGTGCGTTATCACCAAAATATGGTTCTCGGCGAGATCTATCCTGAGATTGGATTCATCACTCAGGCGGCGCTGGCGAACGGCGGTGTGCAAATCGAGAACACGGGAACTGAACCGCTCGTGTTGACTTTCGACTTCCCACAGCACGCGCACACGAAGACGCCCGGTGTTGCTGTTGCGAAGTAATCGCGCAACACCGGTCATCCGCAGACAGGACTGCCTCAGGTCATATCGACCGAGGCAGTTTTATCAAAAATGTCCCGGGTTACTTTCCGGCAATCTGCGTTGATGTTCAGTTCCCAAGTGATTGAACAATCGAAAGTAACAGCTTCGTCCAGGTACCGAATGCGGCTGCAAGTAGTTCAATCGACATCCTGTTATCCCGATTTCCGTAACTTGTCGGATTGCTGAAGGTGACGACGAGCAGTCATTAGTTCGCCTCCTACAGAACTCTTGAGAGAATCATTGACGAAGCATTCATTGGAATTTAGTTGCGATGTGAACTCTCGATGAACCGGCACCAAAGATGTCCGGCGATTCGACCCGGAACACTAAGCATTCGGTTTCTTGAAAGCCACAAATTACCATAAATCAGAGCCGTCATCAGCTCTTCCGTCGCTCCTGTGTAATTAGCGCAACAACCGGCGCAGCGCCTTGCCCGAGGCGCTCCGGGGCACTGTTGATACGAATTCCACGGATCGTGGAAGTTTGAACGTAGCCAGGACCGGCCGTAAGAACGCGATCAGTTCTTCTTGTGAGAGTTGAGCTCCGGGTTTAAGAGCGACAACGGCACGTGGCACTTCGCCAAGGATTGGGTCCGGTGTGCCCAAGACCACGGCGTCAGCAATTGCCGGATGGCGGAACAGGACTTCCTCGACGTCTCGCGGGTAGACTTTCTCGCCGCCGACATTGATCATGTCCTTGACCCGGTCGACGATGTAGACGTAGCCCTCAGCGTCTTTTCGCACAATGTCACTTGTGCGGAACCAACCGCCTGCGACGAATACCTCGGCCGTTGCTTCAGGGCGTTTGTAATAGCCGGCGGACACGGCAGTGCCACGCGCCCATAGCTCGCCGATTTCACCGACTGCGAGCGTCCGGCCGTCTGCATCGACCACCTTGAGTTCGGTGTCTCCCATCGCTCGCCCGCATGAGCCAACGCGCATCTCTTCCGGCGGCGTGGTCGTGATGACTGGGCTGACCTCGGTGAGCCCATACGATTCCGCATAGCCAACCTTCCAGTCGTCTCGCATCGCGGAGATCAATTCCGCAGGCATCGGAGCCGCAGCTGAGTGGACGACGCGCAGGCTCCGTAAGTTACGGCTAGCCCGCGCCGACGAATGCGTCATGTGATTGATCATCGCTGGTACACCCAGCAATTGCGTCACTCGAGCCGTTTCGATTAGTTCCAGCACGGGCTCTGCTTTGAATCGTCGCACGATGACTGCGGTCCCACCGACGCTGAAGATGCCCAGCACACCATTGATGAGCCCCCAGCAGTGAAATAATGGAGCCGCGACGAGTAGCGTGTCGCCGGAGTGGAAGTGGACGCGGGCGAACTGCTGGGCGTTATCGACGATATTCAGATGCGTTAGCATCACTCCCTTCGGCTGTCCGGTCGTCCCCGACGTGTACAGCAGACAAGCGACAGTGTTGGGTGGCAGGTCTGCTGTGGAACATGCTTCAGATGAGGAGTTCAGCAGTGCGTCCCAATCGGAGTCAACGACTACGGTCCGACGGACGCCGAGCCCATCGGCCATGGACTGCAACCCCTTCTGTCGTTCCGAATCAGTAAGCAGCCAGACGGCTTCGGAATCGGCGATGACGGCCCGTACCTCCTCGGGCCGCAACATGGCGTTGACGATGTTCGGCACGACGCCCGCTTTGAAGGCGCCCAGGGCCGCAATCACTAATTCCGGACCACTCTCCAACAGCAAGCCAATCACCTGCCCAGCTTGCACGCCCCCAGTTCGCAGAGACGCGGCGAAACGGTCCGTGAGGTGATCAAGTTCACGATAAGTGAATATCCGCGCCTCATAGATCAACGCCGGATGTCCGGGGCGAGTTAGCGCTGAGTCGCGTAGCAGGTCCGAAATATTCACGCAACCGCCTCCAAAAGCCATGCTGGCCACATCGGGTGTCCTGCATCAATCTATTCGTTGCGCCACAACCATCGCAGCGCGTCGGGCAGGACCGCGCCGGCGTGATTGCCATTGTGGGCCCCGTGGCCCCAGACCGTTTTCACGTCGTACTTGGCGAACTTCAACGCGGATTCCATCTCGAGATTTGCCAGCCACCAGTTGCCATGTTCGTTGTTGACGTCGTGGTCGCCGTCTTGGAGATAGACGCGGATCGGTTTGCGTTCGGTCTTGCGAATCAATGACGGGTAAACGTGTCCCCCACGAATATTTGTGAAGCTGCCGATGTTGCTTAGAACCTTGCGGAACTCGTCCGGGCGTTCCCAGGCGACCGTCCATGCACAGATCCCGCCTGACGACGCACCGCAGATGGCGCGTTGTGCCGGATCTGTGGTCAGCTTGTAGGTCTTGCCGACCTCGGGAAGAATTTCCTCCAGCAGAAACCGAGCGTACTTGTCGCTCAGGGTGTCATATTCAACGCTGCGGTTGTTCGCCTGCCAGCGTGATGCCGGTAGCGGGTCGCCTCGATGTCCCGGATCGATAAAGATACCGATGATCGGTGGTAGTTCGTCGCGAGCCATCAAGTTGTCGAAGACGACCGGGACTCGGAATTCACCCGTCTTGTTGACGTACGAATGACCGTCCTGGAAGACCATGACTGCCGTAGGCTTCGCAGCGTCGTATTTCGCCGGGACGTAGACGTAGTAGTCGCGTACTGTGCCTTCAAAAATCTGGCTGGTCCAGGAATGCTTCGTGACTTTTCCTTCGGCGACGCCAGCGACCGGTTTCGAGTCTGGTCCCTGTTCATACTTTTCAGGTTCCGCTGGTTTGTCGCCTTGAGCGATTAGCGGGGATGCGATTAACAACAAGAGCATCAAGGATGTCGCAACCGAGCGCATGAGAAGTTCTCCAAGTGTGGGTCAAGTTGGAATCTTCGACAAGATAGGCTCAACCAAGTCCGGAAGAAAGTCATCCGCGTTCAGTCGTGAGCGCCGCGGTGCAAGATCTAGGCGGGATTGTCGCCGACACGATCAGGCGTCTTGACCGCGAATCGTCGCAAGACGACTAACAGAGCGATGACGGCAACCGTGATCGGCCTCCAGAACGAAGGCCCGAAAACGGCCGTTGCTTGAAACATCAAAAACGCAAATATGGCCTGCACGAAGTAGTGGGGAGCGATTCGATCCGGCCATCTTGGATCCAGCCACCAGATCACCGTGTCGGCGAGCCAGAGAGCACCAAACGCATAATTGACATACAAGCCAATGCCAGATGCGAATCCTGTCATCTCTGTGGTGCGCGTGAGGACGTGTTCGTAGGCGGCGGCATGACTCCACTGGTGCATCCAATGAAACGCGGCCGCGACATGAATGAAGTAGATCGCGCAGCCGCAGGTCCACAGCCACCTGGCGATGCGAAGTGAGCTGGCGTCATGAGATCCGATGGCATCAACGCACAGACGCCCGACATAGCAGGCCACGAACAATCGAGCCGTCCAGCGGATGATTGCATCGGCCAGCACGCGACGGCCTTTCTTGAGCAGATACGAACATTTTGCGGCGATTGGTCAGCCGGCGGATTGCTCCAAGACGTCCATCTCTTTGCCGTTGAGCGGGTTCAGGCGTTGAACTTTGATGATTTTCCATTCCCCTTTTTCGCGTTGGAACGTCAGGATCAGTCGCGCGGGCGAATAGCCGACATCTCCGACACCGACAACGTTGAGCGACGCATTCGCGCGAAAGTGAACCGTTCCCTCGGTATTGTCTTTCGACATCGTGGTCTGAAAGTCGCTGAGCCTGAGATCTTTACCGACTGTCACCAGTACTAAAGCAGAAGCAAACTGCAGCTTGATTTGAGGAGCCGTGTCAGAAACGTAGTCCAGCACAGTCGGCTTTTTGTCGCGAAAGTCCTCGCAGAGTTGTACGACCCTCTGCTGCAATCGCTCACCTTCGGTGACGATCGCTTGCTCCAGAAAATAGAAGCCACCGCAGAGCAGCACGAATACCGCCGCGAGCACGAGGTGCAACCCGCGGCGATTCGCATTCCACATTAACAGGAACACCGCCGCCAGAACGGCGGCGATGATCATCGGTGGCCAGGGATTCTCAGAAAACCACATGAACGCGAACTCTTTAACTGGGATCAAGATGTGAATCTGAAGCAGCATCGCTGGCGCTGCACTCGGTGACCACTATCTACAAACCCCCTATCGCGGTCAATTCGCGGCGACTTTTCCCCGGCGTTCCAGAAGCTGGAATTTCTTTTTCAGAATCGGCGTTCCGGCCGTTTCGACGACCAGGTGATATTCACCCGGTGGTGTGGCATCGCTGAATTGATAGCTGAAGTTCGTTCGAAACATTTCTCGAGTGGCAATCGATCCCCATCGATCGACAATCACGTTGTCACTGTTCTGCAGCTTGCATTCGATATACATATCGGCATGCGGGGGAGTCAGGTTGCACTGAGCGATCAGCTTTTCACCTTGTCGAAATTCCGTTCTGCGATCGGCGAGGCGATCACTCACCAGAATCGTCCCAATGTCGATTGCGAAGAAATGGTCCGAGATGCGAAACGGTTCGGTCGGTGCCATCAACTTCGTGACTTCGTCCTGATCCATGGCGACCAACTGGTGGCGGCCCTCGGGTCGGCGTTCCCCGTACAGATCCAACCAATGTTCCACTTCCACGTTGGCGACAGCGAAGAGCGCCATCGAAAACACAAAGGCGGCTCGCGCGGAAGTTTTCCAGCTACTTGCTGGTTGCCCCATCCATTCGCGAAGGGACGTGAGTTTCTGCACGGAGGTCTTCAGCCAACTCAGACGCCGAGATTGGCGACGGAACCAGGCCGCTCCGTTGTGGAGATCCTCTTCGTCCATGAAGGACAGATAGGTGCAGTAGCAGATCATCGGAAACATCAGCAGTCCCAATGTCAGCGTGGTCATGAAGTGGAACATGATTCCTAGAGGAAGGATGATGGTTCGCCAGCTTCCCTTCCAACTGAGAAATATGAACGTCATTTCCCAGATAATCGTCACATACGCGAAGGCAACCAGCATGATCGGATACAGGCTCAAGTACTCACCGATCGGGTGCTTGAAATTGATGTGAGTCTGCATCCAATACTGCAGCATGTCGCCGGTGAAGAACAACGGCGTGTGCATCTTGGTGATTGCGGCACCGAAGTAGACGACGCCGATGAAAATCTGCAGCAGGCGACGCGGCCAGCAAGGGAACTTCTGGTATTCGGCGGACGGCTGTCCGGGCCAATGATTTCTTTTGCGCCCAGCCAACCAGGCATCAACCGACCACAAGCTTCCACTGGCAGAAAGTGTCAGCAGGAAGAGCACGTGCGTGGCGATCACCGTGTACTTAGTCAGGGTGCTGACGTAGTCCAGCATTGAGAAATAGGTGAACAGCACGCCCGAGATCGCCAGCGAGACTCGCGTACACCAGCCGATCGACGCGGTCAGCAGTGTGAAGATCATGATGGCGTACAATGCCACGGCGACCGTTCCCGAAAACTCGGGCAGCATGCTGTAGCCATAGCCAGTGGAAAGCTGGGCGGTTGCACCATCCGCGGAGAAGAGTTCTCGAACAACGTACCAGCGCGGCAGAACCATCCCCATCATGACGATGGGGAACACGATTCGCAGCAATGCCATGGCATAGGGAACTTCCATCGCGAAGAAAAAGCGATCGACTCGTGCCTGGAACCCGTCGTTCTGCGTTGTCATTCTGCGGCCTCCTGCCTGCAAGATCAGATGGTTATCGAGTCGATCAGTTCGCGTTCGGATGCAACCAAGGCAGATCGTTTTCGGTTGCCTCGACTCCAGATCTCGACCCTGTTGCTGTTCGTTGAGTGGGGTCAACCGCGTAGAACGGCTTGCCGCGCAGCGAATCCGCCTTCAGGCGTGGGTTATCCGTTACGGCGAGATTCGTCAGGTGCGTGATGTAGTCGCCGTTCCCCTGCATGACCATGCCGTCACTGTCGAACGTTGCCTTCAGCCAGAAATAGCTGTGAGGATCCTTTTCCTCGTCGAAACGTGCGGCCCACAGATGGTCGGGCAGGTTGTACTTCTTCGGCCAGGTTTCCTCGAGCAGGAAAAACCGCGTGATGGGCTCGTGATCCGTATGTCGCAGTGTGTTTTTTGCAATCTTCGCATGGGCGTTGCCGATCGCGTCGTACTGATCGCGTTCCAAGTCGCCATAGGGAGAGAACGTGTTCCATGGCGGTGGGCAGAGGCGATAGTAATTGCCGCTCTCCCCTTCCGCGATCATGTGATAGCGAACCTCGTGAGCCGACCATCCGCAGAACATATCCCAGACGAAGAAGTACACCGCGGGATGAGAAGACATACCAAAATTCATGGTATAGCAACCAACTCCCAGGGCCAATGCCGTCAGGTACGAACCAATGATAAGCTTGGCCAACCAGCGTTTCATGCGTGCTCCTTCCGTGGAACGTCTGCAGCAGACAACTGGCGACAGACAGGCTGTTTCTGCCGGTCGTCGCTGAGCGGGAGCTTATTGATCTTCAGCAATGGGTCAAGGTCAACTCGCAAGACTTGGCCACCTTGGGGATATTTTTTTGCCAACGAGATGCCGTCGTGACGGTGACTGCGATTGCGGAAGCAGTTGTCGATCTTGACCAACTTCAGGAATTCTCCTTAAATCCCGTCCGCCAAACACCCCCAGACGTTTCGCGATTGCCAAGCGAACCTACCTACCACCGCATCGCCGCGGAACGCAATGACCTTCGATCGCTATCTGCTGCGCAGCTTCTTCCACACGTTTGGGGTGTGCTTCATCACCACATTCGGGTTGGTGATCATCATCGATCTGCTGGAGAACCTTGACGAATTCCTGACACGCAACGGCGACAAAGGGACCACGTCACTGCTGAAGTCGATTGCGGAGTGCTACGCCTATCAATCGGTCTTCTTCCTCGATCGCGCCGGTCCCGCACTGACGATCATTTCTCTGATGGTTCTGCTGGTCCTGCTTCAGCGTAGTGGCGAACTTCATCCGTTGCTGGCAGCGGGAATCCCGATGTATCGCGTGCTGACTCCGCTGATCATTGCCAGCTCGGGTGTCTACATGCTGCTGGCACTCAACCAGGAATTCATTGTTCCGCAGATTGCCCATGCTGCGTACGAATCACGCGGTGGTGGCGCTGCCACGCGACATGATGTCGAATCCTTCACGGACCATACAACGCGAATCTCGATCGATGGGCGAGCGATTCGCTTGTCCAGTCGCACGATCGACCAAGCTTCGTTCGTGCTTCCGGCCCCGGGAATAGTCAGTGAAATCACGATCCTCGAAGCACCGACCGCAACGTTCTTTCCAGCGCGCGGCAAACGCCCCGCAGGCTGGTTGTTAAGAAGTGTGTCGCCACCACCCGCCGAATTGAAGCAACGGTTGACCGAAGCCGGACGCGAGACGGTTTGGCTGCCCGCGAACACTCCCAATGTCTTCGTCGTTTCCTCGGTGACCGCCGACCAGTTGTGTCAACGCAGCTCCAGCTATTCGCTGCTCTCCACATCGGAGTTACTGCAACGAATTCGTTGCCCTGCATTCGGGTTGGTCTCGGTCCATCGGCTCGTGCTTCATTTCCATGCCCGGCTTGCCCAACCGTTGCTCAATATCATTGCGATTCTGATCGTCGTCCCGTTGATGGTGCGCCGCGAGAGCCCCGGTATTGTTGCCGATTCGGCCTTGTGCGGCTTCGTCCTGGCATCGCTTTTCGGAGTCGTGCAAGGCAGCCAGATGCTGGGAGCAAGCCAGATTATTCCGGCGGACCTTGCCGCCTGGTTTCCCGTCATCGTCGGCGGGGCAATCTCGGCCTGGCTGTCCGGTGTGATTCGAACCTAGTGGCTTTGAGCGCGACAAAAAGTGGGAGTCCAGTGAGTGACGGAAGTAGTGCCAGTCCTGAATCAGACGACGCAGATCATGCGGTTGCCGCGCATGCTGCTCGATTCGGGGCGATGGGGCGTCCTGCTGCTTCTGGTTGTGCTGCTGATTCTTCGAGTCGGTTATCTGCTGATCTGTCCGCTCGATCTTGTCCCTGACGAAGCCTACTACTGGGATTGGTCGCGGCAACTCGATTGGAGCTACTACAGCAAGCCACCGATGATTGCCTGGCTGATTGCGTTCTCAACATTTATCGGCGGAGACTCCGAGTTCGCGATCCGATTTCCCGCCGCAGTGATGGGAACTCTTGGTCTATGGCCGGTCTATGAGTTAGGCAGATCGATGTACGATCATCGAATCGGACTCTGGGCGTTTCTGATTGTTGCCGCATCTCCCGGAATGACGGCGCTCTGCCTATTGATGACGATCGACGCGCCGTTCCTCGTGGCGTGGACCGCGTCGCTCTACTGCTTGTGGCGAATGTTTGCCGCGGAAAAGCCTGATTTGAAGTGGCTGGTGCCAGCAATCCTGGCCACCGGCGCGGGCCTGCTTACGAAACAGACGGCAATGGGCCTGATACCTTTGATGTTGCTATTTCTGCTGACCGGAAAGTCCGATCGGTCACGATTTAAGACTGCGGCATTATGGTTGTGGATCTGCGGTAGTCTGGCGTTTCTGCTACCGGTGATCTTGTGGAACAATCGTCACTCCTGGATCACGCTGGAACATACGAGTCAGCATTTCGGTACGCAGCCAGTCTCGACTCTCAGGCACGTGACGAGGTTCCTGGAGTTCGTCGCGTCGCAATTTGGCATTCTTTCACCATTGGTTTGCTGGATGATGCTGGTGGTGGTTGCGTCAGCCCTGATGATGCTTTCACGCCTTGAACGTCGCGAGCGTTTCCTGCTGTGCTTTGGCGGAATTCCGCTGATCGCCGTCACCGCCCTCAGTCTGTTCCAGCAAGTCCAACCGAATTGGGCGGTCGCGTTGCACCTGCCGGGCCTGATTCTGCTCGCGGCATGGGGTGGCGGGTCGCTGCCGTTGTCGTTGCGATTGGATGCCTGGAGGAATTGGCTGCCCACGTTTGTTGGCATCAGTGCCGTGATGTCGGTTGGCTTGGCGATCATCCCGTTCATCATCCCTGGATCATCGGTCGCCGGGACTGCTTTCGATCCGACATTCCGATTGCGTGGCTGGCGAGACTTGGGTCAACAGGTGGCGACGATCATGCAGACATTCCCGCAAGATAGAGAGATGCTGATCATTGCGGCCACCGCGCGTGGACCTGTCAGCGAACTTGCTTACTACCTTCCGGGAAAGCCCCGAGTCTATCGTTGGAATGTCGGTCAGGTCATCGATTCGCAGCACGACTTGTGGAGCGGTCCCGCAGATGCCCACATGCTTGACGCCGTGATCATCACGGACGGCATCGACGAATTGCCAAAACGCCTGGCACAATCGTTCGGTTCCGTTACCGAAGTTGGACCAGTCCATGTATCGCTCGGTTCTCGAAAAAGCCGCCACTATCGAATCTGGCGTGGCGAGTCGTTTGAGGCTTGGCCAGACCGATTGACACCACCACAGCGTCTTGCAAACCACCAAGATCCCATTTTGCCATAGCAGAGATTGCCATGAATGCATCCGCTGCCATCATCGAAGCCCCGCACACGATCTCGCCGTACGCCTCGGCTCGTCGAGTCCACAATTTCCGAGTGGAAGAGCACGCGGGTTTCTTTCAGCGCCGTTGGCCGTTGTTTCGTCCGATGGTGGGATTAGTCTTAGCGAGCCTGCTGATCCGATGGTCCGATTTTGACATTTGGGTCTCCAGCTTTTTCTACGATCAGACGAAAGGCGTCTGGCCGTATGAGTTGGCAGAACCGTGGCTCACCATTTATCGTCAGGGAACAATCCCCTCAGTTGTCCTGGGGGTCTCTGGCTTGGTTGTTGGAATCTTTGGTCGCTGGATTCTACCCCGATCAGGGTGGCGTCGATCCAAAGCGATTCAGCGTGCTGCCCTGTTCCTTGGTCTGTCACTGGCGATCGGCCCCGGGTTGATTGTCAACGTGGGGTTCAAAGAACTCTGGGGGCGACCTCGTCCTATTCAATGTGCCACATTTAACGGTGACCGCGAATTCCTGCCCGTCGGGACGTGGGCTCCTGAGCGACACAGCAATTCGTCGTTTCCTTCCGGTCACGCCGCTGTGGCGTTCTACCTGATGATGCCCGGTTTTGTTACAGCGAGACGCAGGCCTTATTTGACGGCGGCCTTCTTTCTGACGGGCACAGCGTTTGGGCTTGGCATGGGAATGACACGCGTCATCCAGGGAGGCCACTTTGTTTCGGACATCCTCTGGGCAGGGGCCCTGGTTTATCTCACGGGGGCGGCCTTATCGTGGATCATTCTGCGTAACGACGGCCTGACACTAGCCGGGGTGACCGTCGACGACGCGAGACTGCATCAGGCCTGACTCCAGGCCAGGCCTAGTGCTCCTAAGGCGTAGAATGTGTATTCAACGTCGGTCGCCTGATCCCAGGTGGCCGCTCGAAATCCTCCGGTTGGCTGCTCCAGCGACAAAATGAATTGCTCGACCCGTTGCGGTGAGATCAGCGATCGATCTTCCAGATCCTGACACGTGAGATAGCCCGTGAATGTGGACAATGTGTCGGCGAACGGAATTCGCGAATTCGCCTGGAAGCCACCCTCATCGCTGCGGACGTCTTTCAGAAACGCCAGGACATCATTGCGAAGATTGGGGCCGACCTTCGAATGTAGCGTCAGCACTGCGACTGCCGCAGCCGTCGGATTTGTACCGCTGCGTTTCATCGGTGCGATCTCAACGAAGCCCCCATCATCGCGTTGACGATCCAGGATGAACTTCACGAGCAGCTCAGGTGATGGCACTGGTTGGCCGATCAACTCTTTGCAGAGGGCCACCAGAAACGAATGGTATGTGCTACCAATCGCCCCTTCCCGCGTCTTGGCATAACCCCCGTCCGCGGTCCGGAAGCCTTCCAGGATCTCCCCGAGTTGCTGTGGCCAGTTCGCATCCGCGTTCGCCAGCACGTTGATTCCAGATGTGACCTGAACAACCAGTGCGGAATACAGCCAACTGACAACATCGATCACACTGGCTTGGCGATGACGCGACGTCAGCAGGTACTCGGAAACTCGACGGGCATCGTCAGCATCAAAGGCTTTGATCGCCACGAGCGCGCGAATCCCGAACGCTGTGTAATACAAATCGGATTCGCGACCATCAGGCTCGGCATCGGGATCGTCGTTGGGCAGCCCACGACCACCGAAACCGCCATCGGGATTCTGCTGCGACAGGAGAAACTGGCGATGTCGTTCGCGTCGCGGCGCATCCAGGCGAGCCAGACCCTTAGACAGTCGCTCGTCCAGACGAAACAGATAAGGAGTTGCCATGGACGATCGAACCAACCTTTAGAGCGCATCCCACTTAACTGTGGCGTCCCGCGCGCAGAAATCTGCTTAGTCTAACCCATGTTTCAACGCGGCACGTAAGTGCGACACGCACTAGTTGCCAAGGCTTCATCTGCTGAACGCGCGATTCGGTTCGCAAAATGGGAGAGGTATTTGGGAGGGCGAGGCTCCTGCCGAGCCGCGCATGTTAATGTGAGACCATCGACATGCGCG
>CAIMFH010000036.1 GCA_903840265.1 uncultured Schlesneria sp. | reverse complement strand
GCTGACGATTTTTTTTATCGGTCTCTTCAAAAAGACTTTCATTGCAGATGGGCTGATCACATTGAGTGGTCCTGTATTTGACGCGGCGCAACAAGGTCACGGTAGCAATTTGATCGATTCTTGGTTTGCGGCGCTCGCGTACACGTTGCAGCTCTATTTCGACTTCTCCGGCTATTCTGACATGGCGATCGGTTTGGGAAGAATGTTCGGCATTCGACTGCCCATGAACTTCAATTCGCCGTACAAGGCCGTGAATATCATCGAGTTCTGGCGTTGCTGGCACATCACGCTGTCGCGATTCCTGCGAGACTATATCTACTTCCCTCTTGGTGGCAGCAGGTTGGGGCCGTCACGGCGCTATCTGAATCTGATGGCGACAATGCTGCTTGGCGGCCTCTGGCATGGTGCGGGCTGGACATACATCTTGTGGGGAGCCCTGCACGGACTTTTCCTGATTGTCAATCACAGCTGGATCGCCACGAAGAAACGATTCGGAATGGATTCACTCGCTCCTCGTTGGCAGCACGTCGCATTGGCACGCTCCGTCACCTTTGCCGCAGTCGTCGCCGGATGGGTTGTCTTTCGTGCCCCCAACTTGCAGTCCGCGGGCACGATGTTTCAGTCGATGCTTGGCATGAACGGTGTTGCGCTACCACTGAAATGGCTGACCGGTCCGGAAAACCTGCTGGGAGTGATGACTCTGTTGCAGACATCAGGCGTCATGTTTAGCGATCTCCGTGTGGTGCACGGGAGGGACGAGGTTATTCATCTCGCGGCGCTCCTGGCGATTGTGTGGTTCGCCCCGAACACTCAGCAGATTATGAGCGATTGGGAGCCAGTGTACGAGACGCTTTCAATCGACGCCGCGAAGCGGCGCCTCATTTGGCAACCGACCCCGAAATGGGCGTTCGTTTGTTCCGTCGTGACAGTGCTCGCAATTCTGCAAATCTCTCGAGCGACCGAATTCCTTTACTTCCAGTTCTAGCAGAAGGCCGTTTTCGAGAGTTGTGTTTTTATGAACGCTGGATCACCCCAAAAATTTCTACGTCTCTACCTGGGCATGACAATCGGGTCTCTGCTCGCGATTGCTCTATTCAACTTTATTGTGGACCCGCTGTGGGTTTACCATTCGCCCTGGTTGCGTCAGGCCTACGCGAAAGATGCTCGACAAGCGAACGCAGGGCAGGCCAGATTCGGCCGGTATGATTCTGTCGTTATTGGAAATTCCCATACGGAGAACTTCCTCGTTTCGGAAATTCAGTCGCAACTGGGCTGGCACCCCCTGAAGTTATGCATTTCAGGCTCGACTGCGCGAGAGCAACATCTGGTCCTGGATCAGGCTCTGGCAACGGGGCAGGTTCGTGATGTGCTCTGGTCGATCGACTTCAGCGTCTTCGAACGCGGGCCAGATGCGACCCGTACTTCTGACTTTCCCCATCATCTGTACAATCGCGATGCTGCGACACCATTCAAGTATCTCCTGTCTGGCAGCACGTTGGGCACTTCCTTCGAAGTCTTGTTCGGTGGTGGCAGTCGCGATCAGGAATCGCGATTTGTCTGGCATCATCTCAGAAAATACGGGCCGGGTTCGGTCGCGAAAGCGTTACCCGACGCTATTGCGGGACTGAATAGTCGACCGACTGATAACCGGCAGGCGTATATTGCTGCGCAGTCGCATCTGCTGGATGTCATCCGCAGTCATCCCGAAGTTCGATTCCATATTGTGCTGCCACCCTTCCCAGCCCTTTGGCGTGCGATTCAAATGGGCTGCGAAGGCAATCATTTTGAGTCGCAGATTCAGTTCAAACAAGATCTGTCTCACGCCCTGATTGCTTTGCCGAATGCAGAACTCTTCGACTTCGAGTTGGCAACATCAGTTACCCATGATTTGAATCGCTACACCGATCTCGGGCATTTCGATTTAAGAACCAGTAACCAGTTGCTGGCGTGGATTGCCGAAGGTCGCTTTCGCGTTCAGCCACACGAAATCGAGGAGAATGCTCGCATCTTGGTGGCTGAAACACGGGACTATGTCGGAACCGTGCTTTCATCCGACAATTCGAACCTGGCCAGCGTGCCGATCAAGTCTGCGATGGCCAAGATGCCCACCTTGGCCCAGTTCTCACCTTCGACAGCTAATCCGCCAGCACGTATGGCGGACAGTAATACTGATCCCGCTAGCGCTTGGCGGTAGCTCGCTGTTATTTCAATCGTTGCGTGAAGATATCTTGCGAGCTAAAGTCACATCGAACTCATCCCAGAAGGGCAAGGTTCGAAATGGTGACAATGCGCTACGGTCTGATGCTGGTATTGTTTGTTGTGGCAGGATGTAGTGGCCAACAGCCGCCATCAACAAATTCGACAGCCTCCGCCACGCCGGCCTCCGCAGGTGACAAGGATAGTCCGGTGGTGGAAACATCGACGGCGCCCGCCTCGACTGGAACCGATAGCACAACAGGCGATAAAGCTCTTGTTGCTGCAGTCGAAACTGACACTCCGTTTCAAGTCGAAGAGGGCTTCTCGCTGCTGGCTTTTCCAGACTTCGAGGCCTTTGGCGCCGAAGCCTCCACGTGGGAAGGGACCGCCGACGGAATTAAGTCTTCGGGGAAGCCGAAAGGCTACCTTTACTCGAAGCAGCCGTACCAGAACTTCACGCTGCGCCTCGACTATCGATTCCCTCGACCTGCCAATTTGAAGGACGAGTCCAAGTTCAAGGGAAACACGGGATTTCTGGTGTATATCACCGGCGAACACAAGCTGTGGCCGGTCTGCCTGGAGGTTCAGGGCAAGCATATTCAAATGGCGGCCATCAAGGAAAATGGTGGTGCTCAGCCTGTCACTGCGACCGATGACGAGGCCGCTCGCCTGAAGGCTCGTCACGCGGTCGGTGAATGGAATGCGATCGAGATCGTGTCCACGAATGGAGCCCTCTCTGTCTCGCTCAATGGCACGCCGATCAGTAAGTGCGAGCCGGACTTTCTGAGCGAAGGTTCGATCGGTATCCAGGCGGAAGATCACCCGTTTGAAGTGCGCCGCCTGCGAATTCGTCGCGACTAGAGTTGCCGCGCCGCGTAGTATTGTGGTGTCTATTCAGCATTCACACCCTCGAAGGATCGATATGGCTACCAAGAAGGTGATCGCGAAAAAGGCTACGAAGCAACCTGCCGTTCCGCAGCTCAGTGAAGCCGAACAGACCATCGGTGGCTATTTGATCCGGCGTTTGCAGGATTATGGTCTGGGGCATGTTTTTGGAATCCCCGGCGACTTCATACTGCAGTTCTACGGCATGCTCGAGGACAGCCCGCTGGGTGTGATCGGCTGCACTCGGGAAGACAATGCAGGTTATGCAGCCGATGCCTACGCTCGCGTCCACGGAATTGGAGCGGTCTGCGTCACGTACTGCGTCGGTGGGCTGAGCCTTTGCAATTCGATCGCTGGCGCCTACGCCGAAAAATCTCCGATTATCGTGATCAGCGGTGCTCCGGGCATGGCCGAACGACGAGCCAACCCGCTGCTGCATCACCGTGTCGGAGCGTTCACGACGCAGCGCGAAGTCTTCGAAAAGATCACCGTCGCCAGCGCGGCACTGGAAGATCCGCTGACCGCCTTCCGCGAGATTGACCGCTGCCTCGAAGCAGCCGTTCGTTACAAGCGCCCTGTCTATCTGGAACTTCCTCGCGACCGCGTGCAGACAAAGTGTCCCTATGTGCATGTGCCGAAAATCGAACCCGTCGTCAGCGACGAAAATGCGCTCAGTGAAGCACTTGCCGATGCCCAGCGCGTCATCAATGCCTGCAAGAAACCTGTGCTGATTGTCGGAGTTGAACTTCATCGTTTCGGGCTGTCCGAAGAAGTGGTGAAGTTTGCCGAGCGCAATTCCATCCCGATGGTCGGGACACTGCTCGGCAAGTCTGTCGTCAGCGAGAAGCATCCGCTCTACCTGGGCATTTACGAAGGAGCAATGTGTCGCGACGAACTACGGATTTATGTCGAAGACAGCGACTGCGTGATTATGCTGGGGGCGTTCCTGACTGACATCGATATGGGGATCTTCACGGCTCACCTGGACCCTCGCAAATGCATCTATGCGACCAGCGAAGAGACGCGGATTTCGCATCATCACTTCCATGACATCCTGGTGTCAGATTTTGTCAAAGGTCTCGCCAAGCTGGATTTGAAAGTCCCCAAGCGACCGCTGCTGCCGCGACCGAAGGGTGAGGGGAAATTTGTCCTGAAGTCTCGCGACAAAATCACCAACGCTCGCCTGTTCGCTCGCTTGAACGAACTGTTGGACGATTCGATGGTTGTCGTCGCGGATGTCGGCGACTGCCTGTTCAGCGCCGCGGACCTGACGATCTATCGCAAGACGGAATTCATCAGCCCGGCCTACTACACGTCGATGGGCTTTGCGATTCCCGCGTCGATTGGCGTCTCCGTCGCCGCTCCGGATCGCAGGCCACTTGTTCTCGTTGGTGACGGCGCGTTTCAGATGACATGCATGGAGCTCTCCACAGCCGTCCGGCACGGCTTCAACCCGATTGTGATTGTGTTGAACAACAAGGGTTACACAACCGAGCGATTCCTGCAGGATGGGCCGTTCAATGACATCCTGAACTGGAACTACCATCGGATGCCCGACCTGCTTGGCGGCGGGTGGGGCTTCGAAGTTCGCACCGAAGGAGAGCTGGATCAGGCCCTTAATGCCGCGCTGGCCCATCGCGAGGCATTCAGTCTGCTGAACGTGCATCTGGAACCAGACGACATCAGCCCCGCCCTGAAGCGATTAGCCGAGGGATTGTCCAAGCGGCTGTAGGCCCGGCCCGACGGGGGACTACCGGTTACTTCTTCTCGATAATCTTAAGCTGATCCGGTTCGACAATCGCGATCCGCGGTTTCTTTTCGACCAGTATCACGGTCCCAGTCGCTTGAATCGTCTTCTTGTCGAAGTGCTCGGCAGGATTTGCGATGCCAAGCTTCTTAAACTTCTCTTTCGTATCCTTCGGGATGAAGATCGTGAAGTTAGCATCCGCCATGAAGTCTACCTCCGAATTTAAGTAGCAATTTTCATTGCCACCGCTGGATTTGACGAGCATTTCCACGGTGATCTTCTCTCGCACTTTCTTCGCCGCCTCAGCGGGAGTGAGCGGTTTTGCTGGTGCATCCTCGCCCAAAGTCAGAGTCGGAACCAACAGTAGGCACGCCAGCAATGAATACAGTCGCATGAAGGATCTCCTGCGTTCGGGTCGAGTTCCACGTCGCTCAGCAAGATACAAAAACGTGAACCCGCCCGACAGTCGTCTTGCTTGGCTCAGGTTCCGTCTTGCTGGATCGGAGCGAATTCCTGACTCAGTTCGCTCCCTTGTCGCTGCTGTGGAGGTTATGCTCGAAAGCGATCCGTCGCTGTGGATTTTGCAATTCCAACGCCTACGATCATTTTTGGCGAAAACAATTGGTGGCGCGGCCAGGCCGTGCAGGGAAGATTGCACATGTTGACGAGACAACCGCGATACTTCGCACTAACTCTACTGGGTTTGACATGGGTCGGATGCGGACAGGCTCCCCCTGCTGCCCCGCCAGCAACACCCACGACGCAGGCCGTTCCACTCACAAAGCTAACTCCGACACCTGAACCGACTCCCGCCATTAAGGCCGCTCCGGCAGCCGAACCCTCAGTAGCTGCAGAGAATTCCAAGCCTGCGACGCCCCTCCCCGAAGCGGCCTATCTGGGCGACGACGTCGTGGGACTGGTTGTCGTTCATCCGAAGCGCCTCCACGAAACGGCGATCTATCGGATGTTCCACGATGCAGGATTGCTGGACGAGTTCGAGAAACAAGTCGACGAATACAAGATCAAGCCCGAGTCCATCGAGCGGGCCTTGCTGGTGATCGACAAATCGTTTGCCAGTAAGGCGGCGGGAGCTTCCGGCTTGGATGTGTCCGGCCCCGAGGAAATCCCCGCCGCAACGCCCGCTTTGGAGCTGAAGAACAATTTCAAGCAGATTGGACTCGCATTCCACAACTATCATGACATGTATCATGCCTTCCCTCGCGCTGACGGCGATGCCGAGGGAACAAAGACCGGATTGAGTTGGCGAGTCCAATTGCTGCCGCTCCTTGGTGAGGGCGAACTGTATGAGGAGTTTCATCTCGACGAGCCATGGGACAGCGATCACAACAAGACGCTGATTGAAAAGATGCCCCCCGTTTTCAATTCGCCCGGTGTGACCGAGGCCGGGAAAACCGCCCTGCACGTTTTCACTGGCGACGCGACACCATTCCATGGAGAAAAGGGGCTGTCGATCGCCGCCTTCACCGATGGAACGTCGAACACAATCCTCGCTGTTATGGCTGGTGCAGACACCGCCGAGACTTGGACCAAACCCGGTGGGCTCGTGTTCGATGCCCTCGCACCCAAAAAAGCATTGGGTGAAGTTGGCAAGAAAGTTCAGATCTTGCTGGCCGATGGAAGCGTTCAATCAATTTCGACGACGATAGACGAGGCGGAATTTGCCAAACTCGTTGAACTCGCTGATGGAAAGACGATCGACTTCGAACAGACGTTTGAACCGGCGGATCAAGGCCCCGTACCAATCTTGATCCTCACGTTAGCTTCAGCGGTCGACCAGCAGGCCTTCATCGATTTAGCCGTGAATGGCGCTGAGGAAGAATCGTACGAGGGATTGACGCTGCATAAAAATGACAAGGCCGCCGTCTGCTTCGTCGACGAGAAAACGATTCTCTGGGCTCCCCCTGAGACCTTGAAAAAGATGATCGATGCCCGCAAAGCGGGTCAATTAAGCACATCGCACATTGTCAGCCAATTGCAATCCGGTGCCGACGTCGCGGTGGCAATCGACTTGAAATCGCAGTCCGCCCTGGTGGGGCAAGCGGCGATGATCAACCCGCTGCTTGGCATGCTCGCGCAGATCAACTCAGTCTCGCTGCAGGTTAATGTCACCGAAAAGACAGGAGGCAAGCTCGTTGAGTTGGTTGCCTACGCCGTCAATGAACAGACCGCTGGCGCAATGTCACAACTCGCCAATGGCGGCTTGGACCAACTGAAGGCGACCCTGAAGGCTTCTCCTACTCCACCGGATCCTGATCAAGCCAAGCAGCAGGAACTCGTTCATGCCATCGGCCAGTCAGCGACAGTCAAGCAAGTGGGAAGCCGGGTTGAGTTTCTCATCCCTGTGCCTGAAGGTTTCGACAAACTGCCAGAAATACTGAAACCTGCTTTGGAGCAGGCGGCTCAGGCGGCAGCGAACACCCGCAAAAGAAATAACCTGAAACAGATTGGGCTGGCCTTTCACAACTATGAGAGCACGAATCGTGCGTTTCCTGGAGCGGGTAGTTCCGCGACAGGAAAAGAAGGTCTCAGCTGGCGAGTTCACCTCTTGCCATTTTTAGATCAGGCCGCGCTCTACAACAAATTCAACTTGGATGAGCCTTGGGACAGCGAAACCAATAAGGCATTGATCAATCAGATGCCCGAAGTCTATCAAACCGATGGGGTGACCGACCCAAGCCAAACGTCATTACACGTCTTTACCGGTCCGGGTGCTCCATTTGCCGAAAAGCAAGCTCCGAGTATCGCGTCTTTTACGGATGGCACCTCGAGTACCATTCTGGCAGTCAACGCTGGCCCAGACACAGCGACGATCTGGACCAAGCCGGGAGGGTTGGATTTTAATCCAGAGGATCCCCTCAAATCGCTTGGCCAGATCGGTGACGTGTTCAACGCTCTCTTTGCCGACGGATCGGTTCGTGCGATCTCGAATATGATCGACCCGCAGACGTTGCGACGCGTAATCCAATCGGCCGACGGCGAGGCAATTGGCGACTTCTAAATTCACTGGATGTGAACGCTACTTCATGAATGCACGGATTGCGAATGTGGAAATCGCAGTGGGAGAAACGGATTCTTCAGCAGCGAAGGATCTCGAAGAACTGGCCTATCGGTTTGGGCGGACGTACGACGGGTACCTCGCCACCGAAGCGGGACTGAAACCGTTCTGGTCCAATGACGGCAAAGGCGTTGTTGCCTACGCCCAGATTGGCCGCTACGTCCATGTTCAAGGTGGGCTGCTTTGTGAAGCTGCCGACCGCCCTGCCCTGCTGCGAGAATTTCACGAGTTCGCGCGGCGGCAACGATTGGTCGTCACGTTCTACAATGCGCCCGAAGAAGATCTGCCGTTGTTTCGCGAGCAGGGCTTTCAGGTCACCAAATGGGGCGAAGAACCACTCCTGGACCTGCCTGCACTCACGTGGGCGGGGGGCACCTACGAATGGGTCCGGCGACAGTTTCACTACTGCCAACGCCAGAAGGTCCAATTCACCGAATGCCGCCGTGAGGACTATTCCGATTCCGAATGGGGATCAGTCCTGAACGACATTCGTGCGGTTGCTGCTGAAGGCCTGCAAACCAAGCCACAGAGAAAAGAGATCTGGTTCTTCAATGGTCGTTTCGATCCACCGAACTGGGGGCGTCGTCGATTATTCCTGGCTAAGGGCGAGAATGGCACAGGACGAACGGAAGGTTTTCTAGTCTGCCTTCCCTTTCAAGATGGCACACACTGGTCAATCGAAACCTATCGACATCGCCTCGACGCGCCGCGGGGTCTGGTCCCGTTCATGATCCATCAGTGTGTCGAGCGGATGCGGCCAGAAGGGATTCAATGCGTCTCGTTGTGCCTTTGCCCAGCGGTACGCTGTGAAGCCTTGCCGAACGACAGTCGCCTGGTGCGGCGCGGTCTGCAGTTCGGCTTTAACTATGCCTCGATCTTCTTTGATCTTCCGGGCGAGTATCACTTCAAAAGCCGTTTTCGGCCGAGGTTCGTGCGGAGATACATCTGTCATTCCCCGCGAGCGACCGTCCGATCGATGTGGTCGCTGGTACGAATATCCGGTGTGCTGACTTTCGACTTTCGCAAGCTAGGCAGCGCGCTGTGGAGTCGCATCCGCCGGCCAAAGTCCCGTAGCCATCTTGCGACGCCTTCCACGACCCCTGTTTCGACGGAACCGCGAACATAGAGTATTTGCTGGCGACTAACCTTGGGATTGCGTCCCGAATTGCAAACAGGACTCATTGACGCCACCATAGCATTCACAGGTTCGCTCTGGCCTGTACCTGATGTTGCACTCTGTTAGTCACCCAATTCGTTCAGGACACTCTATGGTCATCAAACGGACTACTCTCGCCTTTGTCGCGGTGTGGTGTCTCGCGTGCAGCGCGATGCCGACCCATGCCGAAGATCACGTCCTCAGGACGTTCAAGAAGATCAAGATCACCGACAAATTCTTCAGCGAAGGGATGTACTACGGCGACTTCAACAAAGACGGAAAGACCGACGTGACGGCCGGTTCGCTGTGGTACGCCGGCCCCGAATTTACGAAAGCGACCGAAATTCGACCTGCGGTCACGTTTGACCCGCACAACTACTCCAATGCCTTCCTGTCGTTCGCTTATGACTTCAATGGGGACACCTGGGACGATATCGTCATCGTCGGCTTCCCCGGGGAAGCGGTCAACTGGTACGAGAACCCTAAGGGCGAGCCTGGCCACTGGAAACAGCATTTGGGTTTTGCGATCGCCGACAATGAATCACCCGGCTTCGCAGATATCACGGGCGACGGCAAGCCAGAACTGATCTGTCACACCGATGGATATCTGGGCTATGCCGAACCGAATTGGAAAGAACCAACCAAGCCCTGGTCATTCCGCCAGATTTCAAACAAGAGCGGCTGGGGCAAGTACCAGCACGGCATTGGATACGGCGACGTCAATGGCGACGGTCGCCAGGACCTGCTGCTGCGGGAAGGTTGGTGGGAACAACCTGCCGCCGACAAGGTGGGCGAAGTCTGGACGCATCACAAGTTCGACTTTGGTGGCGGCGGCGCCCAGATGCATGTCTACGATGTCGACGGTGACAAAGACAACGATGTTATTACCTCCTTGAATGCTCACGGCTACGGACTTGCCTGGTTCGAGAACATCAAGGACGACAACGGGCAGATCACTTTCAAACAGCACCTGATCACGGGCGACAAGCCTGAAGCCAACAAGTACGGTGTGAAGTTCTCGCAACTGCACGCTGTTGATCTGGTCGACATGGATGGCGATGGTCTGAAGGACATTGTCACTGGCAAACGCTATTGGGCTCACGGTCCAGGTGGAGATGCCGAACCTGGTGCACCAGCTGTACTGTACTGGTTCAAGTTGACTCGCACCGATGCTGGGGTCGACTACATTCCCTTCGAAATCGACAATGATTCGGGTGTGGGAACGCAGGTGATTGCTGCCGATATCACGAATGATGGCTTGCCTGACGTGCTGGTCGGTAACAAGAAGGGTCACTTCGTGTTCATCCAGGAAACACGCAAGGTCAGCAAAGAAGAGTGGGAAAAGGCACAGCCGAAACCGCTCGCCAAGTAAAGTTAGTTCTTTCCAAGACGCTGGTCGGCCTTTTCTGGCCGACCAGTGGCGTTTGATGGCCGTCGTTCCTCACCGACGATTCGGTCTCCTGCAACCTGATCGATTCCAACTTGAGTAGCCCCCGCTATGAAACGATTCACTCTGCTGTCCTGCGCTTTTGCCCTGACGCAATTGGCGTCGCTCAGCCTGGCGGCCCCTGGCGTGGCCCCTACCGAGGCACTTCGGCCAGAAGACCAGCGTAAGCTCTTTCATCTGCCGCCGGGATTTGAGATTCAACTGGTGATCTCTGACCCGGATATCGGTCAGCCAATGAACATCACCTTCGATGCGCGAGGGCGACTGTGGGTGACGCATTCCGTTGAGTACCCCTACCCCGCCAAGGGAGATGTCGAACCACGTAGCCGGTTTCCAGGTCAAGGCGAGCACGAGCCCAAAGATCGGCTGACTGTGTGCGAGGGGATTGGAGCCGATGGGAAGCCGGCTAAGATCACGCATTTTGTTGGAGGACTGAATATCCCGATCGGTGTCACACCGATCGGTGATGCGAATACCGCCTTGGTTTACAGCATCCCGAACATTTATCGTGCGACGGATACGAACGGCGATGGGCAGGCGGATACCCGAGATGTGCTCTATGGCAAGTTCGGCAACATTGATACTCACGGAATGGCAAACTCATTCCGCCCGTGGATCGATGGCTGGATCTACGGCTGTCACGGTTTTGCCAATACGTCCAACGTCAGTGATGCCTCGGGTAGCGTGACAACGATGAATTCCGGGAACACCTACCGTTTCCGGGCGGATGGTTCAGAGTTCGAGCAATTCACTTGGGGGCAGGTCAATCCATTCGGACTGACGTTCGATCCCTGGGGCAATCTATACGATTCCGACTGCCACTCGATGCCGATCTACATGCTGTTGCGAGGTGGATATTACCCCAGCTTTGGCAAGCCAGACGACGGACTCGGCTTTGCTCCCACAATGATCGATCACGGCCATGGCTCAACGGGCATCTGTGGTCCAGCATTTTATGCGGCGAACCAGTTCCCCGAAGGACATCGCGGCAGTGTTTACATCTGTAACCCTGTCAATTGCTCGGTGCATCACGATCGATTGAAGCAAGTCGGGTCGACATTTCTGATCGATACTCAGCCAGACCTGGTGACCTGCGACGACGGCTGGTTTCGCCCCGTCGATTTGACAGTCGGCCCTGATGGAGCCCTGTATATCGCCGACTTTTACAACTGCATCATCGGTCACTACGAAGTGCCGCTCGAGCATCCTCGTCGCGACCGAAACCACGGACGCGTCTGGCGAGTCGTCTACAAGGGAACGAATGGCCAGGCCCCCGCACCACGTCCCCTGCCCGATCTTACCACCTTCAAGCCCGACGAACTCGCCCGCGAATTGGGAGATGTCAATCTGACCGTAAGAACGCTGGCGACGAATTGGATTGTCGATGCCGTTCAGGCCGCGCCTGCCGCCGACCGTCCACTCAAGCGATCCGTTGCGGGCTCTGTCGTCCGGGCTGCGATGAGCGACGAAAAGGCGAGCGAAGAATTGCGAGCACACGGTCTGTGGGTGCTGGAACGTCTGCATGGCTTGAACGGCGAAGATGTCGTCCGCCTCGCGGCCGATTCATCAGCGCTCGTACGGACGCATCTGGTGCGAGCACTGGCCGAGCGTCCAAAGTGGGGTGAATCCGACGTTGTATTGATCCGCGGGTTCCTGAAGGACAACAATGCAATCGTTCGGCGAGTCGCTGCCGATGCACTTGGCCGCCATCCTCAGGTTGCCAACATCGCCGCGCTCTTCCAATTGCTGGCAGAGACCCCCGCTGAGGATACTCACCTCGTCTATGTCGCACGCATGGCCCTGCGAGATCAATTGCGTGATCAGACCGTGTTGGCGGCAGTCCCGAAGTTGCCGTTCGAAGGGTCACAGATCAGGACCTTGGCCGAACTGGCGATGGCGGTGAAGACCCCCGCTGCTGCTGACCTAGTTCTCGAATACCTCGATCGACACGGCAAAGATGACCCTAAAGCCGCCGAGTACGTGGCGTTTGCAGGCCAGTACGCCAGCGAAGCACGAGTGGAACAATTGGCGATGCTCATTCGCTCGCGTTTTGCGGACAACCTCGCTTATCAGGTCGGCCAACTGCAATCGATCAATACCGGCTTGGAACGGCGCGGCGTTCGCGACAGTCAGCCGATTCGCGGCTGGGCTCGCGAGTTAACAACGAAGCTGCTGACAATTCCTGAAGTGGATGGCGTCACCTGGACCTATCTCCCAGATCCGACCGCCGCTGTGCCTGGTGATCCTTGGGTTCACCAGAAGCGAGCGTCCGCCGACGGCAACAGCGACAGTACTTTCTGGTGCAGCCTGCCGAAGGGCGAGCGACTGATGGGAACACTGCGCAGCAGCTCATTCACGATTCCAAACAAGCTCAGTTTCTATTCGGCGGGCCATAACGGACTCACCTCGAATCCGGAGATTCCCAAGAACTTCATCCGTCTGCGAAACGCTCAGACAATGGAACTGCTGATTGAATCGAAACCGCCACGAAATGACATCGCCCAACGGACCGAATGGGATCTGTCAAAGTTCGCAGGTCAGCCCGGTGTGATCGAGTTGGTCGATGCCTACGACGATACTGGATTCGCCTGGCTGGCCGTCGGACGGTTTTCATTGGCCGCATTGAATGATGAAAAATTCCGAGCCCGCGCTGCTGCGTTCGACTTGATCGCCCAGTTCAAACTTGACGACTTCACACCAGTGTTGTCGAAAGCCATCGCATCTCCCAAAGAGTCTCTCGCCACTCGCCGGGAAGCTGCCGAAGCAATGGTCACGTTGTCACCAGATTCCCGAGTCACGGCGATCCTGCGCGGTGTAATGGATACCAATGGTGTGGCTGCCAACGAACACGCATTCCATTCAGTCCTCTCGCGCGACGCGAAGGAACTCACGGAATCACTCGCCGAGACGATGGCTCGAGCACCTCGCGATGTCCAGCGATCATTAGCTGAGACTCTCGCGAGTGATCGTGTGGGGACAGAAACATTGCTGGTGCTGGCATCGTCCGGCAAAGCATCGCCCCGATTGTTACTCGATCCCGTGATTCGCAATCGGATTAACGCGCACAAGCTGGAAAAGCTCGACGAACGAATCGCGACATTGACCGCGAGCCTGCCGAGTGAAAATGAACAACTCCTGAAGTTGATCGACGAGCGGCGGTCGCAGTACAGCGCGTCCAAAGCCTTCGCCGACAAGGGAGCGGCAGTGTTCGAGAAGAACTGTGCGATCTGTCATCAAGTTGGTGGGAAGGGTCAGAAGATCGGACCACAACTGGATGGAATTGGCGCACGCGGTCTCGCTCGATTGGTCGAAGATGTGCTCGACCCCAACCGCAACGTCGATCCGGCCTTCCGCGCGATCACAATGCAGATGAATGACGGTCGAGTGCTGGTTGGATTGATCCGCCGGACCGAAGGGGAAACGATCGTCCTCGCCGACAACAAGGGCAAAGAATTCACGGTCTCCAAAGGCGACATCGAAGAGCAACAACCCTCGACGTTATCGCTGATGCCAGCCAATGTCGGCGAGATCGTCTCCCCCGAAGACTTCCAACACCTGATGTCGTTCCTGCTGTCGCAACAAACGAAGCCGCACGAATAGACGGTAATGGTTGACGAGGGGTGCCACGGTTTTGGAGTCTTCGACAAGGCCGTGTCTTCAACAGTGGACACCTCCACCCCAACCATCTCGATGCACGGTCGTTCAGCTAAACACAGTAGCAGGATTTACGAATGAAACTCGTCCTCCCGTTTTGTCTGGCTCTTCTCACGACAGTAGCATCCGCTGCTGACCCAAAGCCTCAAATCCCGGCAACCCAGGCGGATGTCTCCTACGGCCCTCACGCCAGAAATGTGCTCGACTTCTGGAAGGCCGAAGGCGATGGTCCTCGGCCGTTGTTGGTCTATATCCACGGCGGTGGCTGGGTCACCGGCGACAAGAAGCAGGACACGGCGGCGTATCAAGGATTCCTCGACAAGGGAGTCTCCTGCGCGGCGATCAACTATCGACTGACTCCCGGTTCGCCACTTCCGGCACCAGTCCATGACGCTGCCCGCGCAATCCAGTTCTTGCGAACCAAGGCGGCTGAGTGGAATATCGATACCAAGCATATCGCCCTGACAGGAGGCAGCGCTGGGGCCTGCTCGTCGATGTGGCTGTTGCTGCATGACGACTTGGCCGATCCCAAGTCAGCTGACCCTGTGCTTCGCGAATCGACGCGAGTTTGCGCTGCCGCAGTGTCGGCCGGCCAGACATCCATCGATCCGAAAGTCGTCGAGGACTGGCTTGGTCCCAACGTGCTGAAGCACCGCATGATCAACATGGCGGTGGGAGAGCAAACGATGGAAGGGGCATTGAAAAACTATGAGCAGTATCACGACATGTACGTCGAATTCTCTCCCTACAATCACGTCGACGGCCAGGATCCACCGCTCTTCATGACATACGCTGCCGACATGACGTTGCCCTCCAAAGATGCAGGGCATGGGATTCATCATCCGGTCCACGGAATCAAACTCAAAGAAAAGTCGGATGGTGCCGGACACGAATGTCATCTGCTGATTCCCGGAACTTCCAAATCAGACAAATATTCGAGTACCAAAGAATTCCTGCTGGCGAAATTACTCGCCCAGTAGAATCGCCGCAGCATAATGAGTAGTGCGTAATATTCGTCACTCCGTTTCTTCCCCTTGGCGCTCAGCCTCCTCGTTGTATCAGATAGAGTACGGGGATGCCGCAACTAGCGGTGATCCGCAATTCACTAGAACTAAATGGAGGTCCGATGTCTCGCGTAACAGCCTTTGCACTTGTTCTCTGTTTGTTCGCCTTGGTTGCTGTCTCAAGTAATCATGCTCAACCGCAGCCACACTTTGAAGTTCCAACTTCAGGCCTGGCAGCCACGAATGGGTTGCCGATCGGTGTGTGGCGTGTTCAATTCGCGAACGACGTGATCGAAACGTGCGAGGTTCGCCGTGATGGAACGGTAACAGTCACGGAGCCTGGCCGAACGTCACCTGCTAAAACGGTCATACAGAGCAGTCGCGTGGTCGTTCTCTATGACGATGATCGCATCGAACGCTGGACGCCTGTTGGCAAACGTCTAGTCGTCGAGCATTGGGCGTCCAGTTCACAGTGGCCAACATCTGCACCCGTGCTGGGAATCGCCGACCGCATTGAGTGAGCTGCTTTAAGAAAATGTGAAAAACAATCGCACCCCTCTTTGCGCTGGCGGAGGTGCAATAAGGTGGTCCTGAGTTCGATTGGTGCGGGCACAAGGATCAGATCATGAACTACCTGCTGATTGTTGATGACTCTCCCATGGATTCGCATCTGGCTCGTAGTCTGCTCGAAAAGCAGTTCTCTGAGCGAATCAAATTTGCGGTCAATGGCTGGGAGGCGCTCGAGCAGATAGAGGAACAGCTTCCGCTGATTGTCATCACCGATCTGCAGTTGCCCGAGATGGATGGCCTGCAACTCACCGAGCGGATCCACGAACGATTTCCGACCGTCCCGGTCCTGTTGATGACGGCGCATGGCAGCGAAGAGATCGCAGCCGAAGCGCTGGCCCGGGGTGCAGTGGACTATGTCCCAAAATCGATGCTCGCCACGGAACTCTGTCGTGCCGTCTCCAGCGTCCTGGCTGTGTCGAAAGGAGGCACCCGCGACCAAGCGGTGCAGCGCTACCTGAGTCGCGAGGAGTTTCAGTTCGATTTAGATAATGATCCGGCGCTAATTACGCCGCTTGTCCTGCAACTACAAGACTCCGTCAGGCTGATGGGTCTTGTGGGAGAGACTCAAGGAATGCGTCTGGCGAAGGCCTTGACCGAAGCTCTGCGGAACGCGATGTTTCATGGCAACCTGGAACTGACGACTGAAGAATGGGATGCCGTCCGTCCGGCCCCTGCCAATGCCGATATTGTGAAGCAGCGAATGCAGGATCCGCTCTATGGCGGTCGCCAAGTCATCGTCACCGCCAGCGTGACGCAGTACTTTGCCCAATTCTCCATTCGCGACGAAGGCCGCGGATTCGATACCAACACGATTCCCGACCTGTCCCGCGATCCCTCACAGCTCACTAACAATCAGCGCCGCGGACTGGTACTCATTCAAGCGTTTTGCGACGAAGTTTATTTCAACAGACGCGGGAATGAGATCACCCTGACCAAGTGCCGATGTTCCGATAAAGTTGCCTCCAACTAATCCAGCCACCCGACTGGCGCATCAACCATGAAGATCTCTTTGACCAGCGTTTCGGTGAACGACCCCCTTCACGCGTTCAAGTTCTATACTGAGGTGTTGGGGTTTCAAGAAAAGATGTACATGCCTGAGATGTTCCTGGCGATCGTCGTGTCGCCGGACCAACCAGACGGTACAGCCTTGCTATTAGAGCCTCGCCGCAACTACGGCAGTAAAGAGTACTTCGCTGGCATCTATCAGGCCGGTTTGCCAGTGATTGTGTTCGGTGTGGATGACGTGCAGCAAGAATATGAACGACTGAAGGGGCTGGGGGTCAAATTCACCAAAGAGCCGAAGACGACTGAATGGGGAACGGAGGCCGTTTTCGATGACACCTGCGGCAACCTGATTCAGATCCATCACCCTTAAGTCGCCAGCCCGATGAAGAATCCCGCTGCTGCCCAATCCCGAAACCAGGCGCTCAGTTCGTCGGCCGTCACGACAGCTTGTGAGTTCCCTTCGATCAACTGTTCCAGGGCCTGCCCAATCGAAGCCCCTTCGACGAGTCGTGTCAGCAGATCGAATTGAATGGCGTCGATCGTTGTTCGACGCACGACATACTCCCGACGATGGATCGCCAACCGTGTGACTTCCGCAATCGGAGACTCGGGATCCTGCTGATGGCGAACGGCAGACGCGTATTCATGAACAGGAAATCGATAGACGGCCAGCCGCAAACAAGGGGCAGCGACCAGTCGGCTTGTGATCCACTGTTCGGGGGGCAGGTGACGAAAGCGGTCAGAGTCCAGCGGGGGCAACTCCTCGATGCCTGGTCCGTCGAAGACTTCGCTGTAGCATCGTTCCAAGCGAGCGAGATCAATCAGGAAATCGGCCCAATCGGGCGAACCGTCTTCCGACTCATTCGGCGGTCGCGTCTGAATGAGGTAATCGGCGAACGACCGACCCAATTCGCCCAGCGTATAGCTCACGGGAGGATGCACCTCCAGATAACCAGATGCCAACCCCACAAAAGCTTCTTCACCGAGTGCATGCACAAATGCCGGATAATCACCGATTAACACGTCAATCAATCGCGCCTTGTAGGCGTTCGAATAGACCTCCAGTCGTTCAATGCTTGTCTGAGCCCGGGAGCGGCAAATCAACTCTTCCAAGCGATCCGCCCCCTGCTCCATCTCTCCTGTTTTCGATGCCGACTTAATTCCCGCGGCGACTCCTGCCGGATGAACAATGACGGACTGCATCCATCGCTGGATGACATCGAGCGGTTGCGGAACTCGATTGGCCATCACTCAACCTCGGCGAAGATGGCCGTCGCGGGATGGGGCACCGTTGAGGAGATTGAAGTGAGAACTGTTGAATTCGCTTGAGGTTGATCATTCGCGGGTTGCGATGCGAATGAACTCAATGCCGAAGACATGTAGTTCCGTGCCTTCATCACTTCCGCATGCACGATGGGGAAAGGTGGTATCTTGGCATCCCATTCCAGCAGCGTTGACGCCCCGCCCGTCAGCAGGTGTGCTTTGCGATACAGTTCCCAGACGGGATCGGTGACGTGGTTGTCATGCGTGTCGATCAGATGCGTGCCAA
Source organism: uncultured Schlesneria sp. (assembly GCA_903840265.1). Lineage (GTDB taxonomy): Bacteria > Planctomycetota > Planctomycetia > Planctomycetales > Planctomycetaceae > Schlesneria. The sequence goes on along the minus strand of CAIMFH010000036.1, from coordinate 21,820 downwards.
GATTCGTGTGGCCCGCCAGATGAAATTGAACGACTCGATGCGCAGGAATGGCATCGAGATACTCGAACGCATCGAAGTCATGATTGATGCTTGAGACATAGATGTTGTTGACATCCAGCAACAATCCGCAATCCGCCTCTTCAGCCATTCGTGCGACGAATTCAGCTTCGGACATCGTCGATGCCGTAAACGTCACATAGCTGCTGGGGTTTTCTAATACCAGCTGCCGCTGTAGCACGTCCTGGACGATTCGAATTCGTTCGACCACGTGCTGCAGCGATTGCTCGTGGTAGGGAAGCGGCAGTAAATCGTGTGAGTTTCTGCTGGCAACGCCAGTCCAGCAGACATGGTCAGAAACCCACTTCGCCTGTACGGCATCTGCTAGAGACTTCAGCTTGCGAAGATAGTCCAGGTTCAACGGGTCGGTGCTGCCAATCGAGAGTGAGACGCCATGCATCACGATCGGATAGCGTTCGGCAAGCTGATCCAGAACATAGCGCGGACGTCCATGCGAGTCTATGAAGTTCTCGGAGATGACCTCAAACCAATCCACTTCGGGCTGATGTCGCAGCAGATACGGAAAGTGGACGGTTCGCAAGCCGACCCCGAGTCCAAGATTGGGGTGACCGCAACGGGGTATCGGCATCATTGCGTCATCAAGCACAGTGGACAACGATCTTCAGCGGGGCAATGAATATCACTTAGTCGCAGCGTCTGACGAAGACGGAAGTACAATTTCGGCGGTGGCCGGTGGGGGATGATGGCCCCGTAACCTCATCGCCATCTCCGTCGCCAGCTTATCAAAATCCCGTGGGTGAGTTGGGGCATAAGCCAAGTTGACACGCGCTTCATCGGAACCAGTTCCAATGACAGGAGGCGGCATGCTGACTTGATGTGTGAAGAGATTGTAGACTCCATACAGAACCTGAATCTCAGATCTCCAACTTCGTTCTACTTCCATCTGCAGGCTGTAGGCTGCCTGAGCCGCATTCAGGCAGACGGAGCTTTCGATCAGTGCCTCTCGATAGCCGGGCATTCGGGGAGCATCAGGGCCCCAATTGGCCACCAGCCCATTGGCCGCCTGATGGACGGGAATGAAGAGGCGATGCAGGATTGAACGCAGCATGAAAGACGTTTTTGCAGACGAGTATCTCAGAGGCTTGAGATACGCATCGACCGAAGCAGTCACAGCCCCGCAGCCGCTGTGGCCCAGGACCACCACAACCTTGATGCTTTCGGCTAGAGCGGTCAGCGCATAGTCGATGCTGCCCCAGCATTCATCTGCGAGGACGTTGCCAGCAACTCGAATTACAAACAGATCATTGAAACCTTGACCAAATAACATCTCCATCGGCACGCGCGCATCGGAACATCCAACAACCACAGCAAACGGGGCTTGCTTGGGGAGTTCACCGTGAGTGCGAACCATCCCGACTTCGAGACCGTTGCACTGAACAACGTATCTGGGTTCGCCCTTGGAAAATGTTCCGCTACGACAGCTTTTCATCCATTCCGAAAAGAGTCGGTTGCCATCCTCCAGATTCTGGCGGGCAATTTCGACATCTTCCGGAGGAGGTTTAACGGTGGGGTTGTTAGGATCAAACCGATAGATGTAATCAATGGTTTTCATACTTCAAACGATACCGTTGCGTTGGGATTTGTCCAGTACGAATAAATCGCCCTAATTGGTTTGACGGGGTTGACGACGTCGTGAGTCCGATGACATTCTGTCGACCGTTGATCGCACGATTCAGGTGAGGAAATACCGATGAATAATTTGCTAACTGGATTGCATCAGTTTCATAACCGCTTTGGTCGCGAACGCGAGTTTTACTCAAAGCTGGCAGCGGGTCAGCATCCGAGTGCCCTATTCATTGGATGTTCCGATTCACGCGTCGACCCTTCGATTATCACGCAGACCGGTTTGGGTGAACTATTTGTGATGCGAAATGCGGGGAATATCGTCCCCTGCTATGGGGCTTCGAATGGCGGTGAGCCCGCGACCATTGAATACGCGGTCTCCGCATTGGGGGTGAAGGACATTATCGTCTGCGGCCATTCCGGATGCGGCGCTATTCAAGCGATGTTGCATCCAGAAACGATGGCAAAGCTTCCGTCCGTAAAAAGTTGGCTGAACCATGCTGAGGCGACCCGTCAAATCATCCTCGAAAACTACCCCAAGCTGACTGGCGAAGATCAGTTGGCTGCCGCCGTCAGAGAACATGTCCTGGTTCAAATTGAGAACCTTCAAACTCATCCTGCGGTTGCCGTGCAACTGCAACGCGGAGAGTTAACGCTGCATGCTTGGATCTATCGGATGCAGACTGGTGAAGTGTTGGCGTATTCGTCTGATGACGGTAAGTTCACCGCCCTGACCAGTTTGCCGCCTGAAGAAGCGGGCAAACGCAAAGTGAGTAACCCTCGACAGGCGAAAAAGAAATGAACGACCATCCCATTCTGGGTGATCAGTACGAGCGACCGCGTCGGCAGATCGAACGTGAATTTGGTGTCCCTGTTCCAGGAGAGATCGTCGATCCGGAAGAATGGACAAACACAGCTATCAAGAAGTTGCCACCGGCCGGCCCACTTGATTTTGCTGAGATATTTGGTCGTGCCGTCCCGGTGATGCTGGACATCGGTTGCGGTAATGCGCGCTCAACATTGGCATCCGCAGTCTGGCGACACGACGTTGGTCACTTGGCCACGGATGTGCTTCCGGTCGTGATTCGTTACGCCACACGGCGCGCTAATCAGCGGGGACTGAAGAACGTGAAGTTCGCTGTGATTGGTGGGCGCGAACTGCTGGCCGATTACATCGCGCCGCATAGCATTGCGGAAATCCACGTCTATCACCCGCAGCCTTACTACGACGCGAAGCAACTTCACAAACGCCTGATCACGCCGGAATTCATGGCACTCGTTCATCGCTCGCTGATACCGGGCGGCCTGCTTGTTCTGCAGACGGACAACCCCGGCTATTGGAAATACATGCAGCAAGTCGTGCCGCTGTTCTTTGAGTTTACAGAACAACCCGGCAAGTGGGCCGATTCTCCGAAAGGCCGGACTCGACGCGAGATCATCGCATTGCGACAAGGGTTGCCAGTCTTTCGAGGGACAGGGAAACCGCGCGCGGATATATCCGCCGCTGAAGTGCTGCGACTGGCTGAGTCGTTACCGCCACCGACATTCGACGCTGATCGCAAACTGATGGCGCTGGATAAGATGGAGCGGTCCGAAGGAAGTGACCAACCGCCGCGCGGAAAGAAGCGTTAGAGGCGTTCCGCCCCTACTTTCCTTGAATGCTGCGGCAGTCTCGATTGAACGTTGACCAAAGCTGCTCGATCTTAGTCTGTGCCCAATCGACCGTTTGCTTGGAGATATCTTTTCTGCGGCCCATATTCCCGATCTCGCGTTTGGCTTTGGCGTAGGCCTCGTAGACCGCGTCGCCGGCCTGCATCATTCTGGTCGATGTTCGTGCTGCTTCGCCGGACACCATGAAATCGCCAAGTGTGTTCTTGACGGTCTTTCCACCGTCATGAACGCGTTGTGCGGCGGTCAATTTATCGCTGAGCGCCCCGTTGATTCCCCGGACCGCACTTCGTCCTTCGACCACTGCTCGCTCAAATTCCACCAAGACCGGCTTGGCCTGCTCTTGTTCGACAGCGGCGCGCTCGGCGCTCGATCTCATGCACCCGATCAGCACCGCGCTTCCCAGTGCGAGAACGACGAGTTGTTTGCCTGAGACAATTCTCATGGTCATGATCTCAAGTCTGGTGCGAAACGATTGCCGAGTTCCGCAAGTCGGGAACGTCCGACAATGGGCCGTCACCTAGGCAGGTGATTTCTGCATGTTGAAGGTACGTTATGCAGACGAATCAGGTCGCCCGAAAAATCACCAAGGCCAGCGAAATTCGTGACTCGACAGCAGAATGGGCTAGTTGTTAGACACAGCATCGCTTTCTACGATGCCAACGGAACAATCGGATTATTCAACTCAGAAAGAACACCATGCCAAAAGCAAGTTTGATCATCATGCTGGGACTGCTGCTGTTGAGCGGTGGCTCATCCGCTAGCGCAGCGCCACCGGTCCCCGAGAACGTCATCTGGGAAACGGATATCGAATATTCGACCGTTGGGGACGACCATTTGCAGTTAAACCTGGCGCGGCCGAAGACCGGTTCCGGCCCCTTCCCCGCCGTCCTCTGTATTCATGGAGGAGGCTTTCGAGCAGGGAAACGCGATTCCTATGATGGCCTTTGTTTGAAGCTGGCTGAACGAGGCTACGTCGCCGCCACGATGACCTATCGCCTGGCCCCGAAGCATCAATTTCCAGCGGCCGTTCATGACACAAAGGCCGCCGTGCGCTGGTTGCGAGCGAACGCGAAGAAATACAACATCAATCCGGACAAAATCGGTGTCACTGGCGGGTCAGCGGGAGGACATCTGGCTCAGTTTCTGGCTGTGACAGCCAACGTTCCTCAATTCGAGGGGACTGGTGGCAATCCCGAACAGTCGAGCTCCGTTGCTTGTGTTGTCAATGTTTATGGCCCCAGCGACTTCACCAAGTCCTACGGCAAAAGCGTCGATGCTCACGAAGTATTGCCGCTCTGGTTCGGCGGCAATCTGGAAACGAAGCACGACCTCCACATTCAAGCCAGTCCCCTCTATTGGGTGACACCAAATGCAGCTCCGACGTTGTGTATTCACGGAACGGAGGACAAGTACGTCGCGCATGAGCAGGCCGTCTGGCTCGTCGACAAATTGAAGGCATGTACCGTTGAAGCAGAATTGCTCACACTCGAAGGCGCCGGGCATGGCTTTAAGGGAGCCGATGCCGAGAAGGCGGATAAGGCCATGTTTGATTACTTCGACAAGAAGCTCAAGAAGTAACGCGGTGTCATCATCAGAATGAAGCTGAGGTCGTAGCTGTTCAGTTGATGATCGAAGTTCTATCGTCAACTGAACAGTTCGTGGATCGGACGCCCCTCTTCAACCAACTGGACAGGTCGCCCCTGCGTGTCAGACAATCTCATTTCCGGGTCGATTCCCAATGCGGAGTAGATCGTGGCAGCAAGGTCTTCGGGCTTGTAGGGTGGCGTGATGGCATACGCGGCGTCCTTATCCGATTGACCAAGGACCCTGCCCCCTTGGATGCCTGCTCCGGCGAGCACCGCGGGAAACAGCGTACTCCAGTGGTCACGACCCCAGTTCGCGTTGCCGACTGGGGTGCGACCCATTTCGCCCAGGCAGACGACCAGGGTTTCGTCGAGCAGTCCTCGTTCTTCGAGGTCGACTAAGAGTGCGGAGAGTGTCTGGTCCAGATTGGGAATTAGATGCTGGCCCACGTCTTTGCTGCTGGCGTGGGAATCCCAACTCAGGCCATCAGGAGCGTCCCAATGCACGGTGACGTATCGTACCCCTGCTTCGACCAAGCGCCTGGCCATCAATGTGGATTGCCCAAACAAATGCCGCCCGTAACGATTACGGATAGTGACTGGTTCCTGCCGTAGATCGAGAGCTTTTCGAGTCCGCTCTGATGTCACGAGGGCCATTGCTCGTTGCTGAAACTGGTTATACGCCGCCAAAGCGGTTTTCTGATCGAACTGTCGCAGTCCTTTGTCAAACTGTGTCAGCAAGGACTGTCGACGATTCAATCGGTCGAGCGTCATCGCGGCAGGCGAAATGAGTCCATCGATCTGAAACGTCAATTCGTCATCCGTACAGTTTCGGATGTATGGATTGTCTTTCTCATCCTTCTTTTCGATAGATGTCGTAACCGGATCGTAGCCGCGTCCTAACCAACCGGCGTACTCGCCCGGTCGTTGCAAGCGGACTGAGTACGTTTGGATCTTGCCCAGGCTGTTCGGCAACACAACATAGTTCGGCAACCCCGCCGCAGCGGCATTGGTAGGCAGGACACTGGTTCTATTTTGCGATAGATATTCCGTAACCGATCCGATTGATGGCCAGTCTTGCGGAGTGGCATTGAAGCCGCCGCCGACTGGAATCTGCCAACGCTTGCCTGTCTGAATATAATGTCCGCCGCCGCTGTGATCGTTATACGAATGCGACAAGGTGCGGACGACTGCAAACTTATCCGAGATCGTGGCACATTGACTGAGCAATTCGCAGATCCGCAGATCGGGTGTGCGAGATGCGATGGGAGAATATGGCCCGCGAACCTTACTGGTTGCTTCGGGCTTCATATCAAATGTTTCGAGCTGGCTTGGTCCGCCGAACAAGAATAGGAAGATGACACTTTTCGCTTGAGGCTGCCGCTCGGGAGACGCAGCCTCGGCGCGAAGCAGTTGCGGTAAGCTGAGTCCAAACAACCCTGCTCCACCGGCCTGCAACAAGTCGCGCCGCGAGATCGCACCACACGTCGAATGAGGCTGGCCGAGTAGATTGAGCATTCCACTTCCTTAAATTGACGCTCCGTTGGATGGATCGGCTGTTGCTGATGCTATTCGGGCAGGCTGGAATGAGCAATGACGCTCGGGAATTCGCGCTCAGGTTGGACCATTCGCCGACGTTCGTCTAAAACAGATCTGAAAGAAGGTCTTTCGATGGGGTCCTCTTTCTGCTGGCCTGCGTTGTCGTTCGTTGAATATTACTGATTGCACTGTTTTTCATGCACTCCACTACCGCCGTTGTTGAACGCTATCTCTCGGGAACTCGGGTCGATACGTTTCTCGCTCGCCATCTACGCAGCTATACAGCGTGGCGGTTGCATCGGCTCGTGCGAGCAGGACAGGTAACGGTGAATGGGGCTGTGGCTGCTCCGGACCAGCGCGTGTTTGCGGGGGAGTCCGTGTCCGTCCGGCTGTTGGAACCGCCGGATAACCTGATGCCCGCTGAAGAGATTACATTCGGGATCGTCCATGAGGACGAGTGGCTGTTGATCGTGGATAAGCCTGCCGGTTTGATCATCCATCCCTCGGGGCAAAACCCTTCGGGGGCTTTGACCAACGCGATTCAATACTATCTGGACCAGAATTCTGACTTCCCCGGCCAAAAGAAGCCCGGGATCGTCCATCGATTGGATCGTGACACCAGTGGAGTCGTGGCCACGGCGAAAGACCATCTTTCGCACCGGCTGTTGTCGATACAGTTTCAGCGAGAACGGATTGCCAAGTCGTATACAGCGATTGTCGACGGGAACGTGAAGCAGGATGAGGGGACAATCGACCTGCCAATTGGCCGCGCTCGTAGCGGAGCCAGCGCGTTGATGTCGTGTCAGGCGGATGCTCTGGATGCCAAAGCATCGAAGACAAACTATGAAGTTCTGGAGCGATACCCGCGCCACACGTTGATTTGCGCACGACCCAGGACCGGCCGGCTACATCAGATTCGCGTCCACTTCGCGACGATCGGTCATCCGATTGTTGGCGACGAATTCTATGGCATGCTGGGGGCACTCAAGCCGGACCGCGAAGTGGTGGTGCCCGGTCAACCACCGGCTTCCCCTTACATCAGCCGACAAGCACTACATGCCACGGAGATTTCGTTTTCGCACCCTATCCTAGAGGAGTGGCAGACGTTCGTTGCCCCGCTACCAGATGACATCGAGCAAGCGATCGAATTGATCCGCGGATTGTAGGCGTCGCTTACTTGCTGTTCACATGCTTCACAGGCAATGGGGCATCAAGCGTGTCCTTATTCGGCTGGAAACCATTGCCGTCTACGTCGACAAAGATAGGATTCGAGATCGCGGCCGGTTCTGAATCGCCAAAGGTCGGTCCATGGACGCTGCCTAACTTGCCACCGACTTGTCCCGTGACAACGACAACGTGTGCATCACCCTTCAATTCGAGATCAAGAGTCCTCTCAAACTTGATCACGCCACTGCGGAACGCGTCCGGGTTTTTGTCGCGAGAATAATCATGAATCGCGTGAGTGCGGCCATTGATCAGCACGAAGAGACGATTAACGTCCAACCAGTTCGCACATTGCACGCGAACTTTCAGGGTGACTTTCCCGCTAGCCGCTTTGAGATCCTGTCCGGCAACATAGGGTTCCGGCTTGCCAGCTTCCGTGGCTGTGACTTCCAGGTAGGGACCATTCGACATGATCAGACGCCCCTGCTCGGCCGCGTGAACCATTTCCATGTGATCGATCTTGGCCGGGTCGTCTGTCGATGATTGAAGCCAATTCCTCAGCGAACCGGAGCCGTGATAATTGTAGTGGGCGTCAGTATTGACCACGCCGTAGATCCGGAATCCCTGATTCAGCAACTGCAACCAGTTGAATACGGTGTTATGAGAAGTCGACTTTCCACGCTTGGCCGTTGGACCCAGATGCAGTGCGTCTTCAATCGGATGAATTTCAACGACATCCATGAAGGGAAACGCCCGCTCGAATCCGGCATCCGGTTTCCCATCGCCGTTCTTGTCGTAGAACATCCAGCCCATGTCGGGATGATTCACCTGCAGCAGTTTCTCGCTGCGATCATCCCACAATACCAGCCGTTCGATCTGCGTTTCCAGGTCTGGTCCCGAAACCGGTCCTCCGCCGTCTTGAGTACGAGGGGTATACTTCATCGGGAAGGCGTTCTGATGATTGAGCGGCAACGGTGAACCGGTCATTTCAATGCCTGAGACCGATGCTAGAAAATTCTCGATTCCCAGTTGCTTGATATGCGGCGCATAAGTGCTGACTCGGTTGTGTTCTGTGCACGGAGCGAACTCGATTTGCTCGCAGACCAGATTGAGAACGCGGCCTAGCTGGCTGGACGTGTTATCGCCGGAGGGAGTGCTATGGCTATGAAAGTCGGTGCTGACCCAACCTGGCGTTTCGATGGATCGGACTAGGACATTCTTTAGCGGCGAGTCTGCGCCATCCTTGATCTCGATCTCAGTCTGGATCACGTCGAATTCGGGGCCGTGACTGATGGTGACCGCGTATTGTCCAGGCGGCACCGTCTGGACGAATTGTCCACTGGCTGTGTAGATCAAGTTTCGTAAGGCGAATTCAGCGGTTTCCGGTCCGAAATCGAGTTTCGCATCAGCCGCGACAGGTTTCAGTTCGATCTTGCAGGGAATACGACCTCCGCTGGTATCGGTGATCGTGCCGACAATGCGACCTCGCGGAATGGACTGCTTCAACGCCACGCGATTGTCACCGGCGTTGATATGGATCGGTTCACCCTTGCCGATTGCATTACCGCAGAAGTGCAACCGCGCGGTGTAGTCGCCGGGTAGGAGCTTCGTCTTGAGCTCCGCAGAATTATTCAGACGAGCCATTCCCAGAGCCGTTTCGCCCTGCAAGAGTTCCAGCATCAGATTGCCAGTTGCGAAGCGCCCCGCATCGCCTGTTGAGAACACCACACTTGCAACGCCTGGTACATTACTGGCAAGTGCTTGAACATCGAAGATGGTGGGGCCGGCATACAGCCGCCGCTTGAGTTGGAACGAATCTCCAGGCGGCAATGTCACAGAGGATTCGCCAGCCTCGTTCACGTACTTGATCGTGGTGATTCGAGCGTCGCTGGTGATCTGCAGTTTGAAACCTGCCGCATCAAGTCCGTAGGCCTGTCCCCAATATCGATCGTACAACCAGAATCGGTTGTCGATTCCGTTGGGGCTGCGAAACATGTCTTCGTTCTTGCTGTCGGCTCGAAAATCATCTTCGAGTTGCACCGTCAGTGACTTCGCTGACTTATTGGTGAACGTCGTTGTGAGGCTCAGATACGGCTTGCCTTGATGCAGTTCGTAGACGACTGACGCTTCAGCCCGCTCGTCGGTGCCATCTGCACTCACGACAACGGCGGATGTTTCTCCAAAGGCTCCGTGTCCATCTGGTGGAATCGTATCGCCAGCTGGAGTCCTTAGTGAGATCTGGCGGTATGGAAACAATTTGCGACCCGGATAATAAGCGGCCAACTGGTCAGCCCCGCTCGCACCCCGTATGCCGAAGTCGATTAATGCCCCCGCCACATCCTTCGTCGTCATATTGGCGTTTCGACTGGCCAGCGGCTGGGCGATCACAGCCGTCAGGAACCCGTTTCTGAGAACCACGTCGCCATAGATGGCGTCGGCTTCTTTCCCTTTTACTGCGAAATCATCGAAATTGGTGGAGTTAAGCGAGGTCGCTTCGGCGGCGGACCCACTCTCGGAAAATATCGCGAATTGGCCGAACGCATGGATCCCGATCGCCACGCCAAGAATTGTCAGCGTTCCGATCGATGCCAGGACGGTTTTTCGATGAATCATTCAGCCTGTCTCCGAAGAGCCGACTATCGAGTTGCGGAAAGAATAGGATCGCAGACTGTTGCGACAGTTCGTGTAGCAGATGTTTAGAGCCGACGAAGATTTCGCGAATATCGCTAATCGAAACGCGTTCCCCTTCAGCTGCGATTGAGACTGACATCGAGTCAGGCTGATCGTCCTCGTCTCGGGCAACCTTTGAATTGACAACCGCGTCAGTTGTTCTTCGTAGGTTCGGCCGCGTCGGCCGGCTTGGCCTCGGCGACGGGACCATTCGTGGGGACCAGTCGCATTCGCAGGTTGTACGACTTCAGTTCAATCGACGGTTCCGACAAGTTTACATCCAGGCTGTGGAAGCCGCTGTACATCGAAGGCGACGTGGAATTGTGCAGGATCTTGCCCGTCTGCTTGTGGATCGCCTGCACGCTAAGCGTCCCGAAGCTGACGTTTCCTTTTTGCTGCCAGCTACGCGTGACGAAGAGCATAACCGGGACCGATCGGAATCGATCGACGACCAGGTTCTGGTTTTTGACTTCCTGACGCCACGCAATTTTGCCGTCGGATCGATTCCAGGCGATGATGATTCCGTTGGCTCGGACCGAGGGCAGGCTTTCGCCATAGTGATGAAAGCCAGTGGAATCCATCACATTGGCCACGAAATAAATCCGGTCGTCATCAGTCAGGCCATACGATTCGATGCGACGTCCCTTCATATCGTCCGCAACGATGGGTTCTAGAGCGGTTCGTTTTCCAGAAGCGACGTCAATTCGTTCGGCCTTGCCATCACGCGGAACGACCAGCAACTCGTTTTCGTCAAGCTGAGTCACGAGGGCGTTGGGGGGGAATTCGACTTTCCAGCGGTCTTCGCCCGATAGTGGTTGATGCAATCGCAGAACTGTCTTCGGTGCGGTCAGCGACCAGAATCGCGTTGACGATCCCGCTTCCAACAGCAGAACCGAATCGCCGCGCATCTGGATCGCATTCCCCAGCATCGTCCCCAAGTCGTCGATTTTCAGAGCTTTGCCATCGGATGCCCGATAGGCTTCCGTCTGTGTTCGGTTCTGTGGGACGACGCAAACCATGTCGCGATTACCCACGACCTGTGCGAATTGGGGAATTCCCTCTTTACGCCACAAGCGTTCGCCCGTCCGCGGGTCCAGGATCGAAATCGATCGGCGTCCGAAGACTGCGATGTAGTTCGGTTCGGCCACCGCGAGTCGTCCGGTAAAGCCAGCCTGTTGCAGTAAACCTATCTGCTCTGGGTTACGGCTGGCCGTCACCATCGGTGGCGTCGGTGGCCGTGAAGCATGCCGCCAGAATGGCCCCCCCTCACCCGAATCATCGAGCGCCTTCGTCCAAAGCAATCGCTTTTCAATCGGCGAAACGACATGCAGCATGTCTCGGTTGATGAGCGCGATTTGATGTCCCAGAAACGCCGTGGCGGCATAGCCGTCGCCTTGATTGCGCGGGCTGCTTCGTAATGGGACCAGCCACGAATACTGGCCATTGGCCAGTTGCTCAAATGCCAGGCGCTGCTCTTGCAACTGGACTTCGACCATTAGCGGCTCGAAGTAAGGCAGAACTGTCCGGCTCGCGATCTCCTGGGCGGGGGGCATGTATTGAACCGGTCCCTGGACAAGTTCTAAGGGCCGTTCGTCCCAAGCGGCACCGCGAGATTTCGTGATCGCAGAGATCTTCCCTTCGGATTTCAGGCGCTTCACGAGGTCCGCACCCATGACCCCTTCGCTCAGGGACACGTCACCAAATTCACTGTCCAGCAGTTGGTAGTAATAGGCGGCATCGGCAGGCTGTTGAAATTGCTCCATGAGTCGTGCGAGACGCTCGGTAGCACGAGCCGCCGCAGTCCTGTCGGATCCGGCCGCGATCTTCATCAGTTCGAACTGCGCGCCGGCAAAATCTTCCCTCTTGGCAAGACCTTCGATCAGCGCCTCTTGAAGAACTGTCGCCGCAGGATGAAACCGCAGCAGCGTCGCGCTCAACTGCCGAGAGCTGTCATTCGCCGAACTGGCGCTGGCAATGATCTCCGCAATGCGGCGATCGACATCTTCCCGATCCTTGCCCGCGGCCGCGGACCACAACTCAGACAGCCGACTCGCCAGCCAGACCTTGGGTGACATCGAGACCTGCGGATTGTCGCTCCGGGTCACCAGCGCGTCGACATCCGCTCCCTCGCGCAATGACCACAGGACCTCGAAGGCCTCCAGAAACTTGGATTGGGCGGCGAGATGATCGGCGGTTAATTCTTGATGCAAACGCTTTTCAGAATCGGTTTGAGCCAGACGGCCTAAGGCTTCGAGTTCTGATTCATGCGACTTCGGATCTTGTCGAATCACCGATGCCAGGCACTCGATCGCTTCCGCGTGGCGACGGCTCAATTCGTCTTCGGATAGCCCTTCGCTGTTGTCTTTCAGGAGGAGCGGCAGCGCGGCCGCATGATCGCGATTGAGCAAGTACACTTCCGCTTCGCGCAACATCGCCCACGCATCGTCAGGGTTCTGCAGCTTGCGGCGCTGGATCTCGGCCGTCACGGCATCTCGCTGGCCGAATCCGACCAGTCCCTGTGGGCCAAGAGCGACCAGCTTGCCCCGATGCATCGCCAGGTTTCCCAATGGTGGATGCGTCATGGGGACGTATGAGCGAGAAACTTCCTTGCCCGACTTCAGGTCGACAATCCTCAGTTCGCCGTCACTTAACGGTAAATAATACTGATCGCCCACAGCCTGTCCGCGTCCGGAGGGATGGGCCTCGCCGAGGGGGAGCGTCCAGAGTTGTTTGCCGGTGCTGAGATTAAAGGCGGCGATATCCGATCGGCTCACCAGGACCACGCGATCTGCGAAGACACCAGCCAGATACATGCCCGCTTCCTTGGGCTTCTCCCACAGGCGGCGACCATCCAGCAGGTTGAGCGCCAGGACAATCGGCTCTTCCGGTGGCGTGTAGACTACGACGCTGCCCGAAATGATGGGAGCTGCAGGAGACCATTGCGAATTCAAGTCGCGCTGTGGAACGAATTGCGTGTTGGGGTCGCGCTCTCCACTTCCCGAGGGCGGGAGATATCGATGCGCCCACAAGACCGATTGTCGCATTCGATCAACCGCGACCAGCCAGCCGACGGTCGTAGGACAGACAATCACGCCTCCGTCCGCGGCAACTTGCGCCGTGAACCACCGGCGTCCGATATCTTGCTCGATCTTCGTGTCGGTGTAGGCGATCAGTTGAGACCAGCGCGGAACTCCGGTGGCTCGATCCAACGACCACAGTCGGACATCATCCCCCTTCCCGGCGATGACCAGCAGTTCTTCACCATCGACTGCGGGCACTCCGTAAAAGAACGACCCAGCCAGCGGCAGATCGAAAGATTCCTGGGCGTCTGGTCCGCCAACGCTCCATCGCGGCCGTCCTGTGTTCAGGTCATAGGAAACCAGGCGATTCGTTTTCCACGAAACGCCATAAGGATCCTGCATTTCACCCGAACCGTCCCAACCCCATTGCTGCCCTGGTTGGTTACGAGACAGGATTCCCAGGTCTTCAATGACGAAGACCTGGCGGCCATCGCTGCTGAGTGTTCCGTAGGTCCCGTCGCGAAACATCAAGCTGGCCAGCGGATGGTATTCGACAGACTGCCCCTGATACTCGTTGAAATCATTCTGAAACATTCCTCGGCCACGGAACGCATCGCGGCCATCCGATTGCGGTGCTGGCAGACCACCCAGGATTCGTTCCGCAGAGACCCCCTCCAGGCTTTCCCAGAGAGTTTTCCCGGTCTCGATATCGACGGAGCGGACGCCTCGCAGATCCCGATAAACGACTCGACCACCCACGACCAACGGCGATGCGGCGACGATGGGGGTTCGATCCTGATCGAGTAGATCCTGCAAGATCCAGTTCACGCGTCGGCGGACAGTGTGGCTACTGGTGAGTGGCACGTTCCAAACGGGTGACAGTAGCGGTTCGCTACCAGTCGACGTTCCTTGGCGCGAGACCGATCCGTAGAGTTGCTTCCAATCATTGAGAACGAGAGATCGAGTCGGCAACGCCGCATTGACACCGCCCAGCCAGGCACCCGGATTAACGCCTCCGACGCCGAGTGTGACTCGCTGTCCCGGTGATTTCTCGAATCCTTCGATCAGTTTCTGACTGGCCGAAAGATCGCCGGCACGCCGATTGGCCAACGCCGCTTTGACTCGCCAGGCGCTATCCATCGAGAGAGCCGCGGAAGAGCGAGCAATATCATCGAACCAGGTTGCCGCGAGACCAAATTCGCCGCGATCAAAGTGCAGGCTGCCCAGATAGTTGGCGGCTTCTGCACCCGCGGGGGTTTGCAAGAATCGGGATGCGACCATCACGTAGTCGGCAGTATTTCCACTGCGCTTGGCTTCGTTGAGAAGTTGTTGGGCTAACCCCGAGTATTGGGTCCGGTAGTCGTCGAGAAACTGTTTCGGGGCGCTCCCTAGTAACTGGTTGGCGCTGCGTCGCACCGACTGCCAACGTCCATCGGGCAGGCGATGCAGAGAATCTTCGGGAAGATCGAGGAGACGTTGCAGCAGTTCTTGCGCGACTTTCCATTCGTTACGTTGGATCGCAACGTCCGCCGCGCGCATCATCTGCTCGACCTTCAGATCATGCGGGGCTCGACTATCCATGTAGTCGCGTTCGTTCTCTTCTCCATCGACAACCAAAGGGTCGCCAGCTTTGAGCGGCTTAGGATTAAACAGCTTCGCCAGAAACGGCTTAATGATGGGACGAACTTCTGGTGGCAAGGCTTGCTCGACCGCTTTTTGCTTGGCGTCAGCGGCCAGTTTTTCTTGTTGAGCCTTCTGAGCTTGGGGATTGAATCCCCGACGTACACCGAACTGAGCTAGGCGCGGCTGCCCTAAGGTGACTGGCGCGCCGACGATGAGCAGGCCGATTGCCAAGACGCACGGGTGCAGCAACGCTGGTCGCAAATTCCACCCAACTCGTTTGATGGTCATGGTTTGCCTCAATGCCTGTTGACGAGACAACGTCTTCGCCGTCCGGTCTGGCGTAACGGGTTCAGCCGTACAGTCTTCCGATTGTGAACTGTACGGCATTTGACGTACAGAAGAAACAAATTCACCTTTGGGAAAAGACGGAAGTCGCGAGATCGTTGCAGGTTGAAAAGGGCTTCGCTACACTTCTCGGTCCGCCGGAGGCTCATCTTTGCCGGGCAATGGCGGCAGATGGAGTCCGCGTTTCGCGCGACTGCGACGCTGCTGAGAACGCGTGGCTGCGAGTTTTCATTCGACAACACCTGAATTCTCGCGAATTCAGCTATCAAGTTGAGTCTGTATTTTTTCGGTTTGAAAGGCACAGTGCGACATGTCAAAGGAAGCGAAGCTGGTCGTCGAACCACGCACGGAAATGGGTTCGGCTGCTTGCCGACGACTCCGCGAGCGAGGGTTCGTTCCTGGAAACGTTTATGGACACAACGCACCGCCGATCTCCGTCGTCATGTCGTCTGACGTGCTGCGACCGATCCTGAAGTCGGGTGCGCACGTCGTCGATCTCGAAGTTTCGGGGAAGAACGACAAGGCGATTATTCGCGAAGTGCAATGGGACGTGTTCGGAAAGGAAATCCAACACATCGATCTCCTTCGCGTTGACCCAAATGAGCGCGTGAACATCACCGTGCCGATTGAACTGAAGGGGACCGCCCCGGGTGTTATGGCTGGCGGTATTCTTGAGCATATGCTGCATCAGGTTGTGATTGATTGCCTGGCTTACCAGATTCCAGACTCGATCCAAGTTCGGATCACTGCCCTGCAACTGGGGCAAGCGATTCACGTTAAAGAGTTGGAAATTCCAGAAGGTTGCCACGTTCACGCACAGCCAGATGCTGTTGTCGTCCACGTCGTGAAGCTTCAGGAACGCGAAGCGACCGCAGCGGAAGGTGGCCCAGCCGAGCCGGAAGTCATCGGCAAGAAGCCTGACGCCGATGCTGCTGCGGATGACAAGAAAGACGACAAGAAGAAGAAGTAAGAATCGACTGGACTTTCACGAGATAGAAATCGTGGAAGTTCAATCGTTTGAAATGGTTGTGGAGGGAGCCGATGAAAATCGTCGTCGGCTTGGGCAATCCTGGCAGTAAGTACGAGGGGACTCGTCACAATGTCGGGTTTGATGTCCTGGCAGAGTTGGCTCACCGTTGGCATGGCCCGAAACCAAAAGCAAGGTTTGAGGCCAATCTGACGGAGATCCTGTGTGGGTCGGAAAAGCTGCTACTGCTTGCTCCACAGACATTTATGAATCTAAGTGGGCGAAGTGTTCAGCAGGTGGTCAAGTTTTATCAGGCTCCACTGTCTGATCTGATTGTGATCGGTGATGACCTGAATCTGAAAGTGGGGCAGATTCGCTTGCGGGCCTCGGGATCTGCGGGTGGGCAAAAAGGATTGCAGAGTATCCTGAGTTGCCTGGGCAGTATTGAGATCTGCAGAGTGCGAATCGGGATCGGGCGTCCTCCAGCGGAGATGGACGCTGCCGATTACGTGTTGGGTCGGTATCGAAAAGATGAAATCGATGTGATTGACGCTGCGACTCGGAAGGCGGCATCGGCTGTTGAGGCTTGGGCCGCAGACGGAATCGACGCTGCGATGAACAGATATAACGGGGAAGTGGAGTCAGAGACCTCAGACTGAGGTTCGATGTGCCGATCGGCGGCAGGTTGCAAATTGCCGTGAATGCGGTACAACTATTGGGTTCCGGTCGCCACCAGAACCATTCCATCATTTAGCACAACAGAATTCGCAGTTAGTTGCTGCAAGCAGCATTCAATCGAAGGGAATTTATTTTGTCCGAGTATATGTATGAGGGGATGTTTCTGCTGGACAGCAACCGGTTTGCGGCTGATCCCGATGGCGTTCAAGGCCAGGTGAAGGGTCTTCTGGACCGCGTCGGAGCCAGTATTGTCGCTTCCCGCTCATGGCAGGAAGGGAAGCTGTGCTATCCCATCGAAGGACATCGCAAAGGCCTGTATTTCCTGGCCTGCTTCAAGATGGACGGCTCGCAGATGATCGAGCTGAACCGTTTGTGCAAGCTGAACGACACTGTTCTGCGCCAGTTGGTGATTCGCCATCCGAAGGTGATCTTCGATGCCATGGTCGAAGCATTGACATCGCACGACGGTGCTCTGCATAGCCCCGAACAACGTCCTGATCCTCGCGATCCACGTGCCAACTATGGCGAGCGCGAACGAGTTCCCGAAGGGGTTGAAGAAGAACGATAATCCTTAAGTCGTTCCGCTGCTGGCGATGAGCCGTGGCGGTACTGACTGCAGGTAAGGACCACTGCCATGGCTAGCTTCAACAAAGTGATTCTCGTCGGAAACCTGACACGCGATCCGCAGGTCAAGTACACCACGGGCGGCACTGCCGTCACTGAAATTGGATTGGCAGTCAGTCGTCAGTGGTTCGATAAGCAGGCGAATCAGAAAAAAGAAGAAACCACGTTTGTGGACATCACTTTGTGGGGTCGCACGGCAGAGATTGCTGGCGAATACCTTGCAAAGGGACGACCGGTCTTGATCGAAGGCCGACTACAACTGGATTCGTGGGATGATCGCGAAACGGGACAGAAACGCAGCAAACTGCGAGTCGTCGGTGAAAACATGACGATGCTTGGTTCGCGAGGCGATAGTGGTGGCGGTGCCCCGGCAGGAGGCGGAGGTGGACGCGGGGCTGGTGCTCCACGTCAGGACTCAGGGCCAACGGATCAAGGGCCGAGCGATTTTGGCAGCTACGATGAACCTTCGGGCGGTGGTCCGGTCGACGAAGTCCCCTTCTAAGAACTAAAACGGGCTGACAGCTCGAGACAATTCAATTTCACTTTTATGTTCGGCGGATGTCGAACCAGATTCACGGAACAGCACGATGGCACGCAGTACTCATACCGCTTCTGGCCGCCCACGCGTTTCTCGGAACATTGAACTCCTGCTGGCGGAAGATGTCGAATCGCTCGGCAAGCGCGGAGAAATCGTTCGCGTGAAGCCAGGCTTTGCTCGCAACTATCTGTTGCCGAACGGGTTCGCCACGATGGCGACCGAAGCCAACAAGCGAGCGGTTGTGCGACACACCGACAAGCTGGCCAAGCTGTTCGAACAGAAGATGAAGGATATGCAGTCGCGAGCCGATGCCATCGGCAAGTACAGCGTTACGCTGGAAGCCAATGCCAACGAAGAAGGTCACCTGTACGGGTCAATCATGGGGCCGGATATCAGCAAGGCTTTGAAGGCCGCTGGCTATGCCGTCGAACCAGATCACGTGCGACTCGATGGTCCGCTCAAGGAACTGGGGATGTACACGGTCAAAATTCACTTGCATCCTGAAGTGAAGACCGAAGTCAAAGTTTGGGTGGTTCCCGCCGCAAAGAAGTAAGACGCATTTGTAGTTTGATGAATCTCCAGCGACGCACCGCTCACTTCGGTGCGTCGCTGTTTTTTTGAATCCTGTCTACAATTGCGATTGAACCTCGCAATTTCTGACGCGATGTCGGGTTCCTGTTTCAAGGCTGATTCATGGCCGGTTCAAAGCCGCTTGGCGATCTCTCTGGTGCCCATCTGCCGCCGCAAAACCTGGTGGCCGAACGCAGTGTGCTCGGCAGTATCCTGCTTGAGAATATGGCGATTGATGAAGTTGCCGATGTGCTGAAGGCCGAGCATTTCTACAGCGATGTGCATTCCATCATCTACACCGCGATCTTAAAGATGAATGAATCGGCCGTGCGGGCCGATGCCGTGACCCTGGCCGAAGAACTGGATCGACGAAATCAACTCGAGGACATCGGTGGCATTCCATACATCCTGGAATTGCTGGAGGCTGTACCGCATGCGGCGCATGTGAAGTACTACGCCGAGATCGTGCGAGACAAATGGATTCAGCGAACGCTGACCAATGTCTGCACGGAAGTGCTGCGTGATTGCTACGAAGGATCGGACGATACCGCCGATGTTCTGACGAAGGCAGAACAGGGAATCTTTTCCATTCTGGAGAATCAGGAGACCGGCCAGAAAATCGCGATGGAAGACATCATGATGGCTACCCTGGACCGCATCAACACGCGGATGGGGAAAGAGGGATCGATCAGCGGCCTTCCGACTGGGTTCGTGGATCTCGATCGGCAGACCAACGGATTCCAGGAAGCGGAGCTAGTCATCCTGGCGGCTCGACCCTCAATGGGTAAGACCGCGCTTGTTTGCAACATCGCTGAATGGTGTGCGGGTGCTGGCGAGACCGCCACCTTGATCTTCAGTCTGGAACAGTCGAAGTTAGAACTGGCCGAACGCTTTTTGTGTATTCGAGCGAAGCTCGATGGCCATCGCTTGCGTAAGGGGCAGTTGGAGCCCGACGAACGCCATGCCCTGCTGGAAGCGTCATCAGAACTCAGCCGCCTCCCTCTTTTTATCGATGATCATCCGGGACGCACAGTCGGTCAGATCGCCGCGATTTGCCGTCGACTGAAGCGCCGCAACAATCTTGGTTTGGTAATTATCGACTATCTGCAACTGATTGAGCCTGAAGACAAAAAGGCGAACCGCGAACAGCAGATCGCTCAGATTACGCGACGACTGAAAGGGATTGCGAAAGAGAACCGGTTGCCGGTCATCGCGCTGTCACAGTTGAATCGCGGCGTTGAACTGCGAGAAGACAAACGCCCCCGATTGGCGGACCTTCGTGAAAGCGGTGCCATCGAACAGGATGCCGACATCGTCATGTTCCTGCATCGACCGGATGCTTATAACCCAGATGACCATCCTGGCCTGGCCGAAATCATTGTCGCGAAGCACCGCTCTGGCCCCACCGGTATCGTCAACCTGCAATGGCGTCGCGAATCGATGCGTTTCACCGATCACGATCCAATGCTCGAAGGCGGCGGGTCGGCGAACTTCTAAATGACAGTGGGTCGCAGAGACGCAAAGAACGAGAAGAGATCGAAGCATAGAGGCGAAATAAGCTTTATTTGCTTGAGATAAACTGGCATCATCGCCATGGGTTTACTTCGCTCGTGGGGCTTTTGTCATGCTTGGGCGACTGACTGTTGTTGGAATGATCTTCTGCAGTTGCACGATTGCGAACTGCCAGGAAAAACCGGAACTGGCAAAGGCGGCGGTTCAGCGTGGGTTAGCAGTGCTGGAACGCAGCGCACAAGCTTATCCTGCGAATCAGTCGTGCTTTTCTTGCCATCACCAGAGTTTACCGCTGCTGAGCATGACCACCGCCAGGGAGGCCGGATTGACGGTTGACGATGATCTCTTCAAAGCTCAGCGATTGTTGACTCGCAGTAGTTTTGAAAAACAGCAAACTCGGCTGGCGAACGGGGAGCATGTCGGTGGTCGGTCCGCGACCGTCAGTTACGGGCTGTGGACACTCAAGATCGTGGACGACAAGCCTGATGAATTGAGCGAAGCGATGACATCGTACATGCTGAAATCGCAGCAGGCAGACGGTTCCTGGAAGCCCCCTTCGAGTCGTCCACCGCTGGAGACTTCATCGGTCAGTTGTACGGTGCTGTCGGCCATCGGCGTGAAGCGATTCGCAAGCGCATCACAACAGGAGGAAGCGGCTGCGGCTATTAAGCGGGCTTATGGCTGGCTGCAAAATGCGTCTTTGGACGATCAGGAAGATCTGAACTTTGCGCTGTGGGGCGAACAGCTTCTAGGAACTAATGAAGCTCGACTAGAAGACCTGCGGGATCGCGTGATCGCCAGGCGACATGTTGACGGAGGCTGGAGTCAAACTGCGGATCTGACGAGTGATGCCTATGCGACCGGTCAGACGCTGTATGTTCTCGCGGAAACGGGCCTCTCTTCCCAAGAGGCGGTCTTTCGCGAAGGGGCGGCATTCCTGGTGGAAACGCAGCACGAAGACGGATCGTGGCATGTTGTCACACGGTCGAAGCCAATCCAACCCTGGTTCGACAACGGCGATCCTCATGAAAAAGACCAGTTTATTTCGATTGCCGCCACAGGGTGGGCGACAGCCGCGCTGGCGAGGTCGCTGCGATGACGAACCGATGCGCGACTTCCTGATTGCGCCGGGCATTTTCGAACAAAAAGTAGTGCTGGGACGGCAGCTTTCACTTGCAATCAATTCTCGTTGATTGTTCAATCGCGGTGCTTTCTAAAACAAGCACATATTGCAGCACAATTAGACAGTCTTGGCAAACATTCCGGAGCTAGACACGATGATGAAGAACTGTTTGTTGACGGGAACGATCGCCATCTTCGCTTGCTGTTCTTTGGTTGGACTGGCTCAAGATGGAGCCAAGACTGCGCCGAAGACAGCGGCCGCCAAGGAAGAAGCCAAGCCGGATGCCAAGGATGCAAAGAAAGGTCGTCTCCCGGCGCAATACGGCAAGCTGGGGCTGACGGATCCACAAAAAGCAAAAATCTATACGGTGCAAGGGAAATACGAGGATCAACTTGATGCCTTGGAAAAGCAGATCAGCGATTTGAAGGCGAAGCGAGATCAAGAAGTCGAAGCCGTTCTCACTGCCGACCAGCGCAAGATCTTGAAGGCATTGGTCGACTCCAAGGATGATAAGAAGGACAAGCCGGAAGCCAAGGCCGAGCCGGCCAAGGC
>CAIMFH010000035.1 GCA_903840265.1 uncultured Schlesneria sp. | reverse complement strand
CGTCATCGTCATTCGTCCCGACAAGAACCGCCGCAAGATGGTCACTCGAGCCGTCGAATCGTTCAAGGCGACAGGTGCATCGGTGGTTGGTATCGTGGCGAATCACTTGGAAACCGGTCCGAATTCCGAATACGGCTATGGTTACGGCTATGGATACGGATATGGCTACGGTCATGATCAGGCACCGGAAACGAATTCCAGCGACGACTATGAGGACGCCGGATATCAGCGCGCGGCCTAGGTCGATTGCTTGATTTCGCCTGGTTACGAATTCAACAGCTCTCGACTTCCTGCCGTCCGCTTGGTCGCTCTGTCTCCAATTCGATATCATGAACTGCCACACGGGCAGGTCTCGCTGCCACTGGCGATTTCATGATCAAAACAATTGGAAGACTTCGATGACCGAATTTCGGACCGAGCACGATTCGATGGGCGATGTCCAGGTTCCCGCCCAAGCTTACTATGGAGCTCAAACGCAGCGCGCCGTGGAGAACTTCCCGGTTTCTGGTTGGACCATGCGACCGGAAATGATTCATGCGATGGGCCTGGTCAAATGGGCCTGCGGAGTCGCCAATCGAGATCTTGGCAAGCTAACCGGCACCGGGAAAAATCCGCTGAATGCCGTTCAAGTCGATGCCATGTTAAACGCTGCCAAAGAAGTGGTCGCAGGCCAGTTCGATGGCGAGTTCCCGATCGATGTCTTCCAGACAGGGTCGGGCACATCGAGCAACATGAACGTCAACGAAGTGATCTCGAATCGCGCCATCGAACAGACCGGCGGCAATCGCTTCGACATGAAGAAGCCGATTCATCCCAATGACCATATCAACATGGGGCAGAGTACAAACGACACCTTTCCCACGGCGATTCATGTCGCTGTTGCAGTCAGCATCTTTCAGAAGCTGATTCCCGCTCTCAGCCGGTTTGCGGACGTGCTGAAGACCAAGGCCCAACGTTGGGACAAGATCATCAAGATCGGCCGCACGCACCTGGCCGACGCGACTCCGTTGCGATTAGGACAAGAGTTCGGTGGCTTCGCACGACAACTTGAACTCAGCGTCGGCCGGGCTCAACGAGCCCTCGATGCCGTCCTGGAACTTCCCGTCGGCGGGACGGCCGTGGGATCGGGAATCAATACTCATCCCGAGTTCGGACGACGCACCTGTGAAGCACTCGCGACAGAAACGGGAATCGGTTTTGTCGAAGCCGCCAACCATTTTGAAGGGAACGCCCAGCGCGATGGCTTGGTCGAGTGCCACGGTCAACTGCGAGTGATCGCGACGACACTGTTCAATGTGGCGAACAACATCCGCTGGCTCGGGTCAGGCCCCCGCTGCGGCTTCTACGAAATCATGTTGCCTGATCGTCAACCCGGCAGTTCGATCATGCCCGGCAAAGTGAATCCGGTGATGTGTGAAAGCTTGATGCAAGTGGCCGCACGCGTGATCGGCAACGATCAAACGGTAGCCTTCAGTGGTGCGACCGGTGGCCAGTTTCAATTGAATATCATGATGCCGATCATGGGGCATGCGACCCTGGAGTCGGTGGCGTTGATCGCACAGGGGACAACCGCCTTCATCGATCTCTGTGCGCTGGACATGGAAGCCAACGCCGAAACTTGCGAAGCCAGCGTCGAACAAAGCCTGGCGATGGTGACCAGCTTAAACCCCTACATCGGCTACGAAAAAGCGTCCGCGTTAGCCAAGGAAGCTTTCAAGTCCGGCAAAACGATTCGCGAACTGTGCCGCGAACAAAACATCCTGCCAGAAGACCAACTCACCAAAGCGTTGGATCCGTGGAGCATGACCGAACCGCAGGCCTGATGAACATGGGTGTGCCACGGGTTGGCCGCTTCGGACAACCCGTGCGATCGCGGTCTTTCAGCCGTGGTTCTGCTGGCGGGGTTGATGACGGTGGGGCGCCACGGACTTGGATACCACAAGATGAGACCGGTACGCGAGCTAACTGCGCGGCTCACTTGAAGACGTGATCCGAAGATATTGCGTCGTTGCAACCGGTGTATTCGATTCAGCCAACAGCGCGAGTCGACGAGGTTGCGCAGGAACTGATCAAACCACGCAAGAACCACGCAACTTGTTCGATTCGCTAGCAGGACTGTTGGCGGGCCCTACGTCGTAGTTCAGTTTCGATTTTGCGTGACCTTCAGCGGAGCAGGTGATTGATGGATTCCCTCCTCAGTCAGCCCCAGACGACGCGAATGAACCCACCCGAAGACCTTCGTGCGCGGTTAACAGTGCAGGGTGGCGTCTGGCAGATGCTACCTGACATCGCCGTGAAGGCACTGGCGATGGCACGCGATCCTAACTGCTCGATTAAAGAATTTGCCTCCGTCGTCGAACGCGACCCCAAGCTGGCCACCGAGATCTTGCGGATCACAAATAGCGCGTTCTACGGCGCTCGCAATCCAATCATGAACCTGAAGCAGGCGGTGACGCGGCTGGGGTTCGCTCACTGCCGCAACGTGATCCTGGCGGCGAGTCTGGGCAGCGCGATGCGCAAGCTGAAGCTGTCCGAGGCCTGGATGCAGCTTTTGCTGTGGCGGCATTCCGTGCTGACCGGCATGTTGGCGATGTCGCTGAATCGACGATTCAACCTGGGCTTTATCGGTGAAGAGTTTACGG
The DNA here is from genome assembly GCA_903840265.1 of uncultured Schlesneria sp. Taxonomy (GTDB): domain Bacteria; phylum Planctomycetota; class Planctomycetia; order Planctomycetales; family Planctomycetaceae; genus Schlesneria. The sequence goes on along the minus strand of CAIMFH010000035.1, from coordinate 89,262 downwards.
CGGGGTTAATTCATGACGTGGGCCGGTCGCTGTTTGCGATCATTGCTCCGGAAGATTTCGCCAAAGCTGACCCGCTGGATTTCATCGAAGGCCCCGGCGTGCTGCAGCAGGAACACGAGATCTTGCGAACAGACCACTGTGAGTTGGGTGCTTGGTTCATTGCGCAAAACAAGCTGCCCGAAGCACTGGTGGAAGTCGTCTTGATGCATCATGAGCCGGCAAAAGCCACCGAGCATCGCAAGCTTGTCGCCACGATTGCTGTGGCGGATCACATGGCCAACTACCTGCAAAGCAACGGCTCGGCCGATGAATACGATGCGCAAGAGAATCCCGCAATTGAAGTGCTGTTCGAAGCCAGTCCAGGGAACGTATTGGCGTGTTGCACGGAAGCTCGGCTACTGATGAGCGAAACGATGTGCGAAGCGAATTCCGCGAATGGACCATTTTCGATGTCGTGATGGCATCGAGTAGAAGCGATACCAGGTTCGAATCAACTCGGACCGGAGATTAGAAGTGCGTCCGCCCATCAGAGTCATGATTGCCAATGCCTCCGCCGTTTTGCGGCGTCTGGTCACCGAAGCGTTGGAAGATGCCAACGAATTCGAAGTGTATCCAGCCGTCCATGGCGGCGATGTGGTGAACCAATTGCCTACCGCTCGCCCGCACGTGCTGATACTCGATACTGAGATGCCGGTCATGAATGGCATTCAGACCGTGAAAGCCATCCGCGAAACAGATTCCCTGCTGCCCATCATCATGCTTTGCCTGACGACAGAGGCGAGTTTGCGAGCGATGGCGGAAGCTATTCCCGCGGGTGCAAACGACTGTGCCAAGTTCACGCTGCGAATGGGACATGTCGCCTCGGCCAAGAAGCATCTTCGAGACGAACTGTTGCCGAAGATCCGATTCTGGGCTGATCATCGACTTCAGCGATTGCTGGAAGCACCTGCGATCGAATCTCGCGAGATTGTCGGGGTGCAGCCGTGTGTCGTTACGGGATAGGCGACACTGCGCTGGCGACGGCTTCGCGTTGACGGTGTCTTATCGATACAGGAGAGAATGGACAGGGCGCGGCATGGCTGATTGTCGCACAGGCTCCTGACGCGATCAGAGCGTCATCAGCGACGCTCTGTCATCTTCAGATGGAGTAGCCCACACTTATGCCTGCACGATCCGCTGTGCCTCATTTGGCCCCGCAATGCCGATGAGTACCAATCGTTAGCAGAGTGCCATGTTGTAGCCACTAGTTTGATCGGCATGAGCGAACATCGGCAGAAACTGCGGGGAACAGAGGTCGATTCTGGCATTGGTCGATCAACGAGTTGTTCGATACAGTTCGCTCTCTGCTTACTCCCAGAATTCTATTATTGGCGAACTGCGAAACGATGTGGTTTGGTGGCTACTCTTCGAACAGCACGGAACGTTTGCGGTACGTTCTCGGTGGCGTGATCCTGACAGCATGTCTGGCTGGATGCGGGACGACTCGTAGCTCGGACACGTTACGAACTGGAACCGAGCAACTGTTGTTGTCGACCGCGATCGAGCGAGCGATCAATGACATGGACCTGTCGGCGATGAACGGCAAGACGGTCTACTTCGATCATCAATATCTGAAGGGAGTCTCCGACGAAGGCTATATCATCAGTTCGATGCGTCAGCGGCTGCTGGCGGAAGGGGCGTTGCTGAAGGCCAGTCGAGACGATGCGGCCTACGTTGTGGAAGCCCGGGCCGGTACCGTGGGGACAAATCGTCAGGACGTGTTGATCGGAATCCCGCAGGTGAACCTGCCAACCGGAGCCGTGGCGGGTGCACCATCGGTGATTCCCGAAATTCCCTTCGCGAAGAAGACGCAGCAGCGCGGGATCGTGAAGCTGGCGGCCTTTGCCTACAATCAGGAAACAGGCCAAGCGGTCTGGCAGTCGGGAACCTATCCGATCACCGCCGATGCTCGTGATACGTGGATCCTGGGAACGGGCCCGTTCCAACGCGGTTCAATCTATGCGGGAACGCATCTGGCAGGCGACAGCTTATTCAGCCGAAAATCCAAATCGGATGGGCGAGTCCCCGCCCCCGGTATGTCGGTGACAGTGGGCAATTCGTTCGCAGAAGATCCCGAACTGATCGAGGCAGCGAAGATCGCAAAGGCGGAGAAGAAAGACAAAGGGAAGGAGAACTCAGTGGCTCCTGCTTCGTTTACCCCGGCGGTTCCCCCCAGTCAGCCGCAACCCGGCCGCATCCCGACAACCACTCCCAGTTCTACGACACCTTCCACACCCTCTTCGGGCTTTTCCAATACGGCGACGGACTCGAAAATTGGGACTGGCGGAAGTACGACGGCGGCTGGTTTGATGATCCTGCAAAAACGAGCCAGTCAGTCTAACTAAATATCCGTGCGCGACGGTGACTGTTTTAGGTGCCACGGTTTTGGAGTCTTCGACAAGGCCGTCTCTTCTCTTGTGGATCAAATGTCTTGCCAATTATTCTCGACAGAAAAGCGATCACCTTGAACATTGAATCCCCAGCCAGCACAGCTTTGTCGAAGACTCCAAAACCGTGGCACCCGCGCTTCCGATTTGTGGCAGCCTGTTGCCGAGTCTGATGGAGTGTTATCCTTCCCGACATGACATTCGTCGATCGCGTTCATTCCCGCGTCAAATCCCCATCCCCACATCAAGGAAGAGTCTCCATGTCGTCAGAGGTTCCGCTGATTGCCGTCTTCGTCGACTTCGAAAACCTGGCCATCGGCGTCCGCGACATGAAATCGGGTGCGTTCCAGATCCAGCTCATCCTGAAACGACTGCTCGAAAAGGGCCGCATCGTTCACAAGCGAGCTTACTGCGACTGGAGTCACTATCGCGACGCCGTGCGTGAGTTTCACATGCAGGGGATCGAACTGATCGATATCCCGCAATCGAAGATGAGTGGTAAGAACAGTGCCGACATTCGCATGGTCGTCGATGCTCTGGACCTGTGCTACTCGAAGACGCATATCGACATCTTCGCCTTGATTTCAGGCGACAGCGATTTTTCGCCGCTGGTTTCCAAGCTGAAGGAAAACAACAAACGCGTCCTGGGTTGTGGCGTGAAAAGTTCCACCTCGGACCTGCTGATCTCGAACTGCGACGAGTTCATCTATTACGACGACCTGATCCGTGCAGCTCAAAAGCCCAAGACCGTGGCCGCCCCGAAGCCGGGAAAACCGAAGGTCGACGACAAGAAGCAGGAAGCGACCGACCGCCTGTTGGAAGTGCTACAGTCATTGGAACAGGACTACGATCCAATCTGGGGTTCGATGCTGAAGCAAACGATCCGCCGCGTGTATCCCGGCTTCAACGAAGGCTATTACGGCTACAGCAGCTTCTCGGACATGATCGAAGACATCGCCGACCAGGGCTTGATCGAACTCGACTACGATGAAACTCGCGGCAACTATGAGATTCGCCGTAAGAAGAAGTAGTCGTTCGGCGAAGAGTTGCATGACACAACTGGCAAACTCGCGTGGAAGAAGCGTTTGGTCACGGATGGACACCGATTGAACACGGATCAAGAGTTCTTGGTTCGACGTTCTTGGTTTGTGCTTGTGCAATGTCTGCATGACACAACTCGTCCGCATCGGAGTCAGGTGAAGGCATCGTCCGCCGATCGCGTCCGCTCAGCGAGTTTGTGGTGTTGCACGGTGTCGCAGGTGATCTGCATGACACAACTGACAAAACCTTGTGAAACACGCGCCCGACGAAACCCATCCGCCAGATCATGGATCGTATTCCGATTTAGATCGCGAGCGATAACTGCAAGAATGGACAGCAGTTCTGGCGTATTGAAGTTCTGCACTCGTGGCGTGTGAACGCGCATGACACAACCGACTGAACTGGGACGTGATCGGCGAAAGGGTGTCTGACACAACTCGTGTTCGCGACATGGTCGAGCCTGTGTGACACACTGCGATGGACGCATGAGAGACGGCAATCCGGCCCGCAGGTAATCTGCATGACACAACTGTGGCGGACTATTGAAACATAAGTCCGACGAAACTCTATTGGTCAGATCGCGGATCGTGATCTGATTCAGATCGTGATTGCTAGTTCTGGTGCGTTGAGTCGACCTTGTATTGGTGCGCCCTGGACTGGTGAGTGCGCATGACACAACCGACATCACCGGGCGTGGTCACAACCTGAGAACGCGTTGGCTTCGTTTCAACAACGAAGACCCAATCTCTTGGCAAGATTGGCTACGACTGAGGTGAGATTTGCCAGAAGCTTTAGGCGGACTTGCTGAATCATGCGCCCGACGGAACCTGCTGCCGACAGCTTAGAGAAGCTGCGGTCGTGGAAGGGTTGATCGACCTGTGGATCAATCCTGGTTCGACAAAATCTGAGAGCAGAAAGCGTCAGCTAACGCCTGCCGTCCCACACTGATTGTCAGAGAGCAATGCGGCGAGAGTCTTGCCGAGATGTTCGTGGTCACGCTTGAATGGACACGAACATCAATGTCGCAGTGTCACACGAATTGTTTGGCTCAGTCAATCCGTTGTTTTGCCTATTTTGGAAGAATCTCGCGAATTGATTTGCCGTCGCTTGGCGAGTGCGGATGCAACGCGGGGAACGATTTTGGTCGCGGTGATGGATTGAGATGAGAATTGAAACACAGAGGCACGGAGGGCGCAGAGAAGAGTCGGAAGGTGGGGCAGAACAGCAGAGATGATTTACTGAAATCGGGCATGGCTACCGTGTGGGCGGGCGCATGATAACATCGTGGCGATGTGGCAGTCTGTTCGATCATTTGGCAAGTCGATTCTGAGCACCTGGCCTTCGGCCGCGGTGGCGCTGGTGGCTTGGATTAGTATTGTCGCGTGTATTGACCCGGCGGGAAGTTATTCGTCGATGCCGCAGGGTCCCGGATTGACGATTGATGAGATCTTCAATGTCGAGCAGGGGGTTTACCTGGTCGAGAGTGCGCGGGGACTCGGTTGGTACAATCTGATTCCAGGGACATCGGTCGAGGCGTTTCGTCCTGAAAACGGCTGCAATCCCGATCATCCTCCACTGGGCCGGTACTGGCTGGGCGTTCATCATCAGCTCGTGTGGTGGATCGCTCCGCCTGATCAACCGGACGGACCGTTTGTGACGGCGTGTGCTCGAACCGGTTCGGCGACGGCGTTCGCTTTGACGGTCTGGCTGATCGGAGCCTATGTCGGATTTGCAGTGAAGGCTGCTGATCCGGGTGGCGAGAAGGGGCTGTTTCAAGGGTGGCAGGGGCCGCTGGCCTGTGTGGCGTTGGTGCTGATGCCGCGAGTCTACGGGCATGCGCATCTGGCAGCGCTGGAGACGATGACGAACCTGACGTGCACGGCGGCGGTGCTGGCCGTGGCGGCGTGGTGGTCTGGTCCAGCGGTTCCGACCGGTCGAGCCGCATTCCTGGCGGGGATCGTGATGGGGCTGGCATTGCTGACAAAGGTCCAGGCGGTGCTGATTCCATTACCGGTGATCGTGTGGGCACTGCTGCGGTGGCGGCAGAAGGGGCTTGTGCCACTGTTGATCTGGGGGATCACGGCGAACGTCATCTTCCTGCTGTGGCCCTATCTGTGGCTGGACCCTGTGGGCCACTTGCTGGAATACCTGGGTCGCACGACCAATCGAGTCACTCTGTACTGCTATTACTTTGGGACTCGTTATGCCGACAAAGAAGTGCCGTGGCACTATCCGTTCGTGATGTTTGCGATCACGGTACCGATCGGATTGCACTTGCTCGGTTTGTGGGGCGTGAAGTCGGACCTCGTCGTTTCCAAAACCGCGCCGCAACCGATGCGAGACAATGCCTGGCGAACGGGATTGCTACTGGCGTGTGGGCTGTTCCCTTTGTTTGTTTTCGCCGTTCCCGGAGTGGCGGTCTATGACGGTGAGCGATTGTTCTTGACGGTCTTTCCGTTATGGACGCCGCTGATCGCGAGCGGGGCTGTTGGCGTGATGCGTCTATTGAGTTCACGAGTCCGTGTTGGACTGACGAAAGCCGTGGTCTGTCTGTTGATTGCGGCGCAGTTCGGTTCCAACTGGCAGAGTCATCCGAGCTACCTGAGTTACTACAACGCGGCCGTCGGCGGACTGGCCGGTGCCGAGAAGCTGGGTTTGGAGATGAACTACTGGAGCGACGGGGTCACTCGCGAGTTGCTCGAAGAGGCGGTGGCGGATACGAATGCCTATGGCGCGATCGAAGTTCGGCCATCGCTGCACCAGTTTCAACGCGATGATTTGATGATGCAGTCGCCGATCCTGAGGAAGCATCGGGTTCCGGCTGGTTCTGAAGCGGCGAAGCGAACGCTGCAGTTCACGTTTCGCCGGCGAGCCGATTTGAGCGACGAAGAGTTTTTCAAATACGATCATCTCACGAAGCAGCGACTGGCAGGGTTTCGCAGCGAACAGTGACAGACGCAGTCGGCGAAGAGAAGAGTTTTCGCCACGGATGAACACAGATTGAACACGGATAAAGAGTAAGTAGTTCAAGATGTACGTCATCGTCTCGCCGCCCCCATGACGGTCGCATCCTGGTACCCAGTTGCGACAGGCAGTCCAGAGCGGCCACAGACACCAACCGGCCGGGGTTACCTTCGTTGTCTGCGATGAAGGCCCAAACTCTTGGCGAGATTAGATACTGGCGGGCATAGGATCGGCAGAACGTGCCGTTGGTCGCCTGCATAATCGATCTTTCCGTTATGACCGCTCCAGTCGACGGCCGATAAGACAATTGATCGGCTACGAGAACTGCGCGCCGGCGGTTCGTTTCGGAACGATTCAACTGTGACAGCGGCGTGTTCTCGGACTTCAAGGGAATTGGGGGGGCGGGATGCGAAGGATTCACTGGCGGTATTGTGTTCAGGGGCTGTTTGCAGCCGCGGCATTGTCGTCCGGGGTCGCTCTGGCCGGCGGTCCGTTTCCCTTTACCCAAGCCTGGTATCAGGAGCGGGCCAATGATCCGCCGGGGTCTCGGCAGATCTATAAAGACGGCAAGTACTGGCCTCCCTACCCGCGTGTCCAGGGGCCCAAGCAGCCATTTGTCCAGGCGTACCATTCGGCTCACTACTGGCCGCATCCCTACAACTGCCAGGATCAAGCGGACGTGACCAACCTGCTGGCAGCGCAATCGAATGTTGGCTGGGCTGAGGCGACGACCCTGCACGACTATCACTTCGACGGTGATACTCAGGAGTTGACGGACGCCGGGCGCAGTCACTTGATCTGGGTCTTGAATACGGTGCCGATGCAATTTCGCACAGTGTATGTGTCGCAGGGCGTGACGGCCGAGATGGGCCAGCTTCGCGTGGCGACAGCCCAGAAATTCATGCAAGAAACGGGCGCGACGAATATTCCACCGATCGTTGCCAAGTTCGAACTGTTCAATGGTCGTCCTGCCAACGAAGTGGATCGGCTGCGAACTTTGGATCTGCAATCCATTCCACGTCCACGCCTGTTCCTGATTGGTGTCGCCGGACGCCAGGGTGGCGGCGGGGGGGGTGGAGGTGCCGGTCCCAGCAGCGGCGGCGGGTCAACAGGATCCAGTACAGGGAGCACGACCACTCGCTAACGGTTTGATTCAGCAGTCTCACGTGCGGCGGGTTGTCCTGACGGCAGCCCAATCCGTGATGGCCAGTGTTACTCAGATTTGATCGGTCCCATGCCGGAAACAACTTTTTCCACAAGTGTCAGTGATCCCAAGGCTACGTTTGGCGAGTCCGGGGTTGGCGCGCCGCGATCCAATGCTTCGTCGCAGGTGGGTCAGTTGTACGCGGATCTGTTCACGAAGCCGGCGTCGCCGGACAAAAGTCGATCGAATGAAAAATCTGCTGGTCCAATTGCCCCATCCGTTCCGGCACCGCGGACACCGACCACTTTGGCGGAATGCGGTCTTCAATTGGGGCATATTGCCGACCTGGTGCTGAAGCAGTTATATCTGCATGGAACCCTGTTGGGTGGCGACATTGCCCGGGCGACGCGACTGCCGTTCTCGATCGTCGATGAAGCATTGAGAGCCTTGAGAGATCAGAAGTGTATTGAAGTCGCTTCCGGTGATCTGGTCGGGCGAGTGTCCTATCGATTCGCCCTGACCGAACTGGGCCGAGCACGAGCTCGCGAGTTGTTCGAACATTGTCGCTACGTCGGGCCCGCTCCCGTGCCGCTGGAACAATACGTTGAGCAATGCCAGTTGCAGCATGTGACCGGCGCGTCTTGTACGATGGCAGGGTTGCAAGCCACTTTTCGCAACAGCGTGATTCGTCAGTCGCTGTTGGAAGAGCTTGGTCCTGCGGTCTGCAGCGGTACTTCGATCTTTGTCCACGGTCCGGCGGGCAACGGCAAGACGCTGGTCTCGAAGGGCCTGGGGCGATTCCTGAACGAGAATGGGGGCGAGATCTACGTTCCTTATGCGATTCAGGCCGAAAGCAGCATCATCACACTGTTTGATCCAGGAATTCATCGCACGACTGATGACCTGCCGACACCGCGCCCAGAAGGAGCGGCCGAGGTACCTTCTTACGTCGTCCCTGAAGGACATTTCGATACTCGCTGGCGACGCATTCGCCGACCAGTCGTCGTCACCGGCGGTGAACTGACTCTCGAGATGCTGGAGCTGCAGTACAATGAAAGCGGCAATTTCTATAACGCTCCGATGCATATCAAAGCGAATGGCGGAGTGTTTTTAGTTGACGATTTCGGACGACAGCTCGTTCGTCCGAAGGATCTCCTCAACCGCTGGATCGTGCCGCTGGAGGAACGCGTCGATTACCTGACGCTGACGACCGGCCGCAAGTTCATGGTGCCGTTCGAACAGTTGATCATCTTCTCGACGAACCTGGACCCACGTGAACTGGTGGACGACGCCTTTCTGCGCCGCATTCGGCACAAGGTGAAGATCGAATCGCCAGACCGAGAGATGTTTACCGAGATCTTTGAGCTGATCTGCCTGCAACAGCAGCTAGAGTTCAAGCCAGAAGTCGTCGAGTTGCTGTTTCGCAAATACTACGACCAGGGACGAACCCCGCGATCGAGCGACCCACGCGACCTGTTGCAGATTGTCGATTCGATTTGCCGCTTCTATGAACGACCAGTGACGTTGGATGAAAGACTGATTGACGAAGCGGCCCGTCGCTTCTTCGGCCACCTTTGACAATCCCCGGTACCAGAAGAACGATGATCGACATTGCTGCGAATAAAGATACTTGCCTCTCGTCATCCAACCTGCCGCTGCAGGGGAGTTTTGCTGTGATCCATTCATCTCGTCTCAACGCCTGGTTGTTCAGTGCGGTCAGCCTGGCGGCGTTGGCATCCGGCTGCAATTCGATGCCGAAGAACCCGATGACTGCCGCCAAGCCACAAACGCCCGCCCCGGCGACGACACCCGCCGTCGCGACCCCGGGGTCACTCGATTTTTCGACCAGCAAGACGCTGAAGAATCCGGCCAAGGTCCATCTCGCGTATGCGCTGTGGGAAGAGCAAGAGGGGAACCTGGTCGGAGCACGGAATTCGTATGAGAAGGTATTGGACGAAAGCCCCAAGAACGTTGAGGCTATGATCGGGCTGGCTCGGTTGGACATCGCCCTGGGCCGCATGGACGATGCCGAGAAGCGCCTCTTTAAAGCACAGAAGATCGCGCCGAAGAATTCGCAGGTCGCCGTGTCGCTCGGTCAGTACTACGCGGCCAAGAATGATTTGCCGCGTGCCCTGGAGCAGATGCAACTCGCCCGCACGCACTCTCCGTATGATCCCGCGTTCGCTTATCACCTGGGTCACATTCAGGCGAAAATGGGCGACGTGACATCGGCCCTGGCAAACTTTACGGAAGCAGTCGGTCCGGCCGAAGCTCACTACAACCTGGCGTACATGTTGCATGAGCGAGGTGATCTGGCGGGTGCGGAAGAGCATCTTCAACGAGCCCTCTCGTTGAAGCCGGAACTTCCCCAGGCTCAAAGCTTGTTGCTGGCGGTTCGGCAAGAACGTCAAGGGGGCAAGCAACTGGCACAGCGGCCTCGACTGACACCCGCACCGACAACGACGCCCGCGGCACCAGTTCAGGCCGTCCCTTCCGCCGTGCAACCGGCCAGCTACACCGAGCCCGCTCGCACAAGCAGCTTCGATCCAGCGCCGGCTCGCTGAGTCAGGCGTCTTATCAGTCGCCTCGTTTCACTCAGCCAACCGGTTGCCGAAGGTTTACCGAGGCAAGACTCACGGCTGATTCGAATTGGGAAGTGCGGGGCGCGGAGCTAACAGCCATGTTGCGACTGGCCACGTGACGGCGAGTCCGATCGCTGCGCCGATCAGATCGGCGAGCCAATCTTTGATATCGCAATCTCGCCCGACCAGTGGTTGAGTCACTTCGTCGAAAATGCCGTAGGCACCGATCATCAGCCAGAACAAAAGAAGCTGGCGCATGGAGACCCGGCCGCGCGTGATCCGCCATGACAATAGCAGGACGGCCAGGCCACCATAGGCGCAGAAATGCAGCAACTTGTCGCTGTGACCAGTGAGGCCCTGTGGCATCTGCGGCAGGTGAGTCCCGAAGAACATCGAGGACCAATAGATCACCAGCAGGGTGACCAATCCAATTCGGACAACGGTGACCAGACCACGGTTTGAACGGCGGCTGCGATCGTGCGGCGATTGCAATTTGTCCGCATCGCTGCTCGCCGGTCCATCGGGCTTCATGAAATCGACTTTGTTGAGAATTACAATCGGTACGAGCAGCGTCAGTGTGACGAACAGAGCGACACAATTCATCCCTCCGAACGTGCCACTTGTTCTCAGAGGGTCGGATAAGGATTAGCGAGGCGAAACTTGGGGTTCTTATCCAAGTACGCGGCGACCCGATCGGTCCGCGAGATTCCAACCGGCAGGAATTCCAACGCCTGATGCAGGCGATCGTCGGGCTCGGCACAACTGAAACGCAGGAATCCCGCCCCGGCCTCGCCGAAGCATTCGCCGCCCAGACAGGCGACCCCGAACTTGTCGTCGGCGCCTTCTAACAGATACAGGGCCAGACCGTGGCTGGTGATTCCCAGGCGATTGCAGACCGGCGCGACATTCGGAAAGACGTAGAACGTTGCCGCTGGATCGAGTGAGTGAAAGCCGTCCAACTGGTTCAGACCGCTCGTCAGCAACTCCACCTTCTTGCGGAACTTCTGCATCACGCTATCACGTTCGGTAGTGTCGCGTTCCAAGGCCGCCTTGCCCGCCAGTTGCACCAGTGGCGGCGTGCAGGACAACGTCGTGTTAATCATCTTCCCAATCGCGTCTGAAACTTCGACGGATGCCACCGAGAAGCCCAGTCGCCAACCGCTCATACTATAGCTTTTGCTGAACGTGTAGGCGGCCATCGATCGTTCGAGCATCCCCGGTTCCGACAGCAGCGATTCGTGAGTCCCCTTCCAGACCATGTGGCAGTAGGGTTCATCGCTGAACACGGCCACATTTGTTCCGCGCAGCAGATCGGCCACGTCTCGCAAGTCCTGACGAGTCATCACGCCGCCGGTGGGATTGTGCGGCGAATTGAAGAAGATCGCCTTAGGCGACGGATCCGTCTTCAAGAAGTTTTCAATGGCCGACTTCTCGGGACGGAAGCCGTTCGATTGCTTTAGTGGTGCCAGCACGGGGCGTGCGTTGCGGCGCAGGATATTTGGCAGATAGGTTGGGAAGTAAGGGCTGAAGACTAGCACCCCATCGCCTGGATTCAAAAAGGCTTCGCAGAAATACTGTTCGAAAACCTTGGCTCCCGGTGCGACGACGATGTTCGCCGCTTGAGCAGGGATGCCAAACTCATGCTTCACAAAGTTCGCAGCCGCTTCGCGAAATTCGGGCAAGCCCGGCGAAGGGCAGTAGTGCGACTTGTTCTGCTGGATCGCTTCAACCCCCGTCGACTTGGCCGAGGCCGTGCTATCAAACGGGCTGTCGCCAATCTCCAGTTCCACAACGTCTTTGCCAGCCGCTTTCAGCGACTTGGCAACCGCGAGCACGCTGAAGGCCGTTTCGACCGTAAGTGACTTCGCAAACTCGCTAAGTTGAACGGACATCTGTCAGCACCTGGAAACAGAGGAGATTAACCACGGATGAAACACCGATTGAACACGGAACAAGAAGGCAGAGCAATGCTTCAGAGCGCGGAATTGCGACGAGATGAAATCGCAGCGGAATCTCACCGGCGGCTATTCACTCGACGCAACTAACTGGCTGCACCGAAAACCATCCTTTGTCACCGTCAGGTAGTCCTTCGATTGCGGATGATAGCCGATAGGAACGAACGACGCCGCGTGCAAGAGTTGCTCACCCGTAGCAACGTCCCAGACCGCCGTACCAACGTCACTGCTGACCGATACTAAATATGTATCGAAGAACAGAGACGTCGCGAGCTTCTTCGGCGGCCAAGCTTGTGCACTGCGCACTTGGGGTCCCGCAAACCAGCTCAATTCTTTGCCGGACACAACATCGATCAGTCTGATTGCCGGGATCAACCAATCAGCATCGCCGCCCCATCCCCAGATAGCGACGGACTTCTCATCAAGCCAACAAATTGGTCCATCCCAATAGTAGGATCGCATTGCTAGATCTCGTATGGACGGTCCATCTTCTGACTCAAACGGATTGCGTTCAACCCAAGCGTTCAGATTCCACGAGCGAACGATGCCGACCGGATGCCAAACCCAGCCGTTGTCAACAATCCACTTGCTATCTGGCGAGACAAGTAAGTGCGCATGAAAGTAATCGAGCTCTTGATCGGAGGAGAGTGACCTTTCGGTGAGGACGAGACCGGTCGCAGGATCGATTACGTCAAGCCTGTTCCATTGAGTCGCGGTAACAAGCAGAGTTCGTCCCTGATGGCAAAAGAAGGCAACTGGAAAATGACGGTTTTCCGGCCTGTAATCTCCTCGATTCAGCCGAAGAGTTATCTTTCCTGTGGCTATTTCGAACACAACGCCGAGTTGGTCCGAGGCCTGATAGATTGCTCCATAGTCTCCCTGAGGTGAACAGCACAAGACGACTTCGTCGTCGAGCTCAAAAGGTAAGTCGCTCCAGTTGTAAAGTTCAGCCGCTTCTCCCTGTCGGAGATTGACTCGGTAGAGCGAGCTTGTCTTCGTTAGGCAGAACCATGCGTCTCTGTCATCGGGTGCCGGAACGATATCAACCAATTCGGAATGGTTTGGTAATTCGGAGTGAAATTCTTCGTGAACGAATTGAAAATTGGAGGGGCGAATTCGCACTTCCGGTGTACCGCGAACACCTTCGCATGAGAACGAATTGTCTATTGCATCCAAGAAAGCCTGATCAGCTTCGACAACGACTTCAGGAGCCATTGGGTATCTTGAATTGCACGCAGCGCACACCAAAAAATGATCATTGCTCCGCCCTGAAAACCAAGCGAAGTGCGCATCGGCTTCTGGAGTGAGGTGTGCGCAGATCAGCATCGGCACCGATCTCCCGGATTGAACGCCAGATGGAAGCAAATAACCGCGGCGGTAATTCAAACCCTATTCGCGACGCGCCACTACTTCGCCGAAATCGCCTGCTGTAGCGGACGCAACACCTGATCGATGACGTGTGTTTCGAGAAGTTGCTCGGCGGTCGTTCGCAGCTGCGAGAACGTGTTCTCGTAGGACATCTCGGGATCCAGGCTGCCGTACTGCCGCACCGCGAAGAAGACGACGATCGGTTCTTCGGGGAATTCACCGCGACGGACTTGATACGCGTTGGTTCGCGTTTCGATTGTCAGCCGTGCCTGACGACGGCAGGTATCGTCGAGGGCAATGGTCATCATCGGTTCATAGTTCAGGACCTTGGCACCGGGAACCTGCAGCATCCCATCGAGAGCCGAACTGACTCCCAGTGCTTCCGCGACCAGTTCATCGTGATTGCCGCGATACGAGAATTCGAACCCCATCATGAAGTCGAGCGCTTCGCAGTCGAGCGGGCTGACGGACAGCATGAAGGGGATCAGATCCAGGATCAGCGAGTGCTGCTCGACGGCCTGCTCGACATCGTCGGGATTGATCTGGCCACTACAGATTCGCCGCGGTTCCAGCGTGACCCAGCGCTGGTGGCCCATGTCCTTATCTTCTTCAAGGACAAAATCGCCATTTTCGCGCGTGTAGAAGTTCCGCATTGTGGGATACTTCTTTTGAACGCGTTCAAAGAAGCCCAGAATGGTTTCGCGTCCCGCCGGAAGCTGCATCTCCGTGTTCAGGGTCATGTTGACGTAGTAGTCGTCAGCCAGGGACGAGTAGGGATTCATATCGCGGTTCCTCAAAGAACTAAACGTGCCGGGTGTCGAGCGAGGCCTTCTGCAAGACATCGCCCGGCCGGCACGTCATTCCGAACTCCTGCTTGTACCTTGCAAGAAGGCCACACCACAAAATCGTTTCTCACCATCTCTTCGTGGCATCAATTCCTCCGAATGGATGACTTGTCGATTGCGGCGATTCCGTGGACTTCTCAAACTGGAGGTGATTGTATAGGCCCGCCGACTGGGGGTCAAAGAGGGAGTTCGCTGATGTCTCGTTCCGTATCCACGTTCCCAGCCGATCCTGACGTTGTTTGCGCAGACTTGGCCTGTATTTTCTCGACTGAAATCGGGTGGATGACAATCGTTGGTCATCACAATCTTGTCCAATCCGTCAGCATTGGATACCCCTCGGCTGCCGCTGCCAAGAAAGCGTTGAAGCAGTCTGCAGGAAGCCTCAAAGAATCCGACTGGTCTCCGGAACTGCGTGAAGCATTGGAAGAGTACGCGCGCGGCAAGCGGGTTCACTTTGACCAGTTCGACTTGCAACTTCCCGATCGAACGCCATTCCGGGACCGCGTCCTCGCCGCGACACGCCAGTTGGCTTATGGCCAGACCAGTACCTATGGCGAGTTAGCTCTGCGAGTGGGACATCCGCGAGCCGCGCGGGCCGTTGGAACGGTGATGGCGACCAATCGTTTCCCGATCTTGATCCCCTGTCACCGAGTCCTGGCTTCGGGAGGGAAACTGGGCGGGTACTCTTCGCATGCGGGAACCAATTTGAAGCAAATTCTCTTGGATATGGAACGCGTCGGTTGAACTGGATCTCCTCGAAAGTCGTCCTGCAATGTCTCGCATCTTATTTCAACTGACCGCCGTCGCTTCGATGGTGTTCGTCATCACGATTCTGGCGACCGTCGCGTTGCTGCTGAGCGACCCCGTCGCACCGGTCAATGTCTGGTTCAACAAGCATGGAACCACCGTGTTGATTGTCGAGGTCGTGGTGATCGTGGTCGTGGGCCTGGCGGCAATGACCGCCGACCGACACGAGACCCTACGCGCAAAATCGGCGTCATCAGAACCCAAAGAGCCCCCGTCACCAACGAACTGACGCCGACATCGGCAGTTTCCTGCAGTTCGCTCGTGCTCACGCCGACTTAGAGTAGAAGGCACACTCCGTGTGCCGTAAGCCCACCTGTTCGCAGTTCGGGCCTACTCTGTATCAGCCCACACCGAGACGGCATCGATGGAAACGTCACGCCTGACGAAACTGACGATCCAGGCTTCCGTCTGCCTCGGAAAGCAGCGAATCAAGTTAAAAGATCTTTGCCAGCTCAAGCCCGGCGCGATCATCTCTTTTGATGAGCCCCGCAGTGACGCCGAACTGACGGTGAACGGCTGCGCGCTGGGCACCGGCGAAGCGGTCAGTCGCGGCAGCCAGATCGGCTTTCGCGTGAATCAGATCGTCGCGACTGCAGAGTAATCTGGCGGCGGATTGCACGGACATGAGACCGGCCACGCAGTCGCGCGGCATTCGATCGTTTAACCGCGTGGGCAACGACCCGCGCGTTGCTCTCGATTAGCGGGAAGACCTATCGACCTACACCAATCTACGCGCGGGGCGTTGCCCACGCGGTTAAGCGAAACGTTCCTTTCGCAGGGTTCAAAATAAATCAGGCCCAAGGGTGATGACCTCCTTGGACCTGAGAGTCGGGAGAATGACACCAGCACCGACGGTGCTGTGAACTGACGATTTACTTGGCCAGCGACTTAATGCGTACATTGCGGAACAACACCGCGTCGCCATGCCCCGCGAATCCAAAGTAGCCTTTGACTCGATCTTTGCCGGGGTGCGGCGAGTTCGCCATGTACTCGGTGATCTTGCTCAGGTCGGTATCCAGGATCAGGTTGCCGTTCAGTTCGACCTTGATCGTCGAGCCAACGACGGTCACTTCCTGATAGTTCCATTCGCCTGTCGGTCGTTGATACCCCAGCGCGGCAGGGGCCATTCCGTAGGCCGAGCCGTGATACTGACGCTTGTCGAGGTTGGCGTAATTCTTGTGGTCGTTGTCCAGAACCTGCAGTTCGCACATGCCGACGTAGGCGGTATCCCCTTCGCCCGGATAGCGAATCGCCAGGCCGTTATTGCCCGAAGGAGGAACTTTGAATTCCAGGGCGACGAAGAAATCGCTGTATTCGTCCTTCGTATGCAGCACTCCCCCTTTGCCCGGCTTGCAACGGATGGCCCCGTCGGCGACTTCGTAGTTTTCGACAGCGCCGGCCCAGCCCGTCAGATCGGTGCCGTTGAAGATCGAAGTGGTCCCTTCAGAAGCCTTATCCTTTTCCAGCATCTTGGTCGCTTCGGCGATCGGGATTTCTCGCAGGAAGATATTCTTCCAGCGAATCTCGCCGCCGTGCGTCTGCAACTGGATGGGACCCTTGGGAATCAATGGCAGAGCGCGATCGTAGTAGTTTTCCAGGATCGCGTTGTCGACGACCAGTTTGTCGTTCAGATGAATCGTGGTGCGGGCACCAATCTGGACGATGTGGAACCGGTTCCACTCGCCCAGCGGCTTATCCGCGAGGACGAGCGGATCTTTTCCTGGCTTGCCGGGACTGTTATTCCACAGTCCGCCCGAACCCTTGTCAGCTCCCAGGCTGAATTTGCTTGGGTCGGTGAAGTCCCAGATTTGAACCTGAGGCGTCCCCTTCAGATAGATACCGCTATCTGCCTTCGGAACGGTCTTGTAGTCGATCCACAGTTCATAGTCGCCGTAGTTCTTGTCGGTGGTCAAGTACAGCCCGTGCCCGTCGTTGACCAGGTCCGCTCCGTCGATACTCCAGTGCTTCTGGATGTCCTCCCGGCTTTTGACGCGCTCGGCTTCCTGTTCTTCGGCGGTCAGGGCCTGAAATTTTCGCGGATCCTTCGTGTCGTAGCCGTGCCAGCCAGCCAGATCTTTCGCGGTAAACAGCGCGACAAACCCCTCTGGCGGGACGTTGTCGGCAGCCTGGACTATCCCGGCCAGCCCCACTGCGATCAGTGCAGCCAGACAGATTTGAAATCGAATCATCGTGAAACTCCTTCAGACTCAGGGTGCGGGACTTGCCAAGCGAATTCATCGCGCGGCATCATATCGACCGCCGTGGATGGGGGCCAGAAACCGAACCTCAGGGGGCTCGACCACGTGGCACGCTTCGCAATAATTCAGTTTTGGAATACCAGCATTTTCAATCTCATCGATTACCGACAGACGCAGTCAGCGTCGTCTGAATGTGCTGGCATAACCTTCACAGGCCGCATAATCCGATGGCCCGCCCGGTTCCGCAATGGGTTCCGAAAGGATTCCGGCGTGTATTTCGGATACCGACCGTGTTAAATTGCAGCGTGATATCGTCTCTCATCTGTCGATACGAATGGTTGATTTTGTCTATTTCATTTCCATTGACCCAGTCTTCTTAATTTCTTCTCCGCATCTGAATTCTCGGGGTTGCTCGCGTCATGGCCATTCAGATCATCAACTGTCCGGAGTGCGGCACTTTCCTGCTGGATGACACTGCCGAGTGTCACGCCTGCGGACATGTGCTGAACGCGGATCTCGCCGAGACGACGAAGCGAAGCTCATTGCCCACGGATCAGGCCGTCGACGACGACATGGACGTTTGCCCGACGTGCGGCGAGTCCTGCCGGAAAGGATTGGTCCGCTGCTGGAATTGCGGGTCGTTCACTCGCCCCGACATCGAAAAGGCGTATCGAAACAAGTCCGTAACAGACACCGTGACGGATAAATTTGATTTGCCGGAACTGGATGCGTCGTCGACGAACGAACAAGAATCGATGAAGCGACGAGCCTGGTCGACGCCGGAGAACTTCTTGTCGTCCCTGCCCATGGGGCGCGAAGAAGATGAAGGAGACGACTTCGAACTGTCCGATGACGTTCGCATGTCTGAGGCTGACGATTCCTCGTTCGATCTCTCCGACGAGATTTCTTTGCGGTCCGAAGGAGATCCTTTCGATATTCCCGCTCCGAGTTACTCGCTGGCACCCTCCAACCCGACGCCGCGCGAAATGCCGACCCTGTCAGAGGAACCAGCAGAAGCGATTCCTCTGCTCTCCTCGCCATCTCAAGATGAACCTGCGGAAGCCGACGCCGAAATTCCAATCTCCTTGGAAGCCAAGAAACCCGCGGCCAAGACCAAAGCCAAGCCCGTACTGACGCCCGAGGAAGAATTGCTGAAGATCGCGGCGGACGAAGAAGCCGAAATCTCCAAACTTCGCAAGGGGTTCCGCTCGAAGGAAAGCTTCGTCGTCTTTTGCCCTCAAGGACATCGTATTCGAGTCCGCGAGAAATTCCGCGGCAAGACCGGCAAATGCCCTCGCTGCGAATCCGTCTTTATCGTCCCGCAGAAATCGAGTCCCAAGCCGAAGAAGAAGACCGACGTCGAGATCGCCACTGTCGGTGGCAGCGCCGTCGGCGGGGTCACCGGCCGCTACTCACGCTGGCTGAATGACGTGCATCTGCACACGGTCGTCCCTGAAAAACTGAAGCTGAAGCCCGACAGCTTGCTGAACGAATTTCAGACCGTGGACCTCGGCTTCAATGCTGACGAAGTCCTGATTGTCACCCTGGTGGCAGCAGGCGGTTTGTTCGGTGGCGCCGCGAAGAAGAAGCCAGCCGCCCGCACGGCGATGCTGGACTACTTTGCCAATCCCACAGCAGCACCTGATGGTCTAGCCGCCGCCGCCAAACGTGTCGTGCCGAAAGAGGCGTTCTCACAGTTGGTGCTGGCGCAGCCGGTTCCGCCGGGGACCGAATCGTTGTTCGGGAACATTCCCATCTTCGGAGTGGGACGCATCGCAGTCCGATTGCCGCGTGCGGCCGACGACAAAAACACGCAATACCTCTCATTCGCCCTCTCGGAATTCCGCGCGTTCTCACTCGCCTTGCAAGCGGTCTGCGGCATCGAAGCGTTCGGCGTCAACACCGAAATCCCGATGGTCGACCACTACGAAACGTTCAAGTGCCACTACAACGAAACCCCGGTCCGCTCGCTGCAGCAATTGGAGTACTATCAGAAGGACACCAATCTGAAGTTGGAAATCAGCGGCTGGCGCTGTTCTGGATGCAAGCTGATTGTCAGCGAAGAGGCTCGCAAGAAAGAAAAGATCGGTGGCCTGAACGGCAAGGCGATCGCCAAAGCCAAATGCCCCAAGTGTACACAGAAATTCGGCAGTAACCCGATGTACGCGTTGCAGGAAACCGCCGCCCCCGCGCCCTCAGAAGTTGCCGAAGTCACCGCCGAACAAACTGCACCTGGGGCCTGATTCACGCTCGGAACGCGAATCCTTCAGTCGAAATTACTTCGTTCGCGATGCAGAGGTTGAATTCAAACCGATTTCGCCTGCTGACAGAGCGATCTCTTCAGACCTTAACTTCTTTTTCCGAAGAAGTAGATAACCAACCCAATGAAACCGCCGACGACACCCAAAATGATTGCTGAAACGAAATTGGTCGCTATTGAGTAGGTGCCCCACCCCGTCGCTTCGCCAATTGCCTTGCAAACGCTCGGTCCACATCCAAATCCAATAGTAGTACCAATAATGCTTGGTAATACCTTCGCAATGGACAAGTCCTTGAGTTGCGGCGATTTCTCGCCTAACAATTCTTCTTGCGGTGCATTCATTTCAGGTTTTCCTCAATGGAAACAATGATCGTGCCGCGGTCCGCGCTGTGGAGAACATGTCGAGGACTTTCACCGTTGGTCATCTTTGGAACAATCATCCAGATAGCTGTAGAACCCCTCTCCCAACTTCCACTGATCAAGAAGCCGTCGGTCGGTGGCCAAGCCATAGTCGATTCCGTGTCGCCCGAATTCGGTTGTTGCCAGCCCAAGAGCCTCGTAAGTAGTCTCGTAAATGAATCGCAAAACGATGTGAGCGTCGGTCGATGCGATCCACTCTTCTTCGACGCCGACCTGAACGACCAGCATCTTTTCTTTCTTGGAGAATTCACTCGTCCGAACCCCAACGTAATCAGGCTTGATGATTGAACCGGGAAGGTGGTAGACGACATTGACAATTCCAGATTTACTCCCGTTGCTGCTGTTCTTTATGCAGTATGTCATCAAACGTGAAAGATGGCCTCGAAAGAAGCTGCATTCGGGTCCGCCGACTACAGCACCGATTGAAATTGTAATTGCTTATCGTCCGTTTCGTGTCTGCGTCGCTACGATCAGCGTTCTTGTCATTGGTGCTGAACCCCGTCTGTTCGCCAAAAACTTCATCACCTCATCAAACTTTGGGACCGGTTTACCGCTGGTCAGGTAGGGCCGTTTGGCAACGGCCGAATGATCCAAGAACATTTCAATCGATCCATCAAATGTGCATAGTAGCCAGAAACATCGGCCTGCGTGATTTCCTTCAAGGCCCTGTACTGTCCAAGCCATGTTAGAAAATTCTGCATGTCATTTCGAATGTAGCCAAACCGCCCGGTGCTGATGTTCGCTCGTTCGCATCAGGTCTCCTCCTGGTTGGTATCGTCGTTCTGTGGGGATTGGACGCCGAGCCGAAATCGGCGATGCCGGGATCACCACAATGCTAAATGACCGTGCGCATGATCCCGTATTGCACGCAAACACAGTTGTATGTACAACTACGCATCGGGAGTACACATGACGCGGCGGTTTGAAGACATCGTAGCAGCAGACTGTTTCGCCGGACGTATTCGAATTTTGAATCGGCTGGTGAGTGGCATCTATGATGGAAAGCTGCGGGCACACGGGATTCGCTCGAGTCAGATCAATATCCTGGTGGTCATCGCGACACAGGGACCGCTTGGGGCGTCAGAGATTTGTCGGCAACTCTGCCTGGAGAAGTCGACTCTCAGCCGTGACCTCGAGCGACTGGTGGCTCACGAGTGGGTGAATGTCGCACCGGCAGCAGGTCGCGTTCGGCTATTGCAGATTACGGACGCGGGCCGTCAGGTCATTCGCTCGTTAAGACCAGCCTGGGAAGAAGCGCAGGCCGAAACGCGAAAACTGTTGGGTGATGTTCTTTCGAACGAGTTGTTTCGAGTTGTTGATCGATCAGTGTGCAGTCGTGACGTCGAAAGCGCTATCGATCCGGAAGTGAGTAAGCGAAAATCGGTCAGCCCACGCGCTGCCGCGAACAATGGACTAAGGTGAGCTTCCAAAGTTGGCTCGCTCTGGTCTGTCAGATCCGCAGAATGAAATTGCAAGGAGTCTATCAATGTCTCGACGAGTCGTGATCACGGGCGTGGGTTGTGTTTGCCCGGTCGGAAACACGGTGGCGGCATCATGGGAAGCATTGCTGAAAGGTCGGTCTGGCGTCGCCAGAACGTCTCTCTTCGATGCATCACAGTTTCCTTCGCGCATCGCCGCCGAAGTGAAGAACTTTGAACGCGATTTTCCAGAGCTCTGTGCGCAATATCCGAAAACAGGCCGCAACGTTCTGTTTGCCCTCGCGGCGGGACGGCAGGCCGTGCAGTCCTCCGGGTTACAGCACGCTGGATACGACCCTGTTCGCGTCGGCGTCTACACCGGCGCAGGCGAAGGAGGATCGGACTTCCGACATTTCATGAGCCTAATCGCTCGCTCCTCCAACGACGGCGACTGCCAGCTCGATCGCTTCACGCAACTCGGACTACAGGAACTGGATGCCGTCGTCGAAATGGAGCAGGAACCTAGCATGGTTCCGGCTCATCTGGCCGGTGAATTTGGTTTCGCCGGGCCCAACCTCAACACTCTGACTGCCTGCGCTGCCGCAGCCCAAGCGATTGGCGAATCAGTCAAGGTGATTCAGGAGGGAACCTGCGACGCCATGCTAACAGGTGGCTCAAGCTCCATGATTCATCCATTTGGTGTGACCGGCTTCTGCCTGCTGACCACGTTATCGACTCGCAACGACGAACCAGAACGGGCGTCGCGGCCGTTTGATCGGGATCGCAACGGCTTTGTGCTGGGAGAAGGGGCCGGGATGCTGGTCCTCGAAGAGTATGAATCCGCGAAAAAGCGCGGCGCGACGATCTACGCGGAACTGGCTGGCTACGGTTCGACGGCCGACGCTTATCGGTTGACCGACATCCATCCCGAAGGTCGCGGTGCCGCCGAGGCCATGCGATTGGCGCTTCACGATGCTCAACTGAATCCCGCCGACATCAGTTATCTGAATGCGCACGGCACCAGCACGAAAGCGAATGACTCGATCGAAACCCTGGCCATCCACAAGATCTTCGGCTCCGCAGCCGATCGCCTCCCCATCAGCAGCACGAAAAGCATGACAGGGCACCTCGTGGCAGCAGGGGGCGGGATCGAAGCCGTCTTCGCCACGCTGGCCCTTCGCGATGGCGTCGCCCCACCGACCATCAACTACGAAACACCCGACCCCGAATGCGACCTCGACTACATCCCCAACCAACCGCGTGAATTGCCCATTCGACACGTGCTGTCCAACAGCTTCGGTTTCGGCGGTCAGAATATCTCGCTGCTGTTTTCGCGGGTCTGAGCCTGAATGCTTCTGCATCGACAGGGTAGGGCTCTTGCGCGAATAGCTGGCGTGATAACCATCTGACGGGCGAGCAGGCTTTTTGGCCCTTCGCCTTGCTGGAGGCGCTACGTTCCCGGCGCGCCTCCACGTCATTATACCAAAGCATCGTGGGCTTCTGTGCCATAAGCGACTTTGTCAAAATAGTTTACAGCATTCTACAGACGCGGCGCCACTTCATTATCCATTTGAAGGCCCATCGTCCCGTGCCCGTCCGCACGCTGAACTCCGCGCGGCTCAACTCTTCCTTACGACCGTCACAAATTGACGGATGGACCGCGTATCCCTCGCATCAGGCAATTGCTTCCGACTTTTCCGCTGAGTACGATTAAATGGATGCCGATCTGTAGTAACGAAGCCCCTTGTTCGGCCAATCTTCTATAACCCGAAGTTTTGGCCACGATCGGCGTGCCTGCCTGCCCGTTGAAGCCTGCCTCACAAGTATCTCGCCCATGCCGTTGTCCTACTCACAGACCTGTGTCCTGTTGGCGACATCGCTCGCGATGGCTTTCGCAGGCGAACTTGATGCGGCCAACGTGCGCGTGGAACCGGCGCAAGTGGAATTCCGTGACGCGTTTGCTCGCCGGCAGCTGCTGGTCAATGCCGACGGCCACGATGCCACCCGCCAGGCCCGCTACATCAGCCGCAAACCGGAAGTCGCGACCGTCGATGCTGGCGGTTATATCGTTCCGCGTGCGAATGGAACGACCGATGTCGAGATCTCGCTCAACGGACAAGTCACTGTCGTCCCTGTTTCCGTCACCGGATTTGAAAGCATTCGCTCCGTCGATTTTGTGACCGAAGTGGAACCGCTGCTCAGTCGGTTTGGCTGTAACTCGGGCGGCTGCCACGGCAAGGCGAGCGGTCAGAACGGATTCAAGCTGTCGCTGTTTGGATTCGACACCGACTTCGACTACCACACCCTGGTCAGCGAAGGCCGCGGTCGACGAGTCATGGTGTCGGCTCCGGAAAAAAGTCTGCTGTTGCTCAAGGGATCGGGAGCGGTCCCGCACGGTGGTGGCCGACGTCTGGACCCGAATTCCGAACCCTATCGCTTGATCCTCTCTTGGATCCAATCCGGTGCCCCCGCCTCGGCCGCGAATGTCCCTCAAGTTGTGAAGCTCAAGATGATCCCGTCGGAACGGGTGATGAATACCAACGAGCAACAGCAACTGGCCGTGCTGGCAGAGTACTCTGACGGATCATACCGCGACGTGACTCGCGAAGCTCAGTACTCGACGAACTTGGATGTGATCGCGGTGGTGAGTGATGACGGCTTGATTACCGCCAACGAACCAACCGGCGAAGCGGCAGTCATGACTCGCTATATGGGTCAGGTCGCGGTCTGTCGCGTGTTGCGTCCACAGGGATCCGCACTCGCCAGCTTGAATGACTTCGCACCGCGTAATTTCATCGATCAACTGGCCGCCGAGAAATGGAAGAAGCTGGGACTGAAGCCGTCCACTGGTTGTGATGATCCCACGTTCCTGCGTCGAGTTACCCTCGATCTGTGCGGCCGGTTGCCCACCGTCGACGAAACGCGAGCGTTCCTCACTGATATGGGCAGCGACAAGCGCGACCGGGCGATTGAGCAATTGCTGGCATCGCCCGACTACCCCGCCTACTTCGCCTTGAAGTGGGGATCGATCCTGCGGAACTCGAGTCTCGCTGGAGCGGATCGCGCCGCGTATGCCTTTCACAATTGGCTGAAAGACATGGTCGCTCGCAATCGTCCGTACGACGAGTTCGTACGTGGGATCGTCGCAGCCAGTGGCGAATGGCCGGATGCACCTGCGATCAACTGGTTCTGGCAATCACGAGACGACCAGTTGCACCAGGTGACCGCCGACACAGCTCAAGTCTTCCTCGGATTGCGATTGCAATGTGCCAAATGCCATCATCATCCGTATGAGCGATTTACTCAGGACGACTACTATGGCCTGGCCGGTTTCTACACACGACTGGGACGCAAATCGTTTGGCGAACCGCCCCCGTACTACACTTCGCCCAACGTCACGCTGAGCGAACGTCATCCGATCACCGGCAAGCAGATTGAGCCCAAGTATCTGGATGGGGGGCTCGCAAAGTTGTCGGCAGAAGAAGATCCACGACACGCCCTGGTCGACTGGATGGCCAAGCCCGAGAACCCATTCTTTTCGAAAGCACTGGTCAATCGGCTGTGGGGCCACTTCTACGGACGCGGCCTCGTTCATCAAGTGGATGACCTGCGTGAAACGAATCCGCCATCAAATCCCGAATTGCTGGAAGCCCTCGCCAAAGAGTTCCGCGATCACAAGTTCGACATGAAGCACATGATTCGTCTGATGGTGCAGAGCCAGACGTATCAGTTATCCTCCGAACCGACCGACGACAATCGCAGCGACGTCCAGAACTTCGCCCGCTTCTACGGTCGCCGATTGCCGGCCGAAGTCGCTCATGACGCCGTCGAACAAGCAACCGGATTCAAAACGAACTTTGGCAACATGAGTGCGAATTCCCGTGCGATCGATTTGCCTCACGAACGATTTGGCTCGTACTTCCTGGACACGTTCGATCGCCCCAAGCGAGTCAGCGGGTGCGAGTGCGAACGATCGACCAGTGCCACGCTCTCGCAAGTGCTGCTGCTGTCGAACTCGGACGAAGTCGAACAGAAGCTGCAGAATGGCAATGCTCGTATCGCCAAGATGTTCGAAGCGAAACGATCTACCCCTCAAATGATTGAGGAGCTATACCTTGCCGCGTTTTCTCGATACCCGACACCAGCAGAAATCTTCAACTCGGCCAACTACATCGGCGTCGATCCCGAACCGCGTAAGGCTGTCGAAGACTTGTTGTGGTCGCTGCTGAATTCCCGCGAATTCCTGTTTACTCACTGATTGAAAATCCACGCTCGCCCGAAGCGGAGTTAGATCATGTTCGACATCCTTGGTTCCACCAATCGTGCCTGCGATGGTGTTTCGCGACGGAACTTCCTGCGAGTCGGCGGCCTGGCCGTCGGCGGACTGACGTTGCCCAATCTGCTGCGCAGCGAAGCAGTCGCGAAAGAAGCAGGAACATCGGCCAAGCGCAAAGCAGTGATCCTGGTCTGGCAAGCGGGCGGCCCCAGCCACCTCGACATGTACGACCTGAAGCCGACCGCTCCCGCCGAATATCGAGGCGAGTTCAAGCCAATTCCAACCAATGTCTCTGGCATCGACATCAGCGAGCATCTGCCGTTGCAGGCCGCGATGTTCGACAAGTTCTCGGTCGTTCGCTCGGCCTTCCACACCAACGCCGGACACGGCATGGGTGCTCAGTGGATGCTGACCGGTTACCAGCCAACGATTGAAGTGAACGACAATATCTATCCGTCGTGTGGGTCCATTGTCGCGGCATTGCGTGGACCGAATGAACCCGGCATGCCCGCTTACTGCAACGTCCCGAATCGCCTCGATCTGGGCAAAGCGGCCTATCTGGGTGCGTCATACAACCCGTTCTCACCGGACAGCGATCCGAATTCGCAGGGCTTCCAGGTTCGCAACATGAAGTTGCCCGGCAACCTGACATTGAACCGCCTCGAACGCCGCCAGCAGTTGCTTGGTCAGGTCGACACGATTCGCCGCGACATCGACACCAAGGGCGACATCGCGGGACTCGACAAGTTCTATCACGACGCCTTCGAGATGGTGACGAACGAAAAGGCACTGCGAGCGTTCGATATTCACAAAGAAGACCCCAAGCTGCGTGAGAAGTATGGCCGCAACGATCTCGGTCAAAGCTGCCTGCTGGCTCGCCGCCTGGTCGAATCGGGCGTGACTTACATCACCGTGCAGGCGGGTGGCGGCTGGGATACTCACGCCAACAACTTTGCGGAGCAGAAGAACCGACTCCTGCCGCAATTCGACCGAGCCGTCGCCGCCCTCGTTGACGACCTGTTTGTTCGCGGACTGCAGGAAGAAGTGTTGGTGATGGCGATGGGCGAGTTCGGTCGTACGCCACGCATCAATCCGCAAGCCGGCCGCGATCACTGGCCAGGTGCGATGAGCGTGCTGTTCGCAGGTGGCGGCCTGAAGATGGGCCAGGCGATCGGCACGACCGATTCCAAGGCCGAGTACCCCACGAGCAAGCCTTATACGCCAGGCTGCGTTCTCTCCACGATGTATCACACGCTGGGAATCGATCATCAACACGTCTTCTACGACAACGGTCGCCGACCGATGCCAGTCCTAAGCGAAGGCCAACCCATTACCGAGTTGATCGGCTAGAGCAAATAACAGATAGGGCGTGTGGAGTCTTCGGAACACGCCGTTGGGGGCTCATAACGTTCGTGGTGCGGTCCGAAGACTGCACACCGTACAAGCTTGGCCCCAGTCGTTGGCGGCTCAGAGTGATGGCATCTTGATCGGAATTCCGTCAGACATCGTCAGCCTTGAGCATTAGGCAGCGAGTTGGACCAAATTGACCGCAGTTGGACGGTGATCGTTCGAGGGGCCTAAGGCGATCAGGAACCGCAAGAAGGTTGACCTGCGCAAGCTGGCTCGGTCGCGTGAGTTTCGCCGACCATCTGCATTCTTCGCTGCACGACGTGTTCGTTGAGCATGCGGCGAATGTGGCGGTGGCAGGACATGCAGCCGGCACCGGCACCACACGCCTGCGAGACGCCGCGGATCGATTGCGGATCGTTCTCGGCGATGGTTTCGCGAATCTCGTGTTCCGTCACGTTTAAACAGTGACAAACGACGCGATGCGACTCGGCATGTACCGGATCGTGAATCAGACTTTGTGGAACACCGAAGTCCATGGCAGGCACTCAACTGGTCGAAGCAACCGAGGCAGGCCGGAAGTTGATCTTGAGATTCAGTCTCAACTCCGTACCAGATTTTTGCCGGAGAGCTCTCACGTGTCAATAGTCCTATGCTGAAATTATCGGCGCTTTTGACCGTCAGCCTTGATTTTTTGCGGGTAAATCCCAGTCTGTTCTCAAGTTGCAACTTCCAACTTCGGACCGATTTTTGAACCCGATACGAGGCGGCAGGATGTCTAAACGGCCATTCTTATTGCATTTGTGTACTTGGATGCTTGTCGGCGGACACCTGTTGACAGCTCTGGCGGATGGCCCGGCCGACAATCAATCAGACAATGTGCGGCGCGTCCCCAAGCTTGGCGTCGACGTTCCTGATGCCGATCGGCAGGAGTTGGAACAGGGTCTCAAGTCGCTTTCGGACCAGATCGAGCGACTCAAAGCGGCAGATGCGACCGCTCATAAACTGCTGCCCGATGTGCTGATTTTCCATCGTGCCGTTGACCAGGCGTTGCGATACCGCGAATTCTTCGACGTGAAAGAGATCCCCGTCGCAAAAATGCTGCTTCAGCAGGGGCAACAGCGGGCCGAGGAACTACTCGCCGGAAAAGCCCCTTGGACGCAGCAAAAGGGGCTGGTGGTGCGGGGCTACATCTCCAAGATCGACAAGACCGTGCAGCCGATCGGGCTGGTGATCCCGCCTGAATACGACTTCGCCGCCGAGAAGCCGCACCGGCTGGACTTCTGGTTCCACGGGCGAGGTGAAAACCTGAGTGAACTGAATTTCCTCAACGATCGCATCAAGAACGTCGGGGCGATCAATCCGCCCGACACCATCGTGCTGCATCCTTACGGCCGGTATTGCAACGCCAACAAGTTCGCCGGAGAAGTCGACTCGTTCGAGGCACTCGAGGCCGTCCAGAAGCAGTATCGCGTCGACCCCGATCGAATCTCCGTCCGCGGGTTTTCGATGGGCGGAGCCGCTGTCTGGCAGTTCGCCGTGCATTATCCGGATCGGTGGTTCGCCGCGAACCCTGGAGCAGGCTTCTCAGAGACGCCAGATTTCCTGAAGGTCTTTCAGAAGGAAACGCTGAAGCCGGCGTGGTACGAACAGAAGCTATGGGAGATGTATGACTGCCCCGGCTACGCCGCCAATCTGGCTCATCTCCCCACGATCGCCTACAGCGGCGAGATCGATAGTCAAAAGCAGGCTGCGGACATCATGGCGGCTGCGTTCGAACGCGAAGGGATGAAGCTGCTGCATATTATCGGCCCCAAGACCGCGCACAGCATTCATCCCGAGTCCAAAAAGGAGATCGAGGCCAAGCTAGCGGAGTGGGCCGTAAAAGGAATCGATCACGCGCCGGCCAGCCTGCAGTTCGTCACGTTCACACTCAGTTACAACCGCATGCATTGGCTGACCGTCGATGGACTGAAAGAACATTGGGAAGAGGCTCGTGTGACCGCGAAGACAGCTGGCGCTGAACTGGAAGTAAAAACCAAGAACGTCTCTGCCCTGACATTACAGCCGCCCAAAGGGTCGCCACGCAAAGTTCGTCTGGATGGCGGTGCCGCGATCGAGCTTCCTGCTGATGGATCAGCAGGTTCTTTTGTGCTGACAGCCAATGGATGGCAGGCCGGCCAACTGAAGGGCTTGCACAAGCAGCATGGTTTGCAGGGACCGATCGACGATGCGTTTCTCGATTCGTTCGTCTTCGTCAAACCGAGCGGCAAAGGTCGCAGTGAAGCGGTCGACAAGTGGGTACATGCGGAATTCGAGCATGCGGTGACTCACTGGCGGCAGCAGATGCGAGGTGATGCTGTGGTGAAGTCTGACACCGACATCACCGAGCAGGACATCGCTTCGTCGAACCTCGTGCTGTGGGGCGATGCTCAGTCCAACAAAATTCTCGCAAAAATCGCCGATAAACTTCCAATCCGCTGGACCGAAAAATCCGTTGTCGCGGGAGACCAATCATTTGACGGTGCGAACCACGCGTTGATTGCGATCTATCCGAATCCCCTGAATCCCAAGAAGTATGTCGTGTTGAACAGCAGCTTTACCTATCGCGAATACGACTACCTGAACAATGCTCGTCAGACACCGAAGTTGCCCGATTGGGTGATTGTCGATGTGCAGACGCCGGCGAACAGCCGTTTTCCCGGCAAGATTGTCGCGGCGGATTTCTTCGATGAAGGCTGGCAGTTGAAGCCCGCGAAGGCAAAATAAGTGCTTGCTTCTTCTGAGCGGGGGACGTAAGTCACCTGGCCAGTTTGTCATGAAGGCTTGCGGAAGAAATAGCGGGAATTCCCCCCTTCGTTGGACAGGTGATCATGGCCGATCCACAGACTGATCAAGACGACGAACCGACGAAGCAGGCGGGGGACGGCGAAGCGATTGATTCCGGCAAGGGTCGGATCTTCCCCTGCGATGAATGCGGAGCTGATCTCGAGTTCTCGATCGGGACGCAAACGATGAAATGCCCCTATTGCGGGGCAGTCAAAACGATCGAGATTTCGGAAACGGCCGAAATCGTCGAGCATGACTTTCACGCGATGCTGGAACAGTTGAAAACGCAGCGTCTGGAAGGAAAGCCAGACGACGAAACGGCCGAGTCCGAGCATGCCATTCGCTGCAGTTCGTGCGGGGCCGAGGTGATCTTCCAGGGGACGCTGACCAGTTCGCAGTGTCCGTACTGTGCCAACCCTCTGCAACGCGACAAAATCCACGACGCGCCGACGCGCATTGCTGTCGATGGAATGCTGCCGTTTCAGATTCCCGAGCGCGATGCGGCCGAGCAACTGCGCAATTGGGTGAAATCCCTGTGGTGGGCTCCGAACGAGTTCCTGAAGCAGGGAGCCAGCGGCAAATTCAACGGTGTGTACCTTCCGTACTACACCTTCGATTCACTGACGGACACGAAGTACGCGGGCCAGCGCGGTGATCACTACTGGGTGACTGTCGGCGAAGGGAAAGACCAACGTCGCGAGATGCGGACCAGCTGGAGTTTCCGGTCCGGCGAATTCCAGCGATTTTTTGACGACGTCTTGATCGTTGCCGCCAGCGATCAAAGTCGCACCCTGATCGAAAGCCTGGAACCGTGGCCGCTGGAACAGTGCGTTCCCTTCACGCAGCAGATGCTGGCTGGGCTATTCGCGCGGACCTACGATGTGACGCTGGATGCGGGATTCAGTGAGGCGCGGCTGCGGATCGAGAGCGCGCTCACTTCGGATATCCGTCAACGCATTGGCGGAGACGAACAGAGCATCAGTTCTCAAAAAGTAAGCTACAGCGGCGTAACCTTTAAGCACCTGCTGTTGCCAGTCTGGCTGATGGCGTATCGCTACCAGGAGAAACCGTACCGCGTCGTGATCAATGCCGTCACGGGTGAAGTCTCTGGCGAGCGACCCTATAGCGCGTTCAAGATCGCGAGCGCCATCCTGTTCGGAATCACCGTCGCGATCTCAATCTGGTTTCTGGTTCAGTCGCGTTAGCTCGGACAAGTCACGGCAAAAGGCCGTGAAGAACCCATTTGGAACTCATTCCCGTCCGTGCGGGAATGACGAGAGGAACGACTACCAGGCGGTGATTCATTCACACGAGTGGAAGCTGCGATGCTGAGCACGAATTCGTGGGGAGGGAGTCTGAATTCGCACTCAGCAGCGCGCTGATCATGTCAGGTGACTTAAAAATCACCAGTAATGTTGCCGTCACTGATGCGGGACAACGCACGATAGGTATTCATATCGACGTTTTCGCTAATGAATTTCACGGCACCATCACCCATCAGGAAGTGACATCCGCCGGTATGCATGCTGCCAAATCCGGCAGTGTCGATCCGTGGAGCACCGCCAGCGGCTGTCGAGTTTCCAAAGTTGACTTTTGTCGTACACTCGCCGACGACCAATGCCTGCAACCAACTGCCCGATGTAGGAGAGGCTCCAAGAGGAACGCCCGCCCAAAAGCAGTCACCCATCGTGGTATTGGGGACACTGCCACTTGACTCCTGAGGTGTGTAACGCTCACCAACCACAAGGCAGTTACTAGAACCGTCAGATATATCACGAATCCCCTTGCGGGTGTTTTCGCCGAAGCAACCGCCCCATGGTTGGGTCACTTGATCAACCCAATAGCTTCCCATCCTTTGCGAACTGCTCGGAGGAAGGGTTTGCGTTGCTGGTGATGGCCAATTCACCATGACGTTAAGTTGTGTGGGATCGAAGCCGCACACCGCCGGATAGTTGGATCGACCGAACTGGACTGTGCCCGGTGCGGCAATGGTCCCTGTCGGCGCACCTGGATCGGAAGGACATCGCAGCGCGCCTAACGTAGAATCCGTTGTTTTGACGGTCGTTGTGGAATTCGCTGCCAGCCCGGTCAGCATGTTCGGAATTCCACCCTGTGACAGGATGTTGTACAGCGGCCCCTGATCAACATAAGGGAGCAACATCGAGTTCCAGCCAAAGCCGGAGTAATTGCCCGAGCTTTTGCCAATCCAACCCGGTGGGAAGGTGTTGGCGGTATCGTGATAATTGTGCAATGCCAACCCGAGTTGCTTCAGATTGTTTTTGCATTGCGTGCGGCGCGCGGCTTCACGTGCCTGTTGGACTGCAGGAAGCAACAATGCGATCAGCACAGCGATAATCGCAATCACGACCAGTAACTCAATGAGCGTAAAAGCTTTTCTGCGAGATACAAGTTGTCCATCAGGCAAAAGTTTGTGCTGTCTCGGTGACATCATCTTCTCATTCTCAAACACTGCGGTTCCTTTCGTTTGCGATAGAGTCCCTATCTCGTGCGGTGCATCATCACGTGGCCAAGCTTACACACGGAATTGGGGGCGATTCATCAACAGCAGTTACGCAATGAATGAGCCGCCAGTTCATTATTCACGCGAAATTAAGCTGAACTTGTGGAATGCCCAACAACTGAACACTTTGGCTTCGTCGATCCTGTCGAAGTTGTCAGCGGTCATCACCGTTAGTCTCTTCGTCTTGTGCGCGCGCCGCGATCATTCACGTTCCATTGGGACATATCGGGATATACACGGGAACGAACCGGGGCCTTACAGTGATGAGCGAAAAATCTCGAAGAGGCATCCGGAACGCTGAAGGTTCAGTCCCGGATCTCCGCATCAAAACACTGCTTGTTTCCGATCCCTCAATAATCACATCCGCTGATATGCGTGCGATGTGGCAACCCTTTGCCTAGGATCAGTCTTGACGACCGAGGCGATTTCTGAGAACCCTTCCGCTGCGAAACTCCAACAAGGAGTGACGGAATCGTCTGTGAAAGGATTGGGTTGCTGTCATGCATGTGTTCTTTTCCGTGGGTGAGCCCAGCGGCGACCAACATGCGGCGCATTTAATTGGCGAATTACGACATCGGATCCCGCAGCTGCGTGTGTCGGGGTTTGGTGGACCGTTGATGGAGCGCGCCGGCTGCCAGTTGTTGTTTCCGCTGACCACGATGGCCGTGATGGGAATTTTCCAGGTTCTGCCTCTGATTGCCAAGTTCTTCCGCCTACTCAAAGAAGCGGACCAATATTTTGAACGGCACAAGCCAGACTTAGTGGTCCTGGTCGATTTTCCCGGCTTTAACTGGTGGGTTGCTCATAAGGCAAAGCGTCGAGGCATCCCGGTGATTTATTACCTGCCGCCGCAATTGTGGGCGTGGGCACCCTGGCGCATTAAAAAAGTCCGTCGAAACATCGACCTGATTCTGTCGGGCCTCAATTTCGAAACCGACTGGTACGCCGAACGGGGCATTCCTGTGATGTATGTCGGACACCCGTTCTTCGACGAGGTAGCCGACCACAAGTTGGACGCGTCGTTCTGTCGCGAATGGAAGTCGGCCAACGGACAGACTGTCGCACTACTGCCTGGATCGCGTCGTCAAGAAGTCACTCGCAGTTGGCCGCTGATTCTCGATGCGGCGCGACGCCTGCACGCCAAGCGCCCGAATATCAACTTCCTGGTCGCCAACTACAAAGAGAGTCAGCGCCAGTTCTGCGTGGCAGAATACGAGAAACTGCAGGAGACCCTGCCGATCTCGTTCTTCGTCGGCAAGACTCCGGAAATCATCGAAC
This sequence comes from uncultured Schlesneria sp., assembly GCA_903840265.1. GTDB lineage: Bacteria > Planctomycetota > Planctomycetia > Planctomycetales > Planctomycetaceae > Schlesneria. The sequence continues at coordinate 55,583 of CAIMFH010000035.1, read as the reverse complement.
TCGCAGACTGCGCCGTCATGGTATCGGGATCGGTCAGTCTCGAAATGCTCGCTCGTCGGACTCCGGCCGTGGTCCTGTACCGTACGACCTGGCCAACGTATTTGATCGCCAAGTCGTTGGTGACCGTCAACATGATGTCGTTGCCAAATCTGATTGCCGGACGAAAAGTGATGCCGGAATACCTGAGCGTCGGCAGCCCGGCTCCCGTCATCAATTCCATCGTGGAAGACGTGGACCGTTGGTTAAGCGACAGTGAGAAGCTGGCAGCAGCTCGCCAAGACCTCGAACAGGTTCGCGAGCAGATCTATGTCACCGGCGCGACCGCTCGCACTGCTGAAGTGATTGCCGATCGATTGCTGCAGTCGGTTGCCAAACGCGAATCGGTCGCTGCTTGAAGAAAATGAACCGCCGGTCGGATACCCTGCTTGTTCGGCGACTCACTCGTTGCGTCAGAACTGAGTCCGGCCGATGGTTCACGATTTCTTGTCGGATTGAGTTATGCCCGGAGCAACATTGGCCGCCGATCTGTGGATCAGCGAATTCCTGACCCCGCACGATATCTGGCAGCATGGCATCGCCCAGGTTCTGACTCATCAGCAGACCCCCTTTCAAGATCTGTACATCGTCGACAGCGGCGCTTACGGCAAAGCATTGGTTCTGGATGGCAAGTGGCAAACCTGCACGGGTGACGAATTCCTGTACCACGAACCGCTGGTCCACGTCCCATTCGTGCTGCACGGCAAACCTCGCCGCGTGCTGATTGCGGGTGGAGCGGACGGTGGAACCGCTCGCGAAGCCTTGAAGTGGCATGGCGTTGAAGAGATCGTCGTCGCCGACATCGATGGCGACGCGGTGAATGCTTGTCGCCAATGGCTGCCCGAAGTCCATCAAGGGGCGTTCGACAATCCCAAGGTCAAACTCGAGATCGGTGACGCGTACGACTACATCGCTCGGACAAGCGGTTGGGATGTGATCATCGCCGACCTGACCGATCCCATCGAAGAAGGGCCGGCCTACAAGTTGTTCACGCGCGAGTTCTTCGAACTGTGCCAGCGCGCGCTGGCACCCGGCGGCGTCTTCGTGAACCAAGCTGGCTCACTCTCGCCCCCACTGATTGACCTGCTGGCCCGGACAGTGAAAACGATTGGTTCCGTGTTCGCGCATACCACTGTCATCCAAGCGACAGTCCCCACCTACGGATCACCATGGGGCTTAGCCGTCGCGAGCCAGAGGCCGATCAATACACGACCCGATCCCGTGCTAGTCGACGCCCTGCTGGCCAAGGAAACGACAGGAGCATTCCGAATGTTTGACGGCCAGACACTCCTGGGTCTGCTGCAAACCCCGAAGTACGTTCGCGAGCGAATCGCCGCCGAAACGACGATCTACTCTCTGGCCAACCCGCCCAAATTCTTCGCCGGGGCGTAGGATTGTGGGCGGGTGCCACGGTGTCGGAGTCCTCGACGTCGCCGTGTCTTCCTCTTTATCAGCACGGCCACACCGAAGACGGTGAGTCCGTGGCACCGCATTGCTCGGCGCGGGTCTCCCGACCGGTCAGAGACCCGCGCCGAACTGGGGTTCTGCTTCAGCATAACTTTCCCCAGCGAGTCGACGCCCCGATTTAAAGAGTGAGCGGCATCACTTCTTCGCCAGGTACTTATCAAACCAGTCGCCAAACGTAATCGCGTCTTTATCCATGCCGGCCCAGCCGTGAGCGGCTCCCTTTTTGACCACCAGTTCAGCCGGGACGTTGGCCTCTTTTAGCTTGGTGATGATGATCTCCGCCTGCTGGATCGGGACCAGGAAATCAGCATCGCCGTGTACGATCAAAGTTGGCGGGTCGTCTGAAGTGACATGGTTGATGGGCGAGATGATCTTGCCGATGGTCACGATCCTCGCTTCATCCGTGATGGGGACAAACGCACGCGTCTTCCCGTCGAACTCGTGAAAATCGAATGGTGCCTTGAAGTCTTTCAACACACCGCGGCCCAATGCGTTTTCATCGGCCTTGCCGTAGTTCAAGAAGTCGGTTGGCGGAAAGAAGCAGGCGACCGCTTGTACGCGGCTGGAGAATTTTTCGACGGGATCCTTCGCGTCAGGATTGCCCAGCGTTCCCGCGGTCCCCTGCATCAATGACAAATGTCCGCCCGCCGAGCCACCCGTGATACCGATCCGGTCAGGATCGATTTTGTATTCCGCAGCGCGGCTGCGGATAAATCGCACGGCCCGATGCATGTCTTCCAGCACCTCAGGGATCGTGTATTTGGGCTGGCTGCCATGGACGACGGCGAAGATGGTGTAGCCACGCTTCAAGTATTCGCCAATCGCCCCCGCGTTCACCGCGTCGTGGGCCGAATACCAGCCACCACTCACGACCCAGACAATTGCCGCCCCGTTGGCATTCTCCTTGGGAGTAAACACATCCAGCGTCAGCGCCGTGCCAAACTTCCGGCCGTAGATCACATCTTCCGTTCGCGTGAAAGATTCATCGGCCGCTCGAACGCCGCTTCCGCAGGCGAGACCGATCAGAGTGAACAAGAGGACGAGACGTGTCATGAGCAAGAGTCCTTCGAAGGCAGTGATGTTCAACGTGCAGATCGGCAACAGTGTAGGATTTTGATTGCCAGATTGCATCTTTACCGTTGCTCGATGATGTTTCGTCCGGGCGAGCGACCCGTGTTGAACCTGGACTTGCCGCCGCACGTCAGCGTCAACCAACGAAAGCGAACGCTGTAGTTCCGTGGCTAAAACAGCTCTACCGCGCGAAGTCGGCGAGGCTTGGTTATGATCTGCGACAACTCAGGGGATTGGTGAAACTTTCTGAAAGCGTCGTTCATGACAGTCAATCGGTTCAGCGCGCTGGTGGCAGTTGGCTTGATGGTGTGGACAGTCGGGTGTAGCAGTTCGACTCCAAAGCCGACTGTTCCCGAGGCATCGACTTCCGAGGCCACCACGCCAACCACGAAACCTGTCGAGCAGCCCGCCTCGACGACAGATGTTCCTAAGTCCAAAGAGCCGACCGCGCCCGCAATCCCTGTGACAATCGATGCGAATTCGGCGGCAGGAACGGTCACGAAGACGCTACAGACACTGGAACAAGGAAACTTGGCTGAGGCCTATGATTTTTTGCCCCCTTCATATCAAGCTGATATCGATGGACTGATTCATGAGTTTGCGAATCGGATGGATCCCGAGGTCTGGTCTCGGTTGATCGGGACAGCTCGCAAGACCATCAATGTGTTGAAGACGAAGAAGGAATTGATTCTCGATCTGGATCTGTTTCGCAATCGGCCCGAAGTGGAACCGTATCGCAAGAGCTGGGATTCGTCACTGGAGATACTCAGTCATTTGTCGAACAGCGACGCGGCGGAACTGGCGTCACTGAAGAACGTGACGGCTCGGTCATTGTTGCCGGGTAAGGCGTCGGCGACGCCTCAGCAATTTGATGCGATCGGATTGGCACTGGGGGCGAACCTGGCTCGTCAATTTGCCGGGGTCACCGTCACGCCGGTCCGCACGGATGGGACAGAGGAGGTCATCGCGATTCGTGGGCCGACGGATGAAGAGCCTGCCGAGGTTGCTTACGTCAAACACGACGGGCGCTGGCTTCCCAAGTCACTGGTTGACCATTGGGACGAAGGGATCAAAGCAGACCGAGTCTGGCTGGAAAAGCTGCCTGCTCGCATCAAGGTCGTGAAACCTCAAATCCTGGAAGCACTGTCACAGGCCGATGAGATCCTGGATCAACTGGCGGCTGCCAGCAATCGCGAACAGTTCGAGCAAGCCGCGGGACCAGCAATTCTTTCACTCGCCACAGCCTGGCCCAATCTGCAATTGCTCGCTCGACAGGCAATGACCGGCGAAAGCACGTTGCCCAGCGTGACGATCACGATCAATCGGCAACTGTCGGAGGCCGAAGCAGGCAAGTTCACCGCGACAGTGCTGAAACCATTGAACGAAGCGGGCAGCGACTACACGTTCCTCGCCAATGACGGGCGCACGTTTTGTCGCCTCCAGCGGATTGACGACATGATCGCTCTGCAGGTCACGCTGGCGACGTACTTCAAGGTTCCCGCTGCAGACGTGAAATATGATCGCGATGCTTCGACGATCACCATCGATCTGGACCGTTAGGGTGACTTCAATCTTTTGACCTGATGCTGGTCCTGCCATGCGTATTTTTGCCGCTTCCGTTTCCATCATCGTCGTCCTGTTTCTCAGACTGCTGCTGACCGGTGCCGCGGATTCGCCAAAACCAGGTTCGTTTCCCGATCCGATCAACACCGAGCAGGATACGACGACGAAGGCATTACCGCCCGACGAGGCCGCTCGTGGGTTTCGCGTTCCCGACGGATTCCAAGTCACCGTCTTCGCGGCCGAACCCGACGTGCAGAACCCGATCGCGATGGCCTGGGATCATCGTGGCCGCTTGTGGGTCGCCGAGAATTACACTTACGGTGATCGCACGAAGAAATTCGACTTCAGCCTGCGAGATCGCGTGCTGATCCTGGAAGACACCGACGGAGATGGTCGCTTCGACAAGCGGACTGTCTTCACCGACGACGTGCAGATGCTGACGGGACTTACCGTCGGCAACGACGGAGTCTGGCTGCTGACGCCGCCGCAACTGATTTACATTCCCGATCGAGACGGCAACGACAAGCCCGACGGAGCGCCGGTCGTGATGCTCGACGGGTTCACTCCTGCGACCGACAACCACCACACGTTTGCCAACGGCCTGAAGTGGGGCCCCGATGGCTGGCTCTACGGTCGCTGCGGGGCATCGAGTCCCGGTCGATTGGGAGTTCCAGGGACGCCCGACGAAAAGCGAGTCCCGCTGTTCGGCGGCTTGTGGCGGTTCCGATCAAGAATGGCCGCGGTTCCATCGACAGAAGCCAGGGGGCTGACACCCCCCGCTCCGAAACGGGAGGAGGCGATCGTCGAAGTCCTGTGTCATGGCACAACCAATCCCTGGGGCCACGACTGGAACGAACATGGCGAAGCGTTCTTCATCAACACAGTCAACGGCCACCTGTGGCACGCGATCCCGGGGGCTCACTTTCGTCGACCGCACAGCGAAGACCCCAACCCTCATGTCTACGCGACGATCGACACGCACGCCGATCATTATCACTGGGATACCGGCAAAGACTGGACTGATTCTCGCAACGTCAAAGGCGAACATGATCGACTGGGAGGCGGACACGCTCACAGCGGGATGACGATCTACCGCGGCGACAACTGGCCCGACACGTATCGCGGTCGACTGCTGACGCTGAACCTGCATGGTCGACGAGTCAACGTCGAACGACTGGAACCACGTGGCGCGGGGTACGTGGGGCGACACGAACCCGACATGCTATTCGCGGCCGATCCCTGGTTCCGCGGCATCGATTTGAGTTATGGACCCGACGGAGCAGTCTACGTCCTCGATTGGAGCGACACGGGCGAATGCCACGAACAAACCGGCGTGCATCGCAAGTCGGGTCGTATCTATCGAGTCAGCTACGGCGAGCCAAAGCCCAGCCGCGTTGATTTGAACGTACTCTCGGTCACCGAGTTGATTGCACTGCATCGGCATCGCAACGAATGGTTCGTGCGCCAGGCACGTCGCCGTTTGATGGACCTCGCCAGCCATCGCGATTGGAACGCCGCCACGCAGACAACCGCTCGTGACGAACTACTCGCCATGTTCAAGAACGAAACCACGGCGGAGTTGAAGCTACGAGCCCTCCACACGCTGTATGTGCTGGGCCTCGTCGATCAGCAGTTCTTACTCGAAACCTTGCGGCATCCGGAACCTCATGTCCGAGTCTGGGCCATTCGACTGCTCACGGATGCGTGGCCTCTCGACACGATCATGGGCGAGCGGCATCCTCAGGCGACGGCCACCATTTCGGAAACGGTCGTCGCAGAATTAGTCCGCGCCGCAAACGACGATGAATCTCCTTTGACGCGGTTAGTGTTGGCTTCCACGTTGCAGCGTCTTCCTGTCGATCACCGGCTCAAACTCGCAGTCCCACTGGCTTCTCGCGTGGGTGACGCGTCCGATCACAATCTTCCGCTCATGATCTGGTACGGATTAATGCCGGTCGCGAAGTCGCAACCAGTGGAGGTGGCTCAATTCGCCGTAAGCTGCCAGTTTCCGACGACGCGCCGACTAATCGCACGCCGACTGGCCGAGATGATCGATGAGCAGCCACGTGCGATAGAGACCTTGCTGACTGCCGCCAGCGCTCATGCTGTGCTGCCCGACGTTCTGAAAGGCCTGTCCGATGGCCTGGCAGGGCGACATAAAGTGAAGGCACCAGCCAACTGGTCGACTCTGCAAGCAGAAGTGGCCTCGTTGGATGACATCCAGCTGCATGAGCAGGTACGTGACCTGAGCGTCCTTTTTGGCGATGGACGGGCACTCGACGAAGTGCAGCGCGTGGCCCTGGATAGCAAGGCGGAACTTGCCGCAAGGCGAGCAGCGCTGCAAACGTTGATCGACAATCGAGCCCCAGATCGGCGCAAAGTCTGCGAACAACTGCTTGGCGTCCGGTACTTGAACACAACTGCCATTCGCGGTCTGACCGAGTTTGACGACGCGTCGATTGGAACGAAGCTCGCGAACAGCTATCGCAACTTCTTCCCCGTCGATCGCCCCGCAGTGATCGATGCCCTCGTGACGCGACCGTCATTTGCCGAAGCGCTGCTCAATCAAATCGCGGCCGGCAAGATCGCCAAGACGGATCTGACGGTCCTGCACGCCCGACAAATCCTCAGTTTGGGAAATCCCAAACTCACGGCGCGACTGGCCGAGATCTGGGGCGAATTGCGAGAGAGCTCGGCAGATCGACAGCGGCTGATCACCAAGTGGAAGTCGCAGCTAACACCCGAAGTCCTCGCCCAAGCCGACAAGCCGCAAGGCCGTGAAGTCTTCAACAAAGCCTGTGCGAGTTGTCATCGGCTGTATGGGCATGGCGGGCAGATCGGTCCTGATCTGACCGGGTCGGGTCGCCAGAACCTGGACTATGTCCTGATCAACCTGATCGACCCCAGTGCCGCCGTCGGAGCGGACTATCGCATGGCAGTCGTCGTGCTCGAAGATGGACGAGTGCTCAACGGAATTGTGGCGTCGAAGACGGAAAAGGTGCTCACGCTGCAAACGGCGAAGGAACGACTGACACTGGATCTGTCCGACATCGAAGAGATCCAAACTTCGTCACAGTCGTTGATGCCGGATGGATTATTGCAGCCACTGACCGACGATCAGATTCGTGATCTGGTCGGGTACCTGATGTCGCCAACGCAGGTTCCGTTGCCAAATGAGCAGTGAAGAATATGCCCAGGTGAGCCGCGCTGCGTCAGCACGCGGACTCTTCGCTGCAGCGGGCGTAGTGCTCACATCACTTCGATGCGGCTATCTGGAATTCATTGTCTCCAGATCAGATCTCCATGTCAGCCGGGTCCGCGTGCTGACGCAGCGCGGCTCACCTCAGAGTTGGGCTAGTTGCATAACTCAACAAGGCCAGCCATACACCGCATCTTAAGATCCGATGAATTTCGCGAGATACTTTCTAGCCAGCTTAAAACGGCATCGGGCGTTCTGGATTCCCAACCTGGGATTGGCTTCCCATACTGATGTGACTTGTGGTTCCCTCGAAAAGCTGTCTCGCGTGGCGAGTCGCGTGGGTGCTACCCGTTGGCAGAAGGAATGACGCATGCAACCTCGACGAATCTTCTCTTGTGCAATCGCTGGCTGGTTGTTGTCGATGTCTGTGGGACAGGCGGCCGAATGGGGCCTGAAAGAAGGTGATCCGGCGATCAAGTCGGCAACGGCACTGGCCTTCGGTCCCGACGGGATCGTGTTCGTCGGCGATGCCAAGGGAGCGGCGATCTTTGCGATCGACACAGGCGACACCAAGGGCGATGCTGCAAAGGCCGAGCAGAACGTCGCGAACTTGAACGGCGAAGTGGCCAAGACACTCGGGACCAGCGCCGACAAGATCACGATCAACGATCTGGCTGTGAACCCGCTGACGGGCAACGTGTTTGTCGCCGTCACCAAGGGCCAGGGAGCCGACGCCGCAGCAGCATTGGTCAAAGTCGACGCATCGGGCAAGCTGTCCGAAATCTCGCTGAAGAAGGTCGCGTTCCAGAAGGCCGAACTGGCTGACGCTCCCGAAGATAAGGAAGTGAATCGCAACGGTCGCACGTCGAACCCACGCAACGATGCGATCACCGATCTGGCGTATGCCGAAGGCAAGGTCTATGTCTCGGGCCTGGCTGCGGGACAATCACCATCGAGCGTCCATCAGATTCCCTTCCCGTTCTCTGACGGTGTTAACGGAACCAGTGTCGAAATCTATCATGCGGCTCACGGTCGCAGCGAAGACACCTCTGCGATTCGTACGTTCGTGCCCTTGAACATCAATGGCGAAGCGAGTTTGCTGGCCGGATTCATCTGCACGCCGCTGGTGAAGTTCCCGATCGACACCTTGAAACCAGGCACGAAGACGAAGGGAACGACGGTCGCTGAACTGGGCAACCGCAACAAGCCGCTCGACATGATCACCTATCAGAAGGACGGCAAGACCTTCCTGCTGATGTCGAACTCGGCCCGTGGCGTGATGAAGATCAGCACCGAAAACATCGCCAAGAACGAAGGCCTGACGACACCAGTCACTGGTGGCGGCACCGCCGGTCAGTCGTTCGAAACGATCAAGGAACTCGATGGCGTCGTGCAATTGGATCGTCTGAACGACACGCACGCCGTGATCCTGGTTCAATCGGGGACCGCATCGCAAGACCTGCGAACAGTCCGATTGCCATAGTCGTCGTGGCTGAAGCTTGATTGTGAATTCACATCACCTCATCGTGTCTCGCGCGATGAGGTGGTGTCGTTTTGTGATCTGTATCGCCACGATCGATATAAGTAGCCTGAGACCTGGAAGGGCCTGAAGATGCAAAGTCTGACACGACGTGCTGTTCTATTTCTGTTCGCCGCGTCCTTGGGATCAGGGTATCTGCTCTGCCTTGCGCAAGGACCACAAACACCACCTGCCAAGAAATCCACCGCAGTTCCAAAGTCACTGTTCGGCGCGGGACCGATTGAACCGCTGCGGGACATGGCAGGGCAGGTGACAGTGGTCTTGCGCGAATTCCATATGGACGGAAAACGCTTAGTCTCTGGCAGCCTGGTTGGATTGGATGGCGATTGGGTCGTTGTTCGCCAGGATTTCATCGGTGCCGACGAGAAACCTTCTGAGTTTCAATGGATCCCTGTAAAGAACATCGAACGAATGGTCCAAACGACGGTGCATCCCGAACGTCTGAAATCAAGCTCGAGGTAAGCGGTCGCAACAATCAAAGCCCTACACTCTTACTTGAAGCGCCGGACTAAGCGCTTGAACGCCTGGCTGATCTGGCTTTGGAAACGATAGGGGTTCGACACCAGCACGATCTTGCGAGTCGGCTTTGGGCCAGCCAGCGACCGATAGAGCCGCCGGTTGCTGGTGTCCAGCTTGGCAGCCATGGCCGGGACCAGGCTGACTCCGTGATTAAGCGAGACCAGTTCCTGCACCGTCGCCAGTTGGCTGGTTCGTTCGACAGAGACCGGATGAAAGGACTTCTGCTGGCAGAACGACAGCACGTTGCCCGTCAGGCAGTGCGTTTCGCCGAGCAACACAAACGGCAACGACTCGATGTCCGCGATCCGGATCTGCTTCTTGTCGCGCAGAGCGTGATCGGTCGACATCACCAACAGCAGTTCCTCTTCGAACAGATCCTCCACATCGAGATACTTCGCGTCGATTGGCCGAGCCAGAATCGCGACATCGATTTCTCCGTCGGACAACTGCTTCAGAAGTCGCTCGGTCGTGTCTTCCTGAACGATGACGGTCGCCCGCGGATATTGACTGCCGAACTCTTTCAAAAGTTCCGGCAGCAGAAACGGAGCGATCGTGGGGATCGCGGCGATGCGCAGTCGGCCATCGTCGCCATCGGTGAATTCGGCCGTCGCGTCGTCAACCAGCGAGAGAATCTGTCTCGCCTTCGCATGCAGCCGTTGTCCGGCGTCAGTCAGCGAAACTCTTTTCGTCTGACGTTCAAAGATCGGCTGGCCGAGTTCTTCCTCCAGGCGCGCCACAGATCGGCTGAACGCGGGTTGCGAAAGCCCCACCGCTGCGGCTGCCCGCGTAAAATTGCCGAGTTCCGCCAGCTTCAGAACATGTCGCAACTGATCCAATTCCATGATGATTGTCCTGAAAGTCATGATGCACCGTATGCATTGCTCACATTCTAGCAATGCATTGGACAGATCTCCCGTTCCAGCGACAATTGGGCTCGTTGAGCATCACAAACCGTGCAAAGTCTCCCAAGCTGAAGGGCAAAGTCATGAATGACAATTCGAACCAGAACCCACCGTTGACCACGACTGGGGGAGCCCCCGTTTCAGACAACCAGAATGCGATAACCGCCGGGCCGCGCGGGCCGGTGCTGATGCAGGATTACCAGTTGATGGAGAAGCTGGCGCATCAGAATCGTGAACGGATTCCAGAGCGAACGGTCCACGCCAAGGGCTGGGGAGCCTTCGGGACCTTTACCGTGACGAACGATATCACCCGATACACGAAGGCGGCAATCTTTTCCGCGGTCGGTAAACAGACCGAGATGTTGACTCGATTCTCAACCGTGGCGGGCGAAGCGGGTGCGGCCGATGCCGAACGCGATGTTCGTGGGTTCGCGTTGAAATTCTACACAGAGCAGGGGAACTGGGATCTGGTCGGCAACAACACCCCGGTCTTCTTCATTCGCGACCCTTATAAGTTTCCGGACTTCATCCACACGCAAAAGCGACACCCTCGCACGAATCTGCGTTCGTCCACCGCGGCCTGGGACTTCTGGTCGTTGTCGCCCGAGTCCCTGCATCAGGTCACGATTCTGTTCTCAGATCGCGGCCTGCCGACCGATACGCGTCATATGAACGGTTACGGCAGTCACACCTATAGTTTGCTAAACGCGAACAACGAACGATTCTGGGTGAAGTTTCACTTCAAGACGATGCAGGGACATCGGCACTACACAAATGCGGAAGCAGCGGCCGTTGTGGGGCAGACTCGCGAGTCGTATCAGGAGGATCTGTTCGGCTCAATCGAACGACGCGACTTCCCTCGCTGGCACTGTTTCATCCAAGTCATGCCCGAGGCCGATGCCAACCAGACTCCTTACAACCCATTCGATGTCACAAAAGTCTGGCCGCATGGGGACTATCCGCTGATTGAAGTCGGCATCATGGAGTTGAACCGTAACCCGGACAATTACTATGCACAGATCGAGCAGGCCGCGTTCTCGCCGTCGAACATCGTGCCGGGGATTAGCTTCTCGCCCGACAAGATGCTGCAGGCGCGGATCTTCGCCTACGCCGATGCTCATCGCTACCGACTGGGAACTCACTATGAATCGATCCCGGTGAACGCACCGAAGTGTCCGGTGCATCACTATCACAAAGACGGGCCGATGCGATTCTTCGAGAACGCGCCGAACCCTGATGCATACTACGAACCGAACTCGTTCCACGGTCCTGTCGAACAACCGAACTTCGCCGAGCCGCCACTGAAAATCGATGGCGACGCCGCTCGCTACGATCATCGCATTGGCAACGACGATTTCTCGCAACCGCGAGCTTTGTTCAATCTGTTTGATGCCGACCAGAAACAGCGGCTGTTTAAGAACATGTCAGAATCGATGGCCAGCGTTCCCGCCGAGATTGTCGAACGACAACTGGGACTGCTCGAGCAAGTCCATCCCGAGTATGCCGCTGGGGTCCGCCACGCGTTATCGCTGACGCGGCCCGCATGAGTCGTTACAATCTGCGGCGACTCTTACCAAGGAATAATGATGAATCCGACCAAGAATGATTTGCCCGTCGAAATTCGATCCAAGCTGTGCCAGTTCATGAATGAACGACTGGCTGATTTGATCGACCTGCAGTTGCAGACGAAGCAAGCCCATTGGAATGTGAAAGGCCCCCAGTTCATCGCCTTGCACTTACTGTTCGACGAGATCGCCGGTGAATTGCCGGAACATGTCGATACCCTGGCCGAACGAATTGTGGCCCTGGGTGGCATTGCCGAAGGAACGCTGGCCCCCGTCAGTTCGCGAACCAAGCTGGCCGCCTATCCGCTGACGATCACCAGCGGCAAAGATCACGTCGAAGCGCTCTCATCGGCGTTGGCTGCCGCCGGAAAGCTGATGCGAGCCGCCATCGATCACTCGGATGAACTCGGTGATGCCGATGCGGCAGACATCTTCACCGCGATCTCGCGCGCCCTCGACAAGAACCTCTGGTTCGTCGAAGCGCATCTACAGGGCTAAGTGAAGGTGGGCGTTCGGCTCACGGCAATCACGAAGATTGGGGTGCCACGGACTTGGAGTCTTCGACAAGTCCGTGTCTTTGATCGAGGACCCGGCCACCGCTTTTTTCTTAGTCCCGCTAGGGACGACAGAAGATTTCGATGATTGTTTCCGTTTGAACTAAGAGACGGCGGCCTGCATCTCGACCTAGTTGCATTCGCATTCGCGACCGGAAGAGTTCTGTCGTCCCTCCGGGACTTCTCGCAAACGGTTGACGATAACCCACCACTAGAAGTGGTGGGCTATTATCTGCCGTCCCTACCGGGACTAAGGCCAGTTCTGCACACGATTCTTATGAAGACCCAATCTCTTGGCGAGATTGGCGACATGGCCGGCAACTTAACCTTCCATCCACATGATCGCGCCCTCTTTGTCCTGGTTCCGGATGACCGTCGCGATCTCGCGACGAGCCTGATCCGCCTTGGATGGGGTGACCCCCGAGAGCAGTTCCATTTCTTCGGTCAACGCCAGCCGAACACGTTCGGACAGGTTTTTCATAATCTTCTCACGCAGATCATCGGGCGCGGTTTTCAGCGCCATCGCGACGATCTTTTGTTCCAACTGGCCCAACAGCTTCTGGACCGATCGATCCTCGATTCTCAGGACGTCCGTATAGTCGTACATCAAGTCATCGACTTTGGCGGCCAGTTCGGGATCGCGTTCAGCCAGCGTTTCCATCAGGCGGATTTTTTCTTCACGTTCGACGGTCTGCAGGATGCCGATCAAGGTGGTCACGCGGCGGTCTGTCCGGGCGACGGCCGCGGGATTGACGGTGCGGCAAACATCCAACACGCGCTGCAGCACGCGGCCAACGATCGCTGAACTGATCTGGATCTTGTCGGCCATCATCAGGAAGACGTTCTGTCGCTGCTCGGCCGGCAGAAGTTCCAGCACTTTGCCGCTCAGTTCGGCAGGCAACTGCTTCAGCACCGTCGCGATCATGCGCGGTGTTTCGGCCTTGAGCGCGGCACCCAGGACCGCCGGAGGGACTTTTTTCAACGAGGTCACTTCGGCACAGATCGCGGCGTCCTCAGGATCTTCAGCCGGCGGCGGCAGCATGTTCGGATCTTGCTGCGCCTGCGGTGCTGGAGTCGTTGGCGCTGACGCAGCAGCCTCAGGGGTCGTACCGCTAGTCGGGTTCTCATTCGAAACCGATTGACTGCCCGGATGCGAACTCGATTGCAACTGTTGCTGCAGGACGGGGGCACCCACGACGGCGGCCTGAACATCCTGCTGCAGTTCTCGGAACTCCTGCAGCACTTGTTCGGTCAGCGCGGTGAAGTCTTTTCGCTTGGTGACGGCCGAGACGATCGGTCGCAGTTTGCCTGCGAACTCGGGCCCCAGCATCTCAAACACCTTGTCCAATGCTTTCGGATCAAGCCGAGCCAGCAGGGTGGCGGCTTTGTCGAGGTTGGTGATGGGGGCAGGGGCCTTGGCCATTTCAAAATCTGCTTTCGACAGTCCCGGAAGCGACGCCGGTCGCCGGTCTCACTAAAATCCAGACGAGATGTAGCATTCTCTGGCAATCTGGGGAAGATGAGCTCTGGGATCTCCGACTGTTCAGATAGAGATCGCAGTCCATGACCGATCAGCCACAAGACATCCGAATTGAGGCCGATCGAATGCGACGGAAGGGCGAGGCCGCCGATGCTCGCTGGGCCGGCGTTCTGACCGCCTTGGTTGGCACGATCGCGATTCTCATCCTCGCAATCCTGTGCGACACGACAAAAGAACGGGAATTGGTCGTCATTACTCTGGTATTGTCGGGATTCGGCTTATTCTGGTTGCCGATCGGCCTGCTGTCTGGCTGGTTCGCTCATAAATGCTTTGCTGGGACGGATTTCCCGCCGTCGCGGGTCGCGGTTATGTTGGCCTTGATCGTCGTGCTGTCGATTTTGGGATGGGGATTTGTGGCAACTCTATCGGGCTAAATTATTCAATCAAAAACTTGCCGATTGACGAGACGGGTCCGTGGGATACATTATCTACAGGATCACCCAACAAGGGAAATTGATGCACGCCCACCATTCACAACCTCGCACCGTCAGACGATGGCTGTCCTTTTTTGGACGGTTGGCGCTGATCGTGTCGTTGTGGAATGGCCCGATTCCGCTGGTGCATGCTCACAGTGCTGATGTCGACGAAGCGGCCGCAACAGAGACATTTACGGGGCATCTGGCCCACTATCACTCTGATGTCACCGTCAATTCGCACATCGATTTCGGGTGGCATTGGCACCTGGTTCCCAAGCCAGCGCACCATCCGGGCGAAGAATCACAAGATGGTCCCTGTCCATTTTGCCCGCAGGATTCTCAGGATAGCCAGCTTCAGACTCAATCGGTCGCTAGTCCGTTGAATGTCGTCAGTGCTTGCACAGTCACCGCATGGTTGTCGAGCTTTCCGGAAGTCGGTCCTCGACTGAAGCCGACTGCGTCGACGCAATTTCTCGATACGTATCTGGGCTCGGTCTCGCTGGGAACACTGTTGCGCGTCGCGCGCTGCTGATCTCGCAGACATTCGCAGCATCTGATTCACGGTGTTTTCACCGCGAGCATTCTTCATTGGTTCATCAAAACCAATCGCCCGACAACATGGCAACTTGCCAGTCGAACTCAGTCCTGGTCGGTCTGTTCCAGACACCGAAGACATGAAGTTCCTGCAGAGACGGAGTTTCATCGTGAAGCGTAAATTGATGACGGCAATCGTTCTATTGTGTACCACCGCTGGTGTCGCGGGTGGCTATCACCTGCTGACGACTCATCCTGAAGTCGGCGCCGAGGAAAAGCCAAACACGTCCGTTCGTCGTGATCACGTCACGTTGACGGATGCGAAGCTGGTGGCCGCGAAGATCCAAGTCGCCGCGGTCGAGCAGCGAACACTGAACCCGGTGCGAACGGTGCCTGGCCGAATCGAATACAACGGCACTCGGCATGTGTCAGTGAAGTCGCCCGCCGACGGCTTGGTTCAGAAAATGGCCGTCACCGTCGGTGATCACGTCGAAGCGGGGCAACTGCTGGCCATTGTGAACAGCCCCGAACTTGGCGAGCGTCGCGCGGACGTTTTGAAGCAGCAGGCCGATCTCGAACTGGCTCGACGAGACCGCGACTGGTGGCGTTCGATCCAGACCAACCTGATTGATCTGATGGCAAAATTGAAACGGCCACAAGAAATCGCATCGCTCGAAG
The DNA here is from genome assembly GCA_903840265.1 of uncultured Schlesneria sp. Classification (GTDB taxonomy): domain Bacteria; phylum Planctomycetota; class Planctomycetia; order Planctomycetales; family Planctomycetaceae; genus Schlesneria. The sequence goes on along the minus strand of CAIMFH010000035.1, from coordinate 39,999 downwards.
AAGAGTTCCAGGATCGCATCCTCGGGGACTATCGCCGCGATATTTTCTCGGCGTATTCCAAGTTCCGCACAGCCGAAGCCATCAATGCTAACTTGAAACCGCTCAGCGGCGGCGTCATCAGCCAGCGAATGGTGTTGGAACAAGCCTCGACTCGGGATTCTGCCGCAGCCACGTTTCAGGCGGCGTGCGAGCAAGCCACCTTCGATGCTCGACAAAAAGTTGGCAAGGCAGACTCGATGTTTGACGATGCCTCGCGCCGGCTGGCCGTCGCCCGGCAGCGGTTGACCTGGTTGACGGGTCAGTCGGCAGACCAGATCGGCGACCTCTCCAAAGAGGAGACGCTCAGCACCTGGCCAGTCGTCGCGCCGTTTTCGGCCACAGTCGAAGAGTTGATCGTGGCGGCCACCGAACGAGTTCGCCTGGGCGAAGATATTCTAGTTCTGGCCGATACCAGCAAACTATGGGTTCAAGCGGACATTCGCGACAAAGATTGGTCGGCGCTAAAGTTGTCCCCCGGCCAAAAGATCCAGGTTCAAACGCCCGCTCTGCCGGAGATGACGCTGGAATCGACGATTGCCTTCATCGGTCGCACAGTGAATCAGGAGACGCGCGCGACACCTGTCGTGGCAGATATCTCCAACGAAGACCGTTTGCTGAAGCCGGGCATGTTCGTGCGCGTCCTGCTGCCTGACGGACCGGCGGTTCAAACGATCGCCGTTCCCGAATCTGCCATCGTACGCAGCGAAGGTCGCGTGTACGTCTTCATCGCGACAAGTGAGCATGAGTTCACTCCGCGTGACGTGACTTTGGGCATGACGGTCGATCCTTGGATCGAAGTGACGGCGGGACTGACGGTTGGTGATCGGATCGCGATTAGCGGCACGTTCCTGCTGAAGTCGGAAATGCTGTTGGAACCCGAGGAATGAGGGCAGTCCCCTCAACCCAATTCGAGCTATCGCTCGGAAGCAGATCCCACCGCTCCCGTTGGTCGCTCATCGAAACATGCGCGCAAACGCGACCTTCACCTGACGAAAGAATCCAAAGCTCATCATGCTCGCCTCGCTGATTGAAACATCGCTGAAGAACCGCATGCTCGTGATCTCGCTCGTCTTCATCATGGGGGCGCTCGGGGCCTATGCGGCACTCGCGCTCCCGATCGATGCGGTCCCCGACCTGACGAATGTCCAAGTCCAGATCGTGACCGATGCGGGTGCCTTGTCGCCGTTGGAAGTCGAGCAATACGTCAGCTATCCCGTCGAATTGACGATGAGCGGTCTGCCCAATGTCGAAGAAATCCGCAGTATTTCTCGACTGGGGATCTCGCTCGTGACGGTCGTCTTTCACGAAGGGACCGATATCTATCGGGCTCGACAACTGATTCAGGAGCGACTGGCCGATGCCGGTGAAAAGATCCCCCCCGGATACGGAACGCCGCGCCTCAATCCGCTGACAACGGCCCTCGGTGAGATCCTGCAGTTCCAGGTGAAGTCCGAGACCAAATCGCTAATGGAACTGCGCACGATCCTCGAATGGCAGATCGCACCGCGACTGCGCCAAGTGGCGGGGATCACCGAGGTCAATTCGCACGGCGGTTACTATCAGTCTTACCAGGTGCGACCCGACCCCGATCGCTTGGCCAGCTTCGGCGTGTCGCTGTCGGAGATCTTCCTGGCAATGGAATCCAACAACTCGACGGCAGGGGGCGGATACGTCGTCCATCATGACGAGCAACGATTCATCCGTGGGCAGGCGTTATTGACCTCCGTCAGCGACATTCAAAACGTGGTCATTCGAGCCGCCAAAAATGGCTCGCCAGTCCTGATCAAAGACGTGGCCGATGTCAGCATCCAGCCAATGACTCGGCAGGGGGCGGTGACTCGCGATGGCAAGGGCGAAGCCGTGACCGGGATGGTCATGATGCTGTTCGGTGCGAACTCACGCGAGGTGGTCCATGCCGCGAAGGCACGGCTAGAAGAGATCAGCACGACCCTTCCTGATGGCGTCTCGATCGAAGTCATCTATGACCGCGCCGACTTGATCGAGCGGACGCTGCACACCGTCGAAAAGAATCTGCTCGAAGGGGGCGTGCTGGTCATCGTCGTGCTGCTGATCATGCTCGGCAGCCTGCGCGCCGGGATCGTGGTGGCGCTCGCGATTCCTCTGTCGATGTTGTTCGCCGCCAACCTGATGTGGGCCTTCGGAGTCAGCGCGAGCCTGATGAGCCTGGGTGCAATCGACTTCGGACTGATCGTCGATAGCTCGGTCATTATGATCGAGAACTGCGTACGCCGGATCTCGATGAATCACGAGGGCCGACCACATGATGACGTGATCCGCGATGCGGCGATCGAAGTTCGCAAGCCGACAATGTTCGGAGAACTGATTGTCGCCATCGTCTATGTCCCGCTGCTGGCCCTGCAGGGTTCGGAAGGAAAGCTGTTTCGGCCGATGGCGCTAACCGTCCTGTTCGCTTTGGCAGGTTCGCTGGTACTGTCGTTGACGTTGATGCCGGCACTCGCATCGATGGCGCTGCCAAAGAAAATGGAAGAGAAAGAGATCTGGCTGATCCGCGTCCTGCATCGGATCTATCATCCGCTGGTACATCGCGTTGTCAGGAACCCGGTCATCACCGCGATTGTCGCGTTCAGCGTGTTTCTGGCGAGCATTCCCGTCGCCATGCAACTGGGGGCGGAATTCATGCCTCGTCTGGACGAAGGCGATTTGTTGATCGAGATCACGCGGCTCCCCAGCGCCACGCTGGAAGATGCGATTCCCTTGGGCCAGCAGGTGGAAAGCCTGATAATGAAGCTGCCTGAGGTGAAGACCGCCTTCTGCAAGACAGGGCGTCCCGAGATTGCCAACGACTTGATGGGGGTTCAGCAAACAGATCTGTGGGTGCTGCTGAAGCCACATGGCGAGTGGCCTCGCCACAAGACGCGCAACGAGCTGATCGAAGAGATCAAGGCGTTGTTGGGGGACAATGTGCCGGGGATCGTCTTCGGATTCACGCAACCGATCGAGATGCGTGTTGATGAACTCGTCGCCGGCGTGAAGGCCGACGTGGCGGTCTTCGTCTACGGCGAAGACCTTGCGACGCTGTCCCGCCTTGGCAAACAGATTGAGTCTGTACTGAACTCCATTGCTGGCGCGGCAGATGTCAAAACCGAGCATCAGGCAAACCTGCCGACGGTGCGCATCCAGGCCCAGCCCGAGGCTTTGGCTCGCTATGGAATTGACGCCGCGCGTGTGATGGAGACCGTATCGGCTTTAGGTGGTCGGCGAGCGGGCCTGGTGTTCGATGGTCGCATGCGATTCCCAATCACCGTTCGCTTTCCCCTCGAATGGCGAGCCGATGTCAATCGCCTCGAACAGCTTCCGATCACCGCCGCCGACGGTCGCCAGATTCCACTGGGCGAATTAGCCAGCGTCATTATCGAAGAGTCGCCACCCAGCATCGAGCACGAAGGAACTCGCCGCCGCACCTATGCTCAGGCGAATGTTCGCGATCGTGATGTCGCCAGCTTCGTGCGCGAAGCTCAATTCAAGATCGCCAAAGAGATCCGACTCCCTGCCGGCTATGAAATCAAATGGGGCGGCGACTTTGAAAATCTGCAGTCAGCTAGTTTGCGTCTCGCTCTAGTCACTCCCATCGTACTCCTGCTGATTTTCCTGCTGCTGCACACAACCTTCCATTCGTCTCGCCTGGCCGGTTTGATCTTCACCGCCGTGCCAATTGCCGCCTCGGGAGGAGTCTTCGCGCTCGCACTACGAGGGATGCCGTTCAGCATCTCCGCCGGTGTCGGCTTCATCGCCCTGTTCGGTGTCGCGGTTTTAAACGGCCTCGTCTGGGTGAGTGCCGCGGAGCACTTGCGCGAGTCGGGTCAAGATCCCCGTGCCGCCGCCGAAGAAGCCGCGATGAGCCGACTGCGTCCCGTCCTGATGACAGCCCTCGTCGCCAGCCTGGGATTCCTGCCCATGGCCCTCTCAACGACATCCGGTGCCGAACTACAACGGCCACTGGCCACAGTCGTGATCGGCGGGTTGATCACATCGACGTTACTCACGACGCTCGTCTTACCAACGGTCTACCCGTGGTTTGCGAAGCAAAGATGAAAGTGATGAGATGAAAGTAACGAGGTAAGAGAAAAACTGAGGGACCTTCGCCCGTGATTACCTCATTACTCGTCACTTTCATCTCGTTACTTTCATCTCCCCCACTATTGATCTTCCCTCGTCACTCGTTACTTTCATCTCATCACTTCTGATATCCATCTACGAGGGTTGCCATGTCTGCGTCACGTCGCGAATTCCTGGAAGCGTTGTCGTTGGGATCGGCTGCGGGACTTGGCATGGGGATGCTGGGATGTGCTCAGCCAGCCAACGGCCCCGGTGGTGCTGCAGGCAGCAGCGACCCGGCATTGCGTCCGTTGAAGGCGGCGTTTTCGAATGCCGGACTGCAAAGCAGTTGGTGTGCGCTCGGGAAGCAAACTGCCGAACTGTGGGGACGCCTGCTGAACGTCGAAATCACCTGGTTCGATGGTGAGATGAAGCCCGAGAAACAGCGAAACAAGATCGATGCGATTGTCGATCGCGACTGGGACTTCTGTTGCTTCCAGGCCTATCAATCCGAAACACTGGCCGAGCCGACTCGTCGCCTGAAAGAACGCGGCATCCCCGTGATCTCGATGGATACGCTGCTGGTCGAGATGGACCAGATGCGCGACACGGGAGTCTGGACCGAGGTCACACCCGATCACGTCAACATGGCCGAGATGGCGGTCGGCTACTTGGTGGAGAAAATCGGTGGCAAAGGGAAGGTGATTCATATCGGCGGGGCCGACGGTCACAGTGGTGCTCAAGGCCGAGCCAAAGGCTTCGACAATATCGTGAGGAAGTTTCCCGACGTCGAAGTCGTCGGTGGAGGCGTCCGCTGGTGCAACTGGGAAAAAGAAATCGCTCGCAATACGTTTGAATCACTGCTGCAGCAGGAAACGACTCCGATTGCCGCAGCCTTCTTTCACAGTGACGACATGGCCCTGGGCTCGATCCCCGCGCTGAAGGGGACGATCCACGAAAAGATGCTGGTCGCGGCGGTCGATGGCCAGAAAGAAGGACTGGACGCCGTCAAGAACGGAGTGCTGGTCGCGACATCGGTGAACCCCGTCTGCAGCATTCACAAAACGGCGTTGGTCCTGGGCCAGTTCTTCGCGAGGAACAAGGAATCGATGGACAAAGTGCCGCTCGAGGTGATCACCCCCGGTCCGCTGGTGACTCTCGATCATCCGCGCAACCTGGAAGCGATGTACTACATGGCGGATCCGGCCCACTGCATCATCTGATTGGATGCAAGACGGTGTACGAGAAATCGCCGAATGCATCGAGAACATCGCTCTCGGTACATCCGGCGTTATTTTCTTCGCGCGTTCGCGTGATAACTGGTCGATCAGGACTTTTCGCGCTTCGCTTCCCAGTCGCGGCTTTGAGCCGTACCGTTGCGTTCGCTTTCGGACTTACCCTTGATCGTGTCCCCTTCCAGCTTGCCCGTGTACTTCGTGGTGAATTTCTGGTCGTTTCGCTCGCGAGTGACCGAGAACGAAACCAGACCGTCTTTGAAGGTGCCGTTTTCGATCGCGGTTTCGGTGTTGTTACGTCCGGGCATCGTTCCTGTCAGCTTGTCGCCATCCAGCTTCAACTTCAGCGACATCTCGCGAGTCTGATCGTTGAATGTCACCGACCATTTCCAAGTTCCGGTCGGATCAGCTTTTTTGTCTTCGGCACGAACTTGGCTGACTAACCCCAGCACAGCCAACCCCAGCACCAACAGTTCACGCCGCTTCATGTTAACTTCTTTCACCTGACAGGATTCTCGATGGCTGCTTCGTCACGATGAGTCGCAGGTAGTGTTTTTGTACCCATCCGGCTGCTGATGCTGCAACAACCTTCAGGTTAGCTAAAGGAAGCAGGAACTTGGGTGGCTTGGAGCCAAATGCCTATAAAATGGATCATTGCGACCCTCGAATGCAAAGGGGATTGCCAATGCGTTTCCATTTTAAGGATCAGCGGGTTGAGAGGTTTCCCTGTCAAAAACTGCAGGTCTTGCTAAACTGCGTTTTCCGCACAAGTTCCTGAAGGTTCCCACCTTTCGTTGATTTTTTCGGCTGGCAAGTGACGCCGTCCGACACGATATTCAGATAGACACCGTAGAGAAGGATCGCTCGATGCCGCTCGCTCCGTATGATCCGTGCCCTTGCGGCAGCGGAAAGAAGTTGAAGTTCTGCTGCCAGTCGATCGCCGACGAAATGGATCGCGCCCTGCGACTGATGGACGGCAACCAGCCGCGAATCGCTCTGCAGCAGCTCGAGGTGCTCGCCCGCAAGCACCCCACCAACACTTGGGTCGGCACAACACGAGCCCTGATCCTGATCGAACTGGGCGAAGCATCGGCCGCGCGAGACGTCTTGCGGGTCCTGCTGGAGACGAATCCCGATCACGAATTTTCGATCGTGCTGATGGCCGCGGCGATGATGCAGGCCGAAGGGGTTGATGCCGCGAAGAAAGCCATTCACCGCGCGTTCCAACGGGGAGCCAAAAAGTTCCCGTCGATGGTCAGCGGTCTGGCAGCGACCATGGCGGCCATTCTCGGCCAGCGTCAACGCCTGATTGCCGCTCGCGAACATCTGGCCCTGGCATTGCGATTGTCACCAGAAGAGCGTCGACAAGAGCTGTTCGTTCAGTTACTGGAATTCGACGGCGACAACGGCGTTCCCTATCCGATTCGCGGATCACACGCCTTGCCCGCAATCAGTGGCACCGAAGAACAGCAGAAAGAAATCAAAAAGGCGCAGAAGTACGCCGCCGTCGGCTGTTGGAGTACCTCGGCGGACCTGTTCCTGGCTCTGACAAAGACCTTGCCTGAATCAGCAGAACTCTGGCATTCGGTCGGCCTGTGCCGTGCCTGGGACGGTGAAGAACTCACCGCTGCCGAGGCCCTGCATCGAGCCGCCCAGCTCTACGGTGATTTCCCGACCGCCGTCGAATGCGAGACACTGGCGCAACTGTTCGATCGCTACAACAGCACCGACGTAGTTGACATCTGCACCTATGAAGCCAAGGTGGAATCGATCGGACGGTTGCTGACCGTACTGGACGAGCAACCTCGGTTCCTGCGATTCCCGGTGCCGAAAAGCTCCGAGAGCGAACCCAACGCACCCGTCGCTGCGTATCAGATCCTCGACCGTCCCAAGTGGACGGGAACGGACTTCTCGCAGTTGACCTTGGATTCGATGCCGAAATTCCAGGCTCACATTTCGATTTACGATGCGATTGGTGATTCGCAAGATCCGCCGTCGCTGTATCTGACCGGGGACCGCGGGGCCGATCTGGAAGATGCCCGTGCCCAACTGGAATCCGCGTCGCAAGGCCAGATCCAGTGGAAGGCCGACAAGGCACAGCCTGAAGTCACCGGCGCGGTCCCAGCGGAATCCCAGCCGCTGCGTTGGCGCTGGAGTCTGCCTGAACAGACTCCGATTCGTCTCAACCGCGAACTGAAGCAGCAGCAGTGGGAACGCATCCTCAACGACGGCTGGCTCAACGCGACTCAGAAGTGTCTGGGCGGGCAATCACCCGCTCAAGCCGCGACGGATCCGCATCATAAAGTAGCCTTGGAAGCCGCCTATTATGTGCTGGATGCCCATTGCCAGCAGCAGTCGTACGACTTGGATCTGAAGGGTGCCTTGGGACGGTTCGGCCTCGAACCACTGGCACCGCTGGAAGTCCACGAATCGACACCGCTCAGCATGCTGTCGGTGATGCAGATGCATCGCCTGCCCATCGATCAGTTGTCGGATGTGCAGTTGATCTCTGTCGTGAACCGGGCCTTGCTGACTCGTCACGAAGGCTTCTTGTATCGCGTCTTAAAGGCCGCGTTCGAGCGACCTGGCTGCGAGAACGAAATCGACCTTCCTCGCAGCTTGCGAGCCATCGTTGAACTCTGCGCGACTCAAGGTCGTCGCGACGAAGCGTTGCATTGGATTGAAGTCGCTCGCAGCAAACCAACCGGCAGCAAGTCTCAATTCGAATACCAATGGAATTGGGATATGACCGAGTTGGCACTGCGTCTGGAAGAGCCCAACGATCCGGCTCTGAAGCCACTGCTCGATCGGTTCGTCCACTTCTATTCACCCAAGGTTCCGCAGATGCGCGGGTACATCGAAAACATGCTCGCGCAGTTCGGAGTCCCTTCGCCCTGGGATTCGATCAGCCTTGTTGGAGCAGGGGGCGTTCCGGCGGGTGGACTCTGGAACCCCGACGCTCCAGCAGCCGCAGCAGCCGGCCAGTCCAAGCTTTGGCTACCAGGCCAGTAAGGTATGAACGACACGCGGACAAACGACGAAGCTCTAATGCACCGGGCGTTGGAGCTCGCTCGCCGAGGAACCGGTCATGTCGAACCGAATCCCGCGGTGGGCGCCGTCGTTGCCGATGACCAGGGCCAAGTTGTTGGCGAAGGCTGGCACGAACGCTTCGGTGGTCCGCATGCGGAAGTGAACGCCCTGGCCGCAGCGGGCCCAGCCGCACGCGGAGCCTCGCTCTTCGTCACGCTGGAACCCTGTTGTCACTTCGGTAAGACGCCCCCTTGTTCGAAGGCGGTCATAGCCGCAGGGGTGCGCCGCGTGGTCATCGCAGCCGCCGACCCCGCAGTCCACGGGGCGGGGCGCGGCATTGATGAGCTAAAAGCGGCCGGGATTGATGTCGAAGTGGGCTTGCTTGGCGAGCAAGGTCAGCGGCTGATCGCCCCCTTCATGCGATTGATGACGCGCGGTCTGCCATGGGTCCACGCGAAGTGGGCGATGACGCTCGACGGCAAGATCGCAACGACGACCGGATCGTCTCAATGGATCACCAACCCATCGTCGCGTGCCATCGTGCATGAACTGCGCGGCCGCATGGATGCAATCGTGACCGGAATCGGCACCGCACTCGCCGATGACCCTTTGCTGACAGCCCGACCCGCCGGACCACGAACCGCCACCCGAGTTGTCCTCGATTCCCAATGCCGTCTGTCGATCGATTCGCAACTGGTACGCAGTGCTCGGGGTGTCCCGCTGCTGGTGATCACGACCGAATTCGCACCGCACGAGCGAATCGAGAAGTTGCGACAATCGGGCGTCGAAGTGCTGGTCGTTCCCACGTCATCTCAACGACAACCAGACCTGTCGGAAGTGGCCCGCGAACTCGGACGGCGACGAATGACGAACGTCCTCGTGGAAGCCGGCGGACAGGTGCTGGGCAGCTTCTTCGATCACGGACTGGTCAACGAGGTGCATGCCTTCATCGCCCCAAAGTTGGTCGGAGGACAAAGTGCCCCCTCGCCAATCGGTGGGATCGGCATTGGTTCGATGACACGAGCCCTTCAGCTCAGCTCGCCCGACATTCGGACGCTTGATGGCGATGTCTATCTCCACGGCGACATCACGTCGCCCGCATAATTCGCCCACGGCTGAATGACGCTTGGTGACTCAAGGATGCATTTCAGCCACTTCATATCGCAGATATCGCGAATCGTGACGAACATTGACGTGATCTCGGGGGTTTCTAGCCAAGATCCATCGCCGAGTGAGACGGCAGTATCAGGGAAAACCTGAAACGCGCGCACGACTGCCTGAAATGGTCGCAATGCGCGGTGACCTGTAGGCGGCGCGCATGATGTGATTTGCATGAACTGCAGCGATATCTGCCTGATTTCGATGGGTGACTCACGCACAATGTCATGCAACTTCGCACGATATCAAGAGATACCGCTTGAGGTTTCCCGAAGTTCCGCGTGATTCGCCCACGCACTTTGGGACGTGGCACGGTCGTTGCAATCTATGCCCTGCATGGTCACATTATCCCCCCCGCCGATCGCATGGAATTCGATGTCACAGTCGAATGAACCGGACGTTTTCCTCGTTGCCGAAGGTGAAGTCGCACGACAATGGGACTCATTGTTGCGGGTGAATCGCTACGCTCCAAGAATCGTTCGAGCTACTACAGAAATCCCTGAAGAAGGGCCCATCCCGAGCTGTGTGCTGCTGGTTCTCAATTCATCCAGTGAATTGAGTGGCCTGCATGCCTGTGCTCGCTGGCTCTCTCGCGCTGACGATCGTCCGCTACTCGTCCTGGCTTCATCGCCAGACGTGGGACGCTTGTTGAAGGCACTCTCCAGTGGTCGCGTTGAAGTGGTCGACGCCACTGCCAACTCGGACGAGATCATGGCTCGTGTCACAGGTGCGATCGCCGCCGACGCCGAACGTCTGCGACGCCGCGCCGCCTGGCGCGAAATTGCGGAACGATTCCGAGTCCTCACGGTGAAGGACCGAGCGGTCCTGGACCTGTTGCTGACCGGCCTGCCAAACAAGTCGATCGCGTTGCGTCTGTCGGTGACAGAACGAGCTGTCGAAATGCGGCGAGCCAGCCTGATGAAAAAACTGCGTGCCAAGTCACATGCCGAGTTGATTCGACTGGTGACTCAGTACGAGGTCTTCGCCAACTTCAACCTGCCATTGCCAATCGAGTAACACTCAGTGCTTTGATCGATTCCGCACTCCCCTCGTGCGGAATCCTTTTATAAACAGTCCCTGCTTACTATGACCCGGACCTGACCCTCGCGAATGGAAGGAACACGATGAGTGTCATCACGTGTCGGTCCAATCAGTTGCGCAAGGCCCGTGAACTCTGGTGGGGACGCTGCAACGATACCTGTTACAACTACGTGGGCGGCACTTCTGGTGCTTGGGAAGTCTCCGAGTTCACAACGCACCGCGGACAACCGCTTGTCCCGGTGTCTCATCTGGAAATCATTAACGGCCCGATGGAACGGACCCCTTCGGGTGCAACATGGGTCTTCAGCGGGTTCGTGCAGAACACCCGATACGTTTCGCGTGAAGAACTGCTGCCGCCAAGTTCACGCCGTTCTTTCACTGCTTCCGCTCCTCGAACATGCGCTGCCTTGATTCCCTTGCGGCGATCAAAAGAATGGTGGCAGTTGGGCGATGCTGTTCGGCGTGAGATCCAGCAATCTCAGCAATCCAGCCTGCACTATCTGAGTGCCATGGTTCGTCGCTGGCGGCACCGTTTGGACCTGAGCGACCAGTTCGACTGCGTCACCTGGTTCGAATACGAGCCTCAAGATTCCTCCGCCTTCGAAGACCTACTCGCCGACTGGCGAGCGTCCGAAGAATGGAAGTACATCGACCGCGAATGCGACATCCGCCTGGTCCACAGCTGTTAGTCCGACAAGGCGGTGAGTTTGCTTTTGGGAGGGCGAGGCTCCTGCCGAGCCGCGCATGTCGATGGACTCACAATATGGCAGGCTCGGCATCCACCGAGCCGCTCACGTCAACTGCCACTCAATTCCTGCAGGTCCGGCGTTGATGACTGTGGTGGGGCCGATCATCGCGGTCTGGCCTCCGCTACCGTGAATATGACCGCAAACGACCAGATTCGGCTTCAATCGTTCGATCGCCGCTCGGATCGCTGTGCTTCCCAGGCGTTGGCCATTGGACGCAATGTCAACCGCCCCCTTCGGAGGCGAATGCGTCACGAGCACTCCTCCGGTGTGGCAGTTCGCCAGTAAGTCGGTCGCCTGGTGTTCCGTAAAATCGAAACTCCAATCACCAAAGGGAGTCATCGGAATCCCGCCGCCAATCCCGTAAAAGGCAACGCCATCAATTATCACGCTCTGTCCGTGCAGGACATGAGCCGTGGCCCAGCCCAGGCAACCTTCCTTTAGTTCGTCCAACGATTCATTATTGCCAGGAACCAGGATCGTCGGCCGCGCGATCGTTCTGAGAATATCCAGGCAGACATGGAGCTTGCGGCGCGTATTCGCCAGATCCCCGGCACAGATCACAACATCGAAGTTTCGAGACCGCTCAACAAGATCCTGTGCGGCGGTAGCGTCACAATGCAGATCGCTGAACAGCAGAAGTTTCATGATCGCGGTAGCCAATCCCAATTGCGGCGACGCACTAGGGGAGAAAACCTTTCTCGCGCAGTTCCTGAAGATTGTCGGGAATGCTGCGATAGATTCGTTCCGTCACGTATCGCAAGATCGCATAGCCGGCCAGCGGTGCCGGTGCCGTTAAGATGGCGATTCGGTCTTCTTCTTCATCGTCCAGTTGTTTGTTCAACTTGGCAACGGCCTCTTCGATGCTGTCGCTGACGATCCGCTTGGGTCCACTTTGATTCTGCAGCTTCAAGTTCGAAAACGAAGCAGTTCTTTTCATCGCAAACTGAGCCAGCGACGCGTCGTCATCGTCTTCGAAGAAGTTCTGGAATTCGGGCGGGGCGTTGTCGGGCGTGATGATCAACGGCCGCGTGATCTTCACCTCACCCTTTGTGACGCTCACCGTCTTATCTTCGTCCAAACCGGACAGGACCAGCAGATACGGCAGATCTGAATGCCCAAACGTGAACAGGGAGTAGTGGACCGGACGAGCAATCTGCACCGCTTCCATCGCCGCGCGAAACCGCTGCTGGTCCTCATAATCGTCGAAGGAAAACACGCACACACTCCGCAGTCTTCAGCCCAGAAGAATTACCAACAATTAGTTGAGTCGAATGTGCTATCGAACACAAGGGCAGACTGGATCAGCATCAGGGGCTTCGCCTTTATCGCAATGCGGGAAGTGTGGCACGCCATGAGTCTTCGAAGGGCGTGAGATTCAGGCTTCATTCATGACCACGCCCTTCGCAAGTCCTCAGAGCGTGCCACGCATACTGAAACAGGGATGAACAACCAGACACATCACGGGCGCGGCTATTCTGGTTTGGCAGGCGCGGGGGCCGCTGCAGCGGGAGCGACTTCCGACTGCGGATGCAGCACAAACAGCATTCGCAATGCACGATTACCGGTCTCTCCACTCGCGGGCTTTGCGTCGTCGTAATTGGTCACGGCACGACGCTGCGAGTCCCCGCGAAACGGATTCAATGTCGCCGTATTGGACTGCGCCAGATTCAGGCCATTCGAAGCAACCGAATTGCCCAACGTGATCGAGTTATTCATCCGGACGAAGTCATACCCCGGCTCAACCCGCGCCAGTTCTCTTAACTGTCCCCCATTTCCCATGGGGTTCCCGTTTCGCGAGTACGGTTCATTTCTAGTCATGCCGCGAGCCGAATTCGCGATCTGCTGTCGCTGCAGCTTCTCGATCCCATCCCGACCATTGCCGTTCTGACTCGTGAGATCCGCAACTCCCTGGTTTGCACCGCCGGCGTTCTGATAACCGTTCCTTTGAGCCAGAGCTTCGAGAACAATGTCGACATCCGGCATCTCGGCATCCGGCTTTTCCCCGGCACCTTTCGCGTCCGACTGTTTCTCTTTATCCGCCGAGGCCCCGCGGCCTGCAGATTCTTTCTTGCGCAGCACCTGCGTCGCTTCGTCGCCATTCGCCGCCAATTGCAACGGAGCCTGCGGGCTCCATTTCACGAACAGATCGCGATGACGATCAACGTCTTTCAGTGTGTTCGCCAGCTTCTCGCCCGGCGCTTCCAGATAGATCACCACCAGATCGTCAGGAGATGCCTCGCCATCTTTTTTGACGGATCGGGGCGCAATGGAATTCTTCTTCAACAGCACCTGGATCTGGTCGGCACTGCGATTGATGTCGACCACTTCCAGATAGACCACCGCGACGTTGCTGTTCGGGTCTGCGGCCTTGGGCATCAAGGCGACCACTTCGCCCTTACTCACACTCTGCAGGAATTCGTCGTTCGTTTGCCCCAACTCATTCAGGACCAGCGATTGCTCTTCGGCGGGTGCTTTAGTAGCGACTGGCGCCGGCAGTGCAGCGGCATCGACAACGAGCTCGGGAGACATCGCTGGACTCTGGGACTTGAGCGCCGCCGCTTTCATGGCGCGTGGTGCCACCATTCGCGCTGATGGACTTGGATCTGCCTTGCCAGCAGGGTGGATCGCCTCCGCCTCAGCGAGCTCGGTGCCAGCGGATCCCGCCTTCGCGTGCCGATCCAAGTCACCTGACTGATCGTCCATCGCAGCCAGAGGCATATCCTTCTTTGCTTCCAGCGAGGAGACCGAAGCCGAATCACTCGCGGCCGTACTCATAGCGAGGTGCTTCGCCGCCTGCTCGGCCGATGGGCTGGTCAAGGCAATCACCAGTCCCATGGCTGTTGCCGTAACGGCGGCTCCCACGAACCCAGCTTTCCAATCACGCCACACGTTTCGAACCGGCACCGGTGCCGCCACAGCAGCCGCTTGCACGGGCGTGGCCATCCGTTCGGTCTGACGCAGGACGTTGCCAATCAATTCGGCCGGAGCCGATTCGCGAGGGAATGAATGCAGCAGCGCCGACAGCTTCGCCGTTTCGCTCAGTTCGCGCTGCGCGTCCTCACTGCTGGCCAGCAGGCGCTCAACCACAGCACGTTCCTCGGGCGAAGCTTCGCCGTCGAAATAGGCCGAGATCAATTCATCGGGAACCTGCGAATTCATGGTACTTGCTTCTTCCTGCCGAACGATCGGCCACTCTTCACCATCTTCGACTGCAAACGATCGGCGAGCCTTGTCTCAAGGGTTTTCGACTTCATAACAGTTCGGGCTTCAACAACAACGACAACTTCGACCGAAGCTCCAACCGAGCTCGATGGATCCGGCTGCGGACTGTTCCGAGCGGCACCTCCACGACTTCGGCGATTTCTTCGTAACTCATTCCGTCCATCTCTTTTAACACCAATGCCGTGCGGAACTCGTCCGACATCTCGGACAGCGCTTGCCGCACCAGCCGCTGCCTGTCCGACACATCCATCGCGTAAGACGGCTCGCTCGCGGGATTTTCGTCGGTGGGCTCCAGCCCGCAGTCTTCGCGTCGCGATTCCACCGAGGCCGTCATTCGTCGCGTCTTCCGCCGAGCACTGGTGGCGGCGTTGAGAGCAATCCGGAACAGCCACGAGTAAAACGCGGCCTGACCCTTGAAGCTCGACAACTTCTCAAACGCATTGACGAACGCCTCTTGCGCCACGTCTTGAGCATCTTCGGCAGATCCCAACGCATGCCATAAACCATGATACAAACGATGCTGGTACCGCTCGACGAGCTGCCCGAAGGCGTCTCGCCGACCAGCCAGGCATTGGTCAATCAGCGTTTGGTCGGATGGAGCGTTCACGATCTCTGACTATTGAGACGGTGGCAAAAAGGAAAAGTTCCCAGAATCCACGGACATTACACGCAGCCGGCTCTCACGATTCTAACGGCAGCCGCCGCTGACTCGTAGATTGTGCTTGCGCATCGCACTTCAATCTATCGTGCCGACACTAGAATGCCCATCCCCCAACCTCGTTATATTTCCTAAACTGCTTGGCATAATAATGTTGCGTCACATTTTTTCTCTCGCTGCCGTTATCGAGAATTTACATTCGATACCGAGATTTGCACGAAGTTATCGGTAATTCGGTAGGTAACTAGGTCAGTGCTGATGGGCTAAAATGTTGCCTCGGGAGAACCCTGATGCGACAAGATGTCCCTTCCTGCTGAGCCAGATTTCGACTGAGAATGCTCACAGCAAGACCTCACGCGATCGATCTGCTCGCTGACATGAACGAGCGATCGCACGTGATAGGGCCGAAATGTCGACCGAGATTGAAAATCTGATCTATTGCCCAGGCTGTGATGCCATCGTGAACGCCACCGCCGCCGTCTGCTCGGGCTGTGGACGATGTCTCTCCTGTAGTCAGAAACGGACGCATCACGAGCCGAATTGCTCGAACTGCAAAGCCCCCTTCTGCAACTGTTGCGGCCGATGTCCCGTCTGTCAGAGCGTCCGTTACGCTAACATCGTCACACCTTGTAAATGCGGCCATCCACAGACCATCGAATCCATCCGAAGTTTGATCGCGCTTCATGGACTGCACACAACCTCTGACGACAATCCGAAGAGCGACGCGGAAGTCGACTGACATCGCTGGGACTCCATTTGCCGCCCCGCTACGATCGCATGTTGTCGCCGAGACACTCATAACATCGATGCAATCGAACTCTGGCCAAGTGACCCACAATGCGACCCGTGCTCACGATCACGCTGCTGTGCGTGAGTATCCTGGCTTTGCCGCTCGCGACCTGGATGTTTCTGCTGGAACTCCCGTCGATCGCGGCGGGACCTGCCGTCCCGGTGAGCAGCGGAAAATCTTATCCGCCATCCCTGCTCCCCTTCGTTCGGACTTCCTCTGATCCTCAGCCTGTCGGATTGCCCGAAATCACCAACGTGCAGATCGCCGATCTCGATGGTGACGGACGCAACGAGATCCTGGCCTGCGATTCCGGTCGCAGTTGTCTGATTCAACTCACATTGAATCCCGCGGGCCAATGGCAGGAACAGGTCTTGATCAAAGATCTATCGGCACCTGCTCACGTCACGGTGGTCGATATCGACCGCGATGGAGACCAGGATCTGATCGTCTCGATCCTCGGAAACCTCCTGCCGGACGACTCGGTCATCGGACGCGTCGAATTGTACGAACGCAAGGACGGCTCCTATGTGAGACACGTCTTGCTCGACGATGTCAGACGAGTCGCCGATGTTCAAGCAGGTGACCTCGACGGCGACGGCGATACGGATCTTGCAGTCGCCGTGTTTGGATATAGTCGCGGTGCCGTCCTGTGGTTGGAAAACAAGCAGAACTTTCAATTCGAACAGCACGAACTGCTGAATGCACCCGGTGCGATCCATGTCCCCATTGCCGACTTCGATGGCGACGGTGATCTCGATATCGCAACGGGCGTCTCGCAGGACGAAGAAGAGCTGTGGGGTTTCGAAAATCTGGGCGGTGGCAAGTTCCAAGCACGACAACTCTGGATGACCGTCAACCTTGATCTGGGCAGTGCCGGGCTGGTCCAGGCCGATCTCGACGGCGATGGAGACATGGACCTCCTGCTCCCTGCAGGTGACAATCTCGAAGACTTTGACGCCTATGGCCAGCCGTATCACGGTTGCTATTGGTTCGAGAATCAAGGCGGCTGGAAATTCGTCGAGCATCGGATCGCAGATCTACCCGGCACCTATGCCGCAGCCACTTCAGACCTCGATCATGATGGCGACCTTGATGTCGTATTGGTCAGCATGACGAACGACTGGACCAATCCCCACGCCGCCAGTGTCGTCTGGCTGGAAAATGATGGCCGCCAGAACTTCAAAACCTGGCAGATCGACTCCCATCCGATCCACCTCGTGACGGTCGCTGTCGGAGACATTAACGGTGATGGAAAAGATGACATCGTCGGTGGCTGCCTGAACCTGAGACCTCCGTTTCAAAGCCTGGGTCGAGTCACCGCGTGGACTCAAAAGGCTGGCCGATGAACCCACCGATCATCACACAGGCCAAGTCACCGTACCGCTTCGTCATTCGCTGCCTGCTGGCATTGCTGGCAATCGACCTGATTATCTGCGGCGCGTTCTGCACGAATCAGATGCTCAGGCCGCAACCGCCACTCCCCAGGATGCTGGACGATGATCCTCTCTTCGCGGCCGATCTCCACAAACTCGCCCGAGACGCTCGCAATGGCGGCAGCCAACAATGGTTGAAGGTCGCCCAGGCACTCGTCGGGCACGGTCACTACGATCACGCTCTCGCATGCTATCGGCACGCACTTGAACTGGACCCCGAAAACTTCGACGCCAGTTTCGGGCTGGGGTTCTGTCTCGAGCGGACAGGGCACTTGCAAGAGAGCAGTCAGCAATACGAGCAGTTGGCTGATTTGATAAACGAATCCGGCCATCTGCAGACACTCGGCCAATTCAGCATTTACGATACCGGCAAGAATCATCTGCGAGCAGAACATGCCGACCAGGCGCTGAAGACATTTGAACAGCTTCACAATTCTCTGCCAGCCGACTATCAGCGAGCGAAGTTGCTGATTCGATCCGGTTGGATCGACGCCGCACTTACACTCATCGAAGCACCGCTCCGCGAATTTCCGCAGTCGAAGGAATTCCGATTCCTGGAGTACCGGGCGAAGATCGCCAAGCAACTTGTTGACGAAGCTCGCATTTCAGCGGACTTGCTGGAACGATCGCAGACGACAATTCGAATCAATTTCGCACCCGACTTCATTCACAGCTATCGCATTCTGTACGGCTTCGATCGGATCTTCGAGGATTACTCCAAGATCTTCGACATCCAGAACAACGATCGGATGGCGGCCAAGCTGGAAGAACTGCGGCCCCTCGTCGAACACAAACAGCTTCCTCAATACAAGGCCATGTTGCTCAACCTCGCCCAGGTCGACCTCGATCGTCGCCGCCCGGAAGCGGTTCTGAAAAGTGTCCAGCAGTTGCACGACTTCAAGGTCGACAACGCACACCTCCTCTCGATTGAAGGGACCGCCCTCCACCTGCAGGGACAGACCGAAAAAGCAATCCCTCTGTGGCAGCGCTCCGTCACCATGTCACCCGACGCATCGCTGCATGAGCGGCTGGCAAAATGGTTTGAATCGAAGGGAGACCTGCCGCAATGCAACCAGCACCGTTCGCAATCTCACTTACTTCAAGCTCGTGATTGTTACCGCAACAACGACTTGAAAGCGGCACTCCCGCAGATCAATCAGGCCGCCAAGTTGGCCCCCGATGATCCCAATGTCTGGTTCTATATCGGCCAAATCAACCGCGCCGCCGGCCACGATGAAACCGCCCAGCAAGCCTACGCCAAATGCGTCGCTCTCGATCCAAACAACAGTCGAGCACGCCAATGGATCAAGTAAAGCCGTCTATGGGACGCCTGAATTCATCGGTCTGGCCAGCCTTGATTCTGGCGACTCGGTTTTCAATCGACGTGTCGGAAGGCAGAATATCGGTTCCGACACCGGGCCCCCCGATTCTGTCTTCTCGTTGCGAACGTCGATACCGAAGTCTCTTATGCAGTACATCGATAAATCTTACGACTACTGCCGCGAGTTGACTCAGCGGACTGCTCATAATTTTCGCTTCTCATTTATGACGCTGCCCAGCGAGAAACGTCGGGCCATGAATGCGTTGTATGCGTTCAATCGGATCACGGATGATTTCGGCGACGATCCCACCGTGTCGCTCGACCTGCGTCGCACGCGGCTGACGGCCTGGCGACAGTCGTTGAAGGCAGTCCTGTGGAATCCGCGCGATGATGTCCGAGTCGACGATCTGCCGAAAACGGCCGAGGTCGCCACGCTCTACAGTCACCCGGCGCTGCCGGCTATCGCCGACATGGTGGCTCGTTATCACATCCCGCACGAGTACCTGTTTGCCGTGATTGACGGTGTCGAGATGGATCTGCATCCGCACGAAGTCCAGACATTCGCCGACTTGGAAAAGTATTGCTATCGCGTCGCGGGTGCCGTGGGACTGTGCTGTATTCACGTCTGGGGATTTCGCGACGAACAAGCCAAGACCGTGGCCGTCGACTGTGGTTTAGCCCTGCAGCTCACCAACATCCTGCGGGATCTAGGTGAAGACGCGTCGCTGGGACGAATCTATCTCCCTCAAGAGGATCTCCAGCGATTCGAGTACTCCGCAGATGACCTGCGCGCCCGCGTGTGCGACGAGCGATTCCAATCGATGATGCGATTCCAAGTCGAGCGTGCTCGTTCGTACTATGAACGAGCGGAGCAACTCTTCCAACATCTGGAACCGCACGGCAGGCCTATCCTGCGCGCGATGCTGGATATCTATGGCGGCTTGCTCAAAGAGATCAAGCGCCGCGACTTTGACGTCTTCTCGCAACGAGTCTCGCTGGCGAAATGGAAGAAACTCTGGATCGCCGGCCGCGCCGTCCTGCAGTCAAAACTGACATTGAAGTCTTGATCCACCGTGCGCGAATCCGCCTTTGGGAGGGCGAGGCTCCTGCCGAGCCGCGGTTGTTATTGTGATTCCATCAACGTGCGCGGGCACAACAATCATTCATGCAGATAAACCGCCTCACAGATCTTCCCCAGATCATCCCCAAACGTCTTCGCCGTAACACCGTCACGAATGTGAGCGTTATTCACAAACAGCGCGAACGTTAATGGTCGCCCCTTGGCCGTCGTCATGTATCCAGCCAGAGCCTTGCTGGTCATCAGCGTCGAACCGTTCATCACATTGTCCGAATAAAGCGTCCCCGTCTTGGCCTGCACCTTTTCGCGAGCCGGACTGTCGTGAGC
The DNA here is from genome assembly GCA_903840265.1 of uncultured Schlesneria sp. GTDB lineage: Bacteria > Planctomycetota > Planctomycetia > Planctomycetales > Planctomycetaceae > Schlesneria. The sequence goes on along the minus strand of CAIMFH010000035.1, from coordinate 19,841 downwards.
GATGTTCTTCGACAGCGTTCCATCCACACCCAGACGGGGCAGGGCGTTGTAGTAAGCCGGAAAATCCGACCGCGTCGACATGTGCTGCAACAGTTGGACAGTCGCCAGCGGTGTCGTGAAGTCGGCTCGAGCACCCCCCGCGCCGCCACCGAACGAGATCGTGTCGACATCAACCCCGACTCGCTTCAAGAACGCATGCTGCTGCTTCAGGCCATCGGCCAATGTCCGCTGACCGTGTTTGTTGGCAACCAATAGCGGCAGTGTACTGGCGTGCAGGTTATGACTCACCTTCAGGATCAACTTGATCGATTCCGAGAACGGCAGCGACGTATGAATCGCGACCTGCGGCAGCGACTTCACCTCGGCAGACGTGGGCAGCGGATGCGGCGACGCACTCGCCAAGGTCGGCGCATCGACCTTCACACCCGCCCGCTGCAAGGCTTCGATAAACAGCGTCCGCGCGAACGCCGCGGCGTCATGCACTTCACAGATTCGAATCAGCGGCTTATGACCATGCGGAATCTGCCCGGTGATCGAAAACCTGCCATGGCCCAGATCATGAATCGACGTGCTCAGTGGTTTACCATGCTCGACGGTCACGATTTTCGATTCGATGTGGATCGCGGACGTATGCGGTCGCGACGTCAGCTTCGCAACGTGGCCAACTTCGGTTGGTTCGATGATGAGGTCCACGACATTGTCATTCACCACGATCGGGGCCACGTGAGTCGGCCCGCTGCCTGAAGATTCAGCTCGATCAAACATTCGATCATCGATCAACACATCACCTTGAACATGCTTGATCCCCGCCGCCAGGACCTGTTTGGCCAGGTCGTTCAAACCGGCGAGCGGATCAGGTTCGGTCAGCTCCCCATCGGCATTGCCGTTGGCATAAGTATGGTCCGCATTCTTAAACGCAAGATGTCCGTCAGGAGTCGTCCGGCCTCCAAAGCTAAGATCGCCGGACGCAACAAGAATCAGGTCGCCCTTCAATTCTCCCTGCTCATTGATCTGGCCGTGGCGCACGACCGGCGTGTGAAAACGATGATCGGCCCCCAACGCATCCAAGGCACAGGCAACCGAATACAGCTTCGTTGTGGAAGCCGGAGCAAACAGCTTGTGGACGTTGTACTCGTAGACGGGCTGACCATTTTTGCGATCAACAAAGAACGCCCCCCAGTGAGCCTGCTTGAAATGAGCCTGATGCGTAATTTGCTGAATCGCCTTATCGAGTCCCTCGTCAGCATTCGCGGGAATGCAAACCAGCCAAAGCAGCAGGACCGACAGTCGCTGAGTCCAGCGCATGCTGAAAGATGCAGAAACCCGACGCTCGCCCAGCATGTCGTCTTCCTCAATGAATTTGCCGATCGTCTTCGTAGCTGATCTCGCCAGAGATTGGGCAAGATTATGCGCCGCTCTCCAAGCTGTGGCGAGTTTGACGACTTCGGAAACGAAATGACCTCGCGCAATTCTGCTCGTTTTGGATTTCTGGTTGGGTGCCACTGGTGGCAGCTTTGGGCCACCAGTGTCTTCACGTCGCTGCGATCACTTTGATCGGGTGACGAGCATGTGCAACATGCTCGTCACTACGCATCGTTTACTCTTCGACAAATTGGTAAGACACTGGCGACGCAAAGCCGTCGCCAGTGGCCCGAAATGATGCTTCTCGCAAGCAGAATCGCGCACGCGTATTTAGCACCCCTCGCAAGCCGACATCACTCGGCCGCAGGTTCGCGATAGGTCAGCAGTTTGTCGACCGGCAGATCGAGTTCAATCGTCGTACGACCACCCGGCCAGCGAATCTCAAGCTGGTCAATCTTCGTCGCCGAGCCCAAGCCGTAGTGCAGGTCAAAGCTGCTCTGCGAGCAATACGTCGAGCCGCTGCGGACTTCATTCCACAGCGTCTTGCCATCCACAGTCAATCGCGCGACCGCATTGATCGCCGGACTGCCATGACGGTTGATCAACCGCACTGTCGATGAATGAAACGGCGTTTTCGATTCGTTGTGCAGCAATAACGGGGGCGAGTCGATCGCCGTGATCAATAGATCAGGTTTGCCATCATTGTCGTAGTCGCCCACAGCCAGACCGCGCATGGATTCGGCAATCTGCATTCCGGGGCCTGCCCGTTTCGACACATCCTCAAATTTGCCATTCACATTGTGCAGCAGTGTCGGCAGTTGCTTATACGATTCCTGCAAGCTCGGATGGTCATTTACCTGCGGATAGATGTGGCCGTTCAAGATCAGCAGATCGAGTCGCGAATCGAGGTCATAGTCGAGGAACGCGCAGCCCCATTTGACCTGAGAATACGTGAACTCTTTCATCTTCAAGGCGGAGGATATATCCGTAAAGAACAACTGCCCCTCGTTCTGATAGATCGTGCAGAAGTCCTGGGCGAAATTGGTGGTGACAATGTCGGGTAAGCCATCGCCATCGAAGTCGGCCACGTCAACTCCCATGCTGGCTTGAGGCCGGCCTCCCGCGTCGACCGCGGCACCGCACCAACCACCGATCTCGGTAAACTTTCCCGGCCCATCGTTGCGATACAGAAAGTTCGGATTCGAATCGTTGCCAACATACACGTCGACATCGCCATCACCATCCAGATCCGACGCGATCACTCCCAGTCCGTATGACTCGGCGGTGTCAGTCATGCCGACTTCGTCTGTCGTGTCCGAAAACGTGCCGTCGTGGTTGTTGTGAAAGAAGCGATCGCGACCCCCCGCCATGCCGAACGGGCCGTCCATCACCTTCGCTTTGTCTCGCCATTGGCTGGTCCGTCGCGCCGCCAGGACATCGTCAAACGAGCATTCGATGTACTTGGCAACATACAGGTCCAGCCACCCATCGCCATCCGCGTCGAAGAACGCCGCCCCCGCGCTCCAGCCCGGTGTCGTCACGCCCGCTTTTTCAGAGACCTCGGCAAACTTCCCGCCACCGAGATTTCGATACAACCGGTTCGGTCCGAAGTTGGTGACGTACAGATCGATCAAACCATCGTTGTCGAAGTCCGCGGCGCAGACTCCGCAGCCCCAGTCGTCACCCGCGATCCCGGCCACGTCCGAGACATCTTCAAATCGCCCGTCACCGAGATTGCGATACAGAGCATTCCGGCCCTTCGTCGCGACCTTGCGAGGCTCCTCGTCAAACGTCCACGCATTGACGAGGAAGATGTCCAGCTGGCCATCGTTGTCGAAATCGAACCAGGCACACCCGGAACCAACAGATTCCAGAATGTGCTCTTTGCTCGGCCCGCCACAATGCAGCACCCTGGTCAGGCCCGCCTTGTCAGCAACGTTCACAAACCATGGGGATGTTTGCTCTGAACCAGCTTCAGCAACAGCGGGTGCCGACGCTTCCGGCTCGACAACCGGCATCGCAGTGTCCGCAGGAGCAACCGTGACAGCGGGTGCCGCGACCGGCGCACTCGGTTGCTGCTGACACCCCATTAAGAGCGTCAGCGCAGACGCTTGAACAAGAATCCGACCAGACATAACCCGGCCTCGGCGAGAACACAGATCAAACACAAACATACTCCCCCTGGCTGTTATCCGTGTTCAATCAGTGTTCATCCGTGGCTAAAACCTCTTCTCACTCCGCAGCCACAGCCTTCGTGAAAGTCTCGGCCAGGCTCTTCGAAGCCGCCCCCACTTGTTCGGCAGTGGCCTTGTCACCCAACTGAGCAATCGACTTGGCCGCGGCCAGCAGGGCCTTCTTTTCCTTGCTGTTGACGAACAGGTAGTCTTCCTTGGTATCCGCATCGCTCACATGCGTGTGCCCCGCTTTGGCCAATCGCTGGCGAATGGCCTGAACTCGCTTGTCCCCTTCATTGGCAACGTAAGTCACCTCGGTCGCAGCGGCTTCTAGATGCTTCTGAACGTCTTTTCCACCTTGAGCCGCCTTCAGGTGCTCCTGAGCTGCTTCGTAGTGCTGAACCAGAATCGTCTTCACGACCGAATCTTCAGTCCGTCGAACTTCGATGATGACCGTGGCCAGCCGTTCATAGGCATCGACCGCCGCATCCAATGACGTTCCCGCTCCATCGGCTCCGATTGCGGTGCTACTCAGCATGATCGACAGCAACAGTGAATTCATCGCATTCTCCTAATATGAAACGGCCAGAACGACAGGTTCGAAATCGTAACAACTTCACGACTATTTGTCGGTTTGCTCATCGAGGAACGTCATCACCAGAGCTTGCTCCATTTCGCCCACGCTGAAGCCAAAGGGGCCTCGTCCCCCCTGATAAGCGACTTCGCCATGTGAATCGATCACGTACAAGCGAGCGGGCATCCCGCTGTAGGCGTTGCCGACTGGATCGTCAATTTCGTCGACCAGCCAGGGAAACGAAGGCTGCAGCAGCCGACAGCATTGCTGCGCGACGACTCTTCGTTCATCGGTACTGGTCGGTTGCGACACCGCCACGCCCAGCCGCGTATTGGACTCCATCTTCCAGCCGTCTGTCGGATGAGCCTCGCGGACATAGACACCCAGAAAATCGGCCTCATCGCGAAACCGCCGGTAGACATCGTCAACACCGGGATACATCGATCGGAAGGGAGCACACGTGAAGTTGCCGAACATCAAGACAACAGGCTTGTGACCGATGCGATCCGACAAACGGATTGTCTGGTGACCATCAAGTGTTTGCAGCGTGAAGTCAGGAGCAAGCTCGTTGAGTCGCGGCCCTTCGTCAAACGCACCCAATTCGCCGTTGAGCATCCCCTTCAGCAGCCGTTCCTGAGTCGGTGCATCACCGGGAAAATAGACCATCGAGATCCCTGCCAACCAAGCCTCCCGCAATCCTTCCAGCGTGGCTTCATCAGCACCATCCGCGACCGAGTCGAAGAACGTCAGCCAGTCTTCGCGCGTCAGGCGACCACTCCCCTTCTTATCCAACCGTCGCAGCAGTCGATTCACGGGATACGCATGCTGCACCCAGGAGTTCGCTTCAGACCAGTCGAGGTCCTCGGCGGTAATCACCCCATCGCGATTGCGATCCAACCGAGCGAACCATGCCGGCCGGCCTTGAAAGGCCGACGCAATGATTTCACCGTTTAGATCGATTCCATGACGCTTTGCCAGCGTCGTCCAACTGAAGCGCGACTGAGCAGGACCGAACCAGCCGCTTTCCCCCGTCATTTTCGAACCGCTGGCGAGCGCTATGAACATGCGAACAGATTCAGGGGCCACTTGCCCTTGGTAAGCATCCTCCAACTGATCGGCGACCAATTTCAGTTCGTCGGGTGAGCCCTCTTTCCCACGAACCAGTACCGCGAGATCGGCCGGAGTGAATGCTGGCCGCAGTGAATTAGTAGAGGTAGTGGCAGACATCGCAAGATCTCGCACGCCGAGCAGGAATCTCGAATGAGACACCAGTCCTCTCGACGTAATCGCGATGATGATGATCACGCGACGTTTTTGAAAGCGATCTCGAACTCGGTGCTCAGTCGCGAGACGGGCGACTCTACTCGTGAAGTGGATGAAGATGGGGTGCCACGGACTTGGAGTCCTCGACATGGCCGTGTCTTTTGAATGAGGACGCAGCCACCTCGAAGACGGTGATTCCGTGGCACCCAAATCAAAATCCGAATCGAACGTTCGGCATCGCACGCGAGTTGCGTACGCCGATTATTCGCCGCCGCTGGTGATCAGCTTGCCCACAAATTGAGTCGTCGGCAGCGTCCCCATCAGGTACGTGTTATGTCCGTCGGCGATCGTGACTTTCGTGTTCGCGGCCGACAACAATTCTCCACCCGCTCCCATCGGACGCAGCACGATTTCATGCTCGCCCACAGGCAGTTCCACGCGCAGCACCTGGATTGTATCCGGCAGCAGAGCCCAGCAGCGAGTGTCCGCGGTCTCCGTCGCTTCCCAGGCCACGCCTGCCGCCATCGCTCCCAGACTCAACAAGCTTCCCTGCTGCACGTCGGCGACTTCCTGAGCTGCGTAGATGATCCCCTTCTTGAGGACTCGCCGAGCCACCGCGCGAGCGATAATCTCCGGATACAGAGCCTTTTGCTGGCGTTCAGCCATCTCCCCGACATCCACGATCGTGGCCGTCGTGCCGACTTGCTGACCGTCGACACGGACTGAGACCCCTTCAGATCGACTGGGGAAGTTAATCACAGCGGGAATCTTCACCGGAGCGATCGTCGGTGGGATCGCTCGATTCGAGAACGCATTGACGATGCGGTCTGCAATGAACAGCGAAACGTGCGTCGCAATCTCTTCTCGTTCCTGCTTGATTGGCCCACGTCCCACCAAAGCGAAAACGTACAACACTCCGCGACCCGGCGCGATCGGCGTTTCGTATTGCGCTCGCTGCAGGTCCGCATTCGCATCGCGGAAGCCAGGTTCAAAGCTGGCGACCTGGACGCGAGCCCGAGCCGCTTCATCAAGGGTCAGCGGCGATTCTTCGGCCAGCATCGCTCGAATGTACGGCCCGAGTGCCACTTGCTTGTAAGCCAAGTCTGCTGGCAGGAACGGCGATTCCTTGCCCGGCTCTTCTTTCTCTCGCAGCTTATCAATGTGCTTCTGCTGCTTAATTTTGACCTTCTCGATGATCTGTTGTTGCTTGTCGACCATCTGCAGCGCGTACGCGCTCGAGTCACTGCCGGTGGTCATCAGGTTCGACAAGGCCAGCATCGCGCGGATCAGAACTTTTTCGTAGTCTTCGCCCGCATAGGCCTGCGCGTTGTCGTCCGTCAGCATCGACTTCGTGATCTCGCCCAGGTCCTTCTGTTCGTAGTTATCGAACCGATCACGCACGCCACGCAGGATCTTCTCGGCTTCTTTGGGATTGCCCGATGTCAGCTCGATCATCGCCTTGTCGAGCAGGAAGACGTCCGATTCGCCCTTGTGCTTCTTCAGTTGAGTGTCGATTGCGGCTCGTGCCAGATCCAGATGGCCGGCATGGAACTCTTCGCGCACAACCCAGACTCGGTTGTAGTGCGAGGCGCAACCCGAAAGGAGACTGATCAGTAGAACGGCACCAATGACCCAATTGAATCGCACGGTGCGGTGCCCCGTCGGCAATACCCGATCAGAACCCGCAAACTGTCGTTCGCAGGTCTCGGGATACATCGCTTCGGATTGCGATTTCAAAAGACTCGCCGATCCGTCCTGATTCCGGACGTGTACCAACATCTCTGCCTTCCGCGCCGATCAGCCGTAGTGCTTCATTTTGCCAATCACCGACTTGTGATAGCCCTTGCGCAACTCGGCTCGTTCTTTGTCTGCATGACCGCTGGCCATGTCGACCAGTTCCAACGTCAGCACGTAGTCGCGCTGATAATCTTTGTTGTTGCTGCGAGTCGTTCCCGAGGTGATCTTGGCGTACAGCAGGTAGTCGAAAGGCTGATCCTGCTTCTCCATCGCACCCGTAAACGACCGCAACTTGCTGGGAACAAACAGTTCGTCGGGTCGCAGGCGGCATTCGCGCAGACCCGCTTCGACGAACCGGCGATTGATTACTTCGAACATCTGCGATTCATTGATCGAGGTGTCGATTTTTTCGTAGATCTGTTCACCAAAGTCACCGAGCTCTTCGATGCTTTTGTTTTCCAGGCCCACAAAGCAGATGCGCTTGCGGGCAGGTGTGCCGTCATGCGAAACGGTCTTAATGTCGGTCATCTGGCGGCAGAGCAGCTTGTCGACCGAGCCGTGAATCAGCGGTTCCCAGGTCTCGGCCCCAGCAGTGTGGCTGCCCACCATATCGCGGTCGGTCTCGTTCAAGACATGGGCGGTTTGCTTGTTGCTGCGGCAACCAATGGCCTGCGCGACCCAGCCGCCCATTGCCAGTTGACCCATCCCCGTCAGAAACCGTCGCCTGTCCATGGCTGCCTCCGTCAATTCACTGATCACTCCGCGGAATCCATTCCGGGAAGATGCGAAGTCGCGGATGGGATTTTGGCCCTCAACCAGTCGACCGGCATCGCTACTGATTCGGTCGCTGCTCGCCGAATCTTCAACCTTGGTACCCGCACCTAACGCAATCGCTAGGGATCATATTGACACCGTCAAAACGTGGACAGATCGGTTTAAAGCTGACCAGACTCTGGGATGTTTGCGAAGGACGGGTTATTGAAATTAGCTTTGATATTCTGCGGGGCGTGCAGGAATTGCGTCGCCTTCTCCGGATTTCAAAATTAGACGGGTCGGAGCAATTGGTCATTTAGTGACCATGGGCCTCCTGCATTTGGGGTAGAGCAGGCAGTTTGCATACGACTCGAAATCCCTTGGCAAAGATCGGATTCAACGGCGCGTCATAGGTTCGCGTCGAAGAACGAGACCACCAGGCACTGGCGTTCCAAGCACCCCCTCTGGCAACCCGTCCCGACCCACGGTCATTCGGACGTTCGACGAAGGCAGGATCGACCAACGGTGAGCGTGCGTAATATTGGACATTGTGCCAGTCGAGGCACCACTCATCGACATTGCCGTGCATGTCGAACAGGCCGAATGGGTTCGGACGCCGCAAGCCAATCTGCGCAGGGTAGGGCTGTCCCTGTTGTTCGATAATCGCGTACTCGTGCAACAAATTGTCGGCGCACGACCATAACGAATCAGTCCCGGCTCGACAGGCGTATTCCCACTGTGCTTCCGTCGGCAAGCTGTACTGCTGCGGAGTTTCGTCGGGTGACGACTTGCGGCTAAGCCATTTGCAGAACTCGTCGGCGTCTTCCCAACTGACACCCACGACCGGTTGCTTCGTGAGATCGACTTCGGGAACAAAAGACTTCCAGGTAAAACGAGCATTCGTGGCTTGCTCACCCGTCGTCACATAGCTGGTCTCTTGAACGAACTGCTGGAACTGCGCAACCGTCACCTCGTAGGCACTCATGTAGAATGGCTGCGACAGTTCCACGGTGTGCAGAGGCAAACTCGACATCACGACAAACTGGTCGAATGCAGATGCCCCTCGTTCTTCCAGTTCCAGCTTCAACGTGTTCAATTCGTCGGGCATGCTTCCCATCTGAAACTGACCAGGCGGAATCAGCCGAAACGTCATGTTCAACGAATTGCTTCTCTCGACCGGCACGTTCAATCGCTTGGCCCAACCCTCCTGATAAGCGCGAGCTTTGCCTTTGGCGAACGGGAACACCGTCGGCATCTGCAAAGGATCTTCAATCGCAACAGGCTCAGACACCGTCTTCTTTTCAAAGGGTGATGCGATGTGAGGGGCACCAGCCCGTGGCTCAAGATCCACGGCAGGTGCTGGTATGGTCTCGACAAGTCGTGCAGGATTCACGGGAGAGCCAAACCACAGGTGATCGGTCCATACGGAGTACGCGACCCCCATCAACATCATTAACGCCGTGGCGACCAGGACAGCCGTCGCCAGTCGATTCGCCGATCCTTTGACAACAGGTGACCGCAATCGACCTGGCCGAGGCACACTCGCCGGCTGTTGCAGATGAGCAAGATGCTGGTTCAATAACTCGGCCACCTCAGCCGCCGTTTGAATGCGATCCTCGGGCTTCTTCATCAACAACCGGTCAATGATTTCAATCAACCATTCAGGGATCTCGGGGTTGGTTTCCCCGATCGGACGAGGCACATCGTCGCACACGCGCTTCATCACCGCGAGCGTCGAATCAGCACGAAAGCCTGGCCGACCAGTACACAGCGTGTACAGCACGCTCCCCAGGCTGAACAGATCGCTGCGAGTATCAACCTGCTGCCCCATCGCCTGTTCGGGAGACATGTATTGCGGCGTCCCCGCGATCTGACCGGATTGAGTCATCCCGACATCATCGGTCGCTCGGGCCAGCCCGAAGTCGGTGATCTTGACCCGTTCGATCCCATTCTCCAGCAGAATGTTCGCTGGCTTGATGTCGCGATGCACCAGCCCCTGCTTGTGAGCGGCCGCCAATCCCGCAGCCATCTGCATCCCGATGCGCAGGATTTCTTTCAGACCCAAGGCACCGCACTTGTCGATCTTCTGCTGCAGCGATTGACCGACGACGCATTCCATCACGATGTACGGAACCTGCCCCTCATCGTCGACTGCATGAATTGTCACGATGTGATCATGGCTCACGGCCGCTGCCGCCTGCGCTTCACGAGCGAACCGCTTCCGAGCCTGCGGGCTGCCCGCGAACTCGGGGACCAGCACCTTGATCGCGACGATACGATTGAGCTTCGAATCCATCGCCCGCAACACGATCCCCATCCCGCCGCGACCGATGACATCCAGCACGGCATAACCACCCAGACAACCAAGACCGTTGGGGGTATTGCACGGCTTGAGAAAATCGAGCGACACGCTCGATCGGTCAGAGACACCTGACCCGATTTGCGTCGCGGGATTGTCGAGCAGGCTGTCAGCCTCTTCGGCCGTCCTGATCAGCCCTTCGACCCGAGCCTTCAGCGCCGCCTGCCCGCCACAGGCCCGGTCAAGAAACGCCGCACGGTCCGCCGCCGTCGGCAGTTCCATCGCTTGCAGGAATAACGATTTCGCACTGATCGGTTCAATAGACATGGCTGGCTCCCAGAGGTTCTTACCATACCATGCGACGCCGTTTTCGAATCGTCTCACGAAATATTGCGATTCGAAAAAAGATTCTGGCCCCTAACTCGGGTGCCACGGACTCGGCGTCCTTTACGTGGGATGGGCTTCCAGCCCGTCGCCGTCGATATCCATCTCAGAGTGGCTGTGGTCGACGCTTCGTCGCCCACAGTCGCTTGAGAATGACATCCCACCCGCCGACCCCTGAAGAACAAAAACGGGCACCGGTCCAAAACCAATGCCCGTCACTCTTCATCCGTGTTCAATCTGTGTTGATCCGTGGCTAAAACCTCTTCTCGGACTACTTGGCAGCCGCATCCTTCACAGCCTTTTCCTGCTGTTGCTTCGAAACTTCCGGGTTCGGAGTGGCATCGCCTTCGACATCACCGCGGATCCACTTGATCGCGGCTTCGGTGGAATCCAGGAATCGAGGATCCGTCCAGGTGGAATCATTGTGGCCGAGGTTATTGAAGAAAATCTTGCCGTCGCCCCAGCTGCGGCACCAGGCGAGTGGCACGTGTTCGGCATGGATCACTTCGACTTCCTTATCTCCTTCTTTGACTTTCCGTCGCTCACCCTTGGTCTGGCACTTGGCGATGTTCAGGCTCGCCAGCAGATGCACGTTCTCTGGAACCCAGTGATCGTACCAGTAGATTTCGTCCTTGATCTGAAACTCATCGCCAAATGGCTTCATGGTCGGGTGCTTCGGGTCTTGGACGCTGACCGTCACCAGTTCGCCAGCGTTCCAGGGATGACCCTTGAACGTCCCGCCACACAGATCCCAATACCACTTATGAGCCGGATTGTTCGTGCGATACGTGTCGGCGGCTGAGTGGAACCCGATCCAGCCATGTCCCTTCTTCTTCAGCCACTCATTCATGAAGTAATCGCGATCGGCATCGGCGATCGGCAGTTCGCCGGTCGTGTAGAACATGACGATGTCGTACTTCTGTAGATTCTCTTTCGTGAAGTCAGCAGCGGCATCCTGAGTGCAGTGGATGTCGAACAACCCGGTCTTCTGACCAAGCTGCGTCATCGCCACTTCCGAAGTCGCCAGATCCTTCTTATCGCGATTCACCGGGTTGTGCCGGAATCCCTTGCTCTGAGTCAAAAATAGAATCTTCGACTTGTCCGCCGCGGCACCAATGTCCGACAGCAACAGGCAACCCAACGCCGCAGCAATCAACAAACGAGGCAATTTCACAGTGAATGGCTCCTTGAAGGCGAATCTCAATGGTCAATCAGCGCCCTGGATCATAACCCCGTCGCCAAGGAGTGTCACCTGCCGGACTCGACCACAATCGAGAAGTGCTCCTAGATACTGAATGGTGATTCCTCGAATTTGTTGAGCAGATCCTGCGGGTCATCGTAAATCCGAATCGCACCTCGAAGATCGGGATCATTCCATCCCCCTCAACGAAGCGCCACGACTCTCACGCCCGCCCTTAAGCCCGCCTCGACATCATAAGGAGTGTCACCCAACAGGATGACCCGTTCCCGAGGGTGGCCAAGTCTTTCCAGAGCCGCATCGATAATGTCGGGGTCCGGTTTGGAATTGTCCGCATCATCGGACGACGTCTTCGCCTTGATGAATTCTTTGGCCTGCGCGATCTGAAGCAGCGAGCCCAGTTCGGCGTCCTTTGAAGAACTGGCGACCACCAGTTCCAGTCCCTCCTGTTTCATTCGCTGCAGCAGTTGCTTCACCGCGGGGAAGGCGCGGATCTTGGGCAGATAGTCTTTCTGAAAGATTTCGCCTCGTCGTTTCGAAATGGCTTTACCCTGCGCCGATTCCGCATCGATCTCCGCCACCTTAGGCAGCAGCTTGTCGCCCCCCATCCCGATCAAGCGTCTCACCACGGCAAATTCCACCGTGACATCCGCTTCACGCAGAGCTTCGACCCAGGCATGAGCATGGCCATCGTTGCTGTCGATTAAAGTTCCATCGACATCTAACAGCACGCCAGTAGGTCGCATGGCATCTCCTTCGGGAAATTATTCGAACCACAAGTTTCAGCCGCGAATGGCAGCCTCGATCGCAGCGACGTCAATCTTCTTCATCTGCATCATCGCCCCGAAGGCGCGCTGGCCGACCGCCGGATCGGAATTGGTGACCGCTTGCGTCAGAACCACAGGCGTAATCTGCCAGGACACGCCCCACTTATCCTTGCACCACCCGCACATGCTCTCTTCGCCGCCGTTACCGACGATGGCGTTCCAGTAGCGGTCCGTCTCAGCCTGATCAGTGGTGGCGACTTGAAACGAAAACGCTTCAGTATGTTTGAACACGGGACCGCCATTCAGGCCGATGCAGGGAATCCCCATCACCGTGAATTCAACCGTCAGCACATCACCCTTCTTCCCCGATGGATAATCTGCCGGTGCACGATGAACCGCACCAACAGACGAATCTGGAAACGTCTTGGCATAAAACGTGGCCGCCCCCTCGGCATCGCTGTCATACCAAACGCAAATCGTATTCTTCGCTGGCTTCGCCATTTCATTCCCCTTGATGATGAGCGGCCCGACATTGGCCACCCGACATTCAGTGTCTCGGTGCCACAAAAATAGTTCGCACTTCTTGTACCGTTCCACTGGAACGCAATGCCAAATCAAATCCGACAAACACTAGAAATCGGCCGCAAAAGCTGCTGATGAATGGCCGCCTGTTCACCTGTTTATTCTTCAGTCACCTTCAAAGGCACGACCCACCTCACCAGATGTTTCGGTCCAGCCACGATCGTGCGATTTTCACCAGCCAACCCACAGTATTCGCCTCCATGAATGCGATCCACGTCGACATCAGCCCACAGCGGACTTGCTCGCTGACCAATGGCATCGTAAAACGAGTGCGACTGTGTCCTCGACCATCTCCGAGCAACTCAACAAAGCCTTGCTCATGTACCGATCCCGCTTCCTGATTTTGTGCCTGGCATTCCTGGCCACGGCCGCTGCGACCAACGCGGAATCGAATCTTCCTGTCCTGGAACTTCGCGCGACCAACCAGATCGGCTCCGAACAATACATTCCCTGTACTGTCAAAATGCTCTCGCCGCCGAGTATCAAAGAGGGCAACACCGACCTGCTGCAGGGCAAGATCCGTTTTCGCGGCGCATCGTCGCAGGGATACGAAAAGAAATCGTTCGCCCTCAAACTGGATGAATCAACACATTGGCTGGGCCTTCAAAAAGATCGCAACTGGGTGCTCAACGCCGCCTTCGTCGACTGCTCGATGATGCGGCACAAGCTCTCCTATGACCTGTTTCAATCTCTCACGGCCGATCCCAACAAACGCGTCGCGGCGAGTAGCCGGTTCGTGGAAGTGAACTTGAACAACAGTTACCACGGCGTCTACTTGCTGATGGAACGAGTCGAACGATCGCTGCTCGGCCTGCGTCGCTTCGACAAGAACGACACCGGCCACGCCTGCATCTACAAGGCAGTCGACCATGGAGCCAACTTCCAGCAACAGGGACATGGCGCGTACGAGCAGCACGAACCGGAGCCGGAAGACCTTGAATATTGGAGTCCCCTCGACGAGCTCAACCAGTTTGTCGGCCAGGCCCCCGATCGCCAGTTCTTCGATCCCAAGTCCGGCATCGCCTCGCGAGTCGACGTCGACAACGCCATCGACTTTCACCTGCTGCTGCTATTCACCAGCAACATGGACGGCAACGACAAGAACTTCATCATTGCGCGAGACGCCCCGTCGGCAACTGTGCCGCAACCCAGGTTCTTCTTCGTCCCGTGGGACTACGACGCCACCTTCGGCCGAAACTGGGAAGGCTCTATCGTCGAACCTAAAGAATGGCTCTCCAACCATCTCTTCGACCGACTACTGAGCAACGTCACCTACAAACAGAAATACGCGGCTAGATGGAAAGCCCTCCGCAAACAACAGTTCTCCGTCGACAACGTCAGCCGCCTGATCGATGACAACGCCAAAACCCTGGGCCCCGCCGCCGCCCGCAACGAACGCCGCTGGAAACAGATCGATCCCCGCGACCCAAACCAATTGACCTTCACCGAAGACCTGAAACAAATGAAAAAGTGGGTCGCCGCCCGAACTAAATGGCTCGACACAGAACTCGCCCGACGCACCGGCCGCTGATCCTTCGCCAATAGTTTCAGGTGAGCCGCGCTGCGTCAGCACGCGGACCGCTCACAGACATCGCCACGATTCCGACATCACGCGGTCGAGTACCTAAGTCTTCTTCGTCTCAGCCTCCACTCTCTCAAATCAATTCTCTCGCCGCAGGCGCGTCACGATCCCCCACCACCAACTCGTGGCTTCGCCGGCGCTTCCTTCGGCACGATGGGAGAGAACGAAATGCTCCGGAATGACAAGATCACAATCACCCCGGTGGCAGCGTCAACGACCGGAACTCGCGGCTCGTCCCCGGCAATGAACTCCGTGAAGTAACCAGGCTTCCAGGTATACGCTTCAGAATAATACCAGCACGAAGCACCTCTACCAGTTTTCGAAGGATGAGGCGGTTGGCTGTCGATGAAGTGTGAACTCATGAATAGAAACCTTTGTAGTTATCTTTGACCGCGCGTCGCTCGGTCTCACAACCTTTATAGTCAATCAGCCGTTCCATTGATTGGCCACTGTGGAAAACCAGCGCGAACTCCAAACTGACGCCCAAACAAATCGCGTCTCGCATCGCCGGCCCAGACCGCCGCGATATTCGATTCCGGCACGTCACCTCGACCATCGCGCGAGCCCGCTAGGCAGGGCGATGTGACTCAAGCCGGCGATCGGCTGGCTGTCGAGCTGATATCAGGCTACGATTTCGCTGATGGATTTCTTCAGCCGTTAATTCATTGAAGGCAGGTTTGCAGACCATGGCGATCAACATCCGATGAATGATCGTCACATCTCAAAATCCAGTGACCAATCCTCCCTGGAACCCACGCTGATTGGAATTTCCGCAAAGCCTTCGGTCGAACATTCGCCCTTATACTCCCACACTTCTTCGTCGCGAGCGAATGTTGCGGTCGTCGATGCATCGCAACCACATTGGGCCGAAGCCACGGCCGAGTTACTTCGGCAGCGGTTGGGGGCCGCAGCGCTGGTGCTGCTGGTCGGTGTCGGTTTGCTGTTTATTCGCGAACTCTTTGTCTCTGTTCCCTTCCGTCTGCCGCGCGCGATGTTGTTGCTTGTCCTCATCGCGAGTTACGTCTTCCTGAAAAGCAAGATCAGCTTGTCGCTGAAGCAACTGCGCACCATCGAACTGACATTATTCAGCCTGGTCGGCGTGCAACTCGTCTGGATGCAGACACTCTTGATTATGCATGCGGCAGATGCTGGCAACCCGCTGCAGCTTGTCGTTCCGATGCAGATGGGAATCCTCTCCTGGTTCGCGCTGATCATGCTGTACGGGATGTTTATTCCCAACACCTGGCGACGGGCAGCACTGATGATTGTGCCACCGACCCTGGCACCCTTGGCTGTGATCGGAGTGTTGTGTTTTCGCGATCCCACGATCGCGGTGGCAGCCAATGCAGCCCAGATCAAAGAGGCTGCCATCGTCTTTCTCATCGGCAGTGCGGCTTCGATCTACGGAACGCACACGATCTATTCACTTCGGTCAGAAGCTTTCAAAGCGAAGCAATTTGGCCAATATCACCTGAAGCAACTGATTGGCAAAGGTGGCATGGGTGAAGTTTATCTCGCCGAGCATCAACTGCTGAAACGCCCCTGTGCAATCAAGCTGATCCGGCCGGGCCAGGGAGCCGATCCCGTAGCCATTGCTCGATTCGAACATGAAGTCCGCGCGACGGCAAAACTCAGCCACTGGAATACGGTCAACATCTACGATTATGGCCGGACAGACGATGGCACGTTTTATTATGTGATGGAATATCTCGAGGGATTAAGTCTCTCGGACCTGGTCAGCCAGCATGGCCCCATGCCCCCCGAGCGCGCCATCCATTTCCTGCGTCAGATCTGTCACGCACTGACTGAGGCTCATAATTCCGGATTGATTCATCGCGATATCAAGCCGGCGAATATCTTTGCCGCGAAGCAAGGCGGAGCTTACGACATCGCCAAGCTGCTTGATTTTGGATTAGCAAAACGCGTCGGGAACTCAGACGACCAGGAATTGCATTTGACCCAGGAGGGCGGTTTCAGCGGTTCGCCGTTGTACATGTCTCCCGAACAGGCGACGGCCGAAAGTATCCCGGACGGCAGAAGCGATATCTATGCGTTGGGAGCGGTCGCCTACTTCCTCGTGACCGGTCGGCCCCCTTTCGAAGGAACCAACCCGATTCGCGTCATGATCGCTCACGCCCGGGATGAAGTCATTCCCCCCTCCCAATTGACGACCATCCCTCAGGATCTGGAAGCAATCATTCTCCGCTGTCTCGCCAAGCGGCCCAGCGATCGCTTCGCTGCTGTCGAAGACCTTGATCGAGCACTGGCGAAATGTGGCTGTGCCGGCCAATGGACCGAAGAACGCGCCGCCGAATGGTGGCACGTCAATGCGACCAGGGAATAAGGTCAACTGACGGGCCGGGTCGGCAGTTCCCCAGCCTGGGTAAGGCTGGGGAACCACTCTCGCCGGCGGCGAAAAAACGTATACAGGCAGGCTCTCTGCGACATACAGTGGTGCCGAGTCGTTGATGAAATGTCACCGACATCCTGCCTGCATACGAAAACTGGTTTCATGAGGTTGATCGGGCTTCAACTTCGACGCTCTGCCGAGCGGTTGTTGAAGTCGGGTCGCAGTGGTTTCTGGGTTCGTTTTCCCGTTGACGAGGTCCGCCAGGATCCACTCGACTGGTTGAGGTCTTCCAGAATAGTAGCCTTGGACCAGATCAACCCCCAATTGCTTGCAAACCTCGAGTTCCGGAAGCGCTTCAACTCCTTCAGCGATCGTTAACGTGCCAAGATCTCGCGCGAGTTGCACCAACGATGCCAGCAACTTCTGTCGACTTTTGGCCGCAACGTGGATGCCCCGAATCAATTCGATATTGAACTTCAAGAAGTCGGGCGGCGCTTCAATAAACTCCAGAATCCGCGACTCACCTTGGCCAAAACCTTCATAGGCAAGCCCGATATCAAGCTGTTGAAGTTGCTTGTTAAATTCTTTGATCAGTGGCGGCTCACTGATCGAGCTCTCGTGAATCTCTAGGACGATCGGGACATCTGGATCGTTCTCGCGCAACGCGGTCAGTGACGCCAGAAGCTTCGAGCCTGCGATTTCGGAGGCGTGAGTGTTCAAAAATCGAATCGCATGACTTGGTAAAAATCGGGCGTGGATCATGCCAATACTGCGCGTCAGCGCGCTGAGTTCATCTTCCATTCCGACGCGACTCGCTGCCAAACAAAGATCCGCCGCGCCACGTCGGCCATCACGAGTGGATCGAACCTGCACTTCATAACCCAGGACCGTGCCCGAGAACGGATTGACGATCGGTTGGAAGCTCGGAGTAATCGCTCGATCATGAAGGATCTGCTGGAACTCCAACCTGCTCCTGAACATCGCTGGGGATTCCGTACTGATCGCATCGGACAACGGGCTCGTCACTTGCCCCGGTTCGGAATCCATCCGCAGCATCTCCAAATGTAGGCGCGTGCCGACGCGAACCCGGCTAATGCCGTCTCGAGTGGCGCTTAAGAAGTAGAGCCATCGTCCAGCCAGCTGCTAAGGCTGGATTACCATTGCGCGGCTCGTCAGTCGGCCAGAAAATGATCGGCAGTTTTTGTATAAAACATTGCCATATCTCAGATCGCCGGCTGCGCAGGCATTTGAATTCGTCACCTGAGCTTCCGCATCGCACTTCAAGAGAGGGTTAGCGTCGCCCAATAGGAGCCCTCCGTCTTCAAGCACAAAGGCCCAAAAACTCATCTTGACTATCAGTTTCCTCTTGGCACAATCATCTCGTGATTGAATGAATGTCCCCCGTGGACCGTAACCAACGGCCACACCCATCGACTGCCCCGAATTTTCGGTCAGTCAATCGGTGTGGCCGTTTTTTTGTTGCTCTGATGGGAATTGTTGCTGGAGAACCCGCATGTCTGCTCGAAAATTGCGTCGACCGGTAAAACTGTCCGAGATGTTTTCTGACTCCCGACTCCAGGAAGTCACCGACTTATTGGGGCCGGACAACGAGTCCCTCCGCTCCATCAAAGAGCTGGTCGCCGAAGAACGGTTCCGCGAGCGGCAGGAGCGGGACCGAGTCACTCCGGAGGTCCACGCCGCCTCCAAATGCTGGCCACCGGATGAGCCCGATTCGAGGGACGACGAGGTTGGCGACCACATGCCGGCATTCATGCCCGCCGACAGCGACGATGGTCTCCCCTGGGTCAACCTGCAGTATCTGGTCCCTGGCCAGGTCCCCGAGTTCCAACCCTTCCCGGTCGAAACCCTGCCGCAGCCGGTTCAGCAGTTTGTGGTGGCTCAAGCCAACTCCCTCAACTGTGACGCCGCCGCGGTCGCCTTACCGGTCCTGTCGGTCCTCGCCTCGGCCATCGGAGGAACTCGGCGGATTGAACTGAAACGAGGCTGGTCCGAACCGGCGATCCTGTGGACGGCTCTCGTCAATGAAGGGCCTTCTCCTCACGAGGCAATCATCGAGGCTGCCGTCGTTCCCCTACAGGCCCGTCAAGCAATAGCCGAGCAGCAGCGGGAGGAACTGTTCATGCCCTATCGTCGCTAACTGGCCGTCTACCGCGACAACCAGCGTCGCCAGCCACAACACTTGCTGCCACCGGCCGAACCGATTGCCGAGCGTTCATTGACCGTCGACTGGTCGCTCCCCTCACTCAGTCGGTTACTCTCCCGGCAGTCCAAAGGACTCCTCGTCTGTCCCCAGGAACTGGATGGCTGGCTGAAACGCACCTCGGGCACCGGCGAACGAGCCGCCATTCAACGGCAGGCCTGGCTGGATCTCTACGGCGGTCGAAGTGTCACGATCGAAGGCCGCACCACGGCGACACTCACCCCCGCCGCCGTCAGCCTGACCGGGACATTGTCCGCCGACCTCTTCACCCAGAAGTTCGCCAAGCAAGGGGGAGCCTGCGAACTGACCAGCCGACTCCTCATCGCCTCACCCGAAGCCCGCCCGCAATGCTGGACCGATGACGAAGTCGATCAGGCGACCGAAGACGGTTTCGCCTCCGTGATCA
Source organism: uncultured Schlesneria sp. (assembly GCA_903840265.1). Taxonomy (GTDB): domain Bacteria; phylum Planctomycetota; class Planctomycetia; order Planctomycetales; family Planctomycetaceae; genus Schlesneria. The sequence goes on along the minus strand of CAIMFH010000035.1, from coordinate 189 downwards.
ACAAGCTGTTCGCCCTCCCCGAGGTTGTGTCGGGCGCTCCTCGCGCCGGTGGTGTCACACTCTCCCCCGAGGCGCGGAATCACATCGACATGTTCATGACCGACCTCGGCACCCGCCAGTCCCAGATCGACGAAGCCCTGTTCCACTGGACATCCCGCCTGGCCGGCCAGACCGCCCGATTGGCTCTCG
>CAIMFH010000034.1 GCA_903840265.1 uncultured Schlesneria sp. | reverse complement strand
CGGGAGGTTGTGTCATCCGCGACCGGGAGGTTGTGTCATCCGCGACCGGGAGGTTGTGTCACCCGCGACCGGGAGGTTGTGTCACCCGCGACCGGGAGGTTGTGTCACCCGCGACCGGGAGGTTGTGTCACCCGCGACCGGGAGGTTGTGTCACCCGCGACCGGGAGGTTGTGTCATCCGCAGCCGGGAGGTTGTGTCATCCGCAGCCGGAAGGTTGTGTCATCCGCAGCCGGGGGGTTGTGTCACACGCGACCGGGAGGTTCCACGTAGCCAATTTCGCCAAGAGATTGGGCAGTTGTGTCATGCAGCCATGATACTGAACACCAAGTACTCTGTACTGCGTACTCAATCACCCGCCACGGTCAACGCAACTAAAGCGCCGTCGGCATGATCCGAAGACTGCATCAGCCCTACCCGCGATTCCACGACCTTGCCGTCGCTTCGCCTCTCGCCCCAGCTTTGATCCTGAGCCCCGGAATTCTCCATTTGCTTTGCGCTTCTTCCCCATTCGACGCTAGTTGACGGCTGACAGCCACATGTGTCGCGGTCTATAATCCGGGCTCCCGAAAATCGGGCCAAATCAGGATTTCCTTTCGCTTCGCATCGCACGCCCATTGAAGGCCGTATGGATACACCTGTCACAGATTCATCTTATGTCGTCCGTTATGGAGTCTCGCGCGTGGTGGGCGAGTTCTCGGCGCGGGGGCTTGGCCCCATCAGCCGCGGAGCTTCGGTCATCATTCGCAGCGATCGCGGACATGAATGGGGCACCGTGCTGTGTCCCGCAACCGAGCAATCGCGAACCTACCTTGGCACTGCCGAGGAACACGGTCGCGTCATGCGATTGGCGACGCCCGAGGACGAAGCGGAACGTGATCGATTGATCGCGTCCGAGAAAGAAGCGTTTGCCGGCGGCCAGGAAATGGTGCGCGAACGCAGTCTGCAAATGCAGCTGATCGACATCGAACGAGTCTTCGGTGGCGAACGGCTGATTTTCTATTACCTGGCCGAAGACCGCGTCGACTTTCGCGAACTCGTCAAAGCGCTCGCCAAACGATTCCAGACGCGAATCGAAATGCGTCAAATCGGGATCCGCGACGAAGCCAAGTTGCTGGCCGACTACGGCGACTGTGGTCAACCCGTCTGCTGCAATACGTTCTTGCGCGAGATGCCGCCGGTCTCGATGAAGATGGCCAAGCTGCAAAAGGCAACGCTCGATCCATCGAAGATCTCCGGTCGCTGTGGCCGCTTGAAATGTTGCCTGCGCTATGAGTACGACACCTACGAAGAGCATCGCCGCGAACTGCCACCTGTCGGCGCGACGGTCGTCACCAAGCAGGGGACAGGCCGCGTCATCGGACAGGAACTGCTCGCTCGCAAGTTGATGGTTTCTTACGAAGGGCAACGCCAGGTCATGACCGATGAGAAAGAGATTCTCACCGTCGTCAGTACCAAGAGCGGCAAGCCGCCCCAAGCTCCGACTGGCGAACGTGACGAATCACCGGGCGCACCACGCCGCGATAATCGACCTTCACCAGACAACCGATCAGAGGACCGGCCTCGTGACGATTCCAATCGTCGCGGCGGACGCGGTCCACGCTCGGGCCCTCCGCGCTCCGAGGGCTCTGGCGAGAATCGCGACAAACCAAATCCCGACCGCCCACCGGCAGAGGACTCATGAAGTTTGGGTGCCACGGTCTTGGAGTCTTCGACATGGCCGTGTCTGCCGCTTCCCGTTTTCAAATTTTCAATTTGCATTTTGCAATTCGCAATTTGCAATCGCCTTCGGAATGGCCGTGTCCTCGATCGAAGGACATGGCCATTATTGAAGCCGAACACGGAAAGAACGCCATTGATGAAACGCTCACGACGTTGGCTGACCTTGGCAGGTTTATTGATTGCGACTGGATTCGCTCGAGCCGACGAAGGCACGATCTCGCAGTATTACGGCTTCAAGCCCATTGAAGTCTTCAAGCTGTCAGAACGCGCCACCAACTTGCTGAGCGGCGACTTGAACCATGACGGGCTGACCGACCTGATCCTGGTTGACAACGGCCACAATCGACTCGATCTGCTAATCCAGCGCAAAGAGCCACCGAAGGTCAAGGAAGTGCCGATCGGCAGCACCGATGTCAATTCCGTAGAAGATCATTGGCGATTCGAACATCGCAAGATGCCTGTCGATCGTGAAGTCTCGGCACTGACGCTGGGTGATTTCAACGGCGATGGTCGCACCGATATTGCGTACTTTGGCAATCCCGATCAATTGATCATTAAGTATCAGCCCGAGAAGGGGGAATGGACCCAGAAAACGCAACAGCGTGTCCCCGATGTCGCCCCCTCGCCGTGGTTTCTCGCCGCCGGCGATCTCGATAGCAATGGACTCGACGATCTCGTGATTCTCGGGAAGCACGAGACGATCATTTTCTATCAGGAAACCAAGGGCAAGCTCGGGCTTCCCAAGAAGCTGATGAACACCTCCGACAAGCTCGGATTGGCGCAGGTCGCCGATCTGGATGGAGATGGTCGTAACGACCTGTGCTACTTGGCAGGCGAAGGCCTGACTCGTGCGTTGGGTGCCCGTCTACAGTTGGAAGATGGCCAATTGGGTCCTGAATACATTTTCGATCTGGAGCGGCCCCGATCCGTGACGCTGCGAGATGTCGATGGCAAGCCTGGCCAGGAAGTGTTGACGATCGATTCGCGAACCGGTCGCGTGAAGATGCTGCAGATCGAACGACGAAAGCCCGAAGCAAACGAATTACCCGAGCGGCTGATCCAATTCGGTTTCGGCAAGCAGGGGTCCGGTCGCGAACGTGACTTGGCGATTGGGGACTTGGATGGCGACGGATTGAACGATGTCGTGGTCACGGATCCAGATGCCTCACGAGTGCTACTGTTCCGACAGAAAAAGGGGAGCGGACTCGATTTGGGAACGCCATTCCCCGGCCTCAGTGGTGCCGATCAGATTCGCGTCGCCGATCTGGATGCCGACGGCAAGGCCGAGATCGTCGTTCATAGCGGCCCCGAAAAGACTCTCGGCCTCAGCCGCTATGCCGACGGAAAGTTGATCTTCCCCGAATCGCTGCCGATTGAAGGGGACACCAACGGCTTGGAACTAACCGACTTGGATGGTGATGGTCGCCCAGAGATCGTCTATATCGCCAAGACGAAGAAGGACCGTTCGACGGAATACGCGCTGCAAGCGCTGAAGCGATCCGACAAAAATGAATGGCAACCGTATCCCTTCGGCAGCAAAACCGCCGTGGTCCTCGATCTAAAGGGGACTCCCGAGATCTTGATGCAGGCCGATATCACCGGCGATCAGCGACCGGAGTTCCTAGTCTTTCAGGGAACAACCAAACCGCCTCAGCTTTTCGGCTTGAATAAGGAAGGGGTCCCTGTCGAGATCGTGACGACAGGCAACTTGGGACTGGGAGCGATCGCACCAGGTGCCGTCTCCTTCGCCAAGCTGGGAGACAAACCAGGCCTGCTGGTCGCACAGGAAAATTTTGCACGGCATATGGTGCTGGGAGCAAACAACCGCTGGCAGGTGGACGAGCAATTCAATTCTGGCGAGTCGAATTCCAAGATCGTCGGTGCCACACAGATTGAACTCGACGGCAATCCTGGTCCTGAAATCGCGCTGGTGGATGCCGGCGTGAAAAAGCTGCGCGTGCTGCGCAAGACAGACAGCGGTTACACGCAGTGGAAAGAAATTGATCTGGGCGACTTCGCGTTCAAGGCTCTGCGAGTCGCCGATCTGAACGGCGACAAGCGCGATGATCTGCTGCTGTTCGCGGCCGATAAACTGGCAGTCCTCTACGCAGGAGCCGCCGCGCCCGCCATCAAAGAACTGGCATCGTTCGAAAGCCAGCTCGACAAGATCTATCCCACAGACCTCATCGCCGGAGATCTGAATGGAGATGGCAAAGTCGATTTAGTCATGACGGATACGCGGTCTCACTTCGTCGAGTTGATCCAATACCGACAAGCCACAGGACTGAAACACGCATTGTACTTCCGGATCTTCGAACAGAAGAGCTTCCGCAACGAAGACGAAGCGGGTGGCTCTGATCCTCGTGAAGGCTTGGCAGTGGATGTCACCGGTGACGGTTTGCAGGATCTGCTGCTGCTAACCCACGATCGGCTGATCCTGTACCCGCAGGACGGCGGCGGCAAATAACCATCGTTGACCGACTGGCATCATAGGTCGCATCGGTCCTATTCGTCCCATCTGGTGCCGTCAAAATGGGACTTATGGGACCAATAGGACCAATGCGACAGCCCGCGCCTCACCCTAAATCGGTGTTGCAATACCGAATTCACCCTCGGTCTTCGCCCGACCAAAACTCCCCTTCTGCCGATCGCCGAAATACCTACAATCCCACGGCTTAGATCTTATTGTCTGAATTCAGTGGAGGCGGTCATGCACGGATGCAGCCGACGGTATGGATTTCGTGAACTGATCGTCGCCCTCTTTGTCGGGTTAGGCTTGTCGTCGGTGGCTCTGGCCGCGGATCTCGCGTCGACATGGCGGGATGATGCCTCGCTGAACTCCGTCTTTTTCGTCGGCTCCAAGAATGGCTATGCCGTCGGCGCACAAGGAGCCATCTGGCGAACCGCCGATAGTGGCCTCACATGGCAACCTGTCCCCAGCGGCGTGACGAGTCAGTTCAACAGCGTCTGCTTCCTGACCGATCAAATCGGCTGGGTCGCTGGCAGCGAGATCTCACCGTTTACAGGTCTCGATACCGGTGTGCTGCTGTTCACCGAAAACGCGGGGACAACCTGGCGTCGATTGGGCGATGGAAGTCTGCCGCCCATCACCTACGTCCGCTTCTTCGGACTTGAAGAGGGCGTGATCGTCGGTCGCCCCAGCACAGATGTACCTTCGGGCATCATGAAGACGAAGGACAGCGGCAAGACCTGGCAGCTGGTCATCGGTTCCACGAACGCACCCTGGCGAGCGGCCTGTTTCGTTGAACCTGATATGGGTGCGGTCGGCGGGCCAGAAGGTCGCCTCTCCCTGGTCGGTGGCGAACAGTTGTTGACGTCCAAGCTGCCGCAGCAGGGACTGAGGACCATCCGTGCCGTCACCGTTCTTCCGGACGACTCCGGCTGGCTGGCCGGAGATGGGGGGCTGGTGCTGCGGACCAGCAGCGGGGGTGTTGTCTGGGAATCTCCCGAGACGCTGCTTCCCGATGAACTGCGGATCGGCATGGACTTCCGCGCGGTCGAGTCACGAGGCACCAATGTCTGGCTGATCGGCTCGCCGGGGAGTGTCGTCTGGCATAGTGCGAATAACGGTCGAAATTGGCAACGCTATCTCACCGGCCAAACAGCACCGCTCAACTCATTGCGATTCATGAATGATGCGCTGGGGGTCGCAGTTGGCGAATTCGGAGCGATCATTCGCACCGAAGACGGCGGCCGTTCGTGGCAACCGTCACGTGGCAACAATCGGCGTGCGGCGATCCTGTCACTTCAATCACGACCATCGCAACTGACACCTGCCTGGACCGCGAAGTTGTCGGGCGAGCAGGGTTATCGCAGCGCCGTCTGGGTCGCCAATCGTCAAGACCTGGGTCCAGCGGCAGCAGGAGGTGATGTCGACTCGAAATTGCAAACGGCCGTACAGCAAGCAGGCGGCAATGCGGGCGACATCTTCTGGCAGCTACCCGTCATGATTCCCGGCCTCGAGTACTCTTCAGACAAGTTGATTGCCGAATGGCAGAAGCGAACGGAAGGCAAGCTCGCTCCGTCACTGCTTAGCGTACTCGTTCGGCAACTACGCACGTGGCGACCAAATATCGTGATCCTGGATCAGCCAGCGAAGAACGATGCGGCAGCCCAGTTGCTATTTGATGCCGCGTTGAAGGCGATCGATCAAGCCGCGGATTCCACGCGCTATACTGAACAGCGAGAATTCACCGGCTTACCCGCGTGGAAGGTCGATCGGGTCTATCTGCAACTCGGTGCTGGCAGCGGGGGCGATGCCGTCCTGGATCTCGACGAGTACTTGCCACGCCGTCGGATGTCTGTGCGACTGGCAGCCTCGTTCAGCGAAGCCTTGATGCGGAAAAGCGACACCATCGAGCCCAGCAAGGCTCGACATGTTACGTACCGCTGGATTGGTGTCGATGGTCGCCCAGCGGCAGATGGAGCATTAAAGCGAGATTTCTTCGCCGGCCTCTCCATCAGTCCCGCGTCCGATGCCCGACGCGAACTCGCCATGATTGATGAGACCGATCTGGTACGAATGCAGAAACTGGTTGAACGACATCGCAACTTTCAGGCGATCGCTGATCGATCACTCGACGATCCTCGCATGGCCGGTCAGATGATCGGACAACTGGGCGGACTGGTGCGAGACATGGATTCGCGGCAAGGGGCTGAACTGCTGCGCGGGCTGGCCGATGAGTACCGCGAACGCTCACTGTTCGATCTTGTGGAAGCAACCAACGTCGAACTGATCAGGCGATACCCGCAAGAACCCGCGGCACTCGATGCGATGCGGTGGCTGTACCAATTCTGGATCAGCAGCGAAACGGCTTGGCAGCGCATGCGGCGGATGAAGAATGAAACGGTCCAGTCCACGGCCAATATCCAAGCCAACGCACGGCTGATTCAGCAGGCGGCGGACACCCTGACCAATGGCATCGGCGGGGTCAGTACAGCGAACTACACGGAAGAGGCACCCGCGATCAAGCAGACCACGCGACCCGGTCAACTGAATCGAGTCAACCTGCCTCAAGGAAGCGACCCCACGCGCCAACCCGGCCGCGGGACCAACGCACCGCGGCAGGCGACCGTTCAAAATGAATGGCGAACCGGTGAAATGCGAGAGTGGCACAAACGAGCCGCCGAACTGGCCACTCAGTTGGAGATGCAGTCACCAGGCCTGTTTCGCACGCCGGAAATTCAGTTCCCGTTGGCGACCTTGCAGCGTTCGACTGGATCGATGGCCAAATCCGACACCGTCTTTCGCAGCTACCTCAGTCGTTCGGCCGATCCCGCGATCAAGTCACTGGCCGAACGCGAAGTCTGGTTGATGTTCGCGACGGCACAGACTCCCCAGGCCCTCGCCACGTGCCAGCGGACCGATTCGAAACCGCAGCTTGACGGCATCCTGGCTGACTCTTGCTGGGAGGCGGCTCGTGAAATCCGGCTGACTACCGAAGCACCCACCGACGAAAACAAGAACCCTTCGGACCCGCAGGCGGCGATGATGATGTTGGCCTATGACTCCGAATTCCTATACGTCGGGATCAGCGTCCCCCGACTGGAAGGAGCTTCGCTGGATCGACCGCAGCCGGGCCGGACGCGAGATGCCGACCTCGGCCAGCATGACCACGTCACGATCTGCCTGGATGTCGATCGCGACTACGCGACATGGTACGAATTCCAGGTCGATCAGCGTGGCTGGACTTGCGAAGCCTGCTGGGAAGACCGCCGCTGGAACCCCGCCTGGTACGTGGCAACCGACGCGGACGACACGCACTGGCGCATCGAAGCCGCGATCCCTTGGAATGAACTCGTCGCCAGCCCACCGCAACGCGGCAGTTTCTGGGGCGCGGCGATCACTCGCACAACACCAACCGTGGGAATGCAGACCTGGGTTCACCCGGCGACAACGCGCCCAAAGCCAAGCTCCTTCGGGCTGCTCAAGTTTGACTGAGCATCAGAACTCTTTGCGACTATCAACAAGCAGCGTCACAGGCCCGTCGTTCACCAGTTCCACATCCATGTGCTCTTGAAACCGTCCCGTGGCAACGGTGATCCCACGACCACGCACCTCGGCCACGAACATGTTGTACAGGCCGACGGCTGCCTCTGGGCGAGCGGCTTTGATAAAGCTGGGACGTTTTCCTTTGCGGCAGTCCCCCAGCAGCGTGAACTGACTCACCACCAGCATCGCGCCCGCGATATCGGCCAATGACCGATTCATTTTCCCTTCGTCATCGGGAAAGATTCGCAACCCGACCAACTTATCGGCCAGAAACTCGGCATCGGCCGATGCGTCATCATCGGCGACTCCCAGCAGGACCAGCAGACCAACTCCGATCTCGCCTGAGACTTCCCCGGCGATCGTGACTTTGGCTCGACTAACTCGTTGAACGACGGCGCGCATGACGGTGACTCGTTTGATTCGCAGTGGCGGCGACTCTTTAAGACGACGCCATGCTTTTAGGGTTCATCCGACTATTTGGGGGGATGAGTTGAAAAAAGCGGACATGCTGGTCACCCCTGGAGTTGTGTTTAGCGGCACGACATTCCAGAGGAGAGTTCAGCATGTCCACAGACTCATTGTATCGTGAGATGGGGTTGCGG
>CAIMFH010000033.1 GCA_903840265.1 uncultured Schlesneria sp. | reverse complement strand
TTCCCGGACGGCTGCGATCGCAACCTTCGCCTTGAAACTCACACTGTGAGACTTTCGCTTCCCTGGCATGCTTTCCCTTCAAAATGGAACCTCGGAAATACTACCTTATTTCCTGGTCCAGTTTTTGGGGTCCATCGTACTCATACCTCGGACTCAGCGATCGCCTCAAGGGAGGGGCTCTAGTGCCGATTCAAAACGAACAGGCGATCGAACTGTTCTACAACATCGGCATCACGCGCTGGTTCCACGTGACTCCCGATATCCAGATTCTGGATCCGTTTCTGCAACGAACGAGCACCGCCTTGCTAGTTGGAATGCGGGCGAAGATCGACTTCTAAGGGATCAAAGTAGACGGCATCCGCTGTGCCGCGAGTAAACGTGAGCGAATGCGCGGAAGCGACACGCAACATCAGTCTCGAAGACCTACGGCACGCGGAGTGTGCCTACTACTTTGGTCGATCCTCTTCTTTACGAGCGATTTGATTCGTTGGTTGAGGTTGAGCGAAAGCGGTGATCTGTTCAGAATGGGCTTTCGTTCAAGACGCCGTCTTCCGTGGAGTTCGTTTCGTGGCCAATGCTTTGGAGTATGCGCAATCACTTGTCGCGGTCCCTTCTGTCAGTCGTGATTCGAATGGGCCCGTCAGCGATGTCGTCGAGCGTCACCTGCGTTCGTTGGGGTTTGAAGTTGAACGGCAGGAGTTTCTCGACCCGCAGGGCGTGCCGAAGTCGAACATCATTGGTCGCAAAGGGGCCGGAATTGGCGGACTGGCTTATTTCTCGCATACCGACGTTGTTCCGGCTGATACGTGGTCTGTCGCCGAGCACGGCGCTTTTGTGCCGACCGTTCGCGATGGTCGGCTGTATGGCCGCGGCAGTTGTGATATGAAGGGATCGATTGCCTGTATGTTGGCGGCAGTCAGCCGGGTGAGTGAATGCACCCTGACTTCGCCGCTTTATCTCGTCTGCACGGCTGATGAAGAGGTCGGGTTTCATGGAGCTCGTCGAGTCGCCGAGGCATCCCGTTACTATCGCGAAATGGTAGCCGGCCAGACTCGCGCGATCATTGGCGAGCCGACCGAGTTAGATGTTGTTTACGCGCACAAGGGGATCTATGGCTTCCGAGTCACGTCGCATGGCAAGGCGGCACACTCAAGCACTCGTGATGGGATCAACGCCAATGTGGCGATGATCCCATTCCTGTCCGAGATGAAGTCGTTGCACGATGAAACGGTCACTGACCCTGTCTGGAGCAATGCCGAATTTGATCCGCCGGGGATCAGTTGGAACATCGGGATCAACGATCATCATTGCGCGGTCAATATCACGGCACCGGAAAGTGTCTGTACGGTCTACTTTCGACCGATGCCCGGCCAGGATGGAGATCTACTGGTTCAGCGCGCCGAGGCGGCTGCGAAACGATATGGTCTGGAGTTTAAATTCGAATGCCGTGGTTTGCCCTTGTACGGTGATCCCGATTCCGAGTTCGTGCGCGACACTCTTCGTCTGGCGAAACGTCCGGCGGCGAAGACTGTCAGCTATGGAACCGACGGCGTCTGTTTTACCGAGTTGGAACAGATTCTGGTGCTGGGGCCTGGCAGCATCCAGCAGGCTCACACCGACGATGAATGGATTTCGTTACAGCAGTTGGACGCAGGCACCGCGATCTACGAACAGATGATACGGCGCTGGTGTATGTAGCCGCTTGATGGACGGTTCGGATA
>CAIMFH010000032.1 GCA_903840265.1 uncultured Schlesneria sp. | reverse complement strand
TTCCCGGACGGCTGCGATCGCAACCTTCGCCTTGAAACTCACACTGTGAGACTTTCGCTTCCCTGGCATGCTTTCCCTTCAAAATGGAACCTCGGAAATACTACCTTATTTCCTGGTCCAGTTTTTGGGGTCCATCGTACTGAGTGAGACTGCGGACACCGTTTCTGCGTATCACCACGTCATGTGGAGGATGGTTCGGCTCTCGAAGGATCGAGGTCGAACAGGATTGCTGGTGGGATCACTTCGTTGAAGTGCGCTCTTCAAGCACCGGTGCAGAGATGGCAGTCACCAACTTGGGCTGAAGTGGAGAATACTTGGATGACGGATCATCTTGGATTCACACGTGATAAACGTGCGATGTCATGCGGTCGGCGGCTGATTGCGTCCGTCTTGGTGACGTTCACGGGGATCTGTCCTCAGATCGCTGCTGCGCAGCAGGGCCAACTGGTGCCGCCGCCGGGAATGGCGCCGATGAATTTTGCGCCGCCCGGACAGGTCATCAACGCTCCTCATTTCCAGAATTTCCCTGGGCAACCGACGGGCTTCATCCAACAGGTGCAGAATACGCCACAGGCAGCCAGGGCCGTCCATCGGCTGATCGAGAAGCTGCCCGACGCGCAAGACGACCTGGAAATCATCGAACGACGTAGTCAACTGGTCGTCACCCGAGCCAACGTCACACGCATGGCCATCGGTGATCAAACGGTGATCGACGTCGTCCAATATAGCCCCAAGGAATTCTCCATCATCGGGATGGCTCGCGGAGCAACCACACTGACGTTGTGGTTTGAAGGCGAACCAGATCCGCTGATCTACACAATTCAAACCATTCGCGATCCCAGTCTGAACAAGCAACGCGAACTCGACTACGGCAAGCTCGAACGCCGCATCGCCGAGATGTATCCGAACAGCAAGGTCTACCTGATCCCCTTCTCGTGGAAGATTGTCGTTCGTGGACAAGCCCGCGATCAGGAAGAGGCCGCTCACATCCTGACGATCATCCGCGGTGAAGTGATCAATCAGAACGGTGGAATGCTGGGCGGACTGATTACCAGCAACGGAACCGGCGGATATGGTGGTGGTGGAGTCGGCGGCGTTGGTGATGCCGGATTCGGTGGTGGCGGTTTTGGAAACAACTTCTGGTCCAGCTTCATCATCAACGAACTTCGCGTTCCCGGTGAATACCAGATCAACCTGCGAGTCCGCATTGCTGAACTGAATCGATCGCAGCTCGATCGAGCCGGTGTTGATATCAACGTGCTGTTCGCAGACGCTCGGCAGAGCATCGCTTCGACCCTCGGCGGCGCCGCAGGGACGCTGAGTGGTGTGTTTGAGAATGGTGAAATCGGGGTCTTCCTCGATTACCTCAGCACCAACGGAACGGCAAAAGTCCTGACCGAACCCCAGTTGACGGTGCTCAGCGGACGAAACGCTCGTTTGCTGTCCGGTGGTGAATACGCAGTGCCCACCATCGTAGGGGTCGCTGGTGCTCAAGGAACGACAACTTCGTTCCGTGGATTCGGTACGTCGCTGATGGCTACGCCGACGGTTGTCGATCGTGACCTGATTCGTATGTCGATCATCGCGGAATACAGCAACTTGAATCCGGACAACAACTCGGCCGGGGTGCTGGGAACGGACTCGCGACGTATCCAGACCGAAGTCGAAATGCGTGAAGGCCAGACACTGGCTCTGGCAGGTCTGCTGTCGCACGGGATGTCGACCGAAATCAGCCGCATCCCATTGCTGGGTGATATTCCCTACATCGGCGCACTGTTGTTCTCAGCCAAGAAGATGACGGAGGAAGAGAACGAACTGCTGGTTCTCGTCACACCGGAAATTGTCCGCCCGATGGACGCTCATGAAGTGCCTCCCGTGCCTGGCTTCGAAGTCACCAAGCCATCACATGAACAGTTCTGGAAGTACAACATGACCGAAGGTCCACCGGACACCGGTTATTACCACTCGGCTCCTTATGGAAGTGGCACTCAAGGGACCAATGTCGGCTATCAGCACTTCAATCCCGGTCCTGCCGGATCAATGTACTCACCGGTTCCTACAAGCCCAATGAACAATGCTCGCGGGATCAGCCCAGGCGTTGGCGGACAAACAGCTCCAAGTCTGCAGTCATCACCAGGAATGGTTCCTTCGCCGGTGCCAGTCCCAGGAAATCCATCGATCCAGGGCCGACCCTATGCGGTGCCTCAAAACTATCCGGGACAGCAATCCTATCCTGGGCCTCAGCAGTACCCTCAAGGTCAACCTTACTCGCAACCACAACAGTATCAGGGACCACAATCGTACCCTGGCCAGCAGTCCTATCCGGGCCCGCAATCATCGACGAACGGCGCGAGGTCCAATTCTCAGCCGTATTCGAATCAAGTGATGACTCCGAGCAACAACTCGGGAGTTCGGCAGACTCGGTACGAGCAGCAGCAACCTGCCTACCAGGCGGCCCCAAGAAATCAGGGAAGATACTAAGGCCCGCAGAATCGGCACCGTTCCGTAACTGGAACGATGCTGAAGTCGAGCGAGCTTCAGGACCAGCTTCAGTTTGGACGAATTAGCAGGACGTGGGCCAGAAGTGGATCGGCACTTCCAGTTCAATGTCATGGAACGATACCGAGGCGATCGACAGACGGTCGAGAGCATCGGCAATTCTTGCCGGAACACGTTTCGGCAAGCAGGGGGTTGGGATGAAACGCGTCGTCGCGAATCGATTCGGCATGTGCATGCTGCTGCTGACAGCTTTCTCCAACGTGGGCTGCATGTCGCCCATGATGGGTTGGGGCGGCCGGTGTGGCGGGGGTGGGTGCAATACCGGATGCAACACAGGTTGCGATACCGGCGGTTGCGACACTTGCTCAACGGGCACTTGTGGCGGCCGCGCTCACTGGTGGAGCTTGAAACGTGGGTGCGGCGGTTGTGGAGGATGTGGTTCCTGCGGGGGATGCGGGGGCCGTCTTTGCGGCTGGATGCGTTCCAATGCGATCCCCGATCAATACCCGGTCGGAGCCGTCGTTCGTGCTCACTTCCATCAGATGCAGACCAACGCGGAAGCCGCCGACTTTATTCTCTATCAGTGTGATTTCGTCGGGCAAACCGCCGAGTTGACCCCTGATGGAAAAGACAAGATCCTTGAAATTGCGGCCCGCATGCGCAGTGCTCCGTTTCCGGTCATCGTGGAACGATCCTGGAACAATTCTGACCCTGAACTCGACTCGTATCGCCGCGACTTCATCGCGATGGTGCTGGCTGACAAAGGCAATCCCGACGCTGGCAATCGCGTCTTCGTCTCGCCGTCGTACGGCCCGGGCAAGCAATCGCTGGAAGCTGCACCAGAGTACTACATGTTCACCTACCAGGGATTTGGCGGCATCAACAACGGACAGACCGGTGGTGGTGGTGGCGGATTCGGTGGGGGTGGCGGCGGTGGATTTGGTGGTGGTGGTGGATTTGGCCAGTAGTCGCGACACTACTGATCAAGATAGCAGAGGGACCACTTTGGCATGCCAAGGTGGTCCTTCTCGCATTTCGTGAGCAACTTCACGCGCCCTGCAACAGCCTCACCACCGCTCGCTCAACAGCGGATAAGCGGATTGTCGAGACACGCACTCTGGTCACCACGACTGGGGGCAGGGAAGCGCTCAGATAGGCGTTGATGATCGCCGGGTGGATGTAGCACTTCCGACAGACGGCGACCGTGTTTCCCAACTGCTGCGCCACGCCGCGAATCGCCTGAACGATATTCTTCTTCGCTGCGGTCACGGACGTCACATGATCCAATTGCTGCAGTGATTGGAGGGCCAGCTTCGTTCCCGCCCAGGTCCGGAAATCTTTCGCCGTGAAATCCCGGCCCGAGATCTCCTGCAGATACTGATTCACGTCATTAGAACTGATTTCATGACTGCTGTCGTTTTCATCGATGTATTGAAACAGATGCTGGCCAGGTAGATCCTGGCATTGTCTCACGATCGCGGCCAGTTGTGGGTTCCGAATGCCAATCGCGTGACTGATACCACTTTTACCTTTGAAATCGAACAGGATTTGAGTCCCCGTGACGGCGACATGCCGGTCTCTCATTGTTGTCAGGCCAAACGACTTGTTGGCAGCGGCGTATTGCTCGTTACCGACGCGAATCAATGTCGCTTCTAACAACCGCACGATCGTCGCCAGGATCTTCTCACGCGGCAATCCCTGTCGACGCAGGTCAGCGCGAACTCGCCGCCGGATCGACGGTAACACCTGAGCAAATTCAATCAGGCGCTGATACTTGCTGTCGTCGCGGACTTCTCGCCACCGCTCGTGATAGCGATATTGCTTACGACCACGCGCATCACGACCTGTGGCCTGCAGATGTCCGTTTGCATTGCAACAGATCCAGACGTCCGTCCATGCCGGGGGGATGACGAGAGCACTGATCCGGGCCAATGTTGGTTGCGAACGAATAACGCGACGGTTTCGTCCGCAGTAGATAAACGTCTGGCCCCGTTTCTGCCGCCGAATACCCGGAGCAGAATCGTCGACATAGACCAACCTCGCGCGACGCGCGGATTGACGAGCCAACTTCAAACTTCGCGCCGTCATAGCAATAGCCTATGCGGATGTGAATGCGGTAAAAAAACTTCTCGAAGGCGTGACTGACCCGAAGCACACTCGCAGTAGGGCGAACCGTGAATGCACTATCAGATCAAAAGCCACGCACTTCGAGAAAGTTTTTGTCCAGCAACATCAGTCAGCCTGCGGCAGCAAGCTGAATTGGTTGCGATCCGATCGTCGACGATTGCCGACTAGTTCACTTACCAAGCATCTTCGCGACGAAGAAAATGACGATGGCTCCGAAGACACCGCCGCCAGCCAGCAAATAAACCAGCGAATATCCAGCGGCTGCCAATGGCATGCTTTGGTTGATGATTTCCATCATTTGAGTGTCCCCTTAGTGTGTGTTTTCGTGAGGACCATGCCTGTCTGTTTGCATGTCCGATTGATGAGAAATGAGGATCGCAACTGTCGTGCCACTGCTATCCAAACAATCTGAACGTGGGGTCCGACGCCCGTCCTGGACGTGGCCGAATCATGAGACTCTGTCGCGACTTGTAGCGTGCAAAGTGTTTCGATTGTTTTTGAGATCAAGCCGCTATTTCCCAGTGCAACTTTGGCAAGGCGTATCCGTAAATCGATGCGAATCGGCTGCCACCTCATCGATCACCTTGGACTGCGACGGCGCATTGCTGCGCAGAATCGAGAGCTCGACATCAGACTTTCCGCACAACATCGACGAATCCGGCCCGTTGAAGTCCGTCTTTGGTATGGGAGACATAGGTATGAGGTTTGCGGATTCAGAACTTCTCCAACTGCATCATTTTCTTGTGAGGAGTGAATCATGTCGATACGTCGAGGAACCGTCGTCAATGTTTTCCTGACCGACGAAGAAGCCCGCACCGCAGTTTTCGAACTGCGCGATCGCGGCTTTTCGATTGAGCAGGTCGGAGTCGCTGGCCCAAAGTCAGAAGCTGTTGCCGTTGAACCCGAGCACGAAGCGGTCGTCAGTGATCATTCGGCGGAATACGGTGCCGCGGGCCTCGCGACGGGCGCTAGCCTTGGTGCCCTCTGGGGCTTGGGCATAGTCGCCGGAATCATGCCCGTCCTGGGCCCCGCTATCGCCGGTGGGACATTAGCGGTGATTTTCACCAGTGCCGCGGCCGGCGCAACAGTAGCGGGAGTCGCTGGCATTCTCGTCGGCATGGGCATCCCCCATGAAGACGCCGAGTACTACGAGTCGGAACTGCACGCCGGACGCGTCATCGTCACAGTCTTCGCCCCCGGGCGCGAGGCGGAAGCGTCAGAGATCATGCTGCGGAACGGTGGATACACCCACTCAATACGTCCTGAGTTAATCGAGACTCCCTAAAACTTCCAGAGCACGAAGCTTCGCGAAATAGCATCGGCGAACAAGTAGAGGATCATGTCATGACAGATTATTCGAAGCTCGTGGAGCACACGCTCTTCACAGGTGTCGCTGCCACGGCTGCGACAACTTTGGCGGTGTCCATCTGTGGAGCCTTGGAAGAAGGCAATGCGATTGCTCCGATTAATGCGGTCAGCCATATCGCCTGGGCAGACAAAGCGGCGCATCAAACAGACGCGTCATGGCAATACACGGCCGTGGGTTTGGCCTTGAACGCAGCGGCCGTGACCTCCTGGGCCGGCGTGTATGAAGTCTTTTGCGGTCGCACCGCCGACAGAAAAGATATTGCCGGCGCGTTGCTTGGTGGCGCACTAGTCTCCGCGGTGGCTTATGTGACCGACTACCACGTTGTGCCAAGGCGACTGACCCCTGGTTTTGAAAAGCGGCTCTCGAATCGATCATTGTTTGGCGTCTATACGGCTCTGGCATTGAGTCTTGCCGCCGGCAGCCTGGTTCAACCTGGTCGGTTACTGCCGAAGGCTTGACCCAAGCGCGAACGAACTCTCTGCAGAGCAGAACGCCGCCATGTCTCAACATTCTTCTTACGAATTGGATCGCCGCACGTTTATCGCTGCCGGCGTTACTTTGATTGCGAGCACCACGATGTCGAAAGCTGATGAACCGCTGGCACCACCGGACAAGCAGCCTCCCCACGTCAAGACTCCGGAGCCGCCAGCGAAAACGGTCGGTTGGGCCATCGTCGGTTTGGGACAATTGGCACTCGAAGAAGTCATGCCCGCCTTCGCCAACAGTAAGATCGCTCGACCCGTTGCCCTCGTCAGCGGTCACCCGGAGAAGGCCAAGAAGGTCGCTGCCACCTACGGCGTGGACCCGACGAGCATCTACGACTACAAGACCTACGAAAAGCTCGCCGACAATCCCGCGGTGGACGTGATTTACATCATCCTGCCGAACAGCATGCATGCGGAATACACCGTCCGTGGTTTGAAGGCAGGGAAGCACGTGCTGTGTGAAAAACCGATGGCCACGTCAATCGCCGAGTGCGAACAGATGATCGCTGCGGCGAAGAGTGCGCGAAAAAAGCTGATGATCGCTTACCGCCTGCATCACGAGCCATTCAACAAAACCGCGATTGAACTTTGTCGCCAAGGCGAACTCGGCAAGCTGAAGTTGATCACAGCTTGCAATGGCCAGGACGTGAAAGCTCCGAATATCCGTTTGAGTAAGTCACTGGGCGGCGGGCCGCTTCAAGACGTAGGAATTTACTGCGTCAATGCCTTCCGTTACCTCACGGGCGAGGAACCGATCGAAGTGACTGGGTTTGCGTCGCGGCCGAAAGATGATCCGCGTTTTCGCGAAGTCCCCGAGAGTGTCACGTTCACGCTCCATTTTCCGTCGGGCGTCATCGCTTCGGGGGACTGTAGTTTTGGGACCGCAGAAAGTCGTCGCTATCGCGTGCAAGGGGCCAGCGGGATCCTGGACTTGGAAGGCGCCTTCGGCTATCGCGGACAACGACTCTATCTGCAGAACGAAGACCGCATCTCAGAAATGAAGCTGACGCCTGTTGATCATTTCGCGGCCGAGATGGATCACTTCTCGGAATGCATCCTGGCAGGCAAAGAATCCAAAACACCCGGCGAAGAGGGGCTGGCAGATCTGCGCGTCATGACCGCAATTGAAGAAGCGATCCGGACCGGTCGCACAGTAGCACTTAAGAGCTGATAGACCAGTCAGCAGTGCCTTCGTTCAGGGACCCACTGGCGCCCGCCTGGATTGCGCGTTAGCGTTCGCCCGCTCGTTCTGCATTCTGTTTTTTGATGGTCTTCGAAAGATGTTTCAGCAGGATCTCTCGATCGACGACAGATCGTTCGGCCGAGGCCTCTGGATATGAAACTCGAATTTTCACGAAGTGGTCTCGAAAGCCGCGAATGAATGTCTCGGAGATTCGTTCGCCGGTAAACGTCACTCCTCGCCGCGCCGCTTGATGGTACTGATAGCGCGAGAACAGGAAGGTCACGTCGCTCGGATCTGCCTTCTCGGGATAGACTCCACGGCCCAACTCTTTCACACTCAAATAGGCTCCTTGCTTTTCGTAATGTCGAATGGTGGAATCGGATCCGGCCAACTCTTTGGCAATGACCGGATCGGTATGCCCGTCAGGGATGCTCAACAGTCCCTTATCGTAGACGTAGAGATCAACCTTCATGTTCTCCGTCGAGTTGTAGCGAATGCTATAGCCCATCCCGGGGTCGTCAAATGCTTCGTAACCGGCAAATGTCAGGTGGCCCAGCGTCGATGGAAACGTCAACAGCAGCTTTTCATCGGTAAACGATTCCTTGACCACGTCGACAGCAGCCGTCTGTTTTGACGGTAGAGCCGGCGTTGATGGTGCCGGATCGTCTGCTGGGGCCGCGGTGATCGGCGGAGGCGGAGCGTTGGCACCGCCACATCCGATGATTGCGACCGCGACCAAGAGCGTCGCCCATGTCAGGACACGAGTCATA
This sequence comes from uncultured Schlesneria sp., assembly GCA_903840265.1. GTDB lineage: Bacteria > Planctomycetota > Planctomycetia > Planctomycetales > Planctomycetaceae > Schlesneria. Next base: position 16,573 of record CAIMFH010000032.1, on the reverse strand, counting down.
AGTTGCCTGCGAATTCCATGTGATGCCGAATGACGGCCGAACTTCAGCCAGAGCGATGTGTATCATGGTTCTGCCGACACGTCGACTCATCTTATTATTTCACAATAATTTACAACTTCCGATCCATCCAGAAGACCACCGGATCCTAATATTCACCAGACATCCCAGACGGCCCAGACTGCATACTCAGCGTCAGATCGATCTTGTCTGAGTTGTCTGCTTCTGCCACAATCCGCCCCGTAAATCAGCCCGCTTTAGCCTGCCAATTGCACCCCAAGATTCTCGCCCGTTGGATTGCCTTACCCTATGAGTCGCCTCGCCATCCGACGATGCTCGACACGGACTGGAGTCCGATTATTCGGTGAGGGAATCAGAGCTGGGATGATGGTGCTGGTGCTTCTGGCGGGATGCCGCACCGTGGCTCCTGTTCCCGTCGGCTTGCCGAAGCAGCATGCGTTGGAAAACGAGCATCTGCTCGTTCGCAGTGATCTGAAACTGCCGAAAGATCATCCGGTCCTGCGCGATCTGGATAGCCTGCGCGATCAGATTGCGGACGAACTGAATCTGCCTCTGCAGAAGCAGCCCGTCACCGTCTACTTGTTCTCTGACGAAGTCCGCTACGCACAGTACCTGCAAGCCCGTTACCCGCTGTTGCCGCCACGCCGAGCGTACTTTGTCGGCACGTCCAAGGAACTGGCCGTCTACACGTTCTGGGGCGAACGGATTCAAGAGGATCTGCGGCACGAGTACACGCACGGTGTCCTGCATGCATCGCTGACAGACGTTCCGCTCTGGCTCGATGAAGGTTTGGCAGAGTACTTCGAAGTCACCTCGCAGCCGACAGGAATGAACCGCGACTACGCGATGCGTTTGGCCTCGAACCTCTCTCAAGGCTGGAAGCCCGACCTGGATCGGCTGGAGTCACTGGAAACAGTCGACGACATGCAGAAGGCGGACTACCAGGAAGCCTGGGCTTGGGTTCACTTCATGCTGCATCACAGCGAAGAATCGCGCGGCGTGCTGATCAGCTACCTGCACGACTTGCGAACCAATGCCAAACCAGGTTCACTGGCGACTCGCTTGCGAACGGCAATCCCATCGGCCAACAGCCGCTTCATCGCCCACGCCGCATCGCTGACCAGCGGCATTCAACAGGCGAGCAGCTTTTCCAACTGAAGACAAAACCGACGTTGTGACGCCTGCTTTGTTTAACCGCGTGGGCAGCGCCCGCGCGTAAATCGGGGTCGGGCTGTAACACACCGACCCCCGTAGCCTGTTATCAACGCGTCGCTGCAATCACCGAGCCGGACGGACCATGACCATCCAGTCCAAGCCAAAGCGGTCGGTCAGCATCCCAAACTTGGGCGACCAGAAGGTTTTGGCGAGCGGCATCTTCACTGTGCCGCCTTCAAGCAACGCAGCATAAGCGCGATCCGCTTCGGCTTCCGTATCCACAGAATAGTTCAAGGTGAACCCGCCGTAGGTCGTTCCCACGTCGCAACCGTCCGAAGCATGCAGAATCGAATCGCCAATCGTAAAAGTCGCGTGCATCACCTTGCTCTCAAAGCCGGCTGGCAGCACTCCTGGCGGTGGTGGTTCTGGCGAGTCCTTAAACAGCATCGCCATTTCGGTCTTGGCACCAAGCGCCTTGGCGTAAAAATCGAGAGCTTCCTGGCAACGACCGCCGAAGGACAGGTACGGTTGAACGGTAGGGGCAGTCATGTCGATTCCTTTTTCGTGAGCAGTTCGACGATGCGATGCGACGGAGCATTAACGCATTTCACAGAGTAGTCGACTGGTAGAGCACGATTTCGACAAGTGACGACCACATTTTTCAGGATGGTCGTAACTGATTGCAGCTATGAGAGCTGCAGCTTGATTGCCGAAGAGCGGGGCGATCAGCGTCGCGAATAACCGTACCAGCCACAAATGCGTTGCCCTTACGGCTTTGAAGGGCAACGCCACATCCACAGATCCAGCGAGGATCGCTCCGCCTGCATCACGATCAGATATTATGCAACAATGTGTCGCAGCATCCGGGGGTCTTCCAGCACCGGCGACAGCTCGCCGCGACGTTCCATTTCACCTGCGGAACCGCGAATGCCGTTCAAGCCTTCTCGGATCGTTCTCAAGATTTTCAGCGCGGCGGGGACATCCAACTGGGGGCCCATGCCAATGCACGTCAGAACGAACAGATACAGCTTCTGCATGTTTTCGGGGATCTGGCCAAATCGCAGATCGATCCCTTCGTACAGCGCCAACACGATCTGCTGGGATTTGAGCAAGAGCGGCTGGGCTTTCATGACGTTGTTCTCATCAAGCAACGCCTGAGCTTGCTCCAGGCGCGAGATGATCCCGTCAAACGCAGCCAGCAGCATTTCGATGCGTGTCCAGGGGGCAGCAGGCTGGGAATAGGCGTCGAGTCGTTTCATTGAAGGAGGGTCTCCGAAGTCGATCACGAGGGGTGTTAGTCAGTGGATGATGCGACGCTAGCTTCCAGAGGCTGATACCGAAGGCATACTGCTGGATGTCGTCGTTCCGAATGCCGACGTAATCAAGTTGCTTTCCGACTGCAGGTTGGCCAGGACAGTTTCCATTTGCGAGAACTGCCGCAGCAAAGTCGCCTGCTGCAAATTCATCGCGGTCGTCTGTTTGTTCACATCGTTTTGAGCGTTCGTGATCTGGTCGGTGAACTGTTTGGCGATCTGCGTGATCTGACCATTCACCGGATCCAGCATGTCGGTCAGCATCGATGAGACATTGGCTGCCACGCCACGAGTGATCTTCATCGTCGAGTCTGTGCCGCCCGCTGCGATTTGCGACGGAGTCAGCGTCACCACGACGCTCAGCCCATCAGTATTCGCATTGGCCGCGTTGCCGCTCAGGACCTGGCCGACTCCCGTGGCGGCTTCCGTCACACCATTCACAACGTACGAGCCGGCGACATCGATTCCAGTGGAAGTCTCAGTCCCTGTAAAGCCGAGTGCCGACAGAGACGTCCCCGAATTGATACTGACCGTAGATGCCGTGCCATAGCGACCGGAGGTGACGACCAGCTTCCCATTGTCCAGCGTCACCGATGACGTACTGCCGTTCGGAAGCATTGCCGCGTTGATTTCCGTCTGGACTTCGTTGGCCAATTGCTGAGTGGTATACGTTCCCGAGGCCAGCGTGATCGTGCTTGACGTTTTCCCATCCAGCGAAACCACTAGCGAATTGTTGGTTCCATCAATCACCGTGCTGGCGGCGACCGCGGTGCCGGTAACGGACGCCCGCTGAGCGGCTTGAGTCACATGGATGGTGTAGGGATCGGCAGCAGATTTGGTCTTGGAAGTCGCCGTGGCGAATTGAACACCCGCGGAACTTGATTGACCCTGCAGGCCGAACAGCGTCTTCAGATCATCGAATCCGACTCCTGCAACATTGCCGTTGAGGACATTCTTAAGTTGAGCTGTATCGACCTTCAACTGCCCATTGGTGTCGGGCGTTATCCCCAGCGCCCCCAGGCGATTGATCTGCGAGGGCAGGTCCGGCGAAATCGTCGTCAGCACCGCTTCAACCTGACTGCGCAATCCGCGTACCGCAATACTTTGATTCAGTGGCCCGGCCGTGCCGGTTGCCGTTCCCTGACCGGGTGTGTATTTGGTCTGGGCGTCGATGTAGCTAGCGAAAGTGTTGTAGTCGTCAACAAAATTTTGAATCTTGGCGACGGCTCCGTCCACGTCATTGGCGACGTTGAGTTGAACCGTTTTCGTGGGATCGGCGGACTGAAGTTTGAGCGTGACGCCTGGAATCAAGTTCGTCACGGTGTTGGTCGCGCTGCGAACAACGACAGCACTCGCTCCGGCCCCCAACTGCACCTGAGCATCTGCAGCAGTCTGAATGGAAGGAGTGAAGGTGTTGACGGTGAACTCGTCGTTCGCGGTTAACGTTCCAGACCCGAACTGAACCTGCATTCCATCGACCACCGCTTTCGGCGTGCCGGCATCAGTGCTGTCCAGCGTGATTGTTCCGGTCTGCGTCCCACTGCTGTTGGAGTAAGCCATCTGAATGCCATTGTCGGTGCCGACTGTTCCACCAGTCACTACCTTAAACGTAAAGGTGTCGTTGCTGTTGCCGGTGTAGGTGCCCGACGACGTAATTGCAGAAGTCCCGGTGAAACCGGCTTCGGTCACTGCCGGACCAATTTCCGAGGTGTCGAAGTTCGGCCGGGTCGCTCCGCCAGCGGATGCCGCCAGATTGTTGGTAATGTGAATTGCGTTCGCATTGCCCGAGTTGTCCGCCGTGAGGATCAAACGGTACGGCTGCGTGCGAGGATCATTTGATCCAGTGTTGACGATTGTGGCGGTCACACCGATGTTCGCGTTGTTAATCGAAGAGGCCAACCCGCTCAACGTATTGTTCGTCGAATCGATGGAAAGAGTGGCCGACTTCGAACCCGCCTGGATCTGAATGGTTCCCTGGGAGATCTGGCTGCCCGGATCTGCAAAGCCTTGAGCAGCGATCTGATCGGCCTGGGCTAGCGCGAGAACCTTAATACTGGTGACACCGCTCTTCGCGCCAGTGCCGACCGCGGCGGTGACCAGATCTGTATTACTCGAGTTGATCGTCTTGTTGTCGAAGATACTCCCTTGAGGTTGTGCCAATTCATTGGCGTCACCCATCAAGGTTTGCAATCGGCTCTGGACACCTTGGAAAGCAGACTGCTTCGTGGTGACAGTCGAGACGGTCTGCTGCAGCAATGAGATGCGTTGCTGATTGAAGCGCAGTACGTTCTGCACCAGGGCCTGAGTATTCAGGCCGGAAGACAAGCCGCTGAAAGTGACGTTGGATGACATGGAGCAGACTCGGACTTAAAGGGGAATTGTCCGCGCCGATCAAAAACACAAAGGGAGCGCTGCAACCGCAGGCTCCCTTTGAATCTCATCAATCCATTCGGTTCACTCAGAATGATTACTGACCACGCAACAAGCTCATGATCGACTGGTTGCTCTGGTTCGCCATTCCAAGGACCGTCGAAGCGGCCTGCTGACGGATGTTTTCGCTGGTGTAGTTCGCGATTTCCGTCTGGTAGTTGGTATCGGTCAGAATCGACTTGGCCTGTTGCAGGTTTGTCAGCTGAGCCTGATTGTTGTTCTGAGTTGCGGTCAATGTACCGGCCATGAAGGATCCGAGACCACCGCGGGCTGAAGCGACGGTGCTGATCGCAGCGTCAATAGCGGTCAATGCGGCGGTAGCACCGGCGGCGGTGGTCAGGTCCACGCTGTTCACGGAAAGAGTCGTCGAATCGGACTTAGCAATCGTCAGCGAAGCGGTCTGGCCCGAGAAAGCACCCGTCTGGAACTGGGCAGCGGAGAATGATCCGTCGAGCAGCGCGACCGTGCCGAACTTGGTCGTCGTGGCGATGTTGTCGATCGAAGCGAGCAGGGCGGTGGCGTTGGCCTGGTTAGCAGCCAGCGACGCGGTGCTTTGGGTCGCGGAGTTAGCCGAGTTGGCGGCCAGGCTGCGAACTTGAACCAGCAGGTCGTTGATGTTGGCCAGCGACGAGTCGGCGGTTTGAACCAGAGCCGAACCGGTCTGGATGTTCTGAATCGATTGTTGCAGGCCGGAAATCTGAGCGTTTTCCAGCGATGAAGTCACCAGGCCGGCTGGATTGTCAGCGGCACTGTTGATCTGCAGACCAGTCGACAACTTCTGCAACGAGCTGTTCAAGCGAGTCTGGCTCGACATCAGGTTGTTTTGAGCGACCAGCGAATTCATGTTCGTGTTGACTGAAAGCATTCGTGTGTTCCTAGCTGTGTGTATTCTCTAACGGTGATTGGGTATCTATCCGGGAGAAGATGCCAGCTTTGGTTGACATCTCGAACGTCCCCTGCCCACTGAGAGATATCGAAGGCATTTGCGGCGACTTGCCGTCGATTTGCGGAAAAATCCGCCGAACGGCTATTTTTCCTGAAGATTACGACCGGCACGGGCCGCAGACTTTCGCTGACCGGCCCCGTCGAGTTTGCGGAAAACGCAACTAATGCCGCGTGCCGCTATGAGTTACAGCGGTTGATCGCTTAACCGTGCGGGCATCGCCCCGCGCGTGATCGACGGTCAGGCAACGCTCTTCAATCCGATTGTGAGATCAGTCTCTGCTCTTGCTTCCTTCCACGCGCGGGGCGATGCCCACGCGGTTAAACGAAAACCCAACTAGCCGATAATCCAGCTAGCTGCCGCATCGGCGGCAGACTTGGCATCGCCTCGATAGAGGTTGATCTTGTCGACGGCATCGGCCGACTTGTACGCCGCATTCGTAACTTCCGGGACCGCCGCTTCATCGGCCAACCACATCGGGCGCGGTGCTGAGAGGGCGAGGATGCCGGGCACATCTCCATAGCGGACCGCACCAGGAAGCAACATCGGATCGCGAATGTCGCTAATCGTCCCGAAGCGGAAGCCACCCGTTCCGACAGCAACCTTGTCAATGGATGATCCTGCCTGGAAAGCGGCGGCGGCGGCCAACGCACCCGACTGCTTGCCAAGTCCGATCAGATGGACCCCTGCAGGCTCGTACTTGCTGAACCTGCAAAACGCGATCACCGTCAGGATATCATGGACACGTTGCGAGAAGAGCGGATGGTTATAGCCCACCGTATACCCGGCGAATTCTCGCGGATTTGGCACGGTACGAGTTTTCTGCAACGGTTCGCCGTCGGCCAGGAATTCACCCTGATAGATCAGGTCTGGCAGAGCCACCGAAACACCAGCATCAATCAGTTTCTGGATCGCCGGAATTGGCGTCCCCTTCGCGGTCAGCAACGCATCTTTGCCGTCGTCGGCAATCCAGATCACGACTTGCTTGTTCCAGTTCTTCGGTAGATAGAACAGTGTCGGAACCTCTTCACCCGCTACGGTCAGGCGAATCAACGTATTGAACCGCATCAAGTCTTCACTATTCGACTTGAACGTGTTGACCTGAGTAAAGTCATCTTTACCGGGCAGCTTGCGGCCGATCATGACATCCCACGCACCGCCGATGACCTGGCGGAATTGGCCCAACGAAGCCGTATTGGTTGGCGTCAGTGCCGCCAATTGAGCGTCTTGATCGCGGGCGATCGCACGCAGTACTCGCAGTTCCGTTTCCGGAGTCGCTTCAGGCTTGGGATGATCGGCGTCCCAGACGGTCGCTTCTTCGATCGTCAAGGGGACGAAATCACGTTCGACAATCGGGCTTTCGATTCCCAGCTTCAGATGCTGGTTGAAGAACTCGTACATCATCGCGCGCGAATGCTGATTGTAGTTGTGCTCAAACGGGAAGTACTTGCCCGAGACGGAATCGGGAACGCCCAGCAGGGCATAGTGCTGCTTCAGTTCCGGCAGTCCTCGGGTTTCTAGATCTCTTGTCCAATCGTCAGCAGCAGACATCGCCACGGGGCGCGGTGCGAGCAATGCTGTCAGTTCGATGTTCCCCGTCCCCACGCGCAGGTAAGTCGCGTTCTCGCACGTGCATCCCCCCTGCATATTGGTGGAAACCATCACGGCCGGAAAGAAGGCTGCGGGGCGACTGTCGACTGCCCCCAGAATGAACGTCTGCGTCCCGCCACCGCTGGCCCCCGTCACACCGATCCGGCTCGGATCGACATCGTCCAGGGCACTGATCCAGTCCAACGCCCGAACCGAATTCCACGTCTGCAATCCCAGCGAACTAATGCACCGCAGTTCCGATTGAGCACTGTACATTCCCCAGCGATCCGCAGAACTCAGTTCGGGCCGTTGCTTCGCGAAGCCATGAATCAGGGCCGAGGTCAGTGGCGCACTGGAATCGGCCACGCCGAGCATGTCGTACAAGAAGACGACGCAGCCCATGCGCGCCAATTGGACGCAGCGCGCCTGAAGCGGATGACGACCTGATTCAAATGTTTCGGCTTGAGTCTTCTGCTCAGTCTCCCACTGTTTATCGGTGTGACGATGAAATCGGCCGTTGGCCCAATGACCATGCGGGCACAGAATCGCCGGACGTTTCCCCGTTGCCGGCGCTTTGGGGCGATACAAACTCCCCGTGCAATACAGCCCATCGCCGGTTTGCAGCGCGACTCGTTCGACCGTGTATTCCTCTCGCTCGACCTTGCCATGCACAAGGGCATTCAGCGGCTGCTTGGTCGGCATCGGCCACAGCCCTGTCGACACCAAAACCTGTCGGCGAACATATTCCGCTCGCTTTTCCCAGTCGGCTACAGACGCGGAAGGCTGCCAGGGGAAGTAGCCATTCAGATCTTTCAGATCGCCCAGGCGCCGATCATTCGGAAGGACCACGCGCGGATGTGCCGCCGCAACCCGTCGCGGCATCAGCGTAGATGCCGCCACTGCGGCAGTAGCAATTTGCAGAGCGGTGCGTCGGCTGATCGGCAGGCGGTCGGTCATCGTGTCGGCTCCAGACAATAAATAGTCAAACGTCGGAGCGACCATCATAAGAATCGGCCATCGCCGATGCGAGCTAGGCGATGGAGACGACAGAGTGTTCGAGATTGGGAGGGCGAGGCTCCTGCCAAATACTCGCACACGCTCATTTAGCCGACTGGAACTGTTGAACCCTGCGGAAGGTCGATTCAGTCCACCAGCGACTACGCCGCCTCGCGGCGTGGTTCAACACCGCGACCTGGATTCGAACCGATCGCGCCGTCGGCTCTGCCTTCCCATTGGTGCAGAGCGACGTTCTTCAATACTTCGTCGGCGACCATCATCGCCGCCAGACCCTGTTCGCCGTCGACGTGAGGGGCTCGTCCTGTCTTGACGCACTCCACGAACTCACGCAGTTCGCAGGTCAACGCATCAGGGCCTGAAGCATCGACGGGGACCGTATCGACCTCGACGAATTTGCCGAAGACGTCTTTCTTCAGCTGCTCGATGTCGGCGTCTGGTTGACGAGCCAGATCCAGAGGCGACGGACCCATTCTCAATTGTTCGGATGGAGAGTAGTGCCGTACTTCTCGTGTATGCATATCGCAGGTGACGCAACCGTTGGCGCACCACGCTTGCAATGTTCGGCTGACAGTCGGGCTGATTCGGCTGGCAGTGAGATCCGCGATGCAACCGTTGGCGAAACGCAGACGAGCCTGCACGGTATCTTCGTGCCCACCCATCACAGTGACGCCAAACGCTTCGACACTGGCCAGAGGACTCTGGACCAGTGACAGCACCAGGTCGATGTCGTGGATCATCAAGTCATGGACGACACCGATATCGGTCGACCGAAATGTGTAGGCACTCGTCCGCTCGGCTCGAAGATACTTCGGTTGCCGAATGCGACTGCTGGCCGCTTGAAAAGCAGGATTGAATCGCTCGATATGCCCGACTTGCAGCAACAGATCGTTTTGCGCGGCGAGATCAACCAAAGCCCGAGCCTGAGCCACATTCGCGGCCAACGGCTTTTCGACCAGCACCGGGATCCCCGCATGTAGAAAAGCGCCAGCGACGTTCAGATGTGCGACGGTGGGAACAACTACGGAAACCGCATCGACGACTTCGCGAGAGAGCAGTTCCTGATAGTCAGGCAACCACTTGGTCCCGCACTTGGTGGCGATCTCCTGACCTTGGGCCTCGCGGCTGTCCACGACAGCAACCAGTTCAACCTCAGGATTCTCACTCAAAATCCGAGCATGATGTCGACCCAGGGCACCAACCCCAATCACGGCAACTTTTAATCGCGGCATAGTAGCGTTGTATTTCCGTTGTCTCAGTAAATCATCTGCGTCAGATCAGGCAGCGTGCCGTCCCGACTCGGCGGGAGGGGTTTGGTTACGGAACGCCTCGCGGCCGCGACCATTCTTGCCCTTGGCCGACGATTCCACGAAATTCAGTACGGTCAATAATTCGAAGGGCAGAATCCCATCCGTCTCAGCAATGAAGATCGAACGGACTTCATCCAGCTTCTTGTGTTCGCGGTACAGCAACTTAAAAGCGCGTCGAACACAGGCGATTGCCGTGTCAGAAATGCCGCGTCGCCGCATCCCAACAATGTTGATCGTGACAATTTCCGGATTGTCGGCACTGGCCGACAGCATATACGGAGGAACATCTTGCACGACGCGACACATGCCGCCAACGAAAGATCCGGTTCCCAGCGTCACAAAGTGATGCACGGCCGAATTTCCCGAGACGATTGCATAGTCGTGGACATGAACATGCCCACCCAACAGCACCCCATTCGTCAGGATCGTGTTATTGAACACGTGACAGTTGTGAGCGACGTGAGCATTCGACATCAGGAAATTATTATTTCCCACCCGAGTCACACCGTCTTCCTTGTCGGCGCCACGGTTCACCGTGACCCCTTCGCGAAACAGATTGTCGTCACCGATTTCAACGCGCGTCGGACCACCTTGGTAGCAGAAGTCTTGTGGTTCGCCACCAATGACGGCGCCGGGGAAGAAGCGATTTCGTTCACCGATCGTCGTGTGACCGGTGATGACGACGTTGCTATGCAGGACGCAGCCATCGCCCAACTCGACATTGGGACCAACGACGCAGAAGGGACCTATTTCCACGTCACTCCCCAGTTGTGCTTTGGGATCAACATGAGCGAGTGGCGAAATGAGGCGTGACATGACGTCAAATTCCAATGATGTTGTAGTTGATTCAGTTAAGCCGGTTGTCGTAGTCGATGCAGCGGATTGTGTGCTTCAGCCACCGACCGGCAGATGGCATGGTTAACATTGTGGCCCGACCGATAAGCGCGGAAGTGACCGTGGATGTCGCAGCCCAGCAAGGCGAAGTCGCCGATGCAGTCCAAAATCTTGTGTCGCACGCACTCGTCGGGTGCCCGTAATTCGTTGCCAATGACACCAGTCGGTCCAAAGACCAGCAGGTCGGCGGGTGTAACCCGTGATCCGTATCCTTGCGACTTGAGCGCGGCGATCTCCGTTTCGAGAACGAACGTCCTGGCAAACGCCAACGACGTCACGAACGCCTCGGGCGAAAATTCGAACGTTAGTAATTGAGGCTTGATCGGTGAACGCGGACCATAGTCCAGTTCATAGCTGATCACGAGAGTCCGACGAAAGATGTGGCCTGCGGAGATTTCGCTGCGATCATCGTCGCCGCGAGCCAAACAAGCTTCATGCACGACCAGAACTTCTCGGAAAGCAGACTGCTCGATAATTCCAGCGTCCAGCAATGTCTGCACGAATCCCAGGCTGGAACCATCAGCACCCGGACATTCGGTCGCATTGACCTGGACCAGGCAGTTATCGATTTGCAGGCCAGCCATGGCGGCCATCACGTGTTCAATCAATTCAACGGTCGCGGTGCCATTCGAAATGGCCGTTCGTCGTTGACGAAGAACAACGTAGTCCAGAGTTGCCGGAATCGGTTCGGTTCCCGGCAGATCGACTCGCTGAAAGCGGAGTCCGGTATTTTCGGCGGCAGGCAGGAAGCGGAGTGTCACGTCGGCACCGGTTAGAAAACCGAAGCCATGAAACTCAGCCGGACGCGCGATGGTTCGTTGACGTCGCGGTTGCAAGGGCCCCTCCCCTGTGTCGCCAGAAGACTTTTGTTTCACGCGAAACAACAGCGGAACATGCAGCCGACCCCGGTCAGAGAACCGGGGTCGGTGATTTGAAGATTCAGCCGACCAGCAGGGACCGTTTACTTATTGTTGGTCGCTGTGCGTGGTGGCTTTGCAGCACCACCAGGGGCAGCTGGAGTCGCTGGCGTGTAGCGGCGGTTCAAGTAGTCCAGCACCGAGACGGTGATATCGTCTTCACCACGGTGATAAACAACCTGACGGTTCATGCCTTGCAGCAGGTTCTGTGGGTTTTCGGTGTCCAGTTCTTCGCGGTTGAAGCGAATGACCAGAGTGTACTTGTAGAAGTCAGCGTACTTCTTGACGGCTTCCGAAGTTTCGTTGTAGACCTGCAAATAGATCTGCGATTCTTTCTTCAGGAACTCGCGAGAAGCAGTGCGGCGGAATCCTTCGAATTCAGCAGCCTTCTTGACGATTTCCTGTTCGGCCTTGGAGTACTCTTTGCTCCCTTCGGTCACGCCCTTCATGTTGGCCTGCATCTGCTGCAGTTCACCCTGCATGGCCTTGGCCTGTTCTTCGCTGGCGCTGATCTCTTGCTTGAGATCCTCACGCAGCACTTCGAACTTCTTGTAGTTCTTGAAGACATGCGCCATGTCGATCAGACCTACCTTGTGAGGTGCAGTCGATTGAGCAGCCGGTGCTTTTTCACCTTGGCTCCACGCATTGTTGGTCAGAGTCAGAACGCCTGCGAGCAGGACGACAGCGGATGCCCAAGTAATGGCTCTCTTCACGGCGATTGCACTCCTTTGCGTGGCCGGTGGAACAAAACTTCTGCTTATTTCAGTGCGGGTGGACAACACTTCTTTGCGATCCAACCCACATTCACTCACCGCATCGGAAAAGCGGCAGGACTCGGGTATTTTGCACACGTGGAAAATCTCGTCAAGATGAAGCCTGTGGCCAATCGGCAGCTAATCCCGAAATCTCAAAAGTCGCGGCTAATATCGGCAGATCCTGCCGTAACGGCCGGCCGGATGACGGAATTTATCGCGAAATTAAGGCGGGCAGGCCGATTCCTCACACGGTTTTGATGCTTTCGGCCAACGCCGCTGCTGGATCCAGCGGACAACGCGACCTTCATCTCCAGAACGTCAGCCTCCGGCGACGAAATGCAAACGTGGAATCGCTGGACGAGTTAGGCTATAGTCTCCTGCGGCATCCATATCTCTGTTTGCCTCATATTGTTGCTGAACTGTTTGGAGAGCTTGCCGTGAGCGATAGCATCCATGATGACCCGCCGGTTTCCGATTTCCGGTTGGGGGATCTACCCGAAGATCCGGCAGTGCTGAAAATCTACCAGACGGGTGAACTGACTGTCGTCGGATTTGGCGGACGTGATGTTCCGGATGAAGTCTGCATCGCGGCCTACCGCGCTCAGCTGCTCGACTTGATTGCCGAACATCATTGCAAAGTCCTGGCATTTGATCTGACAGGCGTTCAATTGGTTCCCAGCGGCATGCTGGGAGTGCTCACCTCGATCCGACAGCGAGTCGACCGCCTGGAGATCTATAATCCCTCGCCCGACGTAAAAGACGTTTTGGCACTCACAAAACTAGACCGTCTCTTCGACATTAAAGAAGTCACTGTCTAGAGCGTGTCCCCCTGAACTGTGGCGTCCCGCGAGCAGAAAGCCGCTTGGTCTAACCCATGTTTCAACGCGACACCTAAGTGCGACCAGCACTAAGCGTTTCTGACTATTACATTCTTCCTGCCGATGCATCTGACTCCCGATGTCTTTTTCTACTTTGCCCCAGTTTCAGTCGTTCCTGCTTCAAAACAAGCTCATCGAAGCAGCACAACTGGAAGATTGTCTGATCGCCATCCAAGGGCAGATGCCCGGTATCGATACGTTAATCGGCGAGTTCGAACGCCGGCATCTGCTGACCCCGTATCAGATCGCCAAGCTCAAAAAGCGCGAGTCGGATGGCTTGCGACTGGGCCCCTACAAACTGCTCTACCGCAATGCTTCCGGCAGTTTTGCTCGCGTCTTCCGGGGCTGTTCGGTCGAAGACGGCGCCATGGTCGGCATTAAAATGCTGCGGCAGCGCTGGGCGGAAAACCCGCACACCGTCAACCTGTTCCGCCGGGAAGGGGAACTGGGAAAACGGCTGAAACACAAGAACATCGTGCCGATCTACGAAGTCGGCAGCGATGGCAATCAGCACTACATTACGATGGAATTCGTCGAAGGGGGCAATTTTCGCGAGCTGCTGAAGATTCGCAAGAAGTTCTCGCCCGACGAAGCGATGCGATATTTGTTGGACATCGCCGAAGGCCTCGAATACGCCCTGAAGCTGGGCCTGACGCATCGCGACATGAAGCTGACCAACGTTCTGCTCAGTGCCCAGGGAGTCGCCAAGCTGGTCGACTTTGGCCTGGCCGGACAAGACGCGGGATCATCGGGGGACCCCGAAGAAGTCGATCGCGCCGTCGAATACGCCACACTCGAACGCAGTACCAACGCCCCCGACAATGATCCCCGTAGCGATTTGTACTTCCTGGGTGCCCTGGTCTACGAACTGCTGACCGGCCTCCCACCGTACCCACCGACCAAGAACATCGCCGAGCGAAAGCAGGCGACGCGCTATCGCCACATCCGTCCGATCCGGCAGGTCGATCCGACATTGCCGCCAGCGGTCGTTGCTGTCATCGACCGACTGATGGAGATTCATCCGCAATCTCGTTACCAGACTCCGACCGAATTAATCGAGGATCTCCGCCCCATCGTCGGTGAACGGTCCGCCACGCCAGAACGAGGCGCTGGCCCAGAGCGGAGCACCGAAGCTCCCACCGCACCGATTGTGCGAGCCCCCGCTGTTCCGACCGTTCTGTGCGTGGAAAACCGCCTTAAACAGCAGGATTCCCTGCGAGAATACTTCACGAAACACGGCTATCGCGTGCTGCTACTACGGGACGTTGATCGGGCAATCAAGCGAGTCGAAACAGAGCCTCCCACTGCCATTCTGCTCATGGCGGATTCGTTGGGCGAAGATGAGGATGCCCTCAGTGCCTACAAACGAGCGATCGTCTGCTGCAAGAAATCAGGAACGGCGCTGGTGGTCGTCCTCGCGAAAAAACATCGCGACATCAAATCGCAATTCGTCGACACCCCCGAATGCCGCGTCCTGGCCGAACACCCGGTGACACTCCGCAACATTCGCGTCGCCTTAGAAGAACTGCGGCCCAAGGCTTCGAAATCTGATACAGAGTAGACGCTCCACAGTGACCTATTATGTCGCTACGACCAGTCGTGCTAACGCGAGATCAAGTCCGTGAGGTCGATCGCCGCGCAATCAATGACTATGGACTGATCGGACTCGTCCTGATGGAGAACGCCGGTCGCAACGCCGCCGCATTGCTGCTGCAGCTTGGAATCACCGGTTCCGTCGTGATCTGCTGCGGCAAAGGGAACAACGCTGGCGATGGATTCGTGATCGCCCGCCACCTCGAAAACGCGGGCATCGATGTGACAATCCTGCTGGCGGTCCCCTCAAGCGGTCTGGCCGGCGATGCTGCCGTGAACTTTCACATCTTGCAGCGAGCGGGAATGCGGATTGTCGAACCACCACCCGACGGTCCGAAATCGCTCTGGTCGCCTGAACTGGCCGGGGCCGATTGGATCGTCGACGCGCTGCTGGGAACGGGCACGCAAGGATCCCTGCGCGAGCCGTACCTCACAGCCATCTCCACCATCAACGCCAGCGGACGAAAAGTCTTCGCCGTTGATCTTCCCTCGGGAATGGACTGTGACACCGGACAGCCGCTGGGTGACTGTATTCGAGCCCAACACACAGCCACTTTCGTCGCCCTCAAACCCGGCTTCAACATCCCACCCGCAGCGAACTTCACCGGCCAAGTCCACGTCATCGACATCGGAGTCCCCCGACGATTGCTCGACGAACTTGCGGCCGGAGATTGACCCGTACGCTCTGCAAAGAAGCTGCAACTCTGTCTTTGGGAGGGCGAGGTTCCTGCCGAGCCGCGCATGTCGATGGACTCACAACAACATCCCGGGCTCGGCAGGATCGCTATACTAGTGGTAACACCAAACAAATCGACCGGCGACGCTGACGTACTCCAACGACTGCGTCCTCACGTACGACTACGGGATAGGTGACCGTGAAGATAGCTCGGCGAGTACTCAGTGGAGTCGCGATAGCGCTGGTATTTGCGTCGTTAACCATTTGGTGGAGTCAGATGAGGCACATCGACCGTGAGGCGCGCGTTCGTCGAACTAGGATAACGGGGAGATCGCTGCACAATATCCTTGAAGACGCCGTTATTGAGACGGGACGCTGCCCCGAATCTTTGGATAGACTACTGGATTTTTACCGCCAAACGGGCGGGAATGATGCGTGGATTTTGGCGGCCATTGACGGATGGGGGCACCGATTCATTTTGGCAAAGAAGAGCGCCAATGACCACGAAATCTGTGGTATTCGCAGCCTTGGTGAGGACGGCCTTGAAGGAACGTTAGATGATTTCGAATTATGGAGTGAAATCAAAGAAACAGGCGGATAGCTGTGAGTGTCGCGATTCCCGCGCTACCTTGAGACCCGCTGGTCTCTGCAGGGACCAGCCTCGCCCATGCAGTCACCAACTCTAGTCTCGCGAGCAGCTCACCGGTTCACTCCAACTCCGCCAGTTTCGCAGCAACCTCGTCGACATGCCCTTCCACCTTCACCTTCGGCCAGACCGCCGCAATCTTTCCCGATTTGTCGATCAGAAACGTCGCTCGCTGGATCCCCATCGACTTCTTGCCATACATGTTCTTCTCGACCCACAGGCCGTACTTCTCGGCCACTTCGTGGGATTCGTCGGCCAGCAGCGGGAACGGCAGCGAGAACTTCGTGGCAAACTTCTGGTGCGATGCCACCGTGTCGGTGCTCACTCCCAGCACCACCGTCTCTGCCGATTGAAACTGCCCAATCCCGTCCCGGAAGCCACACGCCTCGGTCGTGCAACCCGGAGTGTCGTCGCGAGGATAGAAGTACAGCACGACGTTCT
>CAIMFH010000031.1 GCA_903840265.1 uncultured Schlesneria sp. | reverse complement strand
TCCCCACCGGCTTCTTCACGTCGCTAGGAGTTCCGAGATTAATGCCCAAACCCGCTTAACCAACCGAATCGCCGTGTACGGACCCGTACGCACGGTGGTGTGGGAGGGGTTCCGCCGCGAGGCGGACCCCTATCCCGATTGCTGAATACAAATCGCAAAGTGCGAGTTTAGTCGACAGTGTCATCTCGCTGAACCTTCGGGATCAGGCCCAACCGGACGCAGAGATAGAACAGCGGGGCTTGCAATGCAATCAGGCCACCGATGATGAACAGGCCATGAACTGCGCCCGCTGCCCCATAGGCCATGAAGCCGAGTGGGACTGCGAAGAACAACAGTAGCACTACGGAAATGGCAGTGGTGAGGAGGCGTCTTTTCATATGAGGGTCTCGACTGCTGGAATCGTAGTCCGGTCGTCCACCTCACGGCGTCGTCGGCTTGGATTGCAAAGTCGGGGTCGGATTGTGAAATGGAGTCTCAATCGTGTAGCTGGCGGTGTAGCTGCCCCAATTGGCGCTGGCGACTCCATTGGCGGTCGAACCACGATGAGTCTCGGGGGATTTGACGATCGTCACTTTAACGATGCCACGTTGGCCGATCTTCAACACGCCAGCGTGGACCGCGGCGGTCGCCAGATGAGAGTCAGCGGTGTACACCTCAGATCCCCAGATCGAATAGCCAACTTGACCGGTGACGTCGAAGTAGACTGACTCACCGATTCGGCTGGCATAGTCGTACAGGTTGCCCGGATCGGGTAACGGCTTCAGATGCGAGACCTTCAGTTGCCGGATCGTGTTGCGGATCGCGACCGCTTCATCGAGCTTGGCCTCGCGTGTGTATGAGTCTTGTAACGCTTGCAATGCGACGATCAGCGATTGGCGTTTCGTTTGTATTTCTTGCTCTGCCTTTTGGCGGATCGTGGTTGAGTCGTCATCGAAAGTGGTGACCAGGACTTGTGCGTCGGCGGGAAGTAGCTCGGGTGATGCAACAACCACGGTGACGGTTTCGGTGATGGCGGGCCTCATCGAGGCGATTCGGGGATTGTGCGGGCGGTCTCGGAACTCGAGCCCCAATTCTTCGCTGTAGCTCGTCGTGACAAACCCCAGCACCGCAAACAGGGCTCCCCAGAAGGCGACCTTACGCATGTGATTTTCCTTAACACGTAAGCAGAACAGCGGCTTGCAACGATTGGCAAGCCCGAGAATGGGGCAAGTCGCCGGCTTTGGCGACGCGATTAAGACGTTGCGGCATCCCGAATCGGTTCCCTCAAGGTTTACCTGATCGATTCTGTTTCACGAATCGGATTGACCGGCGCGACACGTTGTCTTTCGCCGACCCGTTCGTTCGGCGTGAGTCGCGATAATCGCCGGTCGAGCAACCGGATCGACTCAGGGTCGGCAGTTTTTGCCGAGTAGACTTGGGAGACCGAACACTTTGACGAATCCCGCCTCTGTTACATGGCTCGTGGAGGGGAAGTGGCACCGCGTGTGCAACTTCAACGAGTCGTGTGATGGTGACGGGATGTCACCTCGGAATCGTGCTACGACGGTACGGCGCGTGGGATCACACCCATGACATCGAATTGGAAACTGGTCGCGATCCCCTCTGCGACTTGCCTTCCTGGCGATGGTTTTGGGCCCGACGTGTTAGTTGTCCGCCCCGTGGAGACGAGGTTGCCATGAGAAACCGATTGAATCGAAGCATCCAATTTCTGCTGTTCGCCAGTCTGATTGTTGGTGACGTTGCCAGCTTGTTCGCCGCTGAACCAGCCGCTGCGGCGCGGCCAGTGACGGATGAAGAACGACGCTCTGCCGCTGTGGCGCTGAACTACAGCCGCGCTGCGCTCTATCGCATTCGTCGCTATCCGACGACACGCGTGATGGTCGAAGAGCGCGACAAGATCCTGAACCATCTCGATCTGAACGGGATCGCCGATGAAGACGTGATGAAGCTGTACTCGGGAGTGCTCGACGAAGTCTCGCACGTGCAGATGGCCGATCGCGAAAAGGAAGCGATCCAGGAGCAGTACTATCGAAACCTGAATCGCGATCTGGGGATCAATGCTTTCCAGATTGCTGCTGAAGTGGCGACCCAACAGTATTTCTCGGCGGTGAAGACCGGTGCCAGTAGCTGGTGGGATCACCGCAATAAGACGGTCACGAAGGAACAGGATCGTTGGCAGGTTGATAAGAAACTGATGACCAGCGTGGTCGAGAAGTCGAACCAGTTCCTCGATACGTCGTGGAAGATGGCTCGCAACAAGCAGATTCCCGATCGTTGGCTGATCCGCAATGACGATCTTGAGAAGCTGGAAGTGGCCTGCCGCGAAAATGATCCTACTGTGCGCCTGCGGATGCTGAAGCGCATGGAATCGTTCCAGGAATACTATCCGCCGTACTGGTACTACGTCGCGCGGACCCAGCAGAATCTGGGTCAATTTGTGGCTTCGGCCGAGACATACAACAAACTGGCGACACTCAGCACCGGCCACTTTCGCAAGGACGAGATGCTCGCTGCGGGGTTGGCAAATCGCGCTTACATCCTAGCCTATCTAGGGCAACCTGGGGCTGCCGAATCCGCCGCCAAAGCGTTGACATGTTCATCCGACGCCTGGGAAGCCAATTTGCTGTGTGCTTCTGTGTTGCAGCGGTTCAATCGACATCAGGATGCCGAAGAGGCGATCCTGCGCAATATCGATGACAAGTTGGAGAAGTCGCAGAGTCGCGTCGCGCTGCTGGGCTTGTACTATCAGACCGATAACCGCCCCGAACTGGCGGCCCGGTTGACGGATCCGGAATGGGTCCGAGATGTTCCGGTTCCACAGCTCATCCTGTGTGCGGCGAAGCTGTCGCCAGCGACGCCTCAACCGGTCGTTGATCAGATTCAGGTGACGATGCAGGCGACGCCGCGATTGAATTTCGGGAAGGACGATTTTCTGTTGTCGGCCAGCCCAAGCTGGCAATTGCAGAACGCTCAGGTGGCACTGCACATTGGCGAGAAGACGTTCACGAACCCTCGATTTACGCCAGGTCGCGATTCGATGCTCGTCAGCTTTGATGGGATCGCGGAATTTGGCGGCCCCATGAATTCGGCGATCGATGATCGAGACCTGTCTGTCACGATCAAGTATCCGAATGCGGCACCCGTGAAACTGACGCTGAAGTCGGGCGGAACGGCGATCTCATCGAGTGAGACGTTGGGCAATCTGGGGCTGGCAGCGAGAACCTATCCAGTCTATCGAGCGACGGCCTTGGAGCAGAATGATCTGCGGCTTTCGTTGCGGACCGGGCCGTCGGCCGAGATCACGGATATCACGGTGCCCGTTTCCCGGACCACCATTAAGCCTGATCTGGATGAGGCATCGGATTCGGGCGACTCAGAGCCGACGCATGAGCTTCGTTCGGGCAAACTGCCGGGAAACCCCGGGACACGCTGATCGCATCGGTGTCTTCCAACGAGCGGACGCGTCGCAACTACTGTCACGCGTTGACTTTTTCACCGATTCGTCTTAATGTGCGCGAGGCGGGCCGCTGAAAAACCGTAATAAGCCTGACAGACAGGGCTTGGGCCGTGCTGCCCCTGCGTAAACGCAGGGGAACGCGGTTGAATCGCAATAGGATTGATCGGGGATCAGGAACGACAACGCTCGGAGCATCTGGCGACCCCCGGTTCAGGAGGCGAGGCAGGATAATGTACTTTCCATCCACTAGTCGATTGCGACTGGATTTACCGACTCTGGTATTCGGAACGGTAATTTGCATCCTCCAAAGTGCCGCCTACGGACAAGACCCCTATTGGGGTAACAAGATGTTCGAAATCACGGACATCAAGTTTGGGTCTGTCGCCAAGGGAGCGGACAGTTTCGTGCCGGTGAAGGTCAAGAATGTCTATAAAGAAGACATTCAGATCACAAACCTGACGACGGGTTGCGGTTGCGTTTCATGGGACGAAATGAAGACCAATCCGCCTCAGTTACCGTTGGTGATTCCCAGCGGCCAGACTCGCGTGATCACCTTGCGCCTGAACACCATCCAGTTCGATGGCGAACGGAAATCGAACGCGAAAGTGATGTTGCTGGATCCCGTTCATAGCTCTTCGGCCACTGTCGAGTTTCCTGTGACGGCGTACATCCGTCGCGATGTCGTGATTACCCCGGGTGCCGTTCACTTTGGTACGGTCGACCAGGGAACCTCAGTCGAACGCAAAGTCGATGTCAACTACGCGGGTCGCGATGACTGGCGATTGACGCAGGTGAAAGCGACCAATCCCAACGTCGCTGTCACCTTACGTGAGGCGGGACGCGGAAACGGGCTGGTCAAGTACGAGTTGTTGTTCGCGCTCAAACCCCAGGCACCGTTGGGTGTGCTGCGCGATCAGGTGATCGTGATGACGGACGATGTGAATAACCCTCAGATTTCGATTATGGTCGAAGGGACCATCGAAACCGATGTGGCGATCACGGACATCCAGTTTGGAACGATGACTCCCGGGCAATCCAAGCCTGTGAACCTGATCATTCGCGGTAAGAAGCCGATCAAGATCGATGAACTCTATCGCGAGAAAAAAGAGAGCTCCAAGATCCAGGACGAATCGTTCAAAGTGAAGCTGGATACGGTGACGGCGAAGCCAGTGCATGTGCTGCCAATTACGTTCACGGCTCCCGACATCACCGGCGCGTTTGAAGAAGAGTTCATCGTCAAGGTCGCAGGTCGCCCACAACCGCTCTCGTTCAAAGCTCGTGGACGAGTTGTCGAGCAGGCTGGGGCCGCGAAGCAATAGCCGCTTTTACGCCAGTCGATCAGGAGAATCGCAAGATGATCCTTTCAACCTCAGTGCGATTTCGTCCAATCGTTCCAGTCGTGTTCGTCGCGTTACTCAGCCTGTTTCCAATTGTTTGGACCTATGCACAAGACGATCCCTCCAACTGGGGATCAAAGATGTGCAAGGTTACCGAGTTGGACTTCGGAAGTGTTCCGAACGGGGCCGAGACTTCCATCAAAGTCCCGCTAACGAATGTCTTCAAAGAAGACATCCAAATCACAGGCCTCACAGAGGCCTGGAGGTGCTTACGCTGGCGAGAGGCAACTCAGTTACCGCTTACGATTCCGAGCGGACAAGAACGCCTTGTCACCTTGTGTGCCAATGCAGTGAGCTTTCGGGGCGAACACAAATCGAGAGTTATGATAATGCTCCTCGATCCGGTGCATTCTGCGACCAGT
Source organism: uncultured Schlesneria sp. (assembly GCA_903840265.1). GTDB lineage: Bacteria > Planctomycetota > Planctomycetia > Planctomycetales > Planctomycetaceae > Schlesneria. The sequence continues at coordinate 26,586 of CAIMFH010000031.1, read as the reverse complement.
GAAATCAACCTTCTCGCGAAGATTCGAATTCGGGACGATCTCGCGGTACCTCTTGACGCCGGATCGATTGGAATCGTCCAAGAGGGTACGAAGGCCGAGCACAAGATTGAGCTTCGATATACAGGGCCCATCAATTGGCAGTTGCTGAACGCGAAGGCTGCCAATCCAAATCTAGATGTCACATTCACGGAGACGTCGCGTGAAGAAGGATCGGTCGTTTACCAAGTGGTGGTGACCGTGAGGGCGGATGCTCCAAAGGGAGCGTTCTACGACCGCGTGGTCTTCGAGAGCAACGAAGCAGTCAATACAACGTTTTCAATCCCCGTCGAAGGCAAAGTGGAACCGGAGATGGCAGCCACCGATGCCAGTTTTGGGAAGTTACACTCAGGGACGTCGAAAACGATAAATATCATCGTTCGCGGGCTCCGTCCAATTGAAATTCTTGGGGTTGAACATCACAGGCGAGAGTCGTCGACAATTGATGAAGACGCCATTCAAGTGAAGCTCAATCGCGTTGATGCGCGACCGCTTCATGTGATTCCAGTTACGTTGAATGCCCCGCACAAGGTGGGAGCGTTCGAAGAGGAGTTCCTCATTAGGGTCGCCGATCGCGATCGACCGATCAGTTTCAGATTGCGCGGTAGCATCGTTTCGCAGGATGAATAAGCACTCGGCGGAAATTCTATGTCGACTGTATTCTTAAACCCGCCGGGATGATCCAACGCTCGGCATAGCCGAATGCGGCTTGGACGACGATGGCGAGTGCCGCCGCGGGGACGGCTCCTTGCAGGATCAGGCTGAAGTCGTCCAGGCGGATGCCGGTCAGGATGGGTTGACCGAAGCCGCCGGCTCCGACTAGCGCGCCGATCGTGGCGGTTCCGACGTTGATCACGGCTGCGGTTTTGATGCCTCCCATGATCGATGTGGATGCCAGCGGTAGCTCGACGAGACGCAGTCGCGCCATTGGCGAAAGACCGAGAACCATTGCTGAGTCACGGAGATGCTGTGGGATATCGGACAGGCCGGTGTAGGTGTTCCGCACGATCGGCAGCAGGCTGTACAGGAACAACGCGAAGATTGCCGGCCAGGCGCCCAGGCCCAAGATGGGAATCGTGAAGACCAAGACTGCCATCGCGGGAAGGGTCTGCACGATTCCCACGCTGTTCAGGACCACTCGTCCCAAGCGGGGGTGGCAATACGAAATGATCCCCAGTGGGACGGCGACGACGATTGCGGCGATGAGAGAGACGCTGACGAGCATCAGATGTTGCAGCAGGTTATCAAGTAGACGATGTGTCGCTTGCATCAGTCGGGCCGATCGCCCTTCACCGGGCAACGTGATTGAGAGATTCAACTTGTCCTTGAGAAAGTCAGCAGCCACACGGCTTTCGTCGATTCGATCCAACTTCGCTCGGGCGTTCATGTCGATCATGGCTGCGTTGTCGATCAAGCCTTCGATACGGTGCAACGATTGAACGACTTGAGGGGCGCGATCTTGGAGATCCGCTCGAGATAGCAACACTGCCTGATAAAGTGGAAAGTAACTGCGGTTATCTTCCAGCACCCGAATGTTGTACAGACGAATCTCGGCGTCGGTTGTGAAGACATCTGTGATCTGATGGCTGCCTGATTGAAGTCCGCGATAAGCCAGGCTGTGATCGATGCCGCGTGCTGCGATTTCCGGAAGACCGTATTCACGCCGCAATCCATTCCAGCCGTCATCGCGTTCAATGAATTCGTCGCTGAATCGCATCTTCAGCCGCGGTAGTTCAGGGCTGGCGGCCAAGTCGGAAATGGTCCGGATGTTCAGCTTCGCGGCGAGTTCTTCGGGCATTCCCAAGGCATATGTGTTGTTAAATCCCAGGTGGCGACTCATCGTCACGCCTCGCCTGGCCAGAGCTTCTCGCAGCGATTCGTCACCTCGAACTGACTCGCCCGACAAGATTTCCTGTTGAATCGTTCCTGTGTATTCGACGTAACAATCGATGTCACCGGAGAGAAGTGCTTTCCAGCAGACTTGCGTACCGCCCAACTCGGCGCGGTGCTCGGGCCGTCCGCCTCCATCCGCGATCAGGTGCTCCAGAACTTCACCCAGGACGACGGATTCGGTGAACGCCTTGGAGCCGACACGCACCAGCGGCTTTTCGGTTTCGGCCTGGCTCGTGGACGCCATGAGTACGACGATGATCAGGCAGAGAGATGTCCGTGTTGGTCGCATGTTTAACCTTGTTGTTCAATTCGGCTTGCTGGTGACGTGCTTGTCATGTTGCAGGGTGGAGTGTTCACCGCTGTGCCCTCTGTGTCGGCCTTTGCTGGTGTTCACGTCATCACTTTGCACCCAGCGCTGGGCTTGAATGAACCGCGTCACGAACTCATCGGCGGGATGCTTCAGCAAGTCGTTCAGTGTTCCTCGCTGCATAATCCTGCCGCTGCCGAGCAAGATCACTTCGTCACCGAAGAAGCCCGCCTCGCCCATGTCATGAGTGACGAGGACAACCGACTTCTTCAACGTGCGAAAGATTTCTCGCAAATCGTTCTGCAAGTCGTAGCGAACGAGCGGATCCAGGGCCCCCATGGGTTCGTCGAGCAAAATCAGTGGCGGATCCAGGACAAATGCCCGCATGATGCCCACGCGTTGACGCTGGCCTCCGGACAACTGGGCCGGAAACCGAGACAACGCCGACTGAGGTAGCCGAACTAATTCGGCAAGTTCTGCGACGCGGGATTTCACCCAACTCGGCTCGCGACCCAGATGCCTGGCGAGCAGCGCGACATTGTCGAAGGCCGAAAGATGAGGGAACAAGCCGCCATCCTGGATCACGTAGCCGATTCGATGCCGCAGTGCGAGTTGATTTGCGGCGGTAAAAGTTTCGCCCTGGAATTGGATCGTCCCCGCATCAGGCAGGATCAAGCCGATCATCATGCGCAGCAACGTCGACTTGCCGCACCCGCTGGGACCGATCAGGACTGTGGTCGTCCCTTCCGTCACCACCAGCGAAGTCGGATAGAGCACCGTCTGGGTGCCAAACGACTTCGTCACCTGATCGAGTTCGAGCATGAATGCTCCTCTCTGAGGATTTCGTTGTGAGGAACAATTTCCCCTTTGCCATCTCGACGCGCGGGGCGGTGCCAGCGCGGTTAAACGACGGCTGCTTCACAGCGTGGCCTACGTGCTGTTCAACAGAACTTGCACGCCTTGCTCGAGACGTGTCGTCAACTCGGCTATTGCGTCTCGTGACCCGCGTTCGGCTGCGATGGGAATTGGCTCGCCAAATGTGACTGTGGCTCGGCGACGACCACGACTCTGAGGGTACGTGACCCTCAACACGTCTTCTTCAAACTTATCGAGCGTTTCGGCGATGCGTTCGATCGTCGGGTGTTGGGCGACGTAGTCGCCGGGGTAGCTATACAATTGAATCACGAGGAACAGGTCTTCCATATCGCGTTTCAATTGCCCGTACGACTTGTCATCCAAATCGGGGCGTTCCAACTGTTGAATGAAGTGCCGTCGCAGCTCTTTGACTCTCTCCGGGATCGAATCCGACTTCGGAGTGATGCCGTACGTCGGTTCTTTGTCGCTCAGGATTCGATGGGCCAGCAATCGAGTCCGCTGAGGGACCGTTCCCGTTTGGGGCTGACCCAGGTATTCCAATTCCTTGAGGGCCAATAATGCTTCCGCGAAGCGATAGATGCGATCGGTCAGTGGCAGTTCTGGTCGCGGTCGCCAGTGGACTGCTGCTTCCAATCGGCTCATCAATTCGAGCAAGCCGGGAGTCGGGTCGTCGATGTAAGTGCATCGGAGGGCGACTGGGATCGCGACAATGGGTCGGTCGGCTCGCTTGGCCGCCGAGAGTGCGATCGCCGCGGCCCCTTCGCGGAACGGCATCACGCGATCATTGGTGTGGTAGATGTCCCCTTCGGGAAAGATGGCCAATGGGCAGGAATGCGTCCTCAAGATTTCGACAGACCGTTTGAAGGCTGCTATATCGGCACTTTCGCGGTCGATGCTGTAGCAACCGTGTCGCTGCATCACCCATTGTTGGAACGGGGTGCTCATCGCGAAGACTTGCCAGGCCGTCAAGAAGTGGAACGGTCGGCCTAGCTTCTGAGCGGCATGGCCCAGCACATAAGAGTCGTAGTGAAACGAGTGATTGGGAGTGATCATGATGCCGGCACCCGAATCGATGGCCGACTGGACATGCTCGAGGCCACGAATTTCCACATCGGCAATCTTGGCGACGCGGTACATCTCGCGCCGCATCAGCGGATACCAGGCGCGAACCAACCACGGTGTCATCCGTGGTTCCCAAGTGCGGGGCGGTGTGGCGTAAGGTTGCTGATTCATAGACACTAGCCCAAAAAATGTGACCCGAACGCAGGCACGTTCGGGTCATGATCAGGGCCGAACTGAGCTGCGTTCGTTCTCAGGCGGATTTGTCGCCGCGTTATCACGCTCGCTCAGAACAATTTTGCGAAGAATTACTGCTTCTCGATAGTGTCCTTAGGTTTCTGGCTTTCGCCGTCTGTCTTGACGGACTTTTCGATCAAGCCCGCGAACGTTCCTCCGTGATCACCATGCTGCCAGGTTCCGGCATAGCGATCCCCATAGAACATGACTCGTGACGTGAACGTTCCCATGCCGGGAATGGTCAAATCGGTCAGCGACATCACCGGGGTATCGTCAGCCCAGTAGACCTTGATCGGAATTGGTAGATCGACTTCGCGGTCGCCAATCTTCATTGTGGCGGTGAAGATCCAGTCGTCACCTTTCACCTTCTTGGCAGAGACCATGCGGTATCGATCGGGCTTGGCCCCTTCGCGGCCGTCGATCGTAAATGTGCCGACCAACGTGGATCCGGTCAGCTTGGTAGCGAAGGCCTCCTCGAGCGCGGCTTGATCGGGTTTCGCGGGCTTAGTCGGCTTCGGATCGGCCGCCACCAGAGGGGTGACAAGTCCGCAAAGCAGAACCAGGGAGAACATTTGACGCATGGACGGACTCCTGTTCAAAGTAGGGCCGGCCAGAGGTGGCCAGCGTGAACTATTCTCGTTCGATCACATACAGCGCGCTATCGGCTCGAATGTTGGCGCCCCAGGCTCCAATCACGGCTTGACCGTGAATGATGGGGATCTCTTTCACGACTCGGACCTTGATCTGATGACACAGATCGCGGAAGTCGAGCATCGACATAAAGTGCAGGTTGGGGGTGTTGTACCAATCGTATGGCAACGATCCCGTGATGGGGGCTCGACCGTGCAACATGATCTGGATACGAATCCGCCAATGCCCGTAGTTGGGGACCAGCACGACAACTCGACGGGCCACTCGCAGCATCCGCGTCAGTAGCTTCTGTGGATGTCGGACTTGTTGCAGTGTCTGGCTGAGCACGGCGAAGTCGAACGAATTCTCGGGGACTTCGTCCAGCCCTTCGTCCAAGTCGGCCTGGATGACTGGCATCCCCTTCGAGATCGCTTCGACGACCTGGCGATGATCGAGTTCGATGCCTTGTACCGAGCATTCGGATTCGTCACGAAGTCGGCACAACAGTCGACCGTCACCACACCCCAGGTCGAGGACGCGGGAACTGCGACCGACCTGATCCATGATCAGTCGATCTGTCAGAGCAGCAGTGGTATCAGGAACACCGTATCGAGACATGGATTAGATTTCTGAAAGACGAACTATGATTGCTAACTGACCGAGGGTGATGGTGGTCGTTTTGAATTTGATTCGGGCGACAGGGTCTTCGAGTAAGTGATGTGCCGCCCTTTCAGGGCTTGTCAGTTGATCGTACCTCTTTCCTCGGGCGTTGCCCGGGGCTGATTTGTGGTGCCCCGTTCGGGGCGGAAATCCGAGCGACTGTCTTCCGTGTGGCTCTGTCCTCTGTGAAAGACACGGCCTTGTCGAAGACTCCAAAACCGTGGCACCCGTATTCACATGATTTCGTAGCCTTATTTCTTGTGGACTCGTCGATACGTTTCGGCCAGCAGTGGCGTCACCAATTCTTCAAGTTGTTCAATCTCGATCAGGAACGAGTCGTGGCCGAAGACGCTTTCGAGTTCCAGATAGGTCACGTGCCGCCGCATCTCGACGAGCGCTCTCACGATTTCGCGGCTCTGGCTTGATGGGAACAGCCAGTCGGTGTGATACGACGTAATCAGGAAGCGGGCGTTGGTATTGGCGAGGGCTTTTTGGAGCGAACCATATCGCTGGGCGAGATCGAAGTAGTCCATCGCTCGGGTCAGGTAGAGATAACTGTTGGCATCGAATCGCTCGATGAACCGCTTCCCCTGATAATGCAGATAGCTTTCGATCTTGAATTCAGTTTCACTCTGCAGGTCATACGCCAGATGATCGCTGTGTTGCAGGTCGCGGCCGAACTTGCGTTCGATCGACGCTTCGGAGAGATACGTGATGTGGGCCACCATGCGGGCCAACGCCAAGCCGCCTCGCGGGCCGACTTCGCCGTACTTGGACGGATCGTCGCCGTAGTAGTCGCCGTTTTGGAACTGCGGGTCAGTGGTGATCGCTCGACGGCCGACGGCGTTGAAGGCGATTCCCTGAGCCGACAGCTTGGCGGCCGAGGCGAGGCAGATGGCACAGCGAACCATGTCTGGATAGCGAGCAACCCAGTCGAGGACTTGCATGCCGCCAAGGCTGCCGCCGACAACGCCCAGTAGCGTCTGGACTCCCAGATAGCGTACGAGGGCCGCGTGGACTTCGACGATGTCGCCGACAGTGATAAAGGGGAATCGCAAGCCGTAAGGTTCGCCCGTCTCGGGGTCGCGAGCACTGGGGCCGGTCGTTCCCTGACAACCTCCTAAGACGTTCGCGCAGATCACGTAGTATTTGTTCGTGTCGACGGCCTTACCGGGCCCAACGAGCCCGTCCCACCAGCCCGACTTGCGACTGTCGCTGGAATGCTTACCGGCGACGTGGGCGTCACCGGTCAATGCATGACAGATAAAGATCGCATTGTCTTTGGCGGCCGAAAGCTCACCGTAAGTTTCGTATGCGACGGTGATTGGCCCGAGTTGCTGACCACCCTCCAAGGTGAGTGGATGGGGTGGGACGAACAACGTGGCGTACTTGGTCTGCACGATTCCCACAGTGTTGGCAGCGGCAGTTTCAGGCGGAGCGATTTCGGAGGCCATCGCGGACTCGTGCTCTTTTACGGGCTAATTTGGCGGTGCGGAACAACCTTGGCCCAGATTATAGGCAGACCGTCAGCCGTTGGGTACGGCAGGGGCTTGTGATTCCAAAGGCTGTCCTGGTAGATCGTGTTGCCAACTTCTATTGGTGAGGGGCGGCGTTGTAAATCCAGTGAAACTCGTTGAAGATTGCCCTCAGCAACAGAGCGGCTTCGGATTCGCGAGACATGATCAGCACCGTGAGGATCTCCAAAATGCGAGCGATCTTAGTGGGGATGGTGGGGATAGCGATTTGGGCCTTTGCGGCATCAATCGGGATCGCTCAGGAGGCCAATACCCGGAAGCAAACGGTGTTGGCTCCGTTAAAGTATCACGATCCCAAGCTGACGGTGGATCTGGGGGTTGGCTTGTGGGCGTGGCCCGTCCCGTGCGACAGCGATGGCGATGGCGACTTCGATCTGGTCGTCAGTTGCCCCGACAAGCCCTATAACGGGACGTATTTGTTCGAGAACCCCGGCGGTCCCCAAGACAAGTTGCCGATTTTTCGGCCTGCCAAAAGGTTGAGTGTCGGACAGTTTAATGTGACGCCGTCGTATGTTGACGGTCGATTGCGTGTGACGACGCCCGGTTACGAGCATCCTGATTTCATCACTCAGGGGCTGGGCCAGCCTGCGAAGTTGCCGCTGCCGCCCGATCCGATCGGGAAGAATCCCGTCTTCTTCAAGCCGCACGCTCCTGGAGCGTATAAGACTCGGCATAACCAATGGCGTTATGTCGACTATGACGGCGATGACAAACTGGATCTTGTACTTGGACTGGAATTGTGGTCCGAATATGGTTGGGACGATGCCTGGAATGAACGGGGCGAATGGAAGAATGGTCCGTTGCAGGGATTGGTGTATCTGCTGAGGAATCGCGGCTCAAATCAACAGCCTGAGTATGCCGAGCCGATGCTGATCCTGGCGGACTCGAAGCCTCTCAGCACGTATGGACTTCCCTCGCCGAACTTCGCCGACTTCGACCACGATGGTGATCTGGATCTGTTGTGTGGCGAGTTCCTGGATGGGTTCACCTACTTTGAAAACGTGGGAACTCAGGCCAGGCCGATCTATGCCGCCGGTCGACGACTGATGCATGAGGGCCAGCCGTTGACGATGGACTTGCAGATGATTGTCCCGGTGGCTTTCGATTGGGATCGCGATGGCGACCTGGACTTGATCGTCGGCGACGAGGATGGTCGCGTGGCACTCGTCGAAAACACGGGCCTGTTGCTCGATCGGGTTCCTCAGTTTAAGCCGCCGTACTACTTCCAGCAGCAGGCTGATGATGTCAAGTTTGGCGCGTTGGCTACTGCGTGCGGCTTCGATTGGGATGGTGATGGCGACGATGACATCATCGCTGGCAATACGGCTGGTTACACTGCATTCATTGAGAATGTTTCGACGAGCGGTCAAGAAGGTTCGATCTGGGCGGCTCCGAAGAAGTTGCAAGCGGATGGCAAAACTATTCGAATCCAGGCGGGACCGAACGGTTCGATTCAAGGTCCCGCGGAAGCGAAGTGGGGTTACACGACGCAATCGGTTGCGGATTGGGATCACGACGGTCTGCCGGACCTGATCGTGAATTCGATCTGGGGAAAAGTCCACTGGTACCGCAACGTCGGCGAACGGACCGCGCCCCGACTGGCGAAGGCCGCACCGATTGAAGTGAAATGGCCGGGCGAAACTCCGAAACCAGCCTGGACCTGGTGGACGCCAGATGGAAAGGAGTTAGTAACGCAGTGGCGGACAACTCCGGTAGCGATCGACTTCGACCGCGATGGGCTGACCGATCTGGTGATGCTGGATCACGAGGGTTACCTCGCGTTTTTCCGGCGGGAGAAGAGGAACGGTCGTGATGGGACCGCATCCACCGTGCTGCTTCCCGGCGAACGCATCTTCGTCGATGTGAAAGGGGAGCCATTGCGTCTGAACAGTCGACGCGCGGGTGGCAGTGGTCGGCGGAAGTTGTGCGTCGTGGATTGGGATGGCGATGGCCGATTGGACGTGCTGGTGAACGGAGTCAACGCGAATCTGCTGCGGCAGACCGACCAACGCGACGGGAAATGGTACTTCGAAGACCTTGGGCCACTCGATACTCGCAAGATCGAAGGGCATGATACCAGTCCGACAACTGTCGACTGGAATCAGGACGGCATTCCGGACCTGTTGGTCGGCGCCGAAGACGGTCGATTCTATTACCTGCCCAATCCGAGGACCGCACTGAGGCCCGGAGACGCGAAGCCACGAGCGGTGGCGCAGGCCAACCCCAACACGGAACCGACTGCCAGCGATGTGAAGTTGGCGATCGTCAAGACGGAGTTCCTCTATGAGACGGCCCCGTTTCCCTCGTGTCATGCTTCGACGATTGTGGAGTCCATGCAGACCTTGGTCGCGGCTTGGTTCGGCGGGACCGCGGAGAAGAATCCCGATGTTGGAATCTGGATGTCGCGACTGATCGATGGCGAATGGACTGCGCCGATTGAAGTGGCGAATGGAGTGGAATCGACGGAGAAACGGTATCCCTGTTGGAATCCGGTGCTGTTTCAGCCGAAGACGGGTCCCCTCTTGCTGTTCTATAAAGTCGGTCCCAGCCCAGATACTTGGTGGGGCATGCTGATGACGTCCGACGACGCGGGGGCCACTTGGTCGAAGCCGCGGCGATTGCCCGAGGGGATTCTTGGTCCGATCAAGAACAAGCCGATTCAATTGGCGAACGGCGACATTCTGAGCGGCACCAGCAGCGAGGATGACGGCTGGCGAGTTCATTTCGAGCGGTCGTCAGACTTGGGCAAGACCTGGCAACGAACAGTACCGATCAATGACGGTGAGAAGATTGGTGCGATTCAGCCCAGTATCCTGCTTCACAAAGATGGCCGCCTGCAGGCGGTCGGCAGAACTCAACAGCACTTCGTGTTTGATGTTTCATCGACCGATCAAGGGAAGACCTGGGGACCGATGACATTGATGTCGCTGCCGAATCCCAATGCGGGAACTGATGCGATGACGTTGTCTGACAGGCGTCATCTAATCGTCTACAACCACACCGCGCGGGGGCGGTCGCCACTGAATATTGCCGTTTCCAGCGATGGACAGAACTGGCAGGCCGCCGTCGTGCTGGAGCATGAGCCGAGTGAGTATTCTTATCCGGCTGTCATTCAAACGACCGATGGATTGGTTCACATCACGTATACGTGGAAACGGAAACTGATCAAGCATGTCGTGATCGACCCGAAGCATCTCAAGACGGCTGCGATTGTGGATTCGAAGTGGCCTGAGGGGATCAGGTAGGTCGCACGCCAGAGCAAGAAGATGCTCCGATGTCGCCTCGCCTTTCCATTTCTTAAACTGTCGGTCCTCGACGTTTCTGGATTGTCGTGACGTAATCAGGTATTGAATCTCTACTGGCATCAGATTCGTCCCAATTCAATAGAGCATTTGTTCATGTCGATCCCCGCTGCGCCGACGTTGCTGCTGGCCGTCGGCGGGATCGCGTTGATTCTGGGGCGGTGGGTGCCGAAGTCTCGCTGGTATGAAGCGATCTGGCTGATGTCGATGCTGGGGGCGGCCGGGTTGCTGATTACTGGCGATGAAATCGCTATTCCGACCGCAGATCACGACAGCGTTTGGATCGGCGATCTCTATGCTGTCGTCGGGCAATGGCTGGCACTGTTGTTCGGGATTTTGTTTGGAGTTGGTTCATTTGGTGTCTGCTCCAGAGAAGATCGCACTGCTGAGCGATTAGGGTTTCTGTCATTCGCCATTGCGGGAGTGATGCTGGTTGTGCTGTCGAACGATCTGGTCACGATGGCCCTGGCGGCTGAGGTTGTTCAGTTTGCGTCGTGGGCCTTGCGCCGAACGGATCGCCTCGAAGTCACGCCAACATTGGATTCGACGGAGGAATTCACGAACTCTGAAAATGGTCTGTGGATTGGCATCGTGATGTCGGCCTGTTTGTGGTTAGGTATTGCGTTGCTCGCGAATGTGACGGGGGCGACGCAGTTTGATGAAATCCGCCTGATCCTGGTCGACGCTTACACTCCGGGTGCCAACCGGGCCGTGATCGGGGTTGGCTCGAAGCTTGGTCTGCTGGCGATCGGGTTGATCGTGGCGGGGTTTGGCGCGCGTCTCGGTTTAGTCCCGTGGCATCTTGGTCTGGTCGAAAACATCTCTCAGGTTCGCTACTGGACGGCGGGTTGCGTGGTCGTGGCGGGGCAATTGGCAGGCGTGTTGGCGCTGGGCCGACTTTGCGGAATGGTCCTGGTTGGTTATCGCGACGAGATGTTGGTTCTGCTGCTGGTGCTGGCGGGACTTACTGCTGTTGCTTCCGCGGCATTAGCGGCACTCGGGCTGATCAATGGTGAGGGTCGATTACGTCGGCTGGCGACTGCTGTATCGATGTTGCAAGGTGCCTGGTTAGCATTGGGGCTGATGACATGCATTGCTGAGTTGGCTTCGCCCGAACACAGCCTGGCTGCGGCGGGCGGACAACCTGGAGCGTTGGGGTTGCTGTTGTTCGCCGCGGGGGCCGGTACGCTGGGGCTGTCGGGGCTGTTTCTGTTGTTCAGCTACCTCTCTCGAGATGACCGGGATGTGGAGTTCTTCGATGAACTGTTGGGATTGGGAAGCTTACATCCCCTGTCCACGACGGCACTGCTGGTGCTGCTGGGTAGCCTAGTAGGTCATCCTCCACTGTGGGGATTCTGGTCAAATTGGTTGCTGATCGCTGCCGGGCTGAATGTGCGGGCGTCCGGCGCGCGAGAGCAGATGACACCGCATTTGGGGTTGATCCTATTGTCCGTCGTCACCACGACGGCCACTTTGATGGTGGTGGCGGCGATGATTCAGATCGCTCGCCTTCTATTGCTGGAGCAACCGCTTGCCAAGCCGGAGCCACAAGGGAGGCGATCGGCATTCGTCGTTGCCGCCGGATGTGCCATCGCGCTATTGATCGTCGGCCTGTTTCCCGCACGGTTGCTGGGAATCCTGGCGAATGTTCGCGGTCCCGAAATGAAGTCCAGCCGAGAGAATCCGGCGGGATCGAACAAAGGGTCGGCAACGGCATCCGTTCGGTGATCGAGTTGGCGGCGATTTGCTGACGTTGGGTTATTCGTCGCGTTGTGCTCGCGACATCGCCTGTTGAAGGTGGTCCAATTCGACAGGTTTCACCAGATGGTCGTTGAACCCGGCGTCGTGCGTTTTCTTGCGATCTTCTTCCTGTCCGTAGCCGCTGAGTGCGATCAGATAGGTGCCTGCCAGAGCTGGGTCGTTCCGAATCGAGCGGGCGACTTCGTAGCCGTTCATCGCGCCCGGCAAACCCAAGTCAGAGATAATGACATCGGGGCGGAAAGTACGACAGGTTTTCAGGCCCGATGGGCCATCGAAGGCAATTTCGACGACATAGCCTAGCAACTCCAACAGCATCTGCAGCGTCTTGGCCGCGTCCTTATAGTCTTCGATGACGAGAATCTTTTTCACCGCGTTCGTCATTTTCGGACTGGGATCGACAGCACTGGCCGCCGTCGATTCCTGGACTTCGGTGAGCGGCAATCGCACGATGAAGGTTGATCCTTGCCCCAGACCGGGACTCTCGGCCGTTACGGTTCCGTGGTGAAGTTCGACCAGACCACGGACCAAGGCGAGTCCCAGCCCCAGGCCACCCTTTTCGCGATCCAGTGATTGATCCGCTTGAATAAAAGGCTCGAAGAGCTGGCCGATGACCTTTGGGTCGAGGCCAATTCCTGAGTCGGCGACTCGAACGACGGCCGACTTCGTCGATTCGTCGCGTTCGATGCTGAGATGCACATTGCCGCCCGCCGGGGTGAACTTGCCGGAATTGTGCAGCAAGTTTCCGAAGACCTGCGCCAGGCGAGTCGCGTCGCCGGTCAGCATCACTGGATTGCTGGGGAGATCCAGTTGAAGATTAATTCCCGTTGCGACCAAAGTCGGGCGATAATCTTCCGCGGTCTGCCGAACGATTGAAGCTAGATCGCAGCGGTCCAAACGCAGTTCGATTTTGTTGCGAGCAATTCGGGCGACATCGAGGAGATCGTCAACCAGGCGAACCATATGGGAAACCTGCCTTGAGATTACGTCGCGGGCATGAGTCACGGACGGATCGACGGTCTGGGCGAGTCGCAGGATTTCAACAGCGTTTCGAACCGGCGCGAGCGGATTGCGAAGCTCGTGGGCCAGCATCGCGAGGAAGTCATCTTTGCGACGGTCGGCCTCGCGCAGCGCTTCGGCATGTTGCCGACTTTCTTTGAGTAGTTGCAGGTTTTGCTCGGTCGCCGCTCGTAGTTCATCACGTTGTTGGGCTACTTCTTGACGCTGCCGGAACAGATCGAAAAAGACCTGAGCTTTGCTGCGGAGGATGTCAGATTCAATCGGCTTCTGTAGAAAGTCCACGGCCCCGGCTTCGTATCCCTGGAATCGTCGTTGCCGATCCGTGTTGCCGGCTGTCAGAAAAATGATCGGGACGCGGCGTGTCCGCTCCATGCCTCGCATCAACTCGGCCAGTTCAAAGCCATTCATGCCCGGCATCTGGACATCGACCAATGCCAAAGCGACCTCATGATTGAGCAGCAATTCCAGCGCCTCATTTCCAGACTTCGCCCGCAGCAGAACCAGCCCTTCACGGCGCAATAGTCCTTCCAATGCCAGGAGGTTTTCCTCGAGGTCATCAACAAGCAGGAAGTTGACAGAAACGGGTGTTTTTGGGGTCATTGTTTGAGCGCAATCTCTAACAATCGTTTGGCAATTTGTTCTAACGTCAGAGCTTCCGCTGTGGGGCAGGCTTTCAGGGCCGCTTCCGGCATGGTTCGTGAATTCGCCTGAATTGGATCTTGCACCAGGCAAATTCCTCCCGCCGCATGAACAGCGGCCAAACCTTTGGCTCCGTCCGCGCTGGCCCCGGTCAACACGACCGCAGCGAGCGCTGGCCCAAACACGTCCGCCGCGGATTCGAAGAGGACATCGATTGCCGGTCGAGAATAATGCACCAGTTCTTCGCTGGATAGCGAGACGCGTTTGTCATCTTCGACAAGGACGTGGTAATCCGGAGGGGCGAAATACACCGTCCCCTTTTTCAATTGCTCTTTGTCATCGATTTCATGCACATCGACCTGGCATTTCGCCTGGAACAGTTGAGCAAGTATGCTCTTTCGGTCGGCAGGCAGATGGACGACGACGATCACCGGAATCGGATAGTCTGGTGGCAGGCTGGGCAGGATCGTGCTGAGCGCATCGACGGCACCGGCAGAGACGCCAATCACGACGGCTTCGATCGGGGTCGCTGGGGGTGGGGCCTGCATCAGCAGATTGAAATCCATCACGTGGCCCTCTGCTTCTGGTAGATCCGCTCGTCCCGCGCGAACTCAGAAAAGTCGCCAGCACGTTTGGAGAATCGCAGACTTTCTTTTGATCCAAGGCCCAAAAAACCCTTGCGAATCAGCGAGTCGCTGAACAGGCCGATGGCACGATTCTGCAGATCCTGATCGAAATAGATCAGGACGTTGCGGCATGAGATCAGATGCATTTCCGCGAAGACGGCATCTGTCACCAGGCTATGATCTGAAAAGACGGTGCGGCGGCGTAAAGACTTATCCAACACGGCGGATCCATAGGCGGCCGTGTAGTAATCGGACAATGATGATTTGCCACCGGCTTTGCGATGGTTTTCGGTGAACCGCGGGATGGATTCCAGATCGTAGACGCCCGCCTCGGCCCTTTCGAGCGCCCGCGGGTTGATGTCCGTGCCATAGAACATTGTGCGATCTTCCAAGCCTTCTTCACGAAAGAGAATCACCAGCGAATAGAGTTCTTCACCCGCGCTGCATCCGGCGACCCAGACTTTCAGCGATGGATAAGTCCGCAGATGCGGAATCACGGATTCACGAAGAGCCAGAAAGTAGGCCGGGTCGCGGAATAGATCGCTGACTTGAATGGTCAGGTACGACAGCAACTCGGGCAGGACGGCAGGTTCATGCAGGACGCGATGCTGCAGTTCCGAGATGGACCGACATTCGAAATGCTCTTTGGCCTGTTTCAAACGACGCTTGACGGACGCCATGGAATATCCGCGGAAGTCGTAATGATACTGGTGAAAGATTGCGTCGAGCAGCAATCGCGTCTCCAGGTCTTCAGCAACGTCGGTCACAATCGATTATCCGTTCTAGCGTGGCATCCAGACACGGATGAGCGAAAGCAACTTTTCCACATCCAGCGGCTTGGCCATATAGTCGTTGGCTCCCGCGTCGAGGCACTTCTCCTGATCATCTTTCATTGCCTTGGCGGTCAGCATGATGATGGGGAGTTTCTTCCATTCGGGACGAGTCCGGATTTCTCGAGTGGCCGTGATGCCGTCCATCTCCGGCATCATCACGTCCATCAGGACCAAGTCGATACCGCGTTCCGATGGCTCACGAGACCGTTCCAACGCTTGCAAAGCCTCGCGGCCGTTTCGGGCAATTTTGACGATCGCACCACGTGGTTCCAGCAGGCTAGTTAAAGCGAACACGTTGCGCACGTCGTCTTCGACAACCAGTACGTGGCGTCCTTCCAGAGCGGCATCGCGACTGCGAGCTTTCTCCAGCATTCGTTGTTGCTCGGCCGGCAAGTCCGATTCGACTTGATGCAGGAACAGAGTGACTTCGTCCAGTAGACGTTCTGGTGACTTAGCGCCTTTAATGATGATCGACTTGGAATAACGTCGCAGACGTTCTTCTTCTTCGGTCGATAGCTCCCGGCCTGTGTAGACGATGACTGGCGGGAACGAATAGGTGTCTTCGCGGCTGAGTGTTTCCAGCAGCGAATAGCCGGATGCATCAGGAAGCGACAGATCCAGGACCATGCAGTCGAAGGTGGCGTCTTTCAAGTTGGCGAGACATTCGGCCGCCGTCTGGGCACCCACGGTCTCGACTTCGCGAGAGCCGAGCAACCGTTGCATACTATCCAATTGGACGGGGTCGTCCTCGACGACTAGTACTCGCCGCATTCTTTGCGAGAACTTCGTTTCCAATTGCTGCAGCGCTTTGACCAGTTCCTCACGTTGAACCGGTTTCAGCATATATCCGACTGCGCCAAGTGACATCGCGGTTTGACTGTAATCACTGGCGGAGACCACATGTACAGGGATGTGACGTGTGCGTGAATCGTGTTTCAAGCGGTCCAATACCGAAAGTCCCGAGTTGTCGGGAAGCCCCACGTCCAGGATGACGGCATTGGGCAGATACTGGATCGCGATGGCCAGTCCTTCCTCGGCGGTGTTCGCAATCAGGCACTGAAAGTTTGATTCGTGGGCTAGATCATAGATGATTCTCGCGAACGTCTCATCATCCTCGACGGCCAGAATGATGCGACCATTTGCGTTGAGTTGTTCGCGGTCGTCTTCCACGCGACGCGCACGGACCTTGGTTGTCACATTGGTCCGAGGTGGGTCGACAACCGGGCGTGTCGCCGGTTGACTGGCAAAAGGAGCGGATACGGCGTGCGGTGCTGTCGATTTTGAAATCGAGATGCGCGGTTTCACGCGAGCGGCGTCATACGATTCGGGAATCGTGATGGTGAACGTGCTTCCCTGGCCCGGTTCACTGACCAGTTGAATCTCGCCACCAAGCAGGCGAGTCAGCTCGCGCGAGATCGACAGTCCCAGGCCGGTCCCGCCAAATCGCCGGTTCGTCGTTCCATCCGCCTGGCGGAAAGCTTCAAAGATGATCTGCTGCTGATGGACCGGGATTCCGATCCCCGTGTCGCGCACGTGGAACGACACTTGACCGGCGGGGGCGCGGCTGACTGTCAACTCGACGTGCCCAGCCTCGGTAAATTTGAGCGCGTTGGAAAGCAGGTTTTTCAGAACCTGCTGCAACCGCATGCGGTCCGTTTCCAAATGCTGTGGACAATCGTCATTGATCTGCGTCTGAAATCGCAGGCCTTTGTGTTCAGCGACCGCGTGAAATGTGTCTTCGATTTCCTTAACGATCTGCGACAACCGAACGGACTCGGGATGGACTTCCATGTGTCCCGCTTCGATCTTCGACAGATCCAGAATGTCGTTGATCAGGGCCAGCAGATCATTGCCCGCCGATCGAATGGTGTCAGCGTAGCGAACCTGCTCGCCGGTCAGATTTCCGGTGGGATTGTCAGCCAGTAATTTGGCGAGAATCAGGGATGAGTTGAGAGGCGTCCGCAACTCGTGCGACATGTTGGCCAAGAAGTCAGACTTGTATTGGCTGGCCTGTTCCAATTCAGTGGCTTGCGCCTGCAGCGCCAGTCGCGACCGATTGACATCGTCTCGCTGAGTTTCCAGCAATTGCGTCTGTTCTTCGAGTTGTGAATTCGTCTGCTCCAACTCTGCCTGTTGCAGTTCTAGTCGGTTTTGCGATTCCCGCAAAGCACGACCTTGCTCTTCCAGTTCCTCGTTCGAGACGCGCAGTTCTTCACTCTGCGACTGCAGTTCCTCGGACTGGCGCTGGGTCTCTTCCAGCAGGTTACGCAGGTGGGCGCGGTAGTTAGCCGAGCGAACGGCGATCCCCAGATATTCGCTGACGCGCTGCAACAGCTCGACACTGGATTCCTCAAGCGGGTGAACGAAGCCGAGTTCGAGCACCGCGTTGACTTTGCCTTCGGCAGCCATCGGACCGATCAACAAATGACGCGGTTGGCTTTCTCCCAATGATGAGCCAATCGTCAGGTATCCGTCCGGAACGTCGCGGACGATGAAAGTGTGGTTGTCTTTGGCAGCTTGACCCAGCAGTCCCTGGCCCCATTCAAACTGTTGCGGCAGCTTGCCATTCGGTGGGACTCCATACGTGGAGACAATTCGGAAGGCGCCACCTTCGAGGGTATAGAGCGCGCCCGCTTGTGCATCCAGATACTCAGCGAGGAAGCGCAAAGTGGCATGACCAAGTTGCTGGATCTCGGGGTCGCCGATGGTCGCTTCGTTGACTCCGTAGCGACCTGACTGCAGCCATTCCTCGCGCTGTCGAGCCAAGATGTTTCGCTGGACAAGATAGGCCACCGCCATTGAGATGGAAGCTCCGAAAATCGCGGTTAGAATGCCGCTGATGACGGCGACCTGATACGCGGTCTCCATGTCTTGCAGGCGCTGCGAACGCAGACGCCGCTCTTCAGCCTCCATCTCCTTGAGGCTGTCGCGGATTGAATCCATGGCCGCTTTGCCGCGATCAGTGATGACGACGGCACGCGCCTCATCAAAACCTTTGTCTCTTCGTAGCTGGATGGTCTCGTCGAGCTCTTTCAATTTTGAGTCGACCCATGCGCGAAGCTGCGGCACTCGCGATTGCTGGTCGATGTTGTCCTGGGTCAGTTTTTCGATTTCACTCAGGCGACTATGGATTGTGCCTGTGGCAATCAGATACGGTGCCAAATAGCGTTCATCGCCAGTGATGAGGAAGCCGCGCTGACCGGTCTCAGCGTCCTTTGCCAAGGACAGGACTTCCATCAGGCTCGTGATCACTTCGTGAGTATGCGTGACCGTCTTGGCATCCTGGCTGAGTTTGCTGGTGTTGCGATAGGCGAGGTAGGCGCTGCCAATGAAGAACAGCAACGCTGTTCCCAGCCCCAACCAGATCCAGCTCATCGTCCGCAGGTCGATGGTGTTCGGAGAGATACGTGACTTCATCTGGATGATTCACCGCGAAGCAGGAGAGGACACAACGTAACAGTCCAACCCACGAACACGATGATTGTGTTCGAGATGTATGGGACTGATCGACAATCACGAAGTTAGAGTCGATCGACAATGACG
Source organism: uncultured Schlesneria sp. (assembly GCA_903840265.1). Classification (GTDB taxonomy): domain Bacteria; phylum Planctomycetota; class Planctomycetia; order Planctomycetales; family Planctomycetaceae; genus Schlesneria. The sequence continues at coordinate 7,632 of CAIMFH010000031.1, read as the reverse complement.
ATCAACCGACGCCATTCGCTGGCTGCGAAACGACATCGGGAACTCTGTGGCCTCCCCGTGACAGGCAAACTATAGGTCGACAGGTTTCAAAGAGCAACGCGCCCGAAGTGGGTGGCGATGACGGACGTAAACATTGTCCCGCAGAGATCTTGTCGGGGCGAAAGGACTTGGTAGCGTCGCGATTCCCTGATTCGAACGGCCAATCTGAACGAGTGAATACGACTTAAGGTTACGTTCATGAAGCGGTCACTTGGGCGGGGGGTTCGGACTACCGCAAGGTGCTAAATTTCGACCAGCGCATCATGAGGTATCCCGGTCAACGTTGAGGCAAAGTGAGATCGCGGATACGCTGGTGTGGCAGCCTCTTGTTGATCCCGCCGGCAGAAAGCTCTCCTCGATGAATCCCGCTGACAGCGATGCCTTAGTCCCCTTCGACTTCGATCCTCGGACGCGCGTCGTTTATGGACCGGGGACGATCGATCAATTGGGGGAAATCGCGCGCGAAATCGGTGCGACTCGAGTGCTGGTTGTCAGCGACGAAGGGATTGCCCGCGCTGGCCACGTGGACCGCGCCGTTACCGGACTTAACGCAGCGGGATTGACGGCTCGCGTCTTCACCGACGTTCAGCCAAATCCCACCACTGAAGATGTCGATCGCGGCCTGAGCGTTGCTCGGCAATTCGGTGTCGATCTGTTAGTTGCGATCGGTGGCGGCAGCAGTATGGACTGCGCCAAGGGAATTAATTTCCTGCTGACCAATGGCGGTCAAATGCGAGATTATTGGGGAGTGGGTAAAGCCACCAAGCCAATGCTGCCGTTGATTGCCATTCCGACCACGGCCGGGACAGGAAGCGAAGCCCAATCGTTTGCGATCATTGCCGACGCCAAGACGTATGTGAAGATGGCCTGTGGAGACAAGAAAGCAGCCTGTCGCGTGGCGATTCTGGATCCTGCGCTCACCTTGAGTATGCCTGCGGGAGTCACTGCGGCGACAGGGATCGATGCCATCAGCCATGCCTTGGAAAGTTACGTCACGACTCGCCGCAACCCGGTTTCGCAACTGTTTGCTCGACGAGGCTGGAAGCTGTTGGCTCAGGGTTTTCCTGTCGTGCTGGCCAACGGCTCCGTCTCAACGGATTCGTCGCTGCTGGTGGCTCGAGGTGCAATGCTTCTGGGTGCTCATCTGGCAGGAGCGGCGATCGAGAACTCGATGCTCGGTGCCACGCATGCGCTGGCGAATCCGCTGACCGCTCACTATGGAATCACACACGGCCTGGCGGTCGGATTGATGCTGCCGCACGTTGTCCGGTTCAATGCTCCGGCGGTGGGCTATTTGTATGGAGCTCTGGCAGCCGACGCGAAGATTTGTGCGGCCGATGACACTCAGGCAGGCGAGTTACTCGCTGCTTATCTTGGTCAATTGATCGGCCGCTCGGGAATGCCTACGAATCTGGCTCAGTGTGGAGTCGCGCGGGCCAAGCTTCCGCAAATGGCTGAAGACGCGGCGAAGCAGTGGACAGGGACGTTCAATCCGCGACCAGTCGATGAGTCAAGTTTACTGGAGCTTTACGAAGCGGCCTTCGATCCGCCAGACTAACCGGTATCCGCAGTCGTTCCGTCGTTCGCGAATTGAATCTTCAGGAATCCGCACATGTCGACATCCCTTGTTCGCAAACTTCAGGCGTTCGCCGCAATCTGTTTGCTGAGCATGGTGTTTGACACGTGTCCGCGAGGATCCGGTGCTGATCCTGTTCCACCCAAAGCGACCAGTTGGCCGTCGTTTCGACATGACTTATCGCAATCTGGAGTCGCCACGTCATCGCTTCCAGACGATCTGGAACTGCTGTGGGAAGTGTCGATTGGCGATCAAGTCCTGGCGACCGCGGCCATTGTCGGCGATTCGGTTTACGTTCCCTGCCTGTCTGGCGAACTGGTTTGTTTGAATCGAAAGACCGGAGAAAAGCTGTGGGTTTATAAATCGGTCGAAGTCGTTGAGAAGAATTCGTTTGCCCCTGGCTTCAAATCGGCACCGACTGTGGCCGGAGAGTCGATCTACCTGGGTGACGAAGAAGGAATGTTTCACGCTATTGATCGCAGGACCGGAGAAGGTCGCTGGAAGTTCTCGACCGGTGGTGAGATCTACAGTGCTGCGGCGGTGCTGGATGGCAAGGTGATGTTTGGATCGTACGACAATCGTTTGTACTGCCTGAATGAAGCCGACGGCAAACTGGCGTGGCAGTACGAAACGCAAGGTTATGTCCATTGTGCTCCTGCGGTGGCGGAAGGGGTCACGTTCATTGCGGGGTGTGATGAACATCTGCGAGTCATCGACATCAAAACGGGCCAGCAGCGGTTCGACTTCCCCTTGCAGACGTACTTGATTGCTTCTCCAGCCGTCATTGGCGACATGCTGTACGTGGGGACGTACGCCAGCGAAGTCGTGGCCGTGGACTGGAAGAAAAAAGACGTCCTGTGGCGGTATTCGACTGGCAGCAGTGAGCAGCCGTTCCATTCCTCCGCAGCGGTCACCGACCAGTTGGTGATCCTGGGCGGGCGCGACAAACTGGTGCATGCGATCGACAGGGCGACCGGGAAGAAGGCTTGGACTTTTCCCACTCGCGCCAAGGTCGATAGTTCACCCGCGGTAGTCGGGGATCGGGTTTTTGTCGGGTCTCACGACGGAAATCTGTACGCGCTGGGCCTGGCCGATGGTAAAGAACGGTGGAAGTTTAATGCCGGCAAACCGATCTCTGCCGGACCTGCCATTGGTGAGGGGGTCTTGGTGGTCGGAAGTGAGAGTCGGGATGGCAAAGTGTACTGTTTCGGAAAAAAGTAGCTCGACAGGGCCTTGCAGAATGACTTGGCAGGGTTATGAATAGTCTGAACCGGATTGATTATTGAGTATCCGGTACCCCGGGAGTTTGTTCGTATGACTATAGAAACCGCTGGCACGACTGAAGTCGGCAGTTACTTCATCTCCAACTATCCACCATTTTCCCTGTGGAATCGGGATCAGGTTTCGGAAATCCGCGGGGCCTTGGCGGCCGAGCCAGATCGATCGACCCCGATGGGTCTGTATCTGCATATTCCGTTTTGTCGAAAACGGTGTAAGTTCTGTTACTTTCGGGTGTATACCAACCAGAACGCGAATGCCATCACTCGCTATGTGGAAGCATTGGCGAAGGAAGTCGAACTGCTCAGCCATGAACATGGGGTTCAAGGGCGGGAGTTGAAGTTCGTCTACTTTGGTGGTGGAACGCCATCGTACCTCAGTTCGAAGCAACTGCGATTTCTGCGAGACGAGCTCAGCCGGTCGGTTTCATGGGACCATGCAGAAGAGGTGACATTCGAATGTGAACCGGGAACGCTTAGCCTGGAGAAGTTGCAGACGCTTAAAGATATTGGCATCACTCGGATTTCGTTGGGAGTCGAGAATTTCAACGACGCAATCTTGGAAGAAAACGGCCGAGCTCATTTGTCGCCCGAAATTGATCGAGCCTATGGCTGGATTCAAGAGGTGGGTTTCCCTCAAGTGAACATTGACCTGATCGCGGGGATGATCGGCGAGACCGACGACAACTGGTTGAAATGTATCGAGCGGGCGCGAGCGATGAAGCCCGATAACATCACGGTCTATCAGATGGAATTGCCGTTCAACACCCTGATCTCGAAGGAAATGCGCGAGCTGCACATCGTGTCGCCGATTGCCGATTGGGCAACCAAACGCCGCTGGGTGGACGAAGCGATCAATATCCTGGCTCAAGATGGTTACCAGGCCTCCAGCGGAAATGAGCTGATTCGCAACCCGGCGACGGATCACTTCGTCTATCGTGACAATGTGTGGCGCGGTTGTGACCTACTGGCGTCCGGCGTTTCTTCGTTCGGTCACTTCCAGGGGGTTCACTATCAGAACCTGGATCAACTGGAAGACTATTTGACCACGGTTGAATCAGGAGCGTTGCCGATCAATCGCGCCCTGCGTCCTACCGACCATCAGCGACTGATTCGTGAAATGATTCTGCAGATGAAAGAAGGCCACATTTCTGCAGAACCATTCCGCCGGAAGTTCGGCGTGAACATCCTGAACGAGTTTGCAGCCCCGCTGGCGGCCCAGCAGGCCAAGGGTTACCTGAACGTGAATGGCGATGAGATTACCCTAACTCGCAAGGGTCTACTTCAGGCGGACACACTGCTACCCGAATACTTCGAAGTCGAGCATCGGGAAGTGCGTTACACGTAAGATCTGTTGGAAGTCGTCCTCACCGGCCCCGTCTTGTCCGCCGATTGTTGCTCGCCGAACTCACCATGAATCCACACGACGAATTGCTGGCTCTCACGAACCTGTTCCCCTCATCGGAGTCTCTGTTTCTGAAAGCAGAGCATATTCCGTCGGCGGTCACACCCGAGCCTTACAAGACGATGCTGGTCCACGACCACCATATGACTGTCGCGATGGAAACGCATCACCATTCACCGGTGGACGTGCGCGTGCTTGCTGACAAACTGGATGGCGATCTGTACGCACGCGAGATCCTGTTGCTCAAACACGGGACAGACACGGTGGTCCAGTACGGTCTGGTGCGGTTCAACCTCGGCTACGTCACTGAAGAGGTTCGTCGCGAGATCTTGGCGAAACGGACGCCGTTAGGGCGAATTCTGATCAATCACAATGTATTGCGACACATCGACCTGGGGGCCATTCTGGAAATGACCGCCGGGCCAGGTCTTGCGAAGCATTTCCGGATACCGATCGGCAGCGTGACTTACGGACGCATGGCGACGATCTTCTGCAATCGGCAGCCTGCGGTGGACTTGCTAGAGGTTTCGGGCCCATTGACCTGATCTAGGCACGTTGGAGTCGATTCAATTCACTGGGGTGATCGCATTTCTCATCCGATCACCGCTCCCCGGGCAGTTGATTCGTCCAGATTCCTTCCAATCGGTACTTCTCGTAGTGGATGTTCCCCAGATCGGGATGGGTCTCGGCGATGTACACCGAACCCGTTGAAGTCATCTTGAAATTCCAGAGTTCACCGACATTGGGGGGCTGTCCAAGATCGAGCGATCCTTTAACAGCGAATTCTTGTCCGCCAATCGATTGCGGATCGGTGATCCCAAATATCTTTCCGTTCTCAATTGCCTCAACACGGGCCGAAACTAAAGTGGGAGCGACCGGCATTAGTTGCGGATAGCCAGATTCGACGAATCGTGACAATTTCTTGTCGATCTCCTGTAGGCGACCTATGAATACGGAAGTCCAATCGATATCTGATCTATCACGCCATTGATTCAGGAACGGATTGTCAGGGGGCAGCTTGTCTCGCGCCTGGCAGCGACGAGCTAATGCATAGATGGGTGCCGGCCACATCCAGCGTCGACTTGGATGAGTAAACGACTCACCGCGTTTGACGCAGTGGTACTGCAATGCCTGAATGATGTTCTCAGGGTCATCCCAAGCGGTCGGTTCGCTCAGTACCATGACGGGGTCGATCACTGCCAGGTTCAGGCCTGCCTCAGCTTGATGCAGGTACACCGCAAGATCGCAGTACGCCTCTCGATTCTTTTCCCAAGGAGCCCGTTCCGCGGTCTGAGCAGCGGGATGCATCAGCAGATCCCCCAGCCGAGTCGCCTCGTCCTCACAGCCCAGGGCTAGAAAGACAAAATAGGACCACGTGGGATCACCTGTTCCCAGTGGTGCGAATGAGCAAGAGACTGTTGGTCGATAGTGACCACACACGAATGCAAAGCTCGTAGCAATCAAATTTGCATATGCATGCTCGTATAACAGGGTTGCGAGTCGATCTGTCTGCCCATGTACCAGCCACGGATCTGAGTGCGTGCTATTGAGGTCGCGTGCGAATCGCCCCAGCATTTCCGATGGCGTCACTATCGTCGCCATCGAACCGCCACGGGCTGGGTTATCCAAAGTCTTTTGAAATGCTTCTTGAATGCATTGATTGTACGGGCATGTGGGTGTCCTGGCGTGACGAATGATAGGCGTTGGGCAGCGCGGATCAATCGCTTCGACTACTGTCAGATATCGATCAACCGATATTGGAGGTTCATCAACGGTTGGTTCCGTGCGCCGATGGTGGTCATACTCTTTCTGCCAGTTGATTTTCTTCAGTCTCGCACGAGGCGTCGACTTCGGCACAGCAAGCTTCTTCACTTTCAGTGCCGGGTGTTTGGCAAAAAAGTAGTTGAAGTGTGGCCCAAGCACCAACTTCAACTTGTCCCATGTTTCCACGGGCAGAAGTGCATACGCAAGACCGTCGGAGTCATCACATTCCACCAGAGAGTAGATGGCTAAGAAAGGTGGCAACAGTGAATCGAGAGCGAACACGAGCTCGTGCAGATTGCGGTTGTTGCTATCGAGATCCGGTAGCTGAAACCGAACTGCGAACTGATCTGCGCTCAGAGAGACCACTACCACGGCGTCATCGCCCACTTGCATCCGGACTTTGTGACGAAGCAGGTGGCTCTCGAATTGTCCCAAGGTGTCGATGACGGGATCTCGCCAATCGGTGATTACGGAGAAGTCGCTGTAAGCGACAAACGATGTCAGATTGCGTTCCTCATCATTGGAAGACAATGAAAGCTTTTGAGGATCGATTCCAATCACCCGCAATGCGGCCAGCATGGCTTCTTCAGAAAGCGGGATTGTCATTTCAACGTCCTTTCGTTCCCGATTTACCCTCACTGAGTGATCACTGTTTGCTCCCTCCTGCGTGACATTTAGAGGCCAGCAGTCACGGTAGCATCCGAGGAAACCAGTGGCAGCAGTTCCAGAATTTAAGAGCAGCGAAGTCTAATCGTCTCGCATCATCACCAAAGAAAACAAAAAGAGGCGTCAAAAAAGTGACGCCTCTTTCATTTCGCTTTGATAACCAAAACCGCCGCGGTTTCATCCTGAAATGCGGCAGTGGTGATCGGTCTTGCGACCGATCCTTCGGGGCCGTTTGGTCTTCGTCTTGAAGGGACGGCCCCGAACTATATTAGGCGAGTTGCTTTTTCCGGCCAACTAACGTGCGGATTCGTTCGGCCAGCAGTGCGCTGTCGAATGGCTTCCGGAACGTTTCATTGAACGGGGTGCGGTCGAATCCGCTGGCGGTGTCGTCGTCGCTCAGAAGAGCTACTAGAACAGCGTCGGCGTAGTCGTTGTTTTTCCGCAAGTTTTGCGCAATCAGCGTGGCTTCGTGACGACCCATTCCGAAGTCAATCACGATGCAGTCGGGATGCAGGGATTCAGCCTGAATACCGGCCTCGAAGCCACTTGCCGCTGACTCAATTTTGTAGTCATCGGTCGGTAGCAGATCCATAAGGTGGCCGCGGACGGTGGCTTCAATGCCAACCAACAGCAGCTTGCCCATGGCCTCGTCTTCGAGTTCTCCGAGAGGCATCCCGTGTTCCTTAAGGAACCGGATGAGATGCTCACGGGGAATACGACGGTCTTGAGATCCGGGAATGCGGTAACCGCGCAGACGGCCGGAGTCAAACCATTTGCTGACAGTGCGGGGCGCAACCTTGCAGATCTTTGCTACCTGACCAGTAGTGAAGATCGTTCTCATCGCGGGCTCTCCAATCACCTAGATTATTCACACACAGAAGGGCGTCGCGACCCTCCGGATCTTC